>CAWGCA010000025.1:0-27030 GCA_963820955.1 uncultured Gammaproteobacteria bacterium | reverse complement strand
TAAGCTGCAGGTGGAGCTGGCCCAGCTGCGCCATCTTTCCACCCGTCTGGTGCGAGGTTGGACCCATCTGGAACGGCAAAAAGGCGGTATCGGTTTGCGTGGGCCGGGAGAAACCCAGCTGGAGACAGACCGGCGACTTTTGAATCAGCGCATCGACCAGATCAAAAAAAGGCTGGCGCGGGTCGAGTCGCAGCGCGAGCAGGGGCGGCGCGGTCGCGAACGGGCAGATATCCCTACAGTTTCGCTGGTTGGTTATACCAACGCCGGCAAGTCAACCCTGTTCAATACCCTGGTCGGGTCGGGCGTATATGCCGCAGACCAGCTTTTCGCTACCCTCGATCCAACGCTGCGACGCCTGGAGTTGAAGGGCGAGGGCGCCGTGGTAATTGCGGATACGGTGGGTTTCATCAGTAACCTGCCCCATGATCTGGTCGCCGCCTTTAAATCCACGCTGCAGGAAACCGTTCAGGCTTCACTACTGTTGCATGTGGTGGACGCGGCAAGCCATCAGCGCGCCATGTGTATCACTGAAGTGAATGATGTATTGCAACAGATTGGCGCTGCTGAGGTCCATCAGATCGAGATCTACAACAAAATCGACCTGCTGGAAGACGTGGAGCCACGCATCGACCGCAATGAAGCGGGTCAACCGGTCAGAGTATGGCTCTCAGCGCGCAGCGGAGCTGGCATCGACTTATTGCACCTGGCCCTGGAAGAGTTTTTTCAGACGTGCGCATGTGCGTCAGCGGCTGCGCCTGAGTGCGGCAAATGGCCGCTGGCATGCGCTGCTGTACCGCAGAGGTGAAGTGCTGAAGGATTTAGGCACCGATGATGGTGGATGGGAAATGGAGATAGACATGCCGGAACGGGAGTTCAGACGTCTACTGAAGGAAGAGCCTGAGCTTGAGGACTGCTTTGTCTGAGCGGATCATGTCGATGTTAGGACTTCATTCATTCCCCTCAGTCCTGCAGACTGTTAGAATCCAACAACGCTATGACTCGAATAATGCTTTACTATCCACATGATGTAAGTTCATGCGCCTGTCTGAATGCGGGCGCGCACTGTTTTTCAGCTGATAAATTTGGAGTGTTCGATGGCCTGGAATGAACCGGGTGGCGGTAATAAAGATCCCTGGAGCGGCAAAGGTGGCGACCAGGGTCCGCCCGATCTGGATGAAGTGGTAAAGAAGCTTCGGGAGAAGTTTGGCGGCATCTTCGGCGGCGGCAAGTCGCCTAAGGGTGAGTCAAGCGGCAGTCATGGTCCAAGCTCTAAGAGCGTCGGGCTGATCCTGGCGGTGGTTGTGCTGGTCTGGCTGGCGTCCGGCATCTACATCATCGAACCCGCCGAGCGGGGTGTGATTCTGCGCTTCGGCGCCTACTCCGAAACCACGGACCCAGGCCCTCACTGGCATATCCCCTATCCGATAGAAGAGGTGCTGAAGGTCAACGTGGATCAGATCTCCTCGTTTAGTCACAAGGCGACCATGCTGACCCGGGATGAGAATATCGTGGATGTGGAGCTTACGGTGCAATCCAGAATCCAGGATGCGGCAGACTACTTGTTCCAGGATCAGAATCCGGAAAAGACCATGCGTGACACGATCGAGACCTCGGTGCGTCAGGTCATCGGTAAGAGCGATCTGGATTTTATCATGACCGAAGGGCGCAGTGCTGTCGCAGATCTCATCATGTCCACCGCCCAGGGTCTTATCGAGGATTACAAGACCGGGTTGGAGATCACCAGTGTCAATACCCAGCCCGCCAAGCCGCCGGAGCAGGTTAAAAGCGCCTTCGATGACGCTATCAAGGCCCGTGAGGACAAGGAACGGCTGGAGAATAAGGCCGAAGCCTATGCCAATGAGGTGGTTCCACAGGCCCGCGGTCAAGCGGCCCGTCAGGTGGCCGACGCCATGGCCTACAGGGATCGAGTGATTGCCGAGGCGGAAGGTGACACCAGTCGTTTTCTGGCAGTCCTCAAACAGTATCGGCTGGCACCTGAAGTGACCCGTGAACGTCTCTATCTGGATGCAGTTGAGACCATGTTGAGTCAGTCCAGTAAGGTCATGCTGGATACCGCCGGCGGTAACAGCCTGATGTATCTGCCGTTGGATAAGATGATTCAGCAGAGTGGCGGTCAAGCCTCTAGTTTCAGCCCACTCCCGGAAACGGGCAATCAGATCCCGGTGCGGCCTGATCCGCGGGATTCCAATCGTGGCAGGAGCGTTCGATAATGAAGAATATTAAACTGCTTATTCCGGTTCTTGCTGTCGTTGCGGTCGCGGTTTATGCCTCGGCTTTTGTTGTCAACCAGTGGGAGGTCGCCTTCAAGTTCGTCTGGGCGAAATCGTGCACAGCGATTACGAACCGGGTCTGCACTGGAAGGTGCCGATGATCAATGACGTGAAGACATTCGATGCGCGCATCCAGACCCTGGATTCGCGTCCCGAACGCTTTCTGACGATCGAGAAAAAAGACGTGATTGTCGACTCTTTCGCCAAATGGCGGATCTCCAATGTGGCGCAATTTTACCGCTCGACAGGTGGTAGCGATGACAAGACCGCACGCCTGCTGGCGGAGCGCATCAATACCAGTCTGCGTAACGAGTTTGGTAAACGCACCATCAAAGAGGTGGTTTCCGGTGAGCGCGGCGAAATCATGGCCCTGCTGACCAAGGATTCAGATGCCCAGGCAGCCGAACTGGGGGTCGAGATCCTCGATGTCAGGGTCAAACAGATCGATCTGCCCCCTGAAGTCAGCGAATCGGTGTATGAGCGGATGCGAGCTGAGCGTGAACGCGTGGCGCGGGACCTGCGTGCAAAAGGTGGTGAGGCGGCGGAGAGAATTCGTGCTGAAGCAGATCGTCAACAGGTGGTGATTGTGGCGGATGCCTATAAGGAGGCAGAGCAGTTGCGTGGTACGGGTGATGGCAAGGCGGCTGAAACCTACGCCAATGCCTATAACCAGGATGCGGAGTTCTATGCCTTTTATAGAAGTCTGAACGCCTATAAAAACAGTTTTAACAACCGCTCAGACGTGATGGTGCTGCAGCCCGATTCAGATTTTTTCCGTTATCTGAAGAATCAACAGGGAGAATAGACAATGCACCCAGGCTTTGGGAGAATACACGACGGCTGAAAACCGGATGCTCTGTCGAGAGGTTTTCTGACAGGGTATCCGCGGCTGTCTTCAATGACCGGGATGATCCCGGTTTTTTTATGGGGCGTAGAGATGTGGCAAGATCTGGGGGTGGCGTTAGCCTTATTGCTGGTGCTGGAAGGTATCTTTCCATTTCTGAATCCACTAGGCATGCGCAGGATGATGCTCTCGATCGCCCAACAGAATAATCGCGCGCTGCGCATCAGTGGACTGGTCAGTATGCTGTTTGGTGTGGGTTTACTCTACCTTGTGAATTGATGGGATCGATGGAAAACGAAAGCTGGATATTGCCTGACGGCATCGATGAGGTGCTGCCCCCACAGGCGGGGTTGATCGATCTGAAACGCCGTGAGCTGCTCGACCTTTATCATAGCTGGGGCTATGAGTTTGTGATTCCTCCCTTTGTCGAGTTTCTCGACTCCCTGCTCACCGGCACGGGCAGTGATCTGGATCTCCAGACCTTCAAGCTGACCGACCAGGTAAGTGGGCGCATGATGGGGGTCAGAGCAGATATTACTCCGCAGGCTGCGCGCATCGACGCGCACCATATGGGTACCGAGTCTCCGGTCCGTCTCTGCTATCTGGGAACCGTGCTGCATACCCGCTCGGACGGTTTTGCCGGCACCCGCAGTCCTCTGCAAATTGGTGCGGAGCTGTATGGTCACGCAGGCGTGGAGAGTGATATCGAGATTCTGCGTCTGATGATGCGGACTCTGCAAGAGACCGGGGTCCAGGACGTTTACCTCGATCTGGGTCATGTTGGCATATTCAAAGGGCTGGCAGCCCAGGCGGGTCTCGACAGCAAGCAGGAGATGACCCTGTTTGAAGCACTGCAACGCAAAGCGATGCCGGAGGTTGCTGAACTCCTGGAGTCATATCGGATCCAGCCTGAACATGCCGCGATGCTGCTCAAATTAGGTGAACTGAATGGTGAAAACGCACTTGCTGAAGCGGGAAGGGTTTTGCAAGGGGCTGCGCAGCCGGTGCAGGAGGCCTTGCGCTACCTGCAGCAGATGGCGGAACAGATCTCAATCTGGCTGCCGCAAGTGCCGGTCCACTTCGATCTGGCGGAACTCAGAGGCTACCATTTCCACACCGGTGTGGTTTTCGCCGCCTTTGTTCCCAGCAGCGGCAAGGAGATTGCCCGGGGCGGGCGCTATGACGATATCGGCAGAGTTTTCGGTCGCGCGCGCCCTGCAACCGGTTTCAGTACTGATTTGAAGACCTTGATGCTGCTGGCGAAGCCCCAGGTCGCGCAGCCTAACTCCAGAATCTTTGCCCCCTGGGGGAACTGATCAGGCGCTGCGCAACCGCATCGAGGCGCTGCGCAAGGCAGGCCGCTGCATTGTCTGCGGGCTGCCTGGACAACAGGGCGGCGCGAGAGAGATGGGATGTGCCGAACAGTTGTCTTTGAATGGCAGTGAATGGGAGTTGACGCCAGTTTAATTCACCGGGAAGCTGACAGTAGCAGTAGTAGCTTCCCGTCTCTTACACAGCAGGCCTTGGCCTGAAACCATTAGTTATTTTGAGAAATACCATGGGAAAAAATGTCGTAATAATCGGTACTCAGTGGGGAGATGAAGGCAAAGGCAAGGTCGTCGATCTGCTCACTGACAAGGCCTCAGCCGTTGTCAGGTTTCAGGGTGGACACAATGCCGGCCATACCCTGGTGATCGATGGCAAGCAGACGGTTCTGCACCTGATTCCGTCCGGTATCCTGCGTGACAATGTGCGTTGTCTGATCGGTAACGGCGTGGTGCTCTCCCCGGATGCCCTGCTGGAAGAGATCGACATGCTGGAACAGGGTGGTATCCCGGCCGCCAGCCGCATGGGTATCTCTGAATCCTGTCCCCTGATCCTTCCATACCATGTCGCACTGGATGTGGCGCGGGAAAAGGCGCGTGGTAAAAAGGCTATCGGCACCACCGGGCGTGGTATCGGACCGGCCTACGAAGACAAGGTTTCACGGCGTGGCATCCGCCTGGGTGAGATCTTTGATGCCGGTCATATCAGCAGCCGTCTGCGCGAAGTGATGGATTACCATAATTTTGCGCTGAAACATCTGTTTGAGGTTGGCGAGGTCGATTACCAGCAGGTTTTGGACAATCTGTTGAGCCAGGCCGAGCGCCTCAAACCCATGGTCGAGGATGTCACCGGCACCCTGCATCAATTGCGCAAGGCCGGTAAGAATGTGATGTTCGAAGGGGCACAGGGCGCCCTGTTGGATATAGATCACGGCACCTATCCCTATGTGACATCATCCAACACCACTGCGGGTGGAGCCGCCTCCGGCACCGGCGTGGGCCCACGCCACATCGATTTCGTTGTCGGCATTGTCAAGGCCTACACCACCCGGGTCGGCGCCGGACCCTTTCCCACGGAACTGTTCGATGCGGATGGCGATTACCTGGGCACCAAGGGCCATGAATTCGGCGCCACCACAGGACGCAAGCGCCGCTGCGGCTGGCTTGACGTGGTTTCACTGAAGCGCTCCCTGGATATCAACAGCGTCACCGGTATCTGTATCACCAAGCTCGATGTGCTTGACGGCATGCAGACGCTTAAGATCTGTGTTGCGTACAAGCTCAGGGGCGAGCAGATAGAGACGCCACCGGTCGGTGCGGATCTGTTTGAAGAGTGTGAGCCGGTGTATATCGAGATGCCGGGTTGGCAGGAGTCTACCGTGGGAGCGACCGAATACTCGCAGTTACCCCGGGCGGCCCAGGACTATCTCGACAAGATCCAGGAGCTTTGCGAGACCCCCATCGATATCATCTCCACCGGACCTGACCGGAAAGAGACCATCATCCGTCGTCATCCTTACGACAGCTGATTTTGAGATCTGCAAATGCCAGGCTCCCCCAGTCAATGGGGGAGCCTGGCATGCTACTGCTCCTTCAAAGTGAACTTTCCCCGCAAGCAACGTCTGCCTTATCGCAGCGATAGCGCTGTGCTGTTCGAATCCATTCGTCATCTACCCTGGCCGGTGTTTATCGACAGCGCCAGGCCGATGATCGAGCAGGGGCGGTTTGATATTATTACAGCCGCGCCCTATCGGACTTTGATCACCAGGGGCGAGATTACGCAGATCCAGACAGCAGACGGCGCTGTTGCAAGATCCAAGAAGGATCCGTTCGCTTTCTGCGCAGCCAGCTAGCGCTCTCTACCGCACCTCATCAGTCTGAGCTGCCTTTCATCGGTGGCGCGATCGGTTATTTTTCCTATGATCTGGCGCGACGCATTGAACGTCTGCCAGCATCGCTGGAGCCTGTAGACGGTATGCCTGAATTGGCGATTGGATCTGTATGACTGGGCGCTGATTGTCGATCATCAGCAGCAAAACACCTGGCTTTGCGGTCAGGGAAGAGATCCCCAAACTGAGCGTGGCTGGGAGAGATTGATCGACCTGTTCAGTCATCCGAGGCGATCTGAAACCACGCCTTTTCGTCTGCTTTCACCGATTCGATCCAATCTGAGTAAATCCGACTATCTGGAGTGTTTCAGCAGCATACAGCGCTATATTCGAGAAGGCGACTGCTATCAGGTCAACTTTGCGCAGTGCTTTCAGGGCGATGTGGAGGGCGATCCCTGGTCAGCTTACCAACGCTTGCGCAAGATCAACCCGGCGCCTTTCAGCGCCTATCTGGAACTGCCTTTTGGCAATGTCCTGAGCTCTTCTCCCGAACGGTTTCTGAGTGTCAGGCAAGGCAGGGTGCAAACCTGTCCCATCAAGGGGACGGCGCCACGCCATCCCGATCCAGAGAAAGATCGCCGGGCGTTCAGCTGTCTGGCGGCAAGTCTGAGAAGGACCGGGCAGAGAATCTGATGATCGTGGATCTGATGCGTAATGATCTTGGTAAAGTCTGTAAGACCGGCAGCATCGGCGTGTCTGACCTGTTTGAAATACAGAGCTTTGCCAGGGTGCACCATATGGTGAGTACGGTAGAGGGTGAATTGGCTGAAGGCGAGGATGCACTGAGTCTGCTGCGCGCCTGTTTTCCGGGTGGGTCGATTACCGGCGCTCCAAAGCTGCGGGCCATGCAGATCATTGAAGAACTCGAACGCGCCAGGCGTGGGGTTTATTGTGGTTCGATCGGTTATATCGGGTTCGATGGCGACATGGATTGTAATATTGCCATCCGGACACTCGTCAAATGCGCTGAAAAGATCAGTTTCTGGACCGGTGGCGGTATCGTGGCTGACTCCAGTACTGAAGCTGAATATCAGGAGACCCTGACAAGGCTGCAGCCCTTTTTGATACGCTGCAGTGCAATGTGGAGAGTAGCGACTGAACTGCCTGTCTATGCTCTTTTTTTGTCGAAATCAGACGTGTCTTGGAGAGGCGGTCATGCCAGGCCAGATTATCCGGGTTAACGAAAATCCACAGAAAGCCCAGACCCAGCGCCAGCCAGGAAAGATGTGCGGCCAGATACCTGTTTAATGCATCGGTCCAGCGCACTGGATTGCTGTCCTCTCTGATCAGTTTGAGTTTCCAGGCGCGCATACCGAGTGTCTGTCCTCCGACGACCCAAAATCCGCTGAAGAAGATCAGTGGAATAACTTCAAACAGAAACAGCTGATATAAAATCCGACCCGCTCCGGCAGGCATGCCGAAGGGCAGGGTGATCAAGGTGGTTGCAACCGCCATCAGGGCAAACAACAGCAGTCCATCGTACAGCATGGCAGCCAGCCGCCGGAAAAACCCCGGGGTGGAAAGGAAGGAAGCAGAAGTTGGAATCTGATTGTTCATGATGGTTTGAATGTGGAGGGGTAGTGGTCAGGCAGGGATAATCCCTTAGTAAATGGGGCAATCATCCGGGTATCAGCATAAAGCATTATATTGGATACTTTCCTTACCCTGAATAGCTTGAATTAAAAAAGAAGGGGAGGATGGAGGGAAGCGCATTGCAAGGTTGATTGAACACTGAGAGAGGACGATGGACAGTGAGACTGAATTCAATATCGGCTTTGTAATGTAAACTGCTGTTTGATTAGGCAACAGGCTGTAGTACCCAGTCGACAGTCGGGATGTGATCGAAATTCGAACCGCCGTTTTAAAAACAACAACACGATTTATCGAGGTCATCTTCGAAACCCCTATGAGGCGCCTTTGGCGCCTCTTTTTTTGTTCCAATGTGATACTTTTAGTAATTTACTCAATACCTGTCTGGATTTATCCTCCCAAGTAGGGTAAAGAAGAGAGTCCCTTGAGGTATGCCACTCAGACGAAATTAGAAGATAATTATTATTCTGATGTTTTTTCCTGACACAGCAGGTTCCAAGCTGGATAGCACGTATTCCATTACCGTGGATATCTGTCTTGGTGGGCTGTTTTGTGGGATCAT
Organism: uncultured Gammaproteobacteria bacterium; assembly: GCA_963820955.1. Lineage (GTDB taxonomy): Bacteria > Pseudomonadota > Gammaproteobacteria > Chromatiales > Chromatiaceae. The sequence goes on along the minus strand of CAWGCA010000025.1, from coordinate 18,529 downwards.
TGTCTGGGTGATTATCGATCCGTTTCAGACCCATGAATTGGGTGGTTATTTTCAGGATGATCTTGAAAATCGCCTGGAGATCCGAGCTGCCGATACCCGCAGCCGGTTTGAATATTTTTTGACTGGATTTGGAGAAGGCCACATGATCTTGCTCAAAACTGGCGTCTGGTCAGACATGTCTACTCCAAGGATTGGGAGCAGAGCAGGGAAAAGATCCATTATCTACTTCAACGAGCCCCGCCCATGGATGATGCAGGGCTTCCATTGCGCGGCTCGGTGGAACCCAGTCATGTGCTTTTATTGGATCTGGATGGCAACCCCAGGGAGGTCTACCATCAACGGACCATCATTTCCCATTGATCTGGCCCTGCGAACTCTTTAACAAGAACAGAAAGGCGTCACCACAACCATATGGGAGGTGACCCTATTTCATCACCTGGGCGAAGGTTGCCTCGTGGCGCTGAGGAGGAACGCGCCATCGTCATGCTGATGTGCCGATGAATGAAAGGTTTTTGGCGGCTTCACAACAGTTTGCCGGACTGGAGGGTATATCATCGGTCTGTTCGAAGGGGATCAGCAACCATCCTTTGGCCAGCAGTGAATAGGCCCGGATTGGGCCGCCCAGTCATCTCGAAGGATTGGGCAGAGGTGACTTTCGATTACATCCCAGGCCTTCACGCTCTATCGGCGCATTCGGATCGAAATATGCAGTTTTTCTCCATGATTTCTCGCGTCGCGTATGGTAGACCCGGCTGCAACACATTCTGAGTTCCGTCAGGCGGGAAACGTTTTTTTGAAGCGTTTGTCTATATGGCCGCCTTTACCCTGATATTCTTTCTCATCTCATCCCGCCTCAGCCAGATCTGTGGCAGAATCTCGCACTTTCGGTCACAATGCCTTGGGTATCGCGCAGAAATGGCATCCGGCCGAGGCAATCAGTTGATGCTGCTGGAATATCCGGCTTCCAAGAGCTGTTTCAATCAGGTCAGTTATGTCAGAGATGAAACCAAGGTGGCAGCAGGAACTGCGCATTCGTGAATCTGAGGCGCTGAAGAGCGCCTTGCTGGAAAATTCTTTGGACCCGATCATTACTGTGGATACCAAGGTCTGATCATCGAGGCGAATATCACGGCGGAGACAACCTTCGGATATTCCAGGGAACAATTGCTGGGCAATCCTCTGGATCAATTGGTTATTCATCCCCAGGATCATCTTCAGATTCGCGGAAATGCTGTACGCTGCCGGCAGCAGAGCGGCTGCTGATAGCTCTGCCGCGCCCAAAAAATGTCGGGAGTGTCGATGCCTATGGCAGGAGAAGCCGATTGAATGCTCTGTGATGTCGATCAGCTCAAGGAACAGGGCCGTATTCACTGTCTATCTCAGGGATATCACTGAAAGAGAAAAGGCCGAAGAGGCGATCCAGAGTCTGGCCAAGTTCGCCAGTGAAAATCCCAGCCCGGTTTTAAGCATCAATAGCCGTGGCGTGATTATCTACGCCAATACTGCCAGTGACCGCTGTTGGAGTATTGGGGGTGTGATCGAGGACAGACCCTGCCGCTCTACTGGCGGAACCTGTATTTCGATGCTATGCAGGATGGGCTGAACAAAGAGTATGAAATCAATCTCGGAGGACAGATCATCTCGCTTTTGATGGCGCCGGTGCTGGAACTGGAATATGTCAATCTGTATGGGCGGGATATCACCCAGGTGCGCACCGCGGAACAGCAGAGCCGGCAGCATCAATCCGAACTCGTGCATGTCTGCCGGGTCAGCACCATGGGTGAGATGGCTACCGGCCTGGCCCATGAATTGAATCAGCCGCTCTCCGCGATCGTGAATTTCGCCAGTGGTTGTGTGCGCGGCTTGCAGACCGGGATGGTGGCGAAGCGGAATTGGTGGATGCCATGGCACAGATTACCGTCCAGGCCGAACGTGCAGGTGAGATCATCAAGCGCCTGCGGGCCTGGTCGGCAAACGAGCGCAGGAACACTCCGCTGGTCAATCTGAATCATCTGGTCCTGGAGGTGGCCTCGTTTGTCGAATATGTCGCGGCAAAGCATCAGTGTGGATGTGAGCTTGCAGTTATCGCCGGGGCCTTGCCGGTGAATTGGATCTGGTTCAGATCGAACAGGTTTTGTTGAATCTGGTACGCAATGCGATCGATGCCATGAAACAGGTGGATGTGGAACAACGCAAACTGGAACTGATCACCCGGAAAATTGAGGATGATCAGGTTGAAGTATTGGTCAAGGATACCGGGCCGGGTATTCCAGCAGAAAATATAGAGCATTTGTTTGATGCTTTTTTCTCCACCAAAGAGAGTGGGATGGGCATGGGCCTGCCTATCAGTCGCAAGATCATCGAGTCGCATCACGGCAAGATCTCTGCGACTTCTGAATTCGGTAAGGGCGCGGAATTCAGAGTGTGTTTCCGTCTGATCCCAATCTGGTACTGGCAGGATTTTAAAATCTATGAGTAATAAACCTACAGTGTTTGTTGTCGATGATGATCAGGCAATACGCAGTTCACTCAAATGGCTGATCGAGTCGGTTGCCATGGATGTAAAGACCTTTGAGTCCGCGAATGCCTTCATTGAAAACTACTATCCAGGACGATCAGGCTGCCTGTTGCTGGATGTCCGGATGCCCGGGATGAGCGGCCTGGAGCTTCAGGAATATCTGTCGGAGCAGCGGATTACTATTCCGGTGATCATTATCACCGGCATGGCGATGTGCCAATGGCGATACGCGCCATGAAAGCGGGTGCAGTGGATTTTATTGAAAAGCCCTTCAATGATGAGTTGCTGCTGGAGAGTATCCGCCATGCCCTGCTGCTGGATGAACAGCAACGGGACAAACAGTCACAAAAGGCAGAGATCGCAACCCGCCTGGCCCGTCTGACACCCCGTGAACATGAGGTGATGGCGATGGTCACCGGCGGCAAGGCAAATAAAGAGATTGCCTCCGCCCTTGGGGTCAGCGCCAAGACGGTTGAGGCGCACCGCGCCCGGGTCATGGAAAAGATGCAGGCCACCTCTCTGGCGGACTTGGTAAGAATGGCGATGCTGGCCAATATTGGCAATGACGCCATGCTTGAACAGGGAGGTTTTACCGGTTCACGCAAAGCAATCGGCCTGGCTGGCTCGGGACTCGTCAAGTGATGCAGCCGGTACTGCTTTAGCACTCGGAAGGCATGCAGAAAGCCCGGCAAACACGCGGTGTCCTGGCCTGGGCCCTCTATGACTGGGCCAATTCGGCCTTTGCCACGACGGTGATAGCCGGCTTCTTTCCGGTATTTTTCAAGCAGTTCTGGAGCACCGGGGTAGCAGCCACTGAAAGCACTTTTCGACTCGGCCTTGCCAATTCCATGGCCAGCCTGGTGATCGTTTGTCTGGCCCCGGTATTGGGAGCGATTGCCGATCAGGCCGGCAGCAAGAAAGGTTTTCTGCTGTTTTTCGCCAGCATGGGGATAGTCATGACCGGCGCCCTTTACCTGGTTGCCATGGGCAGCTGGGTGACGGCGCTGGTGCTCTATGGGCTGGCGCTGACCGGCTTCTCCGGCAGTAATATCTTCTACGACGCCCTGCTTATCGATGTGGCCGATAAGTCACACTATGACAGGGTCTCCTCTCTTGGTTTTGCCCTGGGCTATCTGGGCGGCGGATTGTTATTCACCTTTGCCGTGTTGATGACACTCTATCCTGAATGGTTTGGCTTGAAGGATGCAGCGGAAGCGGTGCGTCTCTCTTTCATCCTGGTCGCCATCTGGTGGGCGCTGTTTTCGATCCCGATCCTTCTTTTCGTCAAGGAATCTTCCGCCGGCCGGTCGGGCGACAGCTGGATAAGCGGTGGATTCAGACAACTGCGCATGACCTTCCGCAAAATCCGCCAGTTGCGCATTACCTTTCTCTTTCTGCTTGCCTATTGGTGTTATATCGATGGCGTGGATACCATTGTGCGCATGGCGGTGGATTACGGCCTGTCGATCGGATTCGACGCGAATAATCTGATGATCGCCCTGTTGATCACCCAGTTCGTAGGATTTCCCGCGGCGCTGATATTCGGGAGGATCGGCGCCAGGCGAGGACCCAAGCAGGGCATCATGCTGGCGATCTTCATCTATTTCCTGATCCTGCTGTGGGCCTATCGCATGGAGGCTATCTGGGAATTCTATGCGTTGGCGGTGGCCGATCGGTCTGGTGCAGGGCGGCATTCAGGCCCTGTCCCGCTCCCTTTATGCACGCTTGATTCCCCGCGACCAGGCGGGAGAGTTTTTCGGTTTTTACAATATGCTGGGTAAATTCGCGGTGGTGCTGGGTCCCTTGCTGATGGGATGGGTTGGTGTCCTCAGTGGCGATTCCCGCATCGCCATTCTGTCGGTGAGTGTGCTGTTCGTGATCGGGGCGCTGCTGCTCACCAGGGTGGATGTCGAAGCGGGTCATAAAGCGGCAAGCGCCCTCGAAAGGGATTGAACGGTCGATTCAGATGCTTTCGCAGGTGCAGTGATAGGGCAGGTCTCTGGCGACCAGCTGAATGGTCTTGTTGATCTCGCTTTCCTGCCGGTCAAACAGCGCAGTATCTGGATGTCTTGTGTTGACCATCTGTTTCACCAGGGCCTCTGTTTTATCCACAAAGGCTTGCGGGTTCCTTGATTCGGTCACCCCATGACAGACTGGACAGATCACGAACAGGCCGCTCTCCAACCCAATCCGGGTGGCCACTTTGTTGCGCTGCTGCCGTTTGGTGAGAAGAAAATCCAAAAATCCCATGTATTTGATCCCCGTCTATTCTTTAACCCTATTCTATTTCTAGTGTACCTCGTCACTAATACTGTAACGTTCAGCGAGTCAGGAAGCGGTTAGCCGCAAGGCCTGCCTCGCAGGGAATGGCCATTCCCTTTCCAAGAGGCATAACGCAGCGGATGACCGCTTCCTGGCTCGCCCGCAGGGAGTGTGCCTATGGGGCCAGTGCTGCGTTGCAATCCTTGGAAAGGGCCTGCCATTCCCTGCGGATCGCGCCTTGCTCTGGCCCCATAGGCGCACTCTGAATGTCACAGTATTAGTGACGAGGTACACTAGCTGCATTCCGCGTAAAATAGCGCTTTTTCTCTGATGCGAACAGCATGGCCGCAAACTCACAGCAGGACAGACTCTACGCCGAAATCCAGTCCGGGATTGCGGATTTTGTGTTCGATGAACGGGTGGCGGTTGTGTTTCCCGATATGATCCAGCGTTCAGTGCCGGGTTACAGCACCATCATCAACATGATCGGCGCACTGGCAGGACAGCGGGCCACCGTTCACAGCCGCTGTTATGACCTGGGGTGTTCGCTGGCTGCTTCCGCCCTTGCGATTCGCCAGGGTGTCGGCAATCTTGCCTGCCGGATCATTGCTGTGGACAGTTCGCTTGCCATGCTGCAGCGTGCACAGGGTTATATCGATCAGTCGCAAGCCGGCGCTCCAATCGACCTGGTGTGTGCGGACATTCAGCATGTGCGGATCCAGAATGCCTCGATGGTGGTGCTCAACTTCACCCTGCAGTTTGTGCCGCTAGCGCAGCGACAGCCTCTATTGCAGTCGATCTGCGACGGCATGCTTGAGCAGGGGTTGCTGGTGCTGTCGGAGAAAATCAGCCTGCCCACCCGGGAAGCGGAGACACTCTTCGTGGATATGCACCATGCCTTCAAAAAGGCCCAGGGCTACTCGGACCTCGAGATCAGCCAGAAACGTTCAGCGCTGGACAATGTGCTGCTGCCTGAAACTCTCCAGGTCCACAAACAGCGTCTCCAGCAGGTAGGCTTCAAAACCATCGAGGTCTGGTTTCAGTGTTTTAATTTCATTTCCCTGCTGGCGGTAAAATGAATCATCGTTGGGAGTGGATAGTTCCTTTGCTGGAGACTCCACTGGGGCGTTGGCTTGAGCAGTTGCCGGAGCAGGTCGAAACGGTCTGGCGGGAGCGCGCCCATGGCGACATGGCAAAATGGCAGAATGCGATCTGCGGGCTTCCCGAGCTACCGATTCAGCAGCTTGAACTGAATGCTTCCAGGGTGGCCGCAGGCAAGGCGAGTGATTGTGACGATGCGACACGCCAAAGGCTGGCGGAACTCCTGATGGAACTGCATCCCTGGCGCAAAGGGCCCTATGCGATCTATGGTCTGCCGATCGAAACCGAATGGCGCTCCGATTGGAAATGGGATCGCATCCAGCCGCATATCCAACCCCTCGCAGGCAGACTGGTGCTGGATGTCGGTTGCGGCAATGGTTACCACGGCTGGCGCATGGTCGGGGAGGGGGCGCGGCAGGTGATTGGCATCGATCCCACGCAGCTCTTCGTCATGCAGTTCGAGGCGATCCGGCATTTTCTCGGCAAACAGCAGCCGTTGCAGGTCCTGCCCTTGGGCATAGAAGACCTGCCGAGTAATCTGCAGGGCTTTGACACGGTCTTTTCCATGGGGGTCTTCTATCACCGCCGTTCCCCCTTTGCGCATCTCTCCGAACTCAAGGGCGCGTTGCGCAGAGGCGGCGAGCTGGTGCTGGAAACCCTGGTGATTGAAGGTGGCGATGGTGAGGTGCTGGTGCCTGAGGGACGTTACGCGAAGATGCGCAATGTGTGGTTTATTCCCACCACGCAAACCCTGCAGAGCTGGCTGCGCCGCGCCGGTTTTTCTGAGATCCAACTGATTCACAGCGCACTGACCAGCATCGAGGAGCAACACGCCACCGACTGGATGCGTTTCGAGTCCCTGCCTGACTATCTGGATCCTGCCGATCAGACCCGCACGGTGGAGGGCTATCCGGCGCCGCGGCGGGCCATCTTTCTGGCCAAGGCATAGGCTTGTTCTTTCTAAGGGTGCGATAGGAAGATGATGGCTAAATCAGCTCTGTGGACTGGTATCTGGAGCAGTCCTGACAGACGCGCCGTGAATACTTCCCTGTAGGCTCGACTGCAACATCCCTGTTGCAGACGGTCTGCCTGCACTGCTCCAGATACCAGGCTGGCGCAATCATGAGAGGGTGTTATTCCGGTTTTGGACTGGAAGTGTGTTCGGCTGAATGTGAGCTGAGGAAAATGAGCATTGAGTTACACTCAATTCGGTTGATGGGTTATCAAGTCAAGAGGGCGGGCGGTTATGCCGATCATTCAAAGTGAATTCCGCGCCGCCTGGTGGCTGCCCGGCGCGCATGCCCAGACCATCTGGCCCAGCCTGATGCGCCGCCGCATCCTGCCGCAGATCAGCTGGGAGAGGGTGGAACTGGAGGATGGTGATTTTATCGATCTGGCATGGTCGGGACCCGAGGATGGCCGCGTCGTGCTGTTCATGCATGGCCTGGAAGGCAACCTGCAGTCCCATTACGCAGGAGGGATCATGCGGCAGCTGAACAAGCAGGGCTTTCGGGTCTGCCTGATGCACTTTCGCGGTTGCAGCGGCGAGCCCAATCGCTTGCCCTCCAGCTATCACAGCGGCAAGACCGATGATCCTCAGCGCATCGTTGAGCATATTCAGTCCACCCAAGTCAAGCAGACCTATGCGGCGGTCGGCGTCTCGCTGGGCGGAAATGTGTTGTTGAAATGGTTGGGTGAACAGGGGGCGTCCATGCCATTGCGCAAGGCGGTTGCGATATCCGTGCCTTTCCAGCTGGATGATGCCGCGCGCAGACTGAGCATGGGCCTGTCTCGTTTCTATCAACAGCATCTGCTCACCCGGCTGCGCGAAAAGTACCGGCAGAAATTCGCGCACCTTGCTTCGCCCGTGGAGGTGGAACTCGACTCGCTAAAAACATTTCACCAGTTTGATGATCAGGTCACGGCGGTTTTGCATGGCTTTGAAGGTGTCGATGATTATTACCGTCGCAGCAGCAGTCGGCAATACATACCCAGGATCAGAGTGCCGACCCTGATCCTGCACGCCAGACACGACCCTTTTGTGTTCCCTGAAACCGCGCCATTGGAGGAGGAGTTACCGGAGTGTGTCTGGCTGGAAATGCCCGAATCAGGCGGGCATGTAGGATTTGTCAGCGGGGCAGTTCCTGGCTGGGCCGATTATTGGGCGGAACAACGCATTGCTCAGTGGCTGTCGATGGACTGATCGTCTGTTACTGGGATGGGTTTACAGCAGATCAATGTGGAGGGTGATTAGATACAAAGCTATTGCGAGTGATGGTACATTTGATATTGGAAGAATCAGATGTTCAACCATGTTTTGGCCGAGGCGCTAAAGATGAAGCAGAAATCTTCGGATGGCTTCTGCTAAGCGTCTAAAGAAGGCATTCTCAGATTTGATACAACAGGCAGGACTCGACCCATTGCTGACCTTTTAGGATCTACTGTTGATCTTCTGTTCCTAGCCATAACCGGACATCCCGATCTGTAGGTCAACTACCAAAACCGACCTACCCGATTAGTTGAAATTATGTGCTAAATCGACAGTTCTGCCGACAGAGCAGTCATTGACCTCAAGCAATTAGCATCTCATCTCAATCCGATAAAGCGGTCATTGATGTGGCAGGGTAAAAAAGCTTGTATTCATCCTGCCATCATGTGACAGCATGGTGCCTGGAGCAGTCCTTGGTGAATGCTGGTAGGCATTGACGGAAAACAGCCGCGGAAAATAGCCACAGTTTAACTCTTGTGACGACAGGTGGCCTGGGGAACGGTGTGAAGCCAACTGAATAGACAGGTTCTGAGTAGAACGCTGGTATTTTCCAAAGCTAGGTTGGGAAAAGGGTTACTGGGTAACCACCTTTACCTGTACAGGATTTGAATCCCGTTCTCCTTCTGCGGCATGATAGAGAAAATAATTAGAACATTATGATCGTGACGACAAGGGACCAGCAGGCGCTGTTGCCCGCTCAGACCGGTTCGGTCGAACTTCGATAATCGCCAAACAATGAATAACAACAAGGCAAACACCCATGGGCACCCCGGCTCAGTCGGTACCAGCTGATCACCCGGTACACTACGAACGCCATCGCCCGGAACACACCCTCTTATACCAACTTGTTGAGGCGTACTATCCGGCATTCAAGGCCCATCTGGAGGCGCAGGGTACAGCTTTACCCCACTATGTCGAGCAGGAATTCGAAGACTACCTCAAGTGCGGGCGGTTGGAGCATGGGTTTCTGCAGGTGCGTTGCGACACCTGTCATGCCGAGCATCTGGTCGCTTTCAGCTGGTCGCTCCTGCGCATCCATGCGCCCGCGACATTAGTGATACTATTCACAACACAAACGCTGCGGATTTTGCCCGAGCTGCGGTGCGCGGCGCATGGCTGAAAGCGCCGCGCTGCTGGTCGATGAGGTCTTTCCCGAGCAGCCAGTACGCCAGTGGGTGTTGAGCTTTCCGTATCCGTTGCGCTTCCTGTTTGCCAGCCAGCCAGCCAGCTGGCGATCATGGGTCAGGTGCTCGGGATTGTGTATCGGGTCATCGCTACGCACCTGATCAAATAGGCGGGCTTTTCATGCCAGACGGCCCACACCGGTGCCGTGACATTGATCCAACGTTTCGGTAGCGCGCTAAATCTGAATATTCATTTGATGTGCATGGACGCACGAATGCCGCAGGAGCATGGATGCGCAGGAGCGGCCCATATGCTGTTCCTTGACGGCGTGTATGTCGAGCGTCCCGATGGATGGGTCCGGTTCCGCTGGGTGAAGGCGCCGACCAGCATTGAGATCACCCAACTGGCCGATCGCATCGCACGGCGTGTCGGGCGTTTCCTGGAACGCCACGGACTGCTGGAACGCGATGCACAGCACAGCTATTTGGCCGGGGAGACCCTGGAAACGGACCCGATGGATCAGCTCCTGGGCCACTCGATCACGTATCGGATTGCCGTGGGACCCCAGCAGGGCCGCAAAGTGTTCACCCTGCAGACGCTACCGGCGTGGGATGACTCGTTCGGTGAGGAGGTGGGCAAGGTGGCGGGACTTCAGCCTGCATGCCGGGGTGATCGGCGAAGGCCGATGAACGCCAGAAGCTTGAACGGCTGTGCCGCTACATCAGCCGCCCAGCGGTGTCGGAGAAACGCCTGTCGCTTACGCCGAATGGCAACATTCGCTACCAGCTCAAGACGCCCTAACCGGGATGGCACGACCCATGTCATCTTCCAGCCACTGGACTTCATTGCCCGGCTGGCGGCCCTGGTGCCAAAACCGCGGGTGAATCTGACACGATTTGCTCGTATCATCCCTGATACTCGCCCGCTTCGCGGGCCAGCTAAAGCTGTCCAAATTTATTCCCGATAAATTTGTCATGGTGTATTTGCCCCGAACAGTAAACACCGTGCCCTGGTCACCCCGGCCAAGGGAGGCAAGGGCAACAAGGCCAAGGGATTGGATGAACCGTCAACGACCGCCGAACGTCGCGCCTCGATGGCCTGGGCGCAACGGCTCAAGCGGGTGTTCAACAGCTGACATCGCGTACCTGATCAGACCTGCCCGGCTTGCGGCGCGCTCCGGATCATCGCCTGCATCGAAGACCCCGTGGTGATCAAGAAGATTCCATCCTTAGGTCCGTAAACGGTGCATCCCTGCACCACTCCTCTCACCCACCTCGACAAGCAAGATCCTTCAGTAGAAGTCTCGCCGTTGCCGCCCTCCCGGGCGCCGCCGCAGGACGGTTTGTTCGACTGAGACCTCAGCCACCACGCAAGCACCAATAGGGGCTGCGAAATCTATGGCGGTCGCGGCAGGGTTGCGGTCGGTTTGAAGGCTGGAAAAGACGGAAAAAGCGCCAGCCTAAGTATCATTTCCCAGATCGGAAGACCCGCATCCAGCCAGATACCGCAGTGAAAAGTAGGTTGATGGACGCCCCACAACCTGGGGATACTCACGCTAACCGAGGAAAAGGGCATTTATACGAACTATACGTCAGGTCGAGCTGATCTGTAATCACTTCAGGCCCCACAAACTAAAATCCACCATATTCTAGCTTAACGTATGCAGATTTATTAAAATAGTTGAAAACTTCACGAAACCACATAAACCTGTCGCGAACCCCCACGCTTGTAACCCTTTACCCGCACGGTCTGCATGGAGCTACATTACCATCCTGAACTTTTGTCAGGTTGAGAAACTTAATATAAGTGAAACGTTAAATACAATGAGCGATCGCGTCTATATCATCGAACCTGAGGCGACCGGTAAACTCCTGCCTCCGGGAAACAACAATTGTCGGCAACAAAACATAATGTAGCCTGCGAACAAGTCATGGGCTGTTTTTCGCTCAAAATAATCGATCATGACTTGTTCGCAGGCTCCCCTCAGCTGGTTACTATGGAAAACCATGTCGGAAAATATAAAATCATTCGTTAACTGGTTCGGCAAACTCGTCAAGATCTGGCTACCGGTCTGGTTGTGGATTTCGGGCTTGTATGCGATCACGCAATTTGTCACCTGGTATTTTTTCGGACTGACGGTCTGGGATGATGTCTGGATACGCGACGGTTTCATACACGTGATGTTCGGTGGGCTGTTGTTTAATCTGTGCCGTGGTTTCTGGCCCTGGGCTGCGGCTTACACTGTACTGATCACGGTTCTGCAGATCAGCAACGCGCTCAAATATTCGGTGCTAGGAAGCCCGATCATGCCAGACGATTTTATCGGTTTCGTCAACATGTTCATGCTGTTCGACGACTGGCGCCTTTGGGCGATGTGGGCGGCGGGTATTAATTCCGGTCCTGTTGTGGGTCTACGCCATCGACTGGCGAAAGCCCCTGACCTGGGCGGTTGTTGGCGGGATTACTGTTGCCGGGTTCGGTTTCGTTCATTTTGCGGTGCCGCTCAATCGCTTCATGGATGCAAACTTTGGCGACCGGATATGGGATCAACCAGGTAACTACCGTGATCGCGGGCTCATACAGCACGTTTTGCAGGAGACCAGTCGTAATCTTGCACGCGGCCATATCGAGCTGTCGCCAAAAGACGTGCAGACGGCTAAAAAGGCCCTGATCGACGAGCAAGGGATTGCTGCCAAACCAGGCGAGTTTGACAAACGCAACGTACATATCATCCTGCTTGAGTCTTTCTGGGATCCGACGATCCTGAAAGATGCCGTGTTGAGCGGCGATCCCCTGGATCCGCGCTTTCGTGCGCTGTGGAAGCAAGCCGGCTACAGCACCGGGCTGGCGCCCGTATTCGGCGGATACACCGCAAACAGCGAATTCGAGGTGTTGTGCGGTTTTCCGGTAACGCATAACGCGGTGTTTTTTGAAGGCTGGTTGCGCAACGACGCGGCTTGCCTGCCACGTTACTTGGCCGGAGCGGGCTACCAGACAGTTGTATCACATCCGAACTACGCATCGTTCTGGAACCGGGTCAATTCCTATCGGCGGGTAGGTTTTGAACAGTATTGGTCGATCCAGGATTTTCACTCTCGACGACATGAACAGAAATTTCCTCAGCGACTCGTCGCTTTACCGCCAGGTTTGGGAAAAGCAGGCCGATATGCGTGCTTCCGGCAAGCCCCTGCTAAATTATATAGTTACCTATTTCGGCCATCTCGACTATCCGCTCAACGAGGCGCGACCTAATAAATTTACCGTCAAGAATGACCCGAACCTGGTCGAACGCTACGTCAATACGTTGTTTTACAAATCGAGGGAGTTGATGGATTTTTACGAAAAACTGCGCACCGACGATCCGGACTCGATCGTCGTGGTCTTCGGAGATCACCTGCCGTACCTTGGGCCGAATTTCGACGGCTATGTCGAATCCGGTATCCTCAAGCGCAGCAAGGGGGATTTCGATGCACCCGATGTTTATTGATTTCAGCAAGACGCCACTGATTATCGTCGACGGGAAAAACGGGCCGGTCATAACGGCACGAATTGCCGTTTTTCCGGATACCGGCACTGATTACCGAATTACTCGGCGACAAAAACAAAAGCCAGTTGAATATTGTGACCTCGCCAGAGGGTTTCAACGCGCGACCTTTGCCCGGCATTACCGTGTCGAGAAAAACGTCCGGCAAGAATCCACCTCCCTTCGACTGTGTGGACGGCGGCCGGGAAGGCGACTGTGCAGTGATCGGTCCATGGGTCGACAACGTCAAGATTCTCACCACCGATATCTTTTCCGGAAACCGGCAGTCCCTGGTGCAATAAAGCGGGGGATGCAAGGTTACCCGGAGAAGACTGGCCTGACCTTAACCGCGGTTAAGGTACACGTCGTCCGCATCGCGATTGATCGGCTTCATGGAGCCGATGATGCTGGCTGGCAGGTTCGGCATAGCGCTGATCAAGCTGAGCAGCACCGAGGCGACAAACGGAATGCTCTGCACAATCACGACCACCCGCCACATTTGCACATCTATCTCGCTGGCGTTCGCGAACAGTACACCACTGTTGATGCCTACGGTCATCGCGATAGCGGCGAGAATGAAGGCGATCGCAAACAGCAGTTCTTCGCGGCAGTCACCGAGCGCCTTGAGGATTCGGCTATTGCCCGCCATTTTCGGAGTGCGGAAAAAACCGATATTGCTGTTTATCATGCCGGCCAGTACTGCGCGACCGATCGTATGTGACAATGCAAGTCCGGCAAGCCCTGATGCGATAATCTGGCGCATGTTGGTTTGCAGTCGTCCCTTGTACAGAAAGAACATCTTGGAAATCTTGAAGACGAAAAACACCAGCGGTAATATCGAGAAAATCATTTCCGGTGCGGCGAACTTCTCCGGAAACATAATGATCAGAGAACTCCAGACCAATGCGGCTAGGTTGAAAAATAGATTGATGCCGTCGGCGATCCATGGCAACCATCCGGCCAGAAAGTGATAACGCTGGCCGCGTGTAAGTTTGCTTTCGCGTAGTCCGAGCAAGCTTGAGAGGTGATGGCGTAAAATCAAAACCGCCCCGTAAGCCCAGCGAAAACGCTGCTTCTTGTAGTTAAGGAAGGTGTCCGGCATCACGCCCTGACCATAGCTTCGCGGAATATACGTTGCCTCGTAGCCGAGCTGGAAAATCCGCAGGCCGAGTTCCGAGTCCTCGGTGATGCACCACTCGGCCCAGCCGTCCACTTCCTTCAGGACGCTCTGGCGCACCATGGTCATGGTGCCATGCTGGATGATTGCATTACGCTCGTTACGTGTGATCATGCCGATATGGAAAAAGCCCTGGTACTCGGCGTTGATCATCGCCTTGAACAGCGAGTCGCCACCGTCATGATAGTCTTGCGGCGCCTGGACAATCGCCATATTCGGGTTTTCAAACGCGGGAACAGTTTCCGCCAGCCATTTCGGATCGACCAGGTAATCGCTGTCGATAGCGGCGATGATCTCGGCTTCCGGGTCCGTGTGCTTCATGGCGAAGTTCAGGGCGCCGGCCTTGAAGCCCGGACAGGGATCAACATGGAAAAACTTGAAGCGGGGCCCGAGTTCCTCGCAGTAGGCTTCCACCGGTTTCCAGACCTCGGGATCCTTGGTGTTGTTGTCGATGACCAGCACTTCAAAGTCAGGGTAGTCGAGTTTGCTCAAGGCTGTGAGTGCTTCCTTGAGCATCTCGGGTGGCTCGTTGTAAGCCGGAACATGGATCGTTACCTTAGGCTTGTAATCGCTGGGTTTGAGCCGCATGGGTGTTCGCCGGTAGACCTTCATCCATTGTGCTTCGGCCCATTCGTGTGCCTCGGCGAGCACCACGGCGGCAATGCCGAGCACTGACAAGGTCAGAATTATCGCCATGATGATCATGCTGGCGTTAAGGTAGCGCTGGGTAAACTGGAAGATGATCCAGACGATGGCAGTCGAGATTCCGAACGCAAGCAAGGTCAGAAACCCACGCCCGGCGTGGTGCAGACCCTTGCTGTCGCGAAACAGGAATGCCACGAATACAACTGCAAGTCCAACGCAGATACTCGCCAGGATGCGCCACTCCGGAACGCGTTCCACGGGCGCAACCAGCGGAAACTTGAGCTGACGGTTGGCATCCCACACGCCCCAGGCGTCTCCGGCCGAACCCTCGATACTGGTTTTCCATGGCTGGTCGAAGGCCTCGATCACGTAGTAGGTATATTTTTCTTCCTGCGCCAACTGCAGGAAATTTCTAAGGAATCGGGCCTGGTTGGATGTAGATGCGTTGGCGCCGTCCCGTGTCGGTCCGCGACTCGGCCAGCCAACCTCGGTAATGACTATCGGTTTGTTGGGAAAGGTCGCCTGAAGGTTGTCCATCTTCATTTTTATAAACGATATCGCGTAGTCGACGTCGAGGTTTTCCCAGTAGGGCAGCAGATGCACCGCGATGTAGTCGACATGCTCGGCAAGCTGCGGGAATTTCATCCAGATGTGCCAGGGTTCAGCGGTGCTTACCGGAATTTGCAACTCTTCCCTCACTTCGTCGAGGTAATCCGTCATCTGCTTGACCCGCACGTCGCTGCGCAAGATCGCCTCGTTACCGATCAGCACACGAACGATGTTGGTTTCGTTTTGCCGGTAGATTTCCAGCAGGCGATCGATTTCCTTGCGGTTAGCCTCGCCGTCGGATCCGATCCACGCACCGAGTGCAACGTTAAGTTTGTGACTCTTGGCCAGGCGCGGAATCTCGCCAAGGTTGCCTGCGACGGTATAGGTGCGCACGGAATGGGATTTTCCCTCAACCACGCCGAGATCCCGGTCAATATCCTCAAGACTTGGCTCATCACCATTTTGAGGGTTTTGATGGCGTTGCAGCGGGTTGAACGTAAAACCCTGGATAGTTTCCGGCCATGGCGGAAGCTTATCCGGCTGGTTCAGCAGCGCCCACAGCAAAAAGCTAAGGGCGCCGATGATCAATGGGTAAATGAAAGAGGCTCTGCTCAAGATGCTATTCCATGAAATTAAAGTTTAACTGTGAAAGTCTATGCTTATTGCCCTGATTGGGGAAATCCGAAAAGAGTGTGTTTCACTGCAGTTCGGCAAAAAATTTCGTTAATAAAAGGAAACTCCCCCAGACAAGCTTCACCGGGAACGACTTCGGTGAGTGAGGTAATGAAAAGAGTCAATATCGTCGTAGTTTAACACAAGCCTGACTCGTGAATTCCACCTAGACTACTGTTCGTTCGGCCGGTCAGAGGGATGTTCATCAGATGACAAATTGGCCATTCCGTTTGACGCTGTTGACAACTGACCTTCGGTCATTTAATCTTCCTTCAAAATGACCAGGGTCAGTTATGTCGCCCAGAACAACCCGAAGGAAAACATCAACGGGCACTCGACGCCGTTGATAAAGATCGCAAACGTCTGCAGATTTTGCTCGCCGCAGAGAAACTTATAGACACCGAAAGCAACCGTTTGCCTAGTGTCGCCGAAGTAGCCAGCGAGGCAGGCCTCGCCAAGGGTACGGTTTATCTTTATTTTCAGAGTAAGGAAGAGTTGTTGCTATCACTTCACGAATCTCACAGTGAGCGATTTTTCGCGGACTCGATTCATGCTTGACGAGCCTGCCGTCGATATAGAAGCAATACTCGACGTTACTCATCGCTACATTCTCGCTGTACCGACCTTCATGCCGTTGGCCGGCTGTGCCTCGGAAATTTTCAAAGCGCCAATTCCGAGACAATCAAAGGGATTTTCACACACGTATCGAGCATGGTTGCTAGGCGTCGGCGGCAAACTCGAGTTCATTTTCCGGCATTGCCGGCAGGTGAGGGAGCGAATTGCTATTGCGATGTTATGGGCTGATGGTCGGCATTATGGCAACTGATGCAACCGGATTGTATGGGCAGGCCGCCGATCAGGCCCCAACAAGCTGTCTACCTACCAACGTAACTTTTTTACCGAGACCAACATTGCCCTGAGGCTTTATGGATCGGACATTTGACAACTTCAGCCAACCGGGAAAAGACCATAATTAACCCGAACTCGATGAAACAAACGCACTTTGCTATTAGTCCGGCTTATTGTGCGCTGCCGGACTCAGCGCTTGCGAAAAACCGCCGATCGCCGAAAAATAGGAAGTCATCCGTCTGGTGCAGGTCGAGACTGCAAGTTCCGAGGCACATGCGCCCGACGCTGTCCTTTGCCGGCGAGGTCAAGGCCCGCTATGAGAGCCAGCCCGGATTCGGGTTTCGGGAAAGCTGATCGAACGGTTGTGGATGTCGGTGACGTGATACGTCCGGCGCAGGTTCTGGCGCGTCTGGATGACAAGGATCTTGCGCTGGGTGTCGAGGCGGCACGCGCCCGACTCAATCAGGCAAGGGCTGAAAAGAAACTCGCCGATAAAACTACGATCGCTACGCGGATTTGCATAAACGCGGCGTCGTCAGCAAGGCAGAGTTCGATCGTTTCAGCACGGCTCTGCAAAGCGCGACTCAGTCAGTAGCGGCTGCCAACGCGCAGTGGGATCAGGCGCGTAACCAGCTCGGCTATGCCGAACTGGTCGCCGATTACGGCGGAATGTCCGTTAACAGCATGAAGCTGAAAATTCGATTCCCATATGATTGGGTGATTTCTACATAATCAAAGGTTGTTTTTACTATGCCCGCTATAGGCGCTTAGAAGCTGTTAACCGCTATTTGATTGAATGACTCTTATTGGCCTACTGCTGTCTATCCTATTCAAAGCAGTGAATGGCAGCAATGAGTTGTGAGTTCAATAACAGCCATTCGAATCTTACAAGCTCAAGCCATAAAAAATAGATTGACCAGACACTGATTACAGCCAGTCAGGCATCAAGCTGGCTGACGGCGACTTTATGGATTAAGGGGCTGATATTTGGAACCCGCACTGAGATCGATCTCACCGCTTTCACGAAAAGGCACATTGAAAAAACCGTTTGAAGTGCTGAGGTTGCCACTGATCTGATAATGAAAGGGTTTGCCCTCCATTTCTTGCAGTGACTGGATCTGCCGGATCACGCCGAAAATGGTGCTGCTCACCTTGACCTCAAGCAGGGCTTCGCCATAGGCGGCCGCGGTCGCTTGCTGGTTGCTGACTCCGGAAGCAAAGTCCTTACCATTCAGTTCCAGGTCAAAGCTCACCCCGTCGATAGACAACGGTTTCTGGGAGCGGTTCTGAATGCGTAGTTTGATGAGGTATCTTTGCTCCATGAGGGTCGACTCCAGAGGAATCATGCTGGTCAGTGTGACCTTCACCCGCTGCTCCTGCTGACCCAGCGTGGCGCAGGCGGTGAGGCCGCTGAGAAACAGCAGCAGCATAAGCAACTGCAGCCAATCAAAGCCACTCAATCCTCTAGACTTAATGGTCATCTTCCAATTTGGTTTGAGCTGGCGACCATTCGTTAGGCGTTGTACTCATAATAGACTCTCCAGTTATTTGGCTGTTTTTATAGGCAGTTCCTTGGGTTTACGTAGTGCTGGCAAACAGCAGTGTCAGACATCCCAGGAGTATCTCATCCGCAAATGGAAGTATATCTGGAACTAAAACATCGATCACGAACAGCGCTGCAGTCAGCAGGAACAACTGGCGAAATCTCAGCTTGTCGGCAAACTTCAGAATCGAGGCAGTGAAAAACGATCCGGGCATGTTTAATTCACCCTGTGTCTGCTGATGCAGTGGTTGGCGAGTATCTCCAAACTGGGAGTGAAAGGACCGGGAAGATTTCAT
>CAWGCA010000024.1:0-133166 GCA_963820955.1 uncultured Gammaproteobacteria bacterium | reverse complement strand
CGCCCTGAGGAGTCCCCCGGTCTGGGTGACTCACCTCGCCGGATTCCATGACCCCAGCGTTCAACCACTTTCCAATCGCGCGTCGAATCACTCCGTCGCGCACCCGTCGGTCCAGAAAGCTCCGAAGGTGGCCCCAGTCAACGTTATCAAAGAAACTCTGGATGTCGAGGTCGATGATCCAGCCACCGCCCATCGCCATCAGCCCCCGCCACAGCGCATCCAGCGCCTGGTGGGCACTCCGCCCTGGTCGGAACCCATATGAGCAGTCCAGAAAGTCCTGCTCGTAAACCGGTTCCAGCACCATCAGTACCGCACGCTGGAGTACCTTATCCTCCAGCGTCGGAATACCGATCGGGCGCGTCTTGTTCGCCTTGCCCGGCTTCGGGATGTGCACCCGACGTACCGCCGGCGCCCGATACCGACCGGATTTGAACCGTTCGAGCAGGCTCCACAGGTTCGCCTCCAGGTCGGCCTCGTACTGCTCCGCCGTCACGCCGTCTATCCCCACCGCACCATCCTTGCGCGTTCGCCGGTACGCTTCATGCAGCCACACCGCATCAATGTGATGCGCCAATGTCGTCAACACCAACTTCGGTTCGATCTGAGCCAGTCTCGCTAGCTTCTCTTGTCGTGTTGAGATGATCTCTTGGCCCAATGTCCTCATCATCTGTCCCTCAAGAAGCCCCATAATCCGATCCACCGCTTCCCTCCATCGGGTCCCCTGGGGCAGGTTCCCCGACTTCCGCAGTACTATCAGTGGACTCCGACCTCTCGCCTTCCGTCCCGCCTCGCTTCGTTGCCTTCGCTTGGTGCTACCACCCGTTGCCCCGTTTCGCTCCCCGGGATGGAGCAACCCCCGGGGCCTGGACCGCTTATACCGCGGCGCCCGCACCGCCTGCTGAGGTGGAGAAAACGAGATCTCCCAGGTTCCTGGGCGACCCTTGCCTGCATGCCCCGCTCTTCGACCCCGGCGGACCACCTACCCCAGGCCAGTTCAGGGTAAGCCATGTTGCCTTCCGCTGAGTTAACGACGTCGGCTCCGCACCTTTATCACTTTCGAGGCTCTATCACGCGGCCTACAGGCACCCTGTGTACGCTTCGCAGCCGGAATCACCCCCGGACCACGCAACACTCGGTTCCGGCTGGTGGCCAACCTTTGCCGGGTCAGGACTTGCACCTGCTGGATCGCATAGAGAGTTTCTGTCATGTCTATCCGTTTACATGAATTCGTCGGGTAGAGCACTGGCGCGCGCACCGGTAGGTGGAGGGTTACCAGCCTCGCCCTTTCGGTAGCGAGATGGGTTCACAGTTCCACCATAGGCCACGTTTCCAGCCGCCCTCCCTAAAATTCCGTACGTCGGGTTTTCCCCAGTACGGCTTCAAGCACCAGGCACCTCACAGTTCGGCATGGAGCCTTCCCGACCGGGTCAACCGGTTAAACCCTACCCAGGTATTCCCGGACAATACGGTCGGTTTACTCCAACCTTCAGGGCCACCTACGCCGCAAATTTAATCCGTCTCAAGGTACGGAAATCCGACTTCGGCGGACCCACCTGGGCCCAGGGGTCCTCGCTCCGCTCGGGTTTTGTTGTCCCGAACATCATCGCTTAACGACCCCATCCGCCAATCTGACCACCTCCGGCCCATTTCCCGGTGCTGCCGGTTATAGGGACGGGCTTTGGCATTCAAGGGTAATCCTGCCCGGTCGTCAGATCTTCCGGACTTTCACTGCTGCACTCTCCAGAATTGCCGCCCTCAGCGTCTGCCGGGAGACCCAGTACGTGCGTACCCCAGTTCTTCCACACTGGCACTGGCCATCAGATAAAGGAGGAAAGTCTTTGGCGTCTCCAAATATCCTGCAAATCAGATCCACGCAGGAGCTTGATTTCGGCAGCTAGTCAGTTCGCTCTCGCTACGGCCCTCCTGGTTGCTCGCCCCCTGGTCTGATCAGAACCGAAAGGCACTATGTCCTCCCAGCCCCACCTAGGCTTTTACTTCCGGGCTTCCAGTTCAACGAGTTACCTCGCAGACTGCCGGATATGACTACGGCGCCATACTGGGAATTGCGCCGGCAGGACTTTCACCTGCAAGTACAGCAGCTAGTCTCGCTGCGCCCCCCTCACCAAGCTTTGCCTGGCGCAATAACTTATTGATTACTTAAAGATGGATTCCGGATCTACGCTGCGCTTCGTCCGGAATGACGAATAAATCAGAGCTTCCTTAACCAGAATTAGTCGTAAATCAGAGGAAAAAATTGTAAGTATTTATCTCTATCAACGACTAATATGCATCAGTGCTGTCCCATTAAGTTGCGTTACATATAACTGGAACGCATTGATACGACAGCTCTTTCATAGTGATTAGTTGCGGCATAGACATGAATTTGAACACTGATGTTCGTCATTCCGGAAAGTGCGAAGCACTTGTCCGGAATCCAGGTTTTTCAATGCGTTCACTGGATGCCGGATCAAGTCCGGCATGACGGTTGGAGGTTGATGGGACAGCAGTGAATATCCATCTCGAAGTATTCGAGATGCATAAGTGGTGCAGAGCGGCACCGCCATTCCAGATAGCATCCAATGTTTAGCAACGCAGGAAAAAATGGAACACCCGCCAACTACGTTTGGATAAAAAAGATGATGAAACCCTTCGTTATTCTTGCCCTGTTACTCGCCGCAGGCGTCACGCAGGCCTTCGATCACAGCCATGGCAGTTGGGACGATCTGCTCAAGCGTCACGTCGTTCTCATCAGCAATGGCAACTCTTCACAGGTAGATTACGCTGGCATGCAGTCGGACCACGTCATCCTCGCCAGCTATCTCGATTCCCTCTCTGCAGTGACCGAGCAAGAGTATCAAGGCTGGACAAAGACCGAGCGTCTTGCTTTCCTGATCAACGCCTACAACGCCTTTACCATCGAGCTGATTCTGACTGAGTACCCCGATATCCAATCAATCAAGGACCTTGGCAACCTCTTTCGGTCACCGTGGAAAAGGCAATTTTTCAGCTTGCTCGGAGTGCCGCGACATCTTGATAACCTGGAGCACGATTTGATCCGCACCCCCGGTGTCTTCGATGAACCACGTATTCACTTCGCCTTGAACTGCGCCTCCATCGGATGCCCAATGCTGCGCAATGAGGCCTTCACCGATGAGCACCTGAATACACAGCTGGAGAGCGGGATTAACCGCTTCCTATCCGATCATAGCCGCAACCGCTTCGACCCATCGAGCAACAGCTTGCTGGTTTCGCCCATCTTCGACTGGTATGGGAGGGATTTCGAGCTGGGCCACAACGGCTTTACATCCCTTAAGGACACATTTGCAAAGTACGCCGACAGGTTGACGGACGATCCCGGATCGCGTCTGCGCATTCGCTCAGGGAATTATGGGATCGTCTTCCTCGATTACGACTGGAGCCTGAATGACACACGGGAGTGAACAATTCTGATGGCACTCGACGCAGACATAACATCAGACGAAAGCACACACAGGCATATACCCGACCTCATCCACACCGATTCGGATTGGCTAAGGCCGTCCCCAAGCGACGAACTGCTTCAGGCGTCCAGGTGCTTGGTGTAGCCCTTTGGCGGTGGGGTCCAGCCGCGCTCGGTGCGGTCATGCAGCTGCAGGCGGTCCGCTTCCATCATCTCCTTCAATGACTCGCCATGTTCCTTTGCATGGGCGAGGAATGCACGGTTTCGCGCAATGTCCGGATTCTCGTCCCAAAAGCCGTATAGCTGTTCCAGTCCCGACTCGTCGTGCCGGCGAAACGCACGTGCCATCTTCTCAACCTTGAAAGGGTGCAGCCCCAGTGTCTTCAGGGCCTGTGCGCCCAGCTCGAGCGATGCGTCGAACATCTCCCTGACCGCCAGATCGGCACCGGCCTTTTTGAGCAGGTAGAGATGATTGACATCGAAGGCGCGGGCAAGGATTTTGACCTGCGGGTAATGACGACGGACGTGCTCTACCATTTCGACAGACCGATCCCTGTCGTCGATGGCAACGATGAATACCCTGGCGTTCTCCATCCCGGCGGCATGCAGCAGCTCGGGGCGTGAAGCATCGCCGTAATAACTCTTGGTCCCTACTTTTCGCAATGTATCTATCATCGCTGCCTCATGGTCCAGCACCACGGTGCGCACATCGCTGGCCACCAGCAGACGATTGACGATTTGCCCGAAGCGCCCAATTCCGGCGATCACCACCGTCCCCTGTTCGTCAATGCTGTCCGGCTCTTGTGCTTCGCTGCTGCCGAGGCGAGGCAGGATCAGCTTCTCGTAAAGTATAAACAACACAGGAGTCAACAGCATCGAAAGGGCAACAACGAGCGAAAGGGTCTTCGCCGTTTCGGTCGGAATTACGCTGTTCTGCAGACTGAAGCCGAGGAGCACGAAACCGAATTCACCGGCCTGGGCAAGGCTGAGGGTAAACAGCCAACCGTCGCCTGGCCCCAGACGGAACAGGCGTCCAAGCCCGAACAGGACCATCCCCTTCAGCGCCATGACACCCAGGGTCAACCCCAGCAGGGTGCCGAAGTCTCCAAACAACACACCGAAGTCGATACCGGCCCCAACGGTGATAAAAAACAGCCCGAGCAGCAGTCCCTTGAAAGGCTCGATATTAGACTCGAGTTCATGACGGAACTCACTGTTGGCCAGCACGACACCGGCCAGGAAGGTTCCAAGCGCTGGGGACAGATCCACCAGGCTCATGAGCAGCGCGATACCGATCACCAGAAGCAGCGCGCTGGCGGTAAAGATTTCTCGCAACCGGGATTCGGCAATGAAACGAAACAGGGGCCGGGAGAGGAAGTGCCCGCCGAGCACAACCAAGGCTACAGCGCCCAGTACCACCAGGGCGTAACCCCAGCCGGGGAGACCCTCCACCAGGCTCATCTGCTGGTGATGCTCCGCAACACCCGAGGAATGAACAGCGCCAGCCTCCAGACCGGAGCCGGCCATCTCGGGAAGGGCAAGCAGAGGAATCAGCGCCAGCATCGGAATAACGGCGATGTCCTGGAACAACAGGACAGAAAAGCTCGAGCGCCCCCCTTCCGTCTTGGTCAGGCCCTTCTCGTTCAGGGTCTGCAACACGATGGCGGTCGAGGACAGGGAAAAGATCAATCCGATGGCCAGCGCAACGCTCCAGTAGATACCAAGCAATAGGCAGATGCCTGCAATCAGCGCGGTGGTGATAGCAACCTGCAGTCCACCCAGGCCGAGCAGGCGGGCACGCATCTTCCAGAGCAATCGAGGCTCCAGCTCCAGACCGACCAGAAACAGCATCATCACCACGCCAAACTCCGCAAAGTGCTTGATCTCCTCCGTCTCCGAACCCACCAGCCCGATGACAGGCCCGATAAAGATCCCGGCGATAAGATAACCGAGCACCGAGCCCAGACCGAGACGCTTGGCGATTGGCACGGCGATGACGGCGGCGCAGAGATAGACAAAAGCCTGGAACAACAATGCGCTCATGACTCAACCCTCCAGAATGATGCTATCGAGGTGGCTGTTCAACTTCGGCAAGCCGCGTGCCGCCTCGATATCCAGCCGGTCAGTGCGCAGCGCTGTCAGCGCTCGAATCCAATCGGCGATATGGGCGTCCACCCGTCCCTCTTCGACCGCTGTGCGTGCACCGAACAGAGCGAACGGGGGCAAATAGACCATGCCACAGAGAATGGCCATCTGCTCCAGGGGATGAAGCAGCTGTCGGATCGTAAAATGGTTGAATCCTTCGGCGCAATATCCCGCTTCGGCGCCACCTGCGGTCAAGGCACTAAAAAAGAGCTTGCCATGCAGAGCTGTTCCCTTCGAGCCGTAGGCAAAATCATGCTCAAGCACCAGATCCTGCCATTCCTTCAGGATGGCCGGCGTCGAGTACCAGTAGAGCGGATACATGAAGACCAGGACATCGTGCTCAAGCAGTCGGGCCTGTTCGCGGTCGACATCGATGGCAAGATCGGGGTATTCGGCATAGAGATCGACGAAAGTCACACCATCCACGCGGGAAGTCGCCTCGGCCAGCGGGCGATTGACCTCGGAACGCTCCAGGGAAGGGTGTGCAAAGAGGACAAGTATACTTCGTTTCAATGATACCCCACCCTCTGTATGCTTATGATTTTCGAAATACGTCATTACAATCTCATTCTGTGGAAAAAATGTCGCGCTGTACACACGCGCTTTTTAAGCGAACTCGAGAATAACATTTAGATGCGTGCGTTGATAAAACCGCTTCTCTGGCTCTTTGCCGGTATAAGCATGTTGGTCTCCGTGCTGATGGCGCTGCTTTTCCTCGTTGAAGTCAATTTATATCTTACCCAGATTGAACAACATGTCTCGACCGCATTCGGTCGTAAAGTAATCATTGAGGGCCCGCTCAGCCTGGAACCGTCACTCACGCCCCGTTTCGTTGTCAACGGAATGAAGATCACCAACCCGGAATGGGCCAGCCGGCCGTTCCTGGCAACGGTGGATAAATTCGATATCCGGGTCAACCTGCTGCCCCTGCTGAGAGGCGATCTCGAGATAGTTTCTCTTGAGTTTCACGGTGTCGATCTGCTACTGGAGGAGACATCCAGTGGCACCAATAACTTCACCTTTGGCGAGTCCAGCGAACCGGCGGCGCTGCCGGCAATCGAGCGAATGTCGCTGTATGACACTGCCATCGCCTATGCTGCTCCTGAAGACCCGGTGAGACGACTGAAGCTCGAGCAGGTGTCGGCACGCAAGGTTCCCGGTCAACCGGTGCGACTGGAAGCGCAGACCAGCCTGAACGGGCAACCGGTGCGGATTTCGTTGCGTGGCGAACCGCTGGACGACGGGCATCCGCAGGGACCCTGGCAAATCACCCTGCTCGGCAACTCAGGCGATCTGTCTCTGCAACTGGAGGGCAGCGTTGCAGATCCCACCGACTGGAGCCAGGGCGAATATCGGCTTGAATTGAAGGGTCAGAATCTAAGCGACCTTGAAACACTCACCAGCTATGAATTACCTGCCATAGGGCCGTATGAGCTGGGTGCAACTATCCGGTTCGAGCTAGATGCGTATCTGAGTGTCAACGACCTCACCGGTCAACTGGGCAGCAGCGATATTCAAGGCAACCTTCACTGGGATATGAGCGCTTCCTCACCCACGATTAAGATCAGGCTTGATTCCCAACGTCTGGATGTCGGTGAACTGGGCATGGATAAATCGCTGCCCCGGAGCGCGGACCAGGGTACTCCCGAAGTCTGGGATCAAACACTCGATATCGGCCGACCGGGAACCGCCGCTCTCGATATTCAGCTCCAGGTTCAGCGGCTCGATGGCCTCGCAGTAGCGGTGCAGGATATCGCACTGACTGCACAGGCAGACCGACAGGGGTTGAGTCTCTCAAGCGCCAGGGCAACAGTGGATGGCACGCAGATCACGGCAAATGCGTCGCTGCCCTGGGGTGAGCCGCTCGCGCCACCGGCAGCAGAGACTGTCAGTCTCAAGACACTGCTGCAGAATGCGGAGTTGGATATTCGGGCACAGGCCCAGGACGCCGGATATCGGTACGCGACGACCCTGATGGGGCGGCCGACAGAGCTCACACTCACCGCCGTCGAGGCCAAAGCCCGACCCGGGGCTGCGTTAACTATCCGAGCAGAGGCCGCACTCAATGACAGCCCTGTCACGCTGATGCTGTGGGGCGAACCGCTTGAAACATTGCTGCAGCGACCCAGCGGGCCCTGGCAGGGTCTGACACTCGAGGCGCGGGGCGATGACATTCGACTCGATGCGACTGGCAGCCTGGCCCGGCCACTCGAGGGTGAGGGATTTGATATCGAGTACTCGGCGAGCGGCGCCGAACTCTATGCCTTACTGCCGCTGCGGGGCGCCTGGTCGCTCAGCGGTCACTATGCCGGCCATCCGGATCGAGAGGTGTTCGACGATCTGAAGCTCGCGGTCGGCAGAAGTGATCTCGGCGGCCGGGTCGTCATCCACCGGGAAGGTCAGAGACCCAGGCTGGAAGCAGATATCGAATCCAACCGGCTCTATCTGGACGAGATCCTGCCGACCGGGAAAAGTGAAAGATCGGCTGCCGGCGGCTGGGATCAACCACTGGATATCGACGGACTCGATGCCTTCGACCTGAACGTCGAGGCCCAAATCGGACGGCTCGAAGGACTGGCAAAACCGCTGCAGGATATCCTGGTAACCGCACTTGCCAACGGCCAGACCCTGACACTGGCGCCGGTCCAGGCAACGCTGGACGGTACGCGCCTCGAAGCGCGCGCGCAGCTACCCTGGGGTCCGCGCCTGGCGGCCCTGGGAAAGGGCGGGGTGAGCGCCCGAGGACTGATAGGTCATGCTGATCTTGCGTTGGAGGCACAGGCGCCGAAGGGGAAACTCCACTACCAGACCGTCGTTCAGGGGCAGCCGGTGGATCTGGGTCTCACCGGTTTCGATGCCTCCGCCCGCCCGGGCGAGGATATACAGATCAATGCCAGAGCCATGCTCAATAAGAAACCGGCCCAGTTTAAGCTGCGGACTGAACCACTGGCGGAATTGATAAAACGACCTACAGGACCTTGGCAAGAACTGACCCTGGAGGCTCTAGCAGGCGATATCCGTTTCAGGGTAACCGGCAGCGTAGAGCAACCGCTCGAGGCCAAGGGATTCGATCTTCGTTACACCCTGCACGGTGCCGAAATCGCAGCACTGCTGCCGCTGTTCAACCTGGTACTGCCCCTGGAGGGGGCCTATTCACTCAGCGGCCACTTTGCCGATCTACCCGACGGAGTGGTGTTTGACGAGTTGAAGATCAAGTCCGGCAGGAGTGATATCGGTGGCCGCATCCGCGTCTACCAGGGAGAACAAAGACCAAGGGTGGTGGCTAACCTCAACTCCGAGCAGATCTATCTCCGGGAACTCCTGCCAGTCACAGACACAGAAACCATGCCGGGTGCAGAGGATCGCGTAATCCCGGATTACGACCTACCCATCGAGTATATGCAGCAATTCGACGGCGAGCTTAAATTCAAAGGCAAACGCCTGAGAACCGAAGCGGGAGACCTGGGTTATATCAACTTCAGGGCCACACTGGAGGACGGTGTATTCAGGATCGACCCCTTCAGCGTAACGGGCTGGGCCGGTGCCCTGATAGAGTCAGATGTAACAATCGATGCGACGCAGGACCCGCCGGTAATTGCCTTGCGATGGATCGCCCGACAGCTCAACTACGGGGTATTGCTGAAGCAGGCGGGGCTGGGGGAAACCGTAGAGGGGACTATCGATGTTACCTTCCGCCTCTCCGGGACCGGACGCACCCGTCGGGAATTTCTGGGCGATTCCAACGGACAGCTTGTTATTGTCGGACGGGACGGGAGATTTGGCAGCCGCCGACTGGATCTCTGGGGATCCGCCCTGGTAACCACCATGTTATCCAGTCAATGGCGCAGAGAAGACGTGACCGACCTCAACTGCCTGGTCGCCCGAGTCAGTATCGAGAATGGCACGGCCAACGTCGATGGTCTGCTGATCGATACGCGGCGGATCACCATTGGTGCGTCCGGCACCCTGGACCTTGAGAGCGAGCAACTGAACCTGGTGTTCGCCCCCAGACCCAAGCGCATGACGCTGTTGAGCCTGACCAACCCGGTGCATGTCACCGGAACGATTGCAGAGCCCGAGGTTGCACTGACCGTGCTGCCTCGCAATCGCATAAGAGCGGCGGGTAGCGGCGTGCTGGCGGGTCTGATCAATCCGGCCTACCTGATCTTCACTTTAAGTCAGACAGGGTCGGGACAGACTGGCTGTGCCGCTGCGATCAATAGAGCCATGGCATTGAAGGGGGAGCCAGATCAATCCAATAACCTCCCGGACCCTCCACCCAAACGCATATCGATCCTGCCGGGGTGCGCCGCTCGCTGAGGATAAGAACTCGCCGGTGCGCAACGCGTTGCGTCGCAGACCCTGCCTTATTCTCCCCCTCGGGGATGTTGTTGTAGTCCCCTCTCCCCCGAACGGGGGAGAGGATTAGGGTGAGGGTGAGGGGGAAAAGGGTAGCTGCCACCGATCCCGATGTCGCGAGCTACAGACCATGTTGCTAAGATTAGGCTTAAGCACAACAGGCATTGACTCCAAAAGCATCTATAAACAGCGACACCCTTATGCGCGGAATTACTGACGTACAATCACCCCCAGCGCTCAAGCCCCGCTGCTGGATAGGTTACCCGTTGCTCTTTTTGATGCTCACAATCAGCGGTTGCGGGGGTGTTCCCCTCTCCAGAAGTCCGGTACCAGAGGAAAATATCCTCCGAGCCGAGATACCGGAAATGGATGAAGTCCGACTATGGGGACCTGATCGCGACGACCGACTGTCGAAGGACCTGATCGCGTCGGTACAACAGGAATCACCGGGAGAGTTTCCACGCAAAGCCGACGGTTCTCTCGACTATAGCGTGCTGGTGATCTCCGGCGGGGGGCGAACGGCGCCTTTGGCGCGGGCGTCCTGTATGGCTGGACCCAGACCGGTAAGCGCCCTCGCTTCAAGTTGGTGACCGGAATCAGCACCGGAGCACTGATAGCGCCCTTTGCGATGCTGGGGCCCGACTATGACGCCCGGATGAAGGATGTCTACACCGGCGTGGAGACCAGCGACATCGTTCAGCGACGTGGAATCCTGCGGATACTTCTCGACCTGTTTAATGCCGAATCCATCGCCGATACGGAACCCCTGACCAGACTCATCGCCCGGCACGTTGATGAAGACGTGCTTGATGCCGTAGCACAGGCCCATGCTAAAGGGCAGCGGCTGTATATCGGCACTACCTATCTGGACGCCCAGGAATTCGTCATCTGGAACATGGGCGCGATTGCCACCAGTGGACAACCGGGTGCACTGGCACTGTTCCGCCAGGTAATGCTGGCCTCCGCCTCGATCCCAGCCGCCTTCCCACCCGTTCTGGTCGACGTGGAATTGGATGGAGTCCGCTATGACGAGATGCACGTCGACGGCGGGGTGTCAGCGCAGATGTTTTTCCGAGGTGGATGGCCGGATGTGGAGTCGGCTGCTGAAGTTGCGGCGGGCCGGGATCTTGAAAGCCAGGGTGCCGTTTATGTCATTCGCAACGGTGTGCTGGGGCCAAGGCCGGCACATGTGCAGCGCCGGCTAAATGAGATTGCCCGACGCTCTATCGCTACCATGATTAGTGTCTCTGTCGACAACGACCTGCACCGAATTTTCTGGCAGGCCCGGGAGGACGGAATGGAGTTCAATTACGTCCATCTGCCGGATGATTTCGTCGCGCAACACAAGGAGATATTCGACCCGATGGAGATGAAAAGGCTGTTCGACCTTGGTGTTGCGGCCACCACCTCCAGTGAACCATGGCGCCATACCCCGCCGGGGATCACTGGCCAGAAGTGAGGCAGGCCGTGGGAAGTTCTCGTCCTGATCAGTTGCCCCCCGCATTTCACGGGACAAAACACGTTTAAAGGCAGTAGTTGCTACAACTGCCAGGTATACCCGCTAAACGCGCTTCTATTAATTCTCAGGAAAGGTTAGGGGTATTCGGCGAAGGGCTTCCTGGCGGAGTCGCTGCCACCGATTGCTGCTCAGGTGCGCGTCCTTGCCCGTTTGCCGATGATCCTCAATAATGGCCAAACGAAAACGAACATATAGAGACAGGCCTTCGTTATGAGCAGAGCAAATGCATTCTGTCAGACTTCCTCATTGATAGTAATGGTAATTATCCTGTTATCAGGACTGACCGCTTGCAGCGAACCGGAGCCTGAAAAGAACATCATCCGGCCTGTGCGGGCGGTGAAGGTTGGCGACGTGGGGACACTGCAACGCCGTGGCTTCCCCGGGCGTGCCCAGGCGACCCAGGAGATCGACCTGGCATTCCGGGTGGGCGGGCCGCTGATCACCCGCCCGGTCAACGTGGGTGACGTAGTGCAGGAGGGCGACGTGGTGGCCCGAATCGACCCGCGGGATTTCGAGGTCAACCTGGCCAACGTACAGGCGCAGCTGGCGGAGGCCAACGCCGCACTGGAGCGCGCCGGCACGGACTATCAGCGCCAGTTGAATATCATGAAGGCAGATCCCGGCGCGACCAGTAAGACCGCCGTCGATCGGGCGCGGGAAGAGCGGAATCGGGCCAGGGCCAACGTCGACGCCCTCACGGCATCCGTCAGAACGGCCCAGGACCAACTCGATGACACCCAACTCAAGACACCCTTCGACGGCACCGTGGTGGCGACCTACGTAGAGAACTTCCAGAACCTGCGCCAGAAACAGCCCGTCGTCCGTATCCTCGATACATCCAACATCGAGATGGTGGTCAACATCCCCGAAAACCTGATCTCCCTGGCCTCTTCGATACGCACGGTGGTTCTGCAATTCGACGCATTTCCGGATCGGAAGTTTGAGGGGAGCATCAAGGAGATAGGGACAGAGGCCTCCCAGACCACCCGCACCTTTCCTGTCACTGTGATCATGGCGCAGCCGGAGGATGTCAAGATCCTGCCCGGCATGGCGGGCACCGCCCGTGGGGGCGAAACAGATCTCCCCGATGAGCAGCAAAGAAGGGGCCTCGGCGTGCCGGTAGGCGCTGTGTTCACACCGGACACCGAGACCCAGAGCTATGTCTGGATCATCGAGCCGACCGATGGCGATCTGGGTGTTCTGAAGCGCCGCCCGGTCAAAACCGGTGACATGACCCGGCTAGGGGTGCTTGTCACAGAGGGTCTCAGTGCCGGTGAGTGGGTCGTGACCGCGGGCGTGCATTCGATTCGCGAGGGTCAGGAAGTCCGTATCCTGAAGCAGAACGGGGCCTAGCACCATGAACCTTGCCGCCCTTGCCCTTGAGAAACAGTCCATCACCTATTTCTTTGTCTTCCTGCTGCTGACCGCCGGTATTGGGAGCTATTTCCAGCTCGGACAGCTCGAGGACCCGGAGTTCACCGTCAAAACGGCGGCCATCATTACCGCCTATCCCGGCGCCAGCGCAAAACAGGTGGAACTGGAGGTCACCGACCTGATCGAGACCAAGCTGCAGGAGATGACGGAGGTCAAGAATATTTATTCCAACTCCCGGGCCGGGCTCTCCATTATCAAGGTCGATATCAAGAACGAATACTGGTCGGATCGTCTGCCCCAGGTCTGGGACCACATGCGAAAAAACGTTGGGGACATTCAGAACCAGCTTCCTCCCGGTGCCGGCATACCCCAGATCGGTGACGACTTCGGCTTTGTCTTCGGCTTCCTGATGGCGCTCACCGGAGACGGCTTCAGTTACGCTGAACTCGATCAGTACGCCAAGAACATCCGCAAGGAACTGGCGGTCGTACCGGGGGTGGCCAGGGTCGAATTCTGGGGCACACAGGACGAGCGTGTCTACGTGGAAACCTCGGAGACCCAGCTCACCCAGCTGGGACTGACCGCGGAAGACATTTCGCGAACGCTGCAGGTACAAAACCGGATCGTGGATGCCGGCCGCGTTGACCTGCAAAACAAACGTTTCCGCGTCGCGCCCACCGGTGAGTTCACCTCCCCGGAACAGATCGAGGAACTGGCCGTTACCGGCACCACCTTTAGCGAAAAGGCCCAGGGGGTGCGGGGTGAGGACATCATCCGGATCAAGGATTTCGCCCAGGTGGAGCGGGGATACATCGATCCTCCGGTCAACCTGATGCGTTACAACGGGCAACCGGCCATCGGCCTCGCCCTGGCCCCGAGCTCGGGCGTGAACGCCGTACAGATCGGCCGTGCGGTGGATCAGCGTATCGACGAACTGGCCGAGGTGATACCCGCGGGCATAGATCTCCACCGGATATCCTGGCAATCCGACCTGGTGGCCGAATCCATCCGCGACTTCATGATCAACCTCGCCCAGGCGGTCGGCATCGTTCTGGTCGTTCTGGCCGTCTCCATGGGGCTGCGCATGGCGGTCATCATCGGGCTCAGCGGTCTGGTCTTTGCCATTCTCGGCACCTTTATCCTGATGGCGCTTTGGGACATCGACCTGCAGCGGGTCTCCCTGGGGGCCCTGATCATCGCCATGGGCATGATGGTGGACAACGCCATCGTGGTGGCGGACGGTTTCGTGGTCAGGCTGCAGCAGGGCATGGACCGGACCAAGGCGGCCGTGGAGGCCGCCAGCCAACCGGCCTGGCCGTTGCTGGGCGCCACCCTGGTGGCCTCCATGGCCTTCTATCCCATTTTCGCCTCCGACTTCGACACCGGCGAATATGGCCGCAGCCTGTTCATCGTGGTGGCCATTGCACTGCTCTTCAGCTGGCTGCTCTCCCAGACCGTGACACCGCTCATGTGCAAGCACCTGATCCCTGACCCAAAAGCCGGCAGTGAAGGGGCAGACCCCTATGCGGGCGGTTTCTATCAACGCTTCCGGGGATTGCTCGCCGGCGCCATCCGGGGACGGTTTCTATTCATCGGGGCCCTGCTGGCGCTGTTGGTAGCATCGCTCTGGGGCTTCGGGTTCGTGCCCCAGATGTTTTTCCCGGACGCTTCGCGGCATCAGTTTATGATCGACTACTGGGCGCCGGAAGGCAGTCGCATTCAGGATGTCTCGGGTAATCTGAAGGCGATCGAGGAGGAACTCGCGGACCAACCCGGGAGCACCAGCGTAACCGCATTCATCGGCGGGGGACCGCCGCGATTCTACCTGCCGGTCAATCCGGAGGACCCCTACCCCTCCTACGCCCAGCTCATCGTCAATACCGATTCGCTGAGAAGCGTGGACACGGTCATGGACCACATCACGCCCTGGATCGAGGCCAACGTCCCCGAGGCGCTGGTGCGGGTGCGCAAGTACGGCGTCGGCGCCTGGGACGACTGGCAGTTCGAGGCCCGCATCAGTGGACCTGCAGAGGCCGATCCGGATGTCCTGCGCAGCCTGGCGGCGCAGGGTGTTGCCATCCTGGAGGCGAGCCCCTACGCAAAGGAGGTCCGCACCAACTGGCGCAACCGGGACCGGCGTATCGTTCCCGAATATAATCAGGAGCGTGGCCGCTGGGCCGGGGTGGACCGCGAAGACCTGGCCAGTGCCACCAAGCGCTCGTTCGACGGCATTCCGGTGGGGCTCTACCGGGAAGGGGATGATCTCATTCCCATCGTATTCCGGGACATGCAGGAACAGCGCAGCGGAGCGGCCAGCGACCTGGACCGTATCCAGATACTCCCTAGCCTCTCTACCGAGTCCGTTCCCGTCTCCCAGGTGGTCGACGGAATCACGGTGGAGTGGGAAGATCCCCTGATCTGGCGCTGGGACCGACGACGGGCCATCACGGTACAGGCCTCGCCCGATGACGCCACGGCACCGACCCTGATGGAGGATGTCCGGGCGGCGTTCGAAGCCATCCCGCTGCCGCCCGGCTACAGCCTGGAGTTTGACGGTGAGTACGGAAGCACCACCGAATCCCAGGAGGCCCTGGTTCCGGGCATCATCCCGGCCGTTGTCATTATGCTGGCCATCATCGTGGTGCTGTTCAATGCCTACCGCCCGCCCCTGATCATCTTTCTGTTGATTCCCTTCGCCGTGGTGGGCATCACGTCGGGACTGCTGATCACGGGTGCACCCTTCGGTTTCATGGCCCTGCTGGGTGCCATGAGCCTGTCGGGCATGATCATCAAAAACGTGGTGGTACTCCTCGACCAGGTCAATATCAATCTCGAGGAGGGAATGAGTCCCTACGATGCGGTGGTGGAATCAGCAGTGTCCCGTCTCCGGCCGGTGGTCAATGCGACGGCAACCACGGTGCTCGGCATCATGCCGCTGCTGCAGGATATCTTCTGGGTGTCCATGGCGGTAACCATCATGTTTGGCCTGGCCTTCGCGACCATCCTGACCATGGTGGCGGTACCCGTGTTCTACGCCACCCTCTACCGGATCCAGGCACCAAAGTCCGGCTGAGAAAAAAACACACTGGAGATGACGACAAGATGAGCGCAGTTGACCTTCTCAATCCAGTATTGACTCAGCGGTGTGCATCTCCCGCCAGCCGATACGAGGCAGGCCGGGCACAACGCGATGCGCTGGCTCTCGAGGCCCATGCGGAGCTTACCACTGACACCAAGCGTGCGGATCCACTGGCGATCCTGGCGCAACAGGACAAGAGCCGTCTCCAGGAGGTCATTCCACTGCGCTACGGGCGCATGAGCCGCACCCCCTTCACCTATCTGCGGGGCGCAGCCGCGGTGATGGCCAACGATCTCGCTGCGGGGGCCAGAACCGACCTATGGGTCGAGCTCTGCGGCGATGCCCACCTGGGAAACTTCAGGTGGTACCACGCACCGGACCGCGAGCTGGTGTTCGACCTCAATGACTTCGACGAGACGCTCCCGGGTCCATTTGAATGGGACGTGAAACGACTCGCCGCCAGCATCACGGTGGCGGCGCGCAACAACGGCTTTTCGCCCAAGAAGGCCCGCACCGCGACTCGGATGGCGATGCGCAGTTACCGCCAGTTCATCGCCGAGGCCTCCGAACTCAATCCGCTGGATCTCTACTACTACCGCTTCGAGTCAAAGGCAGTGCTCGAACATATCGAGAAACGTCACGGCAAGAAGCATCGTCAATGGAACAAGGAGATTCTCAACAAGGCCGCCCGCAAGAACAGCCTGCGGGCCCTGGACAAGTTGACCGAAGTCGTCGACGGACGCCGCGTCATCGTCCCGGATCCGCCGCTGGTCGTGCGCATCGATGAGCACCTTACGGCTGAGGAACTGGGCGGTGCATCCGCCTTTTTCGAGCGATATCGCGAGACCCTGCCCCTGGAGCGGCGTGTGCTGATCGATCGGTTTACACCGGTCGACGTCGCCCGCAAAGTGGTCGGGGTCGGCAGTGTCGGCACCCGCTGCCTCATCCTGCTGTTGGAAGCCGGCGACGGGACACCCTTGTTTCTGCAGTTCAAGCAGGCAGTACCCTCGGTGCTCGAGCGCTACCTCGGCGCGAGTGTCTACGAGCAGGCAGGACAACGGGTAGTGGAGGGCCAGCGGCTGATCCAGGCGACCAGCGACGTGCTCCTGGGCTGGGCGCGATATGAGGGCGAGGACGGCCAGGAGATCGACTTCTACTTCCGCCAGCTGTGGGATGGCAAGGGTAAAATCGAAGTCGAGGAGATGGGACCCAAGCGTCTGACCGCATTTGCCGGCATCTGCGGCAAGACACTTGCTTTCGCCCATGCCCGCTCGGGTGACGCCATGACGATCCGCGGCTACATAGGTGATGACAAGACCTTCGACAATATCATGGTCGAGTTTGCCGACCGCTACGCCGATCGCACCGAGGCGGATCATGCACAATTGAACAAGGTGATTGACGATGGAGCAATGGAAGTAGTACGTGACCTCTGATTTATTCCTACTCTGTCATCCCGGCGCAGGCCGGGATCCAGTAGCTCAATGATTACTTTAAGATGAATGGCACTGACTTAAGCCAAAATGACTGGTAATAGCGTCATTCCCGCCGAGCCTGTGCTGGACTTGATCCGGTAGTGGGAATCCAGAATGTGAGAAATTTGAGCAATCTAGATTCCATCCTTAGGTTCGTGAACGGTGCTTCCCTGCACCACTGCTCCGGGTCTCCACTTCGTTCCGCCCGGAATGACGGGTTTCTTGGCTTAAGTAAGCGCCATTGTCCTTAATGCGATTAGACCACTGATCTCCGTGCGACCAAATTTGAGTCCGATAAATTGACTTTCGCCATATTCGAATCCAACGCAGTCTCTTCTCTGATCGCTATCTTGCTCCTGGCGCTGGTCCATCTCTTCGTGAAGGAACTGCGTCATCTCGATGCTCGTTCCCGAAACGCGCTGCTTTCCCTGGGGGCAGGCGCTTCCCTCGCCTATGTCCTGCTGCGTATCCTGCCCAAGCTCGCAGAGAAGCAGGAGGACCTGATGGCCGGTATCGATACCGGTGTACGCGGCTTCCTCGAACACCACGCCTACCTGGTTGCCATGGTTGGGTTGGTGGTCTACTACGGGATATCCCGTATCGCTGCCTATGGCACCGAGGGGATGAATTCCAGTTCAACACCGCATTATAACACAGCACTGATTGCGACCATCGTTGGTTATGGCGCCTATAGCATGCTGATCGGCTACTTGATCGTGAATCGCCTCCATTTCGGGTTGTTTTCCATGGCATTGATCACCTTCGGCATGGGAACACTCTTTCTGGTCAGCGACCATGGCCTGTACAAAAAGTGGGCGGCTGCTTATGAGCGATGGATCAGATGGGTTCTGGCTATCGCCCTGGTGGCCGGTTGGGCAGTAGGGGTTTCAATCGAGGTATCGTCCAACGTGGTCGCGCTGTGGTATGCGTTCCTGGCCGGAGTCATGCTGATCGTCACCATTGGAGAGAAACTTTCGATCGAAGAGACCGGGTCTTTCTGGCCGTTTCTGGCCGGTGTGGTGGTCTTTACCACGTTGCTGCTGATACTCGAACAGCTGCCGCAGCCCGTTCTTTGATCAACCGCCGGGCCTCCTTCCGGCGCGCACGGTGCACCCTAAAATAGTTGTTCGAATAAATCAGAGAAACCATAAAATTTTCGCCACATCCCGTGGTTCAAAGCGCTGTATGCACATCCATAACACGCTATAGTGTGACCAATTCTCAATAATAGCAGTTGATCACGAGATGAAACGCCGTCACTTCCTGCTTGGATTTGCTACCCTCGGTCTCGCCGGGGCCGGTTTTCGATACTGGCCGGAAGACGGCATCTGGAATCCCTGCCCCGGCCAACCCATACCGCAAGCGCTGCTTGATCACCCGCTGGTCCAATCGGCCTGGGCGGACATAGATCCCACGCGGTGCTGGGACTCTCACGTACATCTCATCGGGGTCGGCGACAGTGGCTCGGGGGTCTGGATCAACCCACAGATGCTGAGCCCTGCACACCCCATCCAATGGTTGCAGCGGGCTTTCTATCTTAATGGGAGCTGTACTGTTGAAGATGGCCAATCGGACCGTAATTACGTCGTGCGCCTGATCTGGCTCCTTGAGCAGTTCCCCCCAGGCGTGAAACTGATGCTGCTGGCATTCGATTACCACTACGACGAGGCAGGCGAACGCCGCCTCGAGGTGAGTGCCTTTCACACCCCCGACGCCTACGCCGCTTCCATCGCCCGGCAATACCCCGCCCGCTTTGAGTGGATCGCGTCGATTCACCCCTATCGCCGTGATGCCGTTGCGGCTTTACGAGACGCGGCGCGCGATGGCGCACGCGCCGTTAAATGGCTTCCGGCGGCCCAGGGCATGGATCCGGCTTCAGAACTTTGTGACCCCTTCTACGAGGCTGCCGCCGCCCTCGATATCCCCTTGTTGATACACGCCGGCGCCGAGCTTGCGGTGCAGGGTGGCAATACGGAGGACTACGGGAATCCGCTGCGCCTGCGGCGACCGCTGGATCGCGGCGTGCGCGTTATCGTCGCCCACTGTGCCTCCCTGGGCCGCAGCCTCGATCTGGACGCCGGGCCGAACAGGCCCAGCGTATCCAGCTTTGAACTCTTTGCCCGGTTGATGCAGGAGCCCAGATACGATGGCCTGCTGTTCGGCGATATCTCGGCCATCACGCAGATCAACCGCGTCGGGCCGGCGCTGGAGACGGTAGTCAAACGCGATGAATGGCACTCGCGCCTGGTAAACGGTTCGGACTATCCACTGCCTGGCGTATTGCCCTTATTCTCCCTCAAACAGCTGCAGCGGCGCGGCTACATTACCGAACCGGATGCCGAAGCGCTCTCCGCCATTCGCCGCCACAATCCCCTGTTGTTCGACTTCGCCCTGAAACGCGCGCTACGGATCGATGGCAAGGGGTTCGGCCCCGCACCCTTCGAGACCCGCGGGTTCTTTGAAGCCTAAGGGGTCAGTTTTCCACCCACTCCAACACCCGCCGTTCCAGAT
Source organism: uncultured Gammaproteobacteria bacterium (assembly GCA_963820955.1). Lineage (GTDB taxonomy): Bacteria > Pseudomonadota > Gammaproteobacteria > Chromatiales > Chromatiaceae. The sequence goes on along the minus strand of CAWGCA010000024.1, from coordinate 113,265 downwards.
AATCATAAAACGGGTTGTACCGCAGGCGCAGCAGCCAGTCCGAGGAAAGCTTAAGCAGTCCCCGCTCACCCTGTATGGCCATCTGCCCGAGAAACAGGACATCTTCGTTGCCGGGGGGGGTCGCTGACCGTAGAGCGGGTCGTCTGGAGGAAAAGGGAGGGCAACATGGGACAGGGAGATCACACCGATAGGCCAGGCAAGGTCCAGCGCCTGGGTAGCTGACACTTCCGCTGAGAACGGGGACTTGCGGTGGGCGACGACCCGGGTGCTCTCTGGATTCTCATTGCTGACCAGGGTCACGGCGAACGGCAGAGACTACAAAATAACGCAAATGGGCAAAAAGTCATTGCACCAGAGGGGGCTCAGAGAATCTATAAAAACTCAAGACAACCTTAGGGAACCTCTTATTCGTCATTCCGGACGAAGCGCCGCGTAGATCCGGAGCAGTGGCGCAGGGAAGCACCGTTTACAAACCTAAGGACGGAATCCATCTTAAAGTAATCAATGAGCTACTGGATCCCGGCTTTCGCCGGGATGACGGAACACGAATAGATCAGAGCTTCCTTAGTAGTGATCAATAGTTTACTGGATACCGGCCTGCGCCGGGATGACGGAGTAGGAATATATCAGTGGTTCCTTAGGTTGCCATTCGAGCCCTTCTGTTCCTCTGCGTCCTCTGTGGTTAATTATCTCTGATGGCTTGCCCCATTTTCATGACCCATTCCGGAAATGAGCTCCCAGTAGCGGATACCATTCCGCTGTCTGGGTTGTAGCCCGGGCCGCTCCGCGGCTGCGCACCGGTGCCGAGCAGAGACACCAGATCAGCGGTTACCAGGGGATGAAAATAGAAGTATTCGTGACCCGTTATCTGATAACGGCCGATCGATGAAACATCGATCGTATCCATCGCCTCAATGACGGTCAAATACTCCCCTGCTTCACCCAACCGCGGATAGCCGCTCAGCTGATGGGATAATTTGAGCGGGGTATCCTTATCGGAGGCATACAGGGTAATACCGCCAGCCAGGGGAGCGAGCCCCGGCAGCAGGTCTATAAAGGTCTGGGAATCAAAGTCAGGCGCCATCAGTACGAGCTGATCGATCACCGGTGATTCAACACCGCTCAGCACCCAACCGCTGGAGCGCAAAAATGACTCCACGCGATCCCAGGCTATGGGCCACGACCTGTACCTTATCCTGGCCGATGCGATACCAGCTGACGGATGAAATCGGCCAGTACCGGCACGCTCCACTCCATATCCGCCTGGTCGCGCACATAGTCGGAGGCTAGCGCGTTGGACGGCCAGCTGAATACCACGACAGTGGCTTTTCCTTCAGAGAGCGCTGCATTTCGGCCGCCATGCGGCAGGTGCGCTCGAACCCGTAATTATAGCCGTGCACGAACAGCACCAGGGAACCCGAGCTGATCTGCTCTACCGCAGCACGGACCTGCATCCAGAACAGGGCAGAATCTTTCGGCCTGTCAGCAGAGACCCTGTTGGTCTCCCGCTTGATGTAAAACGGGCATTTTGGAGCGACCTGATTGATAATCGGAATCGGGGTGAACTCGACCTCGCAGCGGCCGAAATGAGGCTTCCCCACGCTCACCGCTGTAGGTATCCGCTACCGGTCTGGCCCGGTAGCGTCTTCGATTGGTCAGATAAAAGACACTGACCTTGTCCCTCCCCTCGCCGGCTTGCACAGTTTCATGCGGAATCGTTATCGCCTGCCGGATCATTCGGTTGTTCCCCGTTCGCAAGTACAGGACCAGAGTAATAGGAGAGTCAGAAGAGACGCCGAACTCGATGGCAAATACTCGGTCTTCGCCTCATCTGGTCAGCAGGTCCCCTCACAACGGACGAGGACACGCACACAGGCTCATCTGTCCCATCCGACTCTCCATATCGGAACATCCCCGCCACCGCCATGCAGCCGGAGGCACTGTTGCATTGCCTTAAACGGGTCCCGTACTCAACGCCGGTCGACCATTTGACATCAGAGCTGCCTGGGTTCCCTTGCCGAGCTGTATTCCCGTTTCGTAGACAGCACAGCGCAAGCGGCGATGATGAACCTCGCCCTGGATATGCCATGCACCTGCTTCATCCACCCATCCCTGCACCCCGTTTCCCTGGAAGGCCCGTCTGGGCGATTGGCCATTAACACTCGCTGGGGCAGGGTCCAAAGGCGATTGGAACTGCCGAACGATACGGCCCTGTTCGCTCTGATTTTCGTCGCTGGCCAACTCTTGTTGATCAACGGCAGCGCATGAAACCAGTAAAAAGACGGGTAGCAATCTCCACATTCAGGCATCTCCACTGTCGTATATCCCGAGCCTAACACAGGCTCTAATTGTTCACGAGAAGACACAAATTTCCACCGGTTAACTGGAATAATCCCCTCCCAATCGAGACGCAGATACGTCTTATATATCCCAAGCCAAGGCTGGTTGATTTGAGCACAAAAAGAATCTATGGTATTCGAAATTCTGTGATTATCGTGGTCTTTACGTTTGTACTGCTCCGTGTAAAGAATTTTAGTATGGTGGACGGAGCAGCTTTAGCAACAGGAGATTAAAGGGTGAAGCGACAACTGCTTGTCTTATTGGTCGGTATCGCACCGCTGACCGGCTGTATGACCACGGCGTCTCAGACCCAGTGGACGCCGACGGTAGATACCTACGGAAACTCTCAAGCCCAGTTTCTGTCACGGGATACGGAGGAGTGCCGATCCCTTGCGATGCGGGCGTCAGGCTCCACCAGTGAGCAGACGACCTCGGGCGCGGTATCGGGTGGTCTGCTCGGGGCGGCCGGCGGCGCGGCGATAGGCGGTATTCTTGGGGGAAGCCGCAGCAGCCTCGGAAGAGGAGCCGCCTTGGGCGCGGTCACCGGTGCCTTGGCGGGTGGTGCCAGCAGTGCTTCCCAGACCGATGCTGCGTTCCAGCGGGCGTTCAACAACTGTATGCGCCAACGCGGTCACAACGTACTCAATTAGCGTCAGAGGTAGAGGATATTCAGCATGAAGCAGAGCCTGTGCATCATAAGCATTTTGCTGTTCTCAATGGCCGCCGGTGCGGTCAGTGCGGCCGATGATGATCTGACCGCCACTTTGAGTCAGATCGTGGAGAATAGCCTGTCGGCTTACAACCGGGAGGATGTCTCCGCCACCTTGCAGTCCGTTCACACCAAGTCCCCTGCATACACCCGGATGCAGCAGGCGCTGCCTGACCAGTTCGGCACCCGGGATCCGCGCACCGAGCTGGCCAGCCTTCACTACATTGGTCACGACGACGAGTTTGCGGTTGCCCGGGTGAAGCTGAAGACAGTGGATCAGTCGGGGCAGCCGTTCGCGGCTAACATCCTCGACACGATTGCGGTTTTCCATCAGGAAGATGGCAAGTGGAAATACTGGAGCCACCACGTCCTCGGCGTGGAGATCGTGCAGTAGTCTCACCCGCCTTGGGTTTTTTGCAGGGTGTACCCCAAGATGGGGTGCACCCTGCAACCCTGACATCCCCACTTGAGGGCAGCGACAACCACTAACTTGTTGCATCGCTGTCTTCCTCCTCGCCGTGCAGCTCCCCTTCTTCTATTGATGCATATTTCATCGCTCGTCTGCTCTTCGGTGGCTCAGGTGTCCCCGCAGTGCCGGCGGAAGAAGACCCGGTAGTGACGACAGGGGCGGTCTCTCCCTCGACCGGTACCGGTGGTTGCTGACCTAGATTAAGCGGTAGAGTAAGGATGTGGCGCGGTGGTCTAAGGCTCAGCCTATCTGTTGCCGCCCCTTTCGTCCGGCGGTGCCTCAATAGCTGTACCATCACTCCGTTTCCACACCCTCCTCATCGAACCGGACGTGCGGATTTCCTCGCATCCGGCTCTCGGACAAGACCTCACGCCTTCGCCCACGGCACGTTACGTTAAGGGCCCAGACAGACGTACGAGGTGTAACGTCTCGTAGAGGTGCACGTCAGGATAAGCCATGCCCCCACTACATCTGACCTTGTGCTTCTTGCGTAACCACCGACGCAACCGCATCGCCGTGTAGCAGTCGATCGCACGATACGCATGGCTGACGGTACCTACTTGAAAGTAGTTCGCCCAGCCCCGTAGCATGCGGTTCAACTTGCCCACCAACGCTGTGGTCTCTTGCCATGTCATCTTACGGGCGGTAAGAACGTGAATCTTCTCGATCACGCCTCTTATGCTCTTCTTCGACGGCCGGTAACCCAGTCGAGCCAGTCCCGTGCGCGGCGAATACATCCGCCCAAAAGTGTAGCCCAGAAACTCAAACGTCTCGTCCGGTACTTTACAGATTCGTGTCTTCTCCTCGTTGACCGTGAGCTTCAGCTTACCCATGATCTCGCGCATTCTCCGCAAGGCCTCCTCGGCCCTGCCTCGTCTGCACAGGATCACCAGGTCATCCGCATAGGTCACGATCCGGCTGCCAAGGCTTTGCTCCAACCCGAGCTTCTTCCATGCCAACACGAACCGGCGCATGTACAGATTCGCCAGTAGTGGTGAGATGGGAGATCCCTGTGGATATACCGCACCGGCTGTCTTTGGCCTCCGTCGTCCGCGTCTTCCGGCCTCGTTTATCGGCTTCTTCCACGGGACACTCCAGCCACTGCTTGATCAGCTTCAGCACCCGCCGATCAACAATGCGGCGAGCCACTGACTTCAGCAAGTCGGCGTGCGGAATGCTCCCGAAGTAGTCCGAGAGATCAGCGTCTACGACGTCCGGGTGACCACGGAACAGCGTCTTGTCCACCTCTACTACCGCCTGCTGGGCATTGCGGCCCGGACGGTAGGCATACTGCTCGGGTGGCAGGTCGGCTTCGAAAATCGGCTCCAGCACCCGCATCGCTGCGGTCATGCAGACCCGATCCCGCAGGGTCGAGATACCCAGCGGCCTGAGCTGGCCATTGGCCTTGGGAATATACACTCGTCTGATCGGTTCCGGTCGATACGTCTCCTCTCTGAGCGCAAGCGCCAGTTCACCCAGCCACCGCTCAACCCCGTACGCCTCGACGTCCGTGAAGTCCTGCTGGTCTACACCCGGTGCACCCTTGTTCGAGCGGCACTGGGCATAGGCATGCGCCAGGATATCTCCCCGGTAAATCTTGTCGTACAGGGCGTAGAAGCGATAGCTCGGCTCTGCCTTCGCTTTCGCGTGTAACGCCTTCTGCAGTTTCTGAACACTTCTCGGAGTTGATAGGTTACCCAATCTCCTGTCCTTTCCTACGTCCTGCGTTTGTCTTGAACTGAGGTCCCTTTCCTCCACCGGCATTACCCGGCTTCCCCGGTACTACGAACCTCTCCGCCACCCCAAGGCGCCCGGCCTGTCCCTCACGGGCGTCCGGTTGGTTATTCCTGCACCACGCCAAGGGGCTTCCCGTGTTGCGCGCGTCTCCCTTTGTGTACATGCTGTCACCACTACCCCGGCACAGTGACTGAGGGTACTACTTCGCTCATTACCCCAGTCATATCAGCCTTCCCCGAAACGGCGGTCGGGTCGGCCTGTGCATCGACATTTTCGAGGCTTGCTCAGTGTTCACTCGCGTTACGGCCTGCACACTCGCTGGATCACCCAAGGTGATCCGTTACATCAGAAGCTTCAGTTATCTCGTTACCTCCATAACTGCTCCGATTGCTTCCGGCTGGAGCGAAATTGCCGGGTGGGATTTTCACCCACTGGGAAAACGCCGCCTTTGCACGGCGCACGCCGCTTTCTGTCGCCGGCCAGGTACATGGTCTGGGAGGGAAACGCAAAATCTATACCCTCGGCGTTGAAACGCTCCATGATCTGCATGTTGACTCGATGGGCAAACTCCCTGCTTTTCCAAAGATCCGGCGGATGAAACCAGTAAACGACCAGCAGGTTCAATGAGTCCGCGTTGAGCTCATTAAAAATGACTCGGGGCAGAAAACCGGGGCGGTTGATAGCCTCATTAGGGTGCGGTGTATTGGCATCTCCTGCCAGGGCAGCCGCTTCTTCCGATGACACTTCTGGCAAAGCGAGGATCTCCCGCAGGATCTCCACAGCACGTGCTATCTTATCCGGTGGTGTGTCGTAAGTGATGGTGACGTTCATGTCTCGGCGGATGTTGGGACGGCGGCCGATATTTTCGACTTCTATCCTGGCGGCCTCATCGTTTGGAATGATGATTTCGTGGCCCATGATCGTGCGAACCTTGGTTGAGCGCAGCCCAACCTCCTTGATGAAGCCTTCGTAACCCTTCATCCGTACCCGCTGGCCAACCTCGAACGGCCGGTCCATTGCCAGCAGCAGGCCGCCGAAGACGTTCTTCAGGGTATCCTGTGCCGCCAGGGCGATTGCCAGGCCTGTGACCCCCGCCCCCGCCACCAAAGTGGCCAGAGAGAACCCGATCTGCTGCATGCCCTCGATAACAACAATAATGGCGACCAGGACAATGAGCATACGGATACCCAACCTAACCAGTTGCTGGTCGATCTGCCGCTTTTCAAAGTGCCGGACAGTCAGTATGGTTTCGGTCAGTACACCACCGAGACGCACGATAAGAGAGACGACGGCTGCCAGGATAAGGAGCTTTGCAACAAACAGGACGTCCTGAAGCACCTCACCGGAAAGTATGACCTGCTTGTCCAGCAAGAAACGTGCCCCGACAATGAGGTAGATCACGGCGACCGACCACAGCACATACATCAAGTTTGTCCACCATCGGTTCATGGCCCTGGTCAAACGCTTAACCAGCGCATGCAGCAGCAGAACCACGCCGACCAGGATCAGAACAGTCGCGATCAACAGCACCCATTGCCATACGGTCTGGTCCAGATACTGGTTCTGCATCCAGTCGGGCAGCGCGCGAATCAACTCGACAGGGATCAGCGGACCTGGCGTCAGGAAGTATTCATCATACAGACCCGCGATGTAATTCTGTCCTTCCTGATAAGGATAGGCTTCGGCCACCTCATACCAGTTCCTCGCCTCGGCCACCGTTGCCGAGGTGATCTGATAGCGGCCCTGGTAAATCCCCTCATTGGTCTTAGCGATAACCACCGGCGTGTCTGGCAACCGGTAGAGTGCAGCCTTGCCATCCTTGATCCATGCCAGCATCCGATCTTCGTCGGGCACCTGGTCCAGGGATGGTACAGGAAAACGTGCAAGCGCCTCGCGCAGATATACGGCGGTCTCGACTGCCACATGTCGCTGGTACTTTGGTGGAACCTCTCGCAGATCGAAAAGTTTTTCGACCTGCTGGTAGATATTTCTTACCCGCCCCTGATTCTCGCGGGTAAAGCCCTCCTCTTGGACCAGTTCATGAAACGCATCAGTCAGACGCAACAGGCTTGCCAGCGTGGCTTGCGGGCTGCTGATGACGGCGTTGTCAGCGGCTATCTCCTGAATCCCTCCCGGCGCCGCCGACGTTGCTGGAAGAAATAGGAATCCCGCGAACAGCAGGGTGCAGAATACAAATCGATAGAGACCGATCACCGGCTGTCCCGTGGTATGAGAAGTAAAGGCAATGCGCAGAGCCATCTGTGTTTCGTGCATCATGGATATGTGGGAGTGAAATTACCGCACGGTTGACTATAGCCCAAATCGATTTCGCTGTCCCTTGACCGCGCTTGTGGCGGGGTACACTAGCGGGCCATGCGGGAAGTTCGGTAACCCACAGCCAGTCCACAAGCCGGGTTGGCAAGGCACTCGAGCGCAGGACTGGCCGTCGCCAATTCCAGCGAGTGTAACGCGGTCAACGTGACTTGTGGGCTGGCCCACTAGAAAGAGCAGGTACCATCCTCATCGGCCAACGGCCGATGGTGCCAAGCAGTGACCAGCGCTTTTTAAAGAGAACCCCTGACTTTAATCTGTCGCCCCGCCAGCTGCACTCGCTTGTTTTTCCGACTCGGATTTCTGAGCCACTTCCTGGCCGAGCAGGATGGCAAAATGCCGGGGTCCAGATTCCAGGCAGTGGGAGGAAGAATGCACTCCACACCTATCTGAGGTTGTGCTCGAATCAGGCTCGTAGCACTCACCTGCGTCTCGACTTGGGGTCCTCCAGACCCTGGACCCGCTGCGTTAAAGCTCCGCTCGGGCCAGCCGACTAAGTTGAATACCACTGCTGGATTGTGGTGAATCACCCAATAATTCTCAGTCGCCTTAGGAGACAGTCTATGTGGAGACTTCTGTTCCTTTTTCTGGCAATCACGCTCCCTCTGGTCTCGAGTGTCTATGCAGAAACGACTACCGGCTCTGCCCGGGTCATGATCGTCCACAGTTACGAGCGTGACCACGTCTGCGGCGCGCCTCAGGCGGCCGGTATCGTTGCCGCATTAAAAAAGGCTGGCTGGAGCCAAGGGAAAAACCTTGAGATTCGCTCCTATTATATGGATACGAAAAAGACCCACACCACACCCGAGGCGATTCGGGAACAGGCCAGCATCGCACTCAAGCAGGTAGAAGACTTCGCCCCGGACATAGTGATGCTTCTGGATGACAACGCGATCCGGGAGGTCATGCTGCCATTGGTAGGCCGAAAGGATATCTCGCTTGTCTTCAGCGGCATGAACGGTCAACCGGAGGCTTACAGTGAAAAGAAACCCTTTATGCGCGACAAGCAGCGACCGGGATCCAACGTGACCGGCGTCTACGAAAAACTCTGGGTCAGCAAATCCCTGTTGGTCATGAACTCAGCGCTGCAAAACTATGACAAATCGAGTCAGGTGGTCGGTATTACCGACTACTCACCCACAGGCAACGCTATCAGCCGCCAGTTCGAACTCGAACTCGCGCGTGAGGATCTGCCGGTCGCATGGAAACTCCGTCGGGTCAAAGATTTCTCTGAATACACCCAGCTCATCGAGGAATTGAATACCAACATCGAGGTAGTGGCCATCTACCCCGCCGCACTGTCATTGAAAACCGTGGACGGATCAACCTATACCGCCAGGGAGATCTTCAACTGGACTATCGCAAACAGTAAAAAGCCGGAGATGGCGCTAAATTATCACTTCGCCAAAATCGGATTGTTCGGGGGTGCCGCGGTGGACTTCGGGGCTATGGGGTATCTGGCCGGAGAGAAAGCCGCCCTGATTCTTCATGGAAAAAAGGCCGGCGATCTGCCCATCGAGGACGCTAGAGACTATGCTATCGTCTTCAATACCGATCGTGCCAATGCGCTGGGCATCGTCATCCCCGACGCTCTCCTGACCGCCGCAGACCACGTCTACAAGAAATAGTCCGGACGCTTTCCACTGGTGGGTGTATTCTCAAATTCTGTCGGAAAGATGCGATGGACCACCCCGGTGAAACGGGGTGGAATTCCCCTGCTGCTTGTAATCGCTGTTTTGCTCCCCGCCCTTGTAGCCAGCCAGATACTCTGGCACACACTTACCAAACAGATCTACGCCAGCTACGAAAAGCGTCTGGCGACCGGTCTGCAGACCTTCGAACTGATCCTGGATGGCTCCTACCGGACTCTGCAGGATACCGTGTCCCGCACGGCGGCGGACAATACCATGCGTATCACCATGGAACTGGAAATCCTGCCCCAGTTGCGCCGTTACCTGCGGTCGCAAAATGAGGTCTCCAGCATTGACTCCCTGACCGTGATCAAATCCGACCAGGCACCCTTCTTCACCGAAACGACCACCGACACCAAGCTGGATATGAACGGTCGTCACTGCAACTACTCGCGGGACGGCCCGGTGGACAATCTGGTCCTGTCCGATACATCGTTGGTTCTGTCACGCTCGCATCCGGTGGTGCACAACCAGCGGGTGCTTGGTTTCGTTTGCGGAGCCGTGCTGCTCAACGACCATGCCTATCTGAGCCAACTCAAGGCCACCCTGGGCGCACTGCCCAGCATGTGGCGCAATAACAATCCGGTTCCCTCCCCGCTCTTCGAGCAGCAGCAAGTCAGTTCCTCGCATCAGTCGAGCCAGATGTTCGAGTACCGCACCCCTTCCGGACATTTCAAGGGGATGCTGGAGCACATCGAGATCGGGGGACAACCGCTTACCATCGGTATCCTGATCGCCCTGGAGGCACTGGAGCAGGGCTTCGAGCAGGCCATCCTATCTATCTTGCTGGCCTTCTCTCTGATCGCGATAATCGTTTTGCTAGCGTTGCGCTACCTGTCGTTGCAACGCAAGGCCCAGCGACGCCTGGCCCTGGAACAGGAACGGGCACTGGTCACGCTCTCCTCCATCGGTGACGCGGTACTGACCACCGACATGGCAGGACGCATCATCTACCTCAACTCAGCCGCCGAGAATCTGACAGGGCACACCATCGAGGCACTCCGGGGACGCCCCTGGGAAGAGTGGTTCGAAATTAAAAACGAGGAAACAGGGATCCCGGTACCGAACCCGATCAAGGAGAGCCTGAAATCGGGAGAAAAGATAGTGGCACCCTCCAGCTCGGTTCTGGTGCAACCCAATGGCCGCGAAACTGCTGTGCACTACTCAGCGGCCCCTATCGGCGACAGGGACAACCACGCCGACGGGGTGGTGCTGGTCCTGCGAAATGTCAATCAGGAACGTCATCTCCAACGCAAACTCGCCTGGAAGGCCAGCCGAGACGATCTCACCGGGCTGTTCAATCGCCCTGAGTTTCGCCACCGCCTTAAACAGGCTATCGAAAATGCGCAGGAACGAAAGCTGGAGCACGGCCTTCTCTATCTGGACCTGGACCAGTTCAAGGTAGTCAACGACAGCTGCGGCCATCGCGTGGGCGATCAGTTGTTGAAGAACCTGAGTGCCCTGCTCAAAGTTCACCTGCGCGCCTCGGATACCCTGGCCCGTCTAGGTGGTGACGAATTCGGGATCCTGCTGGAGGGGTGCCCTCCGGAAAAGGCCATGCTCATCGCCGAAGCGATCCGCGACACCATCAGCGAATATCGTTTTTCTCACGCTGACAAGGTATTCGACATAGGTGCCAGTATCGGCGTGGCCATGATCAACGACCAAAGCCGTGACGTCGAAGATCTGATGAGTCTGGTGGACGCGGCCTGCTATGCGGCCAAGGAACTTGGTCGTAACCGCATCCACTTCGCCGAGTTGAATCGCGAGGTATCAGACCAGCGCCTGCAAGAGATGCAGTGGGCGACACGCATCAAAGACGCCTTGAAAACAGATCGTTTCCGATTGTATTACCAACCCATTGTGCCGGTTAAGGACGAGTTGATAAAAAACCTACCCAATCACGGTGAAATCCTGGTCCGGATGGTGGGCGAGGATGGCAGCCTGATCCCGCCCGGAGTCTTTATCCCGGCTGCCGAACGCTACGGGCTGATGCCGGATATCGATCGCTGGATCGTGCAGGAACTGTTCAGTCGGGAAAAGCTGCGCTATCAGAGCTTGTGGCAGAACTTGAAGCGGGGAAATTCGGCCCCAACCTGCCTCTACACGATCAACCTGTCGGGCGCGTCACTCATCGAGGCCAGTTTCCTGGAATTCGTGAAACAACAGATGCGAGATCACGACATCCCGCCACAACTGGTCTGCTTCGAAATCACCGAAACAGTTGCCATCACCCACCTGGACCGAGCTACCCAGTTTATACAAGATTTGAAGGCGATGGGCTGCCGCTTCTTACTCGACGACTTCGGCAGCGGCATGTCCTCATTCGGATACTTGAAGAAGCTCCCGGTGGACTACCTGAAAATCGACGGCCTGTTCGTCAAGGACATCCTCGAAGACCCCATCGACCTTGCCATGGTGAAGGCGATCAACGATATCGGCCACACCATGGGGCTGAAAACCGTCGCGGAATTCGTTGAGAACGAAGATATCCTACGTGAACTCCGCATACTCGGTGTTGACTACGCACAGGGTTACGGGATCTCCCCGCCCCGTCCATTGCAGGAGGGCGAAGATATCAAGTCGATACTCCCGACAGCGGTGGTAAGTGCATTTACCCACCACGCATCGACATCGAACTCCTCAGACCATGGGGAAAGCTATCCCCCCGTTTCTCAGGAAACCATCTGAACCAAGACCATCAGGTAAAACAGGACTAAACGATGAGTTGATCCTCGTCAATAAAGATCCAGGAGATAGGAGTATAATTCCTAATGTCGGTATCCTGGAGGGATGGAACTTCGCAGTTCAAACCTAAACTGGGGAGTTCTTTTTTTAAGGAAACCTCTGATTAATTTGTCATTCCGGATGCAGTCTAGCGGAGACCCGGGAGAACCAAAGACGGATTGTTCAGAGTTTCCTTAACTGTACTATCACACTAAGAATTAAAGTGCAGTCAGAAAGACGAATTAAGAAAAAGTGGAGTAACCTGTTTCTTGTTCGCCATGGAGAATCCACGGCGAACGAGGTGAATCGTTTTGCCGGAGCAGTGGATACCCCGCTTACCGATCTGGGTCGAGCGCAGGCCGGCAAGGCAGCGGGAGACTGGCGTGGTCCGACGGTGGACCGGACCTACGTATCGCCCCTTACCCGTGCCTGTCAAACCGCTGAAATTCTCCTGAATGCAGTTTCCAACGCCGACGGAAGCAGGCCCCAACTGCGAGAGGACCCGCGGCTCAGCGAACGCCATTTCGGTAATTTTACGCTGAGAAACAAGACCCTCATACAACGCCAGGTAGGCTTGCGATCCTACGAGGCGGCCCTCTATGGTCACCACGCATCTATGTCGGATGGCGAAGACTTTCAGTTATTCCACGATCGGGTACTGGATTTTCTGAAGAATGAACTGCACCCCCTTCTCGTCAGCGGTAAGCGTGTACTGGTGGTCGCGCACAAGTATGTCATCGAACTACTGTCCCGATTGATACTCCGCCTTAACCCTGATTCGGGTTATGACATACGCCTGCCTAACGCCACCATCCTCTGCGGTAACGCCCTGCAATCATACCTGCATAAAGAGTCACGACTGCTTAATCGGATTCACGACTGGATCGTGATATATCACTCGGGTGTGATTCTCAGTGGGGTCTTGCTTGGACTGCTGTTGCGCACCTGGACCGGCGAAAACACCCTGTCCCCTGTTTTCGCTTTTGTATTGATTATCCTGGCTACCGTGATCAGTCTGCTTCGTGTACCACCACTGGATATTAAGGTCGCTTTGGATGAACGCATATTCCCGGGGGATAGATTGTTGTTTCGGTTTGCCCTGCTGCCGTTGCTGATCGCGGCTCTGGGCAACCTTTCACCTGATAGCGGCAACCTGTGGCTGCTGGCCGTTGCCCTCCTGCTGGTCGCGCCCACCGCCATTACCGCATTGACTATCAGTCGCAGTGCCGGCGGAATGGTCCAACCCAGCGTATACATGATTCTTCTGTCTACACTGGTCAGCGCGATGATTATGTACCCGTTGCTGACTTTCTACGACATGACGACTTTATCAGTCAAGGCATTCGTCTATGTCGCCATCTCCATGCTGAGTCTCTTCGTGCCCTTGGTCATCGCCCGCTGGTTGAGAAAGCGATACCCGATCTGTACGGCTAAAATCGCGGAAAGGAATGCTTCCACCGCTGTAGTGTTTCTCACTGTATTTGTAGTAGTGTCATTTCAAAGCATCGAACTGGCCTCCTTCTGGCCATACGGAGTCTATGCCTTCGGCATCGGCCTGCTGATACGACTGACCGCTTATTTTCTCGCCAGACGGGATAGCCTCTATGCCATAGATGACTATATATCCATGGGCTATCCCAATATATTTCTGATGATAATATTGGCGGAAATGCTCAATATCGACGTCGTAATTCAGTTGGCCACCTGGTTTCTGGTGCCTATGTTTGCCTTGGCCCCGTTGGATGATTTTTTGTGCCGACGCATGCAAAGAGACACTAAGGATCCCCTGCTGCTCTCCTTCCTTCGCGTGGAAATGCAACCGGTGCCGGTACAAGAGGACGAGGAAGCCTGACCGGTCAAGACCCATTCCTCTGTAAGATACGGTGCCCCCGGCACTGATTGACTTGTCATTCCCGCTCCGTTTAATGTGTCTATGTAAAACGTCGCCGATTTAAGTCTTATTCATAACCAAGCCCTGAAAAACAGAATTAAACAGGGTTGGTGGGAACAGTTTCGCTTATGGGTACTTCGGGAATTCCCTTTTACGGAATGTTTCGATGCGGTGGATCCCTGCACCAAAGGGTGCACATCGAATTTTTCGAGGTGCCCTTAAGTTAACGAGGGCCATTGACGTGGTGGATACAACAGCTGCCGCAGGCACTGCTTTGCGGCCAAAGACAATACGAGAGCATATCGTGGAGATTGTCAGCGACTCCGGCGAAGGTGCTCAGAAAGCAGGCCAGACCTTCGGTACGGTATGTGCCAGAATGGGCAATGGCGTCTGGACGGTAGAGATCATTCCGGCAGAAATCCAACCTCCCGCCCGCTCCCCTGCCGGCGCCAGTGGTATCCGTATCCGTCTCGCCTCCCGCTATGTTACCAACATGGGGGACGAGGCGGATATCGTCGTGGCCTTCAACGAGCAGGTGCTTTACTCACGCATCGTCAACGGCGCCTATAAAAAGGGCACTCAGGTCCTGTTGGAAAACAAGTGGCGTGACGATGCCGTCCCCGAGATCAGGGAGCAGTACGCGAAGGCGGTAGCGGAGTTCAGGAAAAATGGCCTGATCGTCCATGAATTGCCCATTGAAAAGGCCTGCCTGGAGATCACGCAGAATCCTCGTCGCGGTAAGAACATGTTCGTGCTGGGTATGCTGTGCCGTATTTATTCTCGCGATGTGGAACTTGCCAAGAGCGAAATCGCCGTCACCTTCAGCCGCAAGGGTGACAAAGTCATTGAGATTAACCATCGATTGTTCGACGCCGGCTACCAGTTTGCGCAAGAGAAACTGGCGCTTGGTTACGAGGTTCCACCTCAACCAGCGGAGGAAACAGAAGGCAAACGCTTCATTGTCACCAATGGCAACACGGCGTTGGGTCTGGGTGTCATGGCCTCGGGTATGGAACTGGTCTCCATGTACCCAATCACCCCCGCTACATCGGCCTCGCACTACCTGGCCGATGTCTATCACGAAGTCGGGGGGTTTGTGCATCAGGCCGAGGACGAAATCGCCGCCGCCGGCTTCGCTATTGGATCATCTTTTGCCGGCAAGACCGCCTGCACCATTACCTCCGGTCCCGGATTGGCGCTCAAGACCGAGATGCTGGCCCTGGCGGTAATGGCGGAAGTGCCCCTGGTGGTGTGTTTGGTGCAGCGCGGCGGGCCCTCCACCGGTCTGCCGACCAAAGTGGAGCAGGGAGATCTGCTGGCCACACTGTTTGGCGAGCCGGGAGATGCCCCGAAGGTAGTAATTGCCGCCGCCACCATCGAGGAGTGCCTACATTTCGTGATCATGGCGCGACGCATTGCCGAGACCTTCCGCACCCCGGTGATATTGTTGACGGACGCCAATCTGGCTACCGGGGTACAACCCTACCAACGTCCAGAGGCGAGCCTGGACTGGCTGGCCCCTCCTGTCGACCAGTCGGAGTGGGATGAGAATATCCCGCCCTACAACTGGGACCCTGAGAGTGGTTTGTCCCCGCGGCCGATTCCCGGCATGCCCGGTGGCCAATACATTCTCACCGGGCTGGCCCATACCAAACACAGCAAGGTGGCTTACGATTCGGACTCAAACCAACACGGCTGCAACATGCGCAGCCGCAAATTCGCGGCGTTGGCCAGCACCCTGAAGCCACCCTTGGTGCATGGTGATGACGAGGGTGATCTCTTGGTAGTGGGTTGGGGTTCAACCCTGGGCGCCATCGAGGAAGCGGTGGACCGCGCGCGCGCGGGCGGCCACAAGGTCTCTTCCGTGCACCTGCGTTTTATCTTACCCATGGAACCCGGCTTGAAAAAGATCTTCCAGCGTTTTCGCAAGGTGATGACAGTGGAGATCAACTACAGTGATGAACCCGGCGCGCCATTCATCACTGAAGACACCCGCCGCTACGCCCAGCTTGCCATGCTGCTCCGTGCGCACACGCTGATAGACATCGACTGCTGGTCGGTGGTATTCGGCCACCCGCTGCAGCCGGGCATAATTCATAACGTTCTGATCAAGCGGCTCGAAGCATTGAAAGGAGAGGCCTGATGTTCGGACTAAAAGCAGACTGGTCACTTGAAGTCTTCGAGCGCTATTTCACCATGGGTGACTACGCGGGGGGCGAGGCACGCTGGTGCCCTGGCTGCGGTGATCACGCTGTACTCAGCGCCGCCCAGAGGTTATTGCGGGATGAACAGCAACGCCCGGAAATGTCTGTCTGTGTCTCCGGTATCGGCTGCTCCAGCCGCATGCCCCATTATCTGGGCACTTTCGGCTTTCACGGCCTGCATGGACGCGCCCTGCCCGTTGCCTGTGGCATCAAGGCCAGGCGTCCCGAGTTGGACGTCTGGGTGGCTACCGGCGACGGGGACTGTTTCTCCATCGGCACCGCCCACTGGATTCATGCCATCCGCTACAACATGAATATGACTTTGATGGTATTCGACAACGCCATCTACGGATTGACCAAGGCCCAGACCTCCCCTACCAGCCCCGAGGGCTTCAAGACCAATACTCATCCACAGGGCGCAATACTCCCCGCCCACAATCCATTGACGGTAACCCTGGGGGTCACTAACGCCTCTTTTGTGGCTCAAGTGGTGGATTGGAACCCCCCGCTGCTCTACGAGACGCTCAAGGCCGCGTACAGACACAAAGGCACCGGATTCGTTCGCATCATTCAGCGCTGTCCGGTCTATGCGGAGAGCGTATCTAAAGAAATGCAGGACAACCCCGACCGGTTTGTCTTACTGGAGCATCCGCAGGGGATATCGATTGACAAGAGTGCAGGCCGCCAGTTTCCCAACCGGGTGGAGCACGATCCGTCCGATCTCAATCGGGCCTTCCAGATCGCCGCCGACGAATCTCGACTCCCGGTCGGACTGCTGTATCACAACCCGGATGCCGCCTGCTATGAGGACCTGTCGAGCCAGGGTGTCGAGATGACACCCGATGAGCGACTGGCCGGTTTTAACAAGGTGCTGGACCGCATTACGATCTGATCCTCTGTGTTTGATAATTTGTCGGGAAAAGCTTGGAAGATTCACCAGACAACGAGAGTTTCTCTGAAATGACAACATCACAACCGGCCAGCGAGAAACCTTCAACCCAGCTGCCAAGCAGTAAGCCGGAGCACATCCCATCGCTTCCGACAGCGGTCAAGGACGCGAAGGCTACCCGCGAACTGATGTTCGTTCTGCGGCATTTTCATCTTGGTGACCCTGCTGCCAGGGATCAGCTGGAATCTGTAGGCGATGACTATCTTCCCGCTCTACTTGATGCCTTCCGGGATGCTTCCAGGCTGCGCTACGAATATCCCCTGTTCCTCTTCCCCCCCAACACCACAGAGGAGTATCAGACAGTCGAGGAGCTTGCCTGTCCACTGGCGCAATGGTTTGAGGAAGCGGTGGCCTCATTCGCCGGCGAGACCGAGGCTCGCGTCCTTAAGGATCATCTGCACTGGCTGGAACAGCACATCCGGGAGTTATCACAGCAGCGGGAAGGACCGGTAGACGCCGAAGCGACATTGGCGGAATCCTGCCGTGCCCTGCAAAACCACCTTGACCTGGCCGATCAGGATCAGGCCCGATTGGAAAATGACGTTGACCTGCTTTTGAAAGCGATTCCGGAAGGCGCACAGCTTCTCAGCTATGGCCGGTATCCCGCCCTTCATCTCCTGATCCATGCGGTGCGAAGCCAGATTTCACTTCGACGGCGCGGTTTTCAGGAACGGATCAATCGGTGTATCCGCGGCCTGAGGGAACTGCTGGAGGTCGAGTGGTCGAAATCAGACGAATCCATCGAACCTAAAATGGCCCGCAACAGCGTCGGCCTCGGCAGCGAACGTTTTGATCCGGCCAGCCTGTCAGCGGTGATGGATCATTCGCGGGGCACCCAGATAATGTCTGCCGAGCGACGCGGCCGTATAGAGCAGGCATTAGAGATTCTGGAAACCTGGGAACCCGATCCCATACTGGTTCGCTTCCTGCATATCGGCACCCTGACCGATCCCTGGGTTCAGGATGTCGATTTCTGCCAGGAGATAACGGACAGCGACCCCTGCGCCAGGACCATGGATATTTTCGATCGCGAAGCGGAAAGACTCACCCCGATTTTCGGCGCCGTACGCATCGCACAGCTGGAGATTGAAGGCATCTATGATGCTGCAATCCACAACCCCTGGTTTTCTAATTTCAATTGGGAGGCCTTCTCTCAGGAGGAGCTGAGGCTGGTGCCCTCGGTCATTGCATTGGGGTCGGCTGATCAGGTGGCAGGAGATGGCCTTCGTACCTTCTCGCGTCTGCTAAGTTCAGGAAGGCCCGTGCAGATCCTGATCAGGGTCTTGGCCCACGACAATCCGGGAGCCGGGCTCGGCGGGGATCCTTTCCAGAGTTTCCGGACCGAGCTGGGTTATCTGGGCATAAGCCACCGCCAGGCCGCTGTCGACCAGTCTTCCGCCGCCCGCCACCAACATATGCTGCAATGCTTTCTATCTGCCCTGGATGCCACACGAACCAGCCTGCATATCATTAACACCGGCCAGCGCCCTCCAGGAAAACTGCTTCCGCTCAACGCCTGGCTGGTGGCCGGCGCCGCCATCGAAAGTCGCGCTCACCCCTTTTTCCGAATCAATCCGGAAGCAGGTGATTCTGCCGCCGCACGCATGGATTTTCACGGTAATCCCCAGTCGGATATAGATTGGCCGGTGCATCCATTCCGATACCTGGACGACAACGGCAACAGGGTTGGCACCGAGCTGGCGTTTACCTTTGCCGACTATGCCCTTTTGATCGAGCGTCTGCGCGATCACTTCCGCCTGATTCCTGCTGGATGCGACTCTGATGGCCTGATTTCAGTGCAGGACTATCTGGCGATGAAACCGGAGGCAGCTTATCAACGGGTGCCGTTTGTATGGGCAATAGACGGTAACGCCATTCTGCACCGACTGGTGATTTCGAGAGAACTTGCCATGGCCTGCCGTGACCGCCTCAACTACTGGCATCTTTTGCAGGAGATGGCCGGCGTGCGTAACCGTTACGTCGATATCGCGGTGGAAAAAACCCGGGCGGAGGAACGCAGGCTCGCCGCCGAGGAACGTGAACACCTGCAGTCGGAACATGCCGAGGAAATAAAGCGCGTGCGCAGCGAGGCCGCAGGCGAGGCCATGCAGCGGCTCACCGATGTCTTGTTGGGGCTGGACTCGGGAGGGGGAACGCCTGGAATTTTCTCCCAATCAACGCCCTCTGCGATGGAAAAAGCTGAGATTTCTGTCGAACCGGTGCCTGAAGAAGCGGCGATTTCCGAGGCAGCGGCTGAAGAGGAAGAATTTTCATTCGACGAACCCTGGATAGATACCCCCTTGTGCACCAGCTGTAATGACTGCCTCCCGATAAATCCGCTGCTGTTTATCTATAACGAAGAAAAGCAGGCGCTGCTGGGAGACCTGAGTGTTGCCACCTATGCACAGTTGGTGCAGGCCGCCGAGCTCTGTCCCGCCAAGTGCATCCACCCGGGCAAGCCCCTGGACCCCGACGAACCCGGTCTGGATGAACTGATCGACCGGGCTGCCCCGTTCAACCAATGAGCAGCTTTGTCATCGCACCGGCCATCATGACCGGGATCGGCCTTTTCTTTGCAGTCATCCTGGCGGTAGCCTACCGGTTTCTGAAGGTGCAGGAAGACCCTCGAATAGAGGAAACCGAAGACCTGCTGCCTGGTTCCAATTGTGGGGCCTGTGGCCAGCCAGGTTGCCATGCCTTCGCAGAACAACTGGTGCAAGGCATCGAACCGCCCAGCAAGTGCACCGTCGCCAGCCAGGAAGTCGTCGATTCGGTGGCTGAACTGCTGGATGTTGACCCGGGGCAGCAGGAAAAGCGCGTGGCCAGGCTTCATTGCGCCGGCGGCAAAGGACAGGCCTATCAGATTGCCGAGTATCAGGGGTTCGACAGCTGTTTGGCAGCATCAGTGGTATCGGGCGGCGGCAAAGGCTGTCCCTGGGGCTGCTTTGGTTTGGGCGACTGCCAGAAAGTCTGCACTTTCGACGCGATAACAACGAACTTCAATGGCCTTCCGGTAGTTGACCCGGCCAAGTGCACCGCTTGTGGCGACTGCGTAGACGTCTGCCCCCGCGACCTATTCGAACTGGTGCCTTTGACACAGCATTTGTTTGTCCAGTGTAAAGCACCCCTTGCCGGAGACCTGGCCGTCGCTCTGTGCATTACGGCGTGTGATGCCTGTGAGCGCTGTGTGGCGGATGCGGCGCCGGGCCTTATCCGAATGGAAGACAACCTGCCGGTCGTGGACTATTCCGCGGGTGGGCCGGCCCGGCCAGAGGCGACCTATCGCTGTCCCACCGGCGCTATCCAATGGTTGGAAGGCACCCAGTTCGCTGACCAGGAAACAACCAGATATCAGAGTGAGGCCCGTTATGCCCGGCTTCGCTAATACCGCTTTGCGGTTGTTGAAACGCATGCTTGGTACTGCGTCCCGCACGGAAGGTCCCTATGCTGGAAACCCGACTGTCCTGGATGGCAATACGGCAGTGGTAGTGACGGAAGCGGGGATCAGCGAGGTGGCAGGACTGGGGGCATCTTTTCCTGCGCAAGCCGCGGACCTAGCGTGGTGCGCAGAGCAATGGCGCCACGGTACCAACCTGGCGGGCAGCCCGCTCGGCACGCAGACGACGGAAGGTCCCCGAGGTGCGCTGGCTGCTGCTATGGGCCTGGCGATGGCCGGAGTTCGGGCTACCAGCTTTTTGTCGGGCCCCGACTTGAGCGATGCCGGAACCCTGTTGACAGCAGCCGCCGGCCGCCGCCTTCCCCTGGTCATTCACCTCAGCATGCGTGCCCTTGCCGGTCATGCTCCCACCTTGGGGAGTGGCCACCAGGCCATTCACCTGGCTGGCGATTCAGGTCCTTTCCTGTTTACCGCAGCCAACGTTCAGGAAGCGGTGGACTTCACTCTGATCGCCAGACGTGTTGCCGAGCAGGCCCTGATTCCCGGACTGGTTGCCATGGACGGAGAACAGACAGCCCTTTCGGTGCAGGAGGTCCGCCTGCCACCTTCTGGCCTGATAGATGACTTTCTCGGATGGCCCGGCGACCAGATACCGGCCCCCACGCCGGCGCAGAAACTCCTCTTGGGCGAACAGCGTAGACGGGTACCCCGTTGGCATAATCCTGATCGACCGGTCATGTTAAGTGGCCTGCAAGCGCCCGAGGTTTGGGGATCTGCCAAGGCTGCCGGGCGCGCTTTTTTTGACGACGACCTGGCCCAATGCGTCGATGACGCCTTTGAGCAGTTCGCGGAACAGACCGGCCGACTACATCGACGGCTCTCTGCTTACCGAGTGGAAGCTGCCAAACTGATCCTGGTGGCACAGGGAGCCGCGATCGAGACCTTGGAGGCCTTGGCGGATCACCTGCGCAGTAAACACCGGATGAAAGTCGGCGTGTTGGGCATCCGCTGCCTGCGTCCCTTCCCCGGAGCGGAGATAGCGCGGCTTCTCGGAAACGGTGCCAGAGTTTGCGTGCTGGAGCGCCTGGATGCCCCCCTGGCCACTGATCCACCATTGTTGCGGGAGGTGCGCGCCGCCGTTGATCACGCCTTGGAAAACGACCGATTCGGCGCAGACACTTACCCCGGCTATTCAGCGGTAAAGGAAAAACAGCGGCCCAGGTTCCTATCAGTTGCTTACGGCCTGGGTGGTTTTCCTTTACGCGGCGCCGACCTCGTTACCCTGTGCCTGGGCCTGGAAAGGATCAAGCGACCCCAGGTCTATTTGGGTATCAACTTTGCCCAGACATCCAGTGTCTACCCCAAGCGGCAGGTGTTACTCGACCGATTGCGCCGCAGTTATCCGGGCATCGTAGACCTCGGACTGTACAATGCATCGGCGTCACCCGATCTGCGGCCAGACGATGCCTTAACCCTCGCAGTACACCGGCTGTCTGGAGGAGCCGGCGAGGGATTTATGCCGGACATGGCGGCCTTCCTGCACCGGCTCTCGGGTGGCGAACTGCGCGGCAGACCGGCGCTGTTCACCGATTCCTGGGGTGAATACGGTATTGATCGGCTCACCTTTGCGACCGCAGGCTTGCGGGACCCGGGAGACGAAACACCGGTAGATCTGGCGCTGCTAGCCACCGACTCCGGCCTGCAAGGGCTCTGTCCCCACCGGGGGCTCGGCAGGGGGGCTGCCCTGCTTGTGCAAAGCGCCCTTCCCCATGAAAGGCTCTGGATAAGACTGCCCGGCGCCACTCGGACTGCGCTGAAGGAAGCTGACGTCCGACTGTACAGAATACCCCCACCGAAGGACCCCGCCTCCGCCAGTGACGAGTATCTGCTGGGCGCGGCCTTTGCGGTGCTAATGGAAACCGGCCTGCTGGAGATTACCCGGCGCCGCCTGCTCGGTGCGCGAGAGGAGTTGCTGCGCCAGACTGTAACTGAGGCGGCACAGCACCTGGCAGAATTCGAAGCGGGCGTGAAACAGGTCCAGGCCATCGATATATCTCGTCTCCCACTGGAACCGGCGCGGGTTACCAGGGCCGCTGACGACGAGGCTCCCGCCCTGGTTCGGCAGCTTGGCAACATTGACGATGCCTACGACAGCCTCCCCCGTTTCTGGGACCAGGTCGGGGTGCTCTACAGCCAAGGCAATACGGCTGAGCTGGCGCCCGACCCCTATCTGGCAATAGGGGCAGTGCCCCCTCTGTCCGCCAGTTTTCGCGACCTGAGCCCGCTACGGAAGGAACTGCCAGTTTTTGAACCTGGCTTGTGCACCGGATGCGGTGCCTGTTGGAGCGCCTGCCCGGATGCGGCCATCAACGCGCTGGTCATTTCGCCGTCCCGCCTGCTCGATGCGGGTATCCGCAAGACGGGTGCCGACGCGCTCAGGCCTATTGCTTCCAAGCTGGCCACAGGCATCGCGGAGCTGTGTCGAAGCCCGGATACCGCGGCTTCGACAGTGGAGGACCTGATCACCAGGGCCTACGACAAAATCAAGGGGAAATCGCCTTTTCCGGAAGATCGCAAATCAGCGATAGAGAGCAGTCTGGAGCAGTTGCTGACGGATCTCGGCTGTCTGCCGGTTGCGGTGACAGCGCCTATGTTCGTCGACCCCGAGAACCGGGACAGGGGCAGCGGTGAACTCCTGATGCTGGCAGTGGACACCGAAGGATGCAAGGGATGTGGGATCTGTATTCAGTGCTGCGAGCCAGGCGCGCTGCAGATCGCCCGCCAAAGCTCCCACTCCCTGTCCCAGGCACGGCGAATCCAAAAGGCCTGGCACCAGCTGCCTGATACCGAACTGGCAACAATCCAAAGGTTAGGGCAGCAACCCGAAGTCGGCATGGCGGCAGCAGCGGCCCTTGCCCCCGGTGCTGGATTAGCCGTTGTGGGTGGTGACGGTGCCGAACCTGGATCGGGGGCCAAGCTGGCACTGCGCTTAACCCTCGCAGTAGTGGAGGCCCGGCAGGCCCCGCGGTTTGAGGATTTTCTAAGACAGGTTAACACCACCCGGGAGAAAATCACTGGATTGATCCGCAATATCCTGGCGGACGCCCTGCCTGCTGACGACCTGGATGCGCTGGCGCGGGGCCTGCAAAACATCGATAGCCGACAGGCAGACATGACGACACTCATCGGCGAGGCCGAAGAACAAGCGATCGACAACGCGATTGACGCCGCCCGGCTGCGCCGACTGGTCGACTTGGCGCGCGATTTGGGCGACCTGGCCTGGCGACTGTCCACCGGGCGTCAGGGCATGGGGCGCGCCCGATTGAGTCTCGTGCTCTCGCCTGACTCCATGGTGGGCTGGGCCAGCAGCTTCCCGCACAACCCTTTTTCAGGGCCCGTCACCCTTGACTCCACCGGTGACGGTGCTCAGCTCGCCGCGGGCTTACTGGAAGGTCAACTGCGCCAGGCGACAGAAGGTTTTGTACTGATGCGCAAAGCGCGGGTGGAGCTGGAACGCGCAGCAGACGCAACCCGAGCCTGGTCGAACCTCGAAGCCCTTACCTGGCGTGACCTTGATGATGATGAGCGCGCCTTGTGCCCCTCTCTGCTGCTGGTGGGTGACAGCAGTCTACTGGGCGGCCGCGGCCTGGGTCAGGTTGCCTGGATCCTCGGAAACGACCTGCCGATCAAAATACTGCTGCTGGCCGACCTGGACCTGGGGCTCAGCAGGCAGGCAGACCTGGAAGCGCCGCTTTCCAAAGTGGATGATGTAACCATCGATTTAGGCCTGCTGGCGTTCGCCCAGCGCCGTGCCTGCATTGCTCAGACGTCGATTGGTTCTACTCCACATTTTTCCGGCAGCATCCAATCGGCCTTTGACTTCCCTGGACCCGCCCTGCTGCACGTGCATGCCCCGAGCCCGGCGCGCCATGGCTTCGCTCCGGACCAGACCCTGCGCCGGGCCCAGGCTGCAGTAGCTGCCAGAGTCTTTCCCTTGTTCCGCTATCATCCTCAGGCTGAAGGCGTATTCGGTTCACGCATCAGTCTGGATGACAACCCGGCCCCTCGCGACCCCTGGGTGATGACGCCCGAGGGAACCCCTGTCAGCCCCGCCCTGTGGGCATTGGACGAGCGCCGCTTCTCAGACTATTTCCTGCCATTGAAAGAGGGAACCGCCGAGCCGGTAACATTGACCGAATATCTCAAACTGTCCAACAAGGAACGCAGCCAGCGGACCCCATTTGTCGACCTGGTTGACGCTGGCGGGGAGGCTCAGCGGCTCCAGGTCGATGAACGACTGGTAGCCGTCAGTGCGGAACGCTATCAGGTCTGGCGCATGCTCCAGGAGCTGGCAGGGCTGGTCACACCCTTTACCGCACGTGTGCAACGAGAGGCCGAAGCGCGGGTAGCGGCGGAGCGCGAGGCTGAACTGAATACACAGGCAGCAGATTATGAAATGCAGATACGTGATCTGCGCAACGCGTTTCAGGAAGAAACTCGCCAGGAGATGCGTGAACGCCTGATGCAACTCGCCGGCTACCAGAATGCGCCGATGCGAAAATCCGAATAGCCGTATGTGATACAACCAGACAAAGAACGCTATGCTAGCCCTGTCTACATTGTTCAAACGCAGCTTCTCCCACGGAATCCACCCGGACGAATACAAGGATGGAACTGCCCGGCTGCATAGCCAGCGCATGCCCTTTGTGGACCGCTACATACTTCCCCTACACCAGCACCTGGGCGCGCCTTCGAAGCCGGTGGTAAATGTGGGCCAGCGCGTGAGGCGTGGCCATTTAATCGCGGAACCAGGCGCATTCGTATCCGCCAGTCTGCATAGCCCGGTGACCGGCTGGGTGCGCGCCATCGGCCGGCGACGCGCGCCCGGTGGACGCTATGAACAAGCCATAGAGATAGAAGCAGACCCCTATGCCACCCAACGCCTGGATGTCGACCGACCGCCAGACTGGCGTGGCCTGTCCTTGGACGATTTCGTTTCCGTCATGCAGCAGACAGGGATCGTGGGCCTGGGTGGAGCATCACTTCCCGCCCACGTTAAATACTCCCTGCGCGAAGGGGTGAAGATTAAGTACTTAATCGCCAATGGCGCAGAGTGCGAACCCTACCTTACCAATGACCACCGGGTGATGGCGGAGCGTCCCGACGCCCTGATGCGGGGCATCGAAATCCTGCACAACCTACTGGGGGCCGAGGAATCTATCATTGGCATTGAGCTCAACAAGCCTGATGCCATCGAGGCCCTGCGCAGGCACATCCCACCGGATCGGCCCTACCGGGTGGCTCCCCTGCGGGTCAAGTATCCGCAGGGTGATTCCAAAATGATGATCAAATCTCTGTTGAACATGGAGGTCCCCGCCGGCCTGCATGCGGCAGACATAGGTATCATCATGAACAATGTGAGCACCATTGTTGCCATAGCCGACTACTTCGACACCGGCCTGCCCTATATCGACCGCATGGTAACGGTATCAGGCCCCGGCATCGAATACCCCGCCAATCTGATCGTACCCTTAGGTACGCCGGTGCGAGAGGTGCTGCGCTTCTGCGGCGGCCTTAGGAAAGGAACCAAGGAGGTGGTCATGGGCGGCCCCATGATGGGCACCCCCATCGCCAGCCTGGACGCCCCGATCATCAAGGCAAGCTCCGGGGTGCTGGCCTTTACGCAGGAGGAGACGGCCCGCCCCAAAGAATACCCCTGCATCCGCTGCGGCCGTTGCGTGGAGGCCTGCCCCTATTTCCTCAATCCCTCCAAGCTTGGCCCGTCTTGCCCGGGCTCGACTGTTCGACCAGATCAAGAAGGCCAACGTTATGGAGTGTGTGGAGTGCGGTTCCTGCACCTACTCCTGCCCCTCAGGCATCCCCATCGTGCAGTTGATCCGTGCCGCCAAGAGCGACATTCGCAGTAAGAAGGGCAAGGCCTAATGAAGGCTAAGGACCCCAGACTGCTGGTGCAGCCATCGCCCCTGCTGAAGCAGGAGATGACCACCGCCCAGACCATGCGGGACGTGGTCTACGCCTTGCTGCCCGCCACCCTGGCCGCCATCTGGCTGTTCGGTCTGGGTGCCCTGCTGGTACTGGTGGCGACCATCCTGGGGGCAGTGTTGACCGAGTGGTTCTTCTCACCCAGGGAGCAGCGATCGACCAGGCTGCAGGACGCCAGCGCGGCACTGACCGGCCTGCTGCTGGGTCTCACCCTGCCGCCCGCACTGCCGCTGTGGATGGCCTTCCTGGGCGGGGTGGTCTCTATCGGCCTGGGCAAGCTGATCTGGGGGGGGCTTGGGCAAAACCTGTTCAACCCGGCCCTCGTGGGCCGGGCTTTTCTGCTCGCCACCTTTCCCATTGCCATGACCACCTGGAGTGCCCAGACGAATGGCGAGGGATTTTTCCTATGGTACCCATCCAACCTGGCGCTGCCCTTTATGCAACCCCAGTACGATGCGGTCTCTGCGGCCACACCCCTGGGGCTGATGAAATTCGAGCAGCAACCCACTTCCCTGCTGGACTTGATGCTGGGGAATACCGCCGGCTCCCTGGGCGAGACCAGCGGCCTATTGCTGCTGGTCGGCGGGATATTTCTGCTGCTGCGGCGGGATATCGACTGGCGCATGCCCGGCCGGCATCCTGCTGTCGGTGGCCCTGTTCTCCGCTGTCATTTATGCGTTTGACACAACCCGTTTTCCAGACCCCCTGTTCGCAGTCTTCTCCGGCGGCTTGCTGCTGGGTGCCTTCTACATGGCCACCGACCCTGTCACCTCGCCCCTGACCCCAGGTGGCGTCTGGGTCTTCGCCATCGGGGTGGGATTTCTGGTGGTGGTGATCCGGCTCTTTGGAGGTTTTCCGGAAGGTGTGATGTACGCCATTCTGCTGATGAATGCGGCAACGCCGTTGATCAACCGGTTTATTCAACCCCGGGTGTTCGGCAGGAAATGATGAGCAGATGAACAACCGGACTCAGACTTCCATTAAGACCGCTGAACCCGGCTCCACACGGTTGGTGGCCACCCTCAGCTTCGCCGGTTTGCTGTCCGGCCTGATTATCGTCTCGGTCTACGAGGCAACCCTGCCCACTATCGCTGCCTACAAGGCCAAAGTACTGCAGGAGGCCGTGTTCAGAGTGCTTCCGGGCACCACCAGTCTGCAGCGGCTGGTCTACCGCGAGGGCCGGCTGACGACGGTGAAGAAGATAGAAAAGGGCGAGGAGTCTATCTTTGGCGGCTATGGCGCAGACGGTAATCTTGTGGGCTACGCCATCCCTGGCTCGGGACCCGGGTTCCAGGACACTATCCGTTTGCTGTACGGTTACCTGCCGAAAGAGCGCAAGGTGATCGGCATGGAGATTCTCGAGAGCCGTGAAACCCCGGGGCTGGGAGACAAGATATACAAGGACGCCGCATTCGTCGCCAGCTTCGACGATTTACCCATTGATCCGGAGATAGTAGCGGTGAAAAAGGGCAGCAAATCCGCCGCGAACGAGATCGATGCCATCACAGGAGCGACCATCTCCTCCAAGGCAGTGGTGCGGATTATCAATCAAACGAATGAGCGGTGGTATCCACGCCTGAATCTGTCAAATGATATTGACTCAGTCAAATAGGGTTTAACCTATGACTCAGAAAAAACAGGACGCCTATCACGAATTCATCAAAGGCCTGTGGCGGGACAACCCGGTGTTTGTCCAGGTGCTGGGTATGTGCCCCATGCTGGCGGTCACCAATTCGGCGGTGAATGCCCTGGCCATGGGTGGAGCGACCTTTTTCGTGCTGGTGACCTCGAGCTTTCTGGTTTCGTCCCTGAAACGATGGATTCCAAAGCAAGTGCGCATTTCCACCTATATCATCATCATCGCCACCTTCGTCACCGTCACCGACTTCACCCTGGAGGCCCTGGTGCCCGGGATCCACAAGGAGCTGGGAGCCTTCATCCCGCTGATCGTGGCCAACTGCATGATCCTGGGACGGCAAGAGGCCTTTGCCTCCCGCCATTCAGTGCGCCTGGCCGTGGTGGATGCCTTGGGCATGGCCAGCGGTTTCATGTTTGCCCTCTTCTCCCTGGGTGCCGTGCGCGAAATACTGGGAGAAGGAGCCCTGTTTGGTTTCAAACTGTTCGGCGAGAATTTCGAGCCCTGGGTGATCATGATTCTGCCGCCCGGCGGCTTCCTTACCCTCGGCCTGCTGTTGTTGTTTTTCAATTGGCTGAAGGAGCGCAAGGATAATCTCATCCAACGGCTGGACGATATGGAGGTCAAAGCACGATGAACGATGTCGTGTGGATATTTGTCAGCGCACTGCTGATCAATAATTTTGTTCTGGCCTATTTTCTCGGGTTGTGCCCCTTCCTGGGTGTATCGCAACGACTGGATACCGCCTTCCGCCTCGGGCTGGCCACCATTTTCGTCATGCTGATCACCGCCCTGTGCGCCTGGTTTCTCAATACCTATATTTTGATTCACGCGCCTTATCTACGGCTGATCAGTTTTATCGTAGTCATCGCGAGTACGGTCCAGTTCATCGAAATGGTGATCAAAAAACTGAGCCCCCCCCTGTTCAAGGCGTTGGGCATCTTTCTACCTTTGATCACCACTAACTGCGCCATCCTTGGACTCGCTATTTTTGCCACCAACAAGGGTTATGACTTCGTTGAGGGTATGAGCTACGCCCTTGGTGCCGGTCTGGGTTTCACTCTAGCTCTGGTGCTGATGGCGGGCTTGCGGGAGGAGACCGAGTTGGCGGAAGTACCCCGTTTGATCAGAGGCACTGCCTTGAATCTAATCATTGCCGGTATTTTGTCCATGGCCTTCATGGGTTTCGCCGGTCTGTTCAGCACTGCTTGAGTTATGTGGACCCATCTATTCGCCATCCTGGGACTGGCCGCCTTATGCGCGGGCTGGGTGCTGTTCCAGCAGTGGCTGAGGCAGGTGGACCCAACGGCCGACAAATCGGCGGATTCGTGCACCGGTTGCGGCTCCTGCAGGCACACACCGGCGACTCCGGAAGACAGGGAATGAATCCAGGTGGGGCTGTTTCACCCGCAGACATAGAGGCTTAACAAATCACTAATTATTGAACTATTGTTTGAAGGGCACCTCGAAAAATTGGAGGTGCAAGTACCCTGAAAAGAGTATCGCTTAGGTACCAATAACTTGCACCGACCAGGCAAGCCGAGCCGAGCCGAGTTGTATCCAGCAGTACCGAAGAAGAATGCCGGCCGCGGGGGTGCTAAAACAACGAGGAGGAGAAGGATGTGACCGGAGCCAACGCGTACGACAGCGGGGGAAACCAACGAGTGAGAACAGAATCGCAATCGGGCGATGAAACCAAGAATGAGAAAATGTGCTGGAAAGACCCGAATAAGGTGTGCAAATGCGAGCATCCAAGACAAGGCGTATTCTGTGGGCGTTATCCGGTTCCCACGGATTAGTCTAATCGACGCCTAAAAAACATTGGCATTTTTTCGCAGGCATTGATCGGTCCGGGAGCCCGATAGTTTATCCTCTGCTACTGCGGCCAGAGTTCTATCCCTAGCAGTACAAATCCAATAGACAGTGGAATACAGCCTATCGCAACTATTGTGTAAAAAGGTGTTATACCGGCAGTCAGAATCTGTTTTATGCCGACATACGCCCCGATTGCGGTCACAAAAAATGCGAATTCACTAATAGCGAGCAAGGTAAACAACGGAATAGCTGTTACACCACCAGCACGCATCTCACTGCCTTTCATTACAACCAGCATCAGAAACAAACCTAATCCGAATGCGATGTATGGGTAGTTATGCTTGCTCATTTTCTATGCGCGCCTGCATCGAGTGTCGCCCTGCTGGTTCCGAAAAGTATCCCGGCGGAAGCAGCCTTTTGTCAAACCAGCTACCCTCTGATGCCTGAACGGAACCTTTCTGGCTGCTGCGCTGGCAGTCATGCAGATTCACAAGGGAACACCCACATCTTGGGCAACTTTTCCCCACCGCCGTTGAGTCCGCGACTCTTTATATACATATATAATCATTTTCTGATATAGTTTTCGTTTTCCGCTTAAAAAACCAAGGTAATCAATGTTCCAACTGACCTGTCCAAGCAGACAGTGCGTCAAAAACGACCTGCTGTCCGGCCTCACCGTCGCCCTGGCCCTGGTGCCGGAAGCGGTTGCCTTTGCCTTCGTCGCCGGTGTGGAGCCCCTGGTCGGCCTCTATGCCGCCTTCATGATGGGTATCATCACCGCCATCATCGGCGGGCGTCCCGGCATGATCTCCGGCGCCACCGGCGCCATGGCGGTGGTGATGGTCGTCGCTGGTCGCCGAGCACGGCGTGGAATATCTCTTTGCCGCGGTGCTGCTGGCCGGCCTGATCCAGATCCTCGCCGGGGTTTTTCGGCTCGGTAAATTCATCCGCATGGTACCGCATCCGGTGATGCTGGGTTTCGTCAACGGCCTGGCGATCGTTATCTTCCTCGCCCAGCTCCAGCAGTTTCAGGTGCCGGACGCCGACGGCGAGATGGCCTGGATGACGCGGTGAACCGCTGTGATCATGCTGGGGTTGGTGGCGCTGACCATGGCGATCATCCACTTTCTGCCAAAACTGACCACGGCGGTACCCGCCTCGCTGGTGGCCATCGTCAGCGTGACCCTGCTGGTCGTGTTTCTGGACCTGGATGCACGCACCGGTACAGGACGTACTGCGCGACATGTCGCGGCGATCCCCGCGGCCACCATCGCCGGCGGCCTGCCCTCCTTCCACATCCCGATGGTGCCGTTGACCCTGGAGACCCTCTAGATCATCCTGCCCTATGCCTTCATCCTCGCCGCAGTTGGACTGATCGAGTCACTGCTGACCATGAGCCTGATCGATGAAATCACCGAGACCCGAGGCCGCGGAAACAAGGAGTGTGTAGGCCAGGGCGTGGCCAACACGGTGAACGGTCTGTTCGGCGGCATGGGCGGTTGCGCGATGATCGGCCAGAGCATGATCAACATCAACTCCGGTGGTCGTGGCCGCCTTTCCGGCATCGCAGCCGCGTTATTTCTGCTCGCCTTCATCCTGTTCGGCTCCAGCCTGATCGAGATGATCCCGGTGGCGGCGCTGGTAGGCGTGATGTTCATCGTCGTGCTCGGCACATTCGAGTGGGCCAGCTTCCGCCTGCTCGGAAAAATCCCGCTGGCTGATACCTTTGTCGGCATCCTGGTGGCGGTGGTGACGGTGCTTACCGATCTGGCCATTGCGGTCATTGTCGGCGTGCATCGTCTCCGCCCTGGTGTTCGCCTGGAAGCACGCCAAACACATTTATACCAAAACCCACGTCGACAAATACGGCATCAAGCACTACGAACTGAGCGGCCCGCTGTTCTTCGGCTCGGTGCAAACCTTCGCCGATCTGTTCGACCCGAGGAACGATCCGGACGAAGTGATGGTGGATTTCGCCAACGCGCGGGTCTACGACCACTCTGGCCTGGAGGCAATCGACGCACTCGCCGACCGCTATACCCGCGCCGAGAAACGCCTGCACATAAAGCACCTGAGCCAAGAATGCCAGAATCTGCTGGTGAAGGCCGGGGATCTGGTGGAAGTGAACATGCTGGAAGATCCGCGCTACTACGTAGCCGATGACAGACTGGGGTAGTTTTCAGCAGCCCGACCGAGGTCCATACAGATCGATCAGTAGCCATGCGCTTCAGATAGCCTGGCCTGACGCATGATAATGCATTTGGCCTAGTCGATGGACTTGCGATCAGCCAGTTGTCCGCGAGCTTTTTTCAGCTCGGATTCGAGCTGCAGAAAATATCGAAGAAAGTACGGGTTATCACGACTGAAAATGGCAAAATATGTTCGCTGACAAGGACTTCCTCATTCGAACAAGGTCTCGCTGATGTTTACTACAAATGGAAGTTCTGCGAGTCGTTCCAGCACCGCACGGTAGCCGGACTGATGGGTGTGACCGAGGCAAAGCAACTCGTCCACGCCGCAGCCTGCTCGACCGGGCGAGTCCCGCTGGATTTGCAGCGTGGGGTCGATGGCGGTTACCTCCCCAATCGTCTCGGGCCGGTCGGGGATGCAGTACTCGTAGTGCAGGGCCCGCAGCCCGTCGGGCGCGCCCTGGAGGCCGTCCGCGTCGAGTCGAGTCGAGGTCGAACCGGATCCTGGACTTAGCTCCAGGACCGGACTTGACGCACCCGCCTGGTCGCGGACAAGGGTCACTGCCAGGGCACCGTCGCCTGCACGCAGGGTCAATCGCCCGCCTTCGAGCCGGAAGGTCGCGGCAGACCGCAATGCCTCCAGATAACGCGCCTCCTGATCCATCACCCCCTCGTGCTCAGCACAATAGCGGCGGGTCGCCCCGGGCAAGGCCGATGGTGATCGACTCGTCAACAGCCAGATATTCCGCGAAATACTGATTGCACCCGGCGCTTCCTGTCACCTGAGCATCGTCGCCAAAAAGCGCGGTGATATGGGTACCATTGATAACGCTGACTACGGCCTGCTTGCCGTTGTTGTACGCGATGACCTCCCAGGAGGTCCCTGGCAAAGTCGGGCCATCTGCCTCGAAAACAGCCAGCTGCTTATCAGCGCTGTCTCGCAAACTCAGCCGACTGCCCTCTATGGCAAAGACAGTGGTCCGTGCCAAGGCCTGAGCGTAGGCATGCGCGCGCCTCATCAGCGGCTGGGAGCAGGCCATCCTCGTCGTTACCAGCTCGTGCGGGATCCTAAGGGCGGAACCTTCCACGGAGAAGCCCCCTCGATAGCGGTTGCAGCCGTCGAACCCGCTCAGGGTGGCATCCGTCTCAAAACGTATCGTCACCGCAGGCCGCGGGACCGACCTCCTGGCCAGTCAGGGCTACCAGGGTCCAGGCCTGGCCGCTAAGGGAGTCGATGGTCGCGCCATCCGAACCGCCTTCGCCAGTATCCCCGGCACCTGCACCTATCGTAAAAAAGAAAGTCACTGCAAAAAATCCTGCTAAACACCATTCACGCATTTACCCAGCCCTCTGAATCCGGTACTCAATGCAAGGCACGCCCACACCCCCTGAGTGTCTGCCCGCCCCAGCTTACCACCACTGTGGTCTCGAACGGCTCGCCGCTCATGGAATCAAGGCAGTGACGACCGATTACCTCCACCACCAATTCACCTGCATCCCAGCGTGTGGTGCGGGCTTCGCTGTCCACCGTTGGCTGCGGCAGCGGCAGTTCGACTCGAGAGGCGCCGTAATCGGTGATCAGCACCATGCGGCTTCCTTCCAGGATCTCCAGGTTCCATCCTGGTTCGTTGCCCACCGCCCTGAAGTCCGCACCGTCGAGCTTCGCTTTCTCCCAGACCGCAGATCGCGGGTCGTTCCGGCACTGCTGTAGTTCACTTCCCGATTCGCCAATTTGCGCCTGCTGGCCCTCTATCCAGAGCTCATAGGCACCGTCAGAGTAGTTTGTGCCCTGCCCAGCCGGCACGGCAGGAAGCATCAGGGTCCCATTCGGATGGAAAAGCCAGGCTTTGGTCTCGGTGGCCCGCACCGTGTAGGCTGTTTGTTCGTCACACACAAAAACGTAAGTCACCGTCTTCTCAGCCAACGCCGGTCGTGTTCCGGCTGCCCCGCGCCACAAGACTCAATGCCATCCCGGAGACCGTCGGACCTCCCGGACCACGATGGTCCCGTCGTAGTCCGCGGCAAATCCGCTCGCCGGGCAATCACTGAAATCCCCCTCGAGTTCCACATAGACAGCCTCGTAAGGTCGCCTCGCAATGCGATAGTACTGCTGTTTCAGCTGCTGGCGCTGTGCCACAGGCGCCTGCACCCAGTAGACCTGTTCATCGCCACAAAGCTGCAGGCTGCGCACCTCATGACCGAACACAAAAAGCCCGCGCATCTCGGCACCAACCAGGGTACCGGTAACTGTGACCAGCAGGACTGTTAAAAAAACCGTCATCAGCCTCATGAATATCTCCACGACCAGTGGCTAACTGTAGGGTGCTTTGAAAACCCCCTTCCATGGGATTGTTCGTGATCCCCTTTGGATAAAGGTTTATCAAGGAACCACTATCTATGCAACGGTAATATTAAGATAACGCGGACAAGGAACAGTGATAAGCTGCGATTTTTCAAGGGCAGGAGTACGGAAACCGGTAGCGCTAGAAAACGCTTATGCCTTTCAAGCCCTGTTCCAACCCTATCGAAGCAAAATCAGACCGCATAGCTGAAGGTTACAATACGGCAGGAAAGCCACTTTGTTATATAGCCACGAGAGATCAATGAGCCTTGGTAAAGTACTTCTGATTGCACTACTGCTTCTTCCCGGCGCAACCATGGCGCAGGACCAACCCTCGGACTTTCTCATCCAACTCGTTGCTGCCGCGATCGAGCGAACGACCCATGAAGTCAGGTATGACGGAAGCTATCGCCGATTGAACTACCCGCATGGTGACGTCCCTGACAACATTGGAGTCTGCTCTGACCTCGTGATTCGAGCATATCGAGCGGTAGGCGTAGACCTGCAGCGCCTGGTTCACGAGGATATGTCGATCAATTTCCAGGAGTATCCCCAAAGCTGGGGCCTGAGCCGACCGGATCCGAATATTGACCATCGGCGCGTCCCTAATCTGAGAAGCTTCCTCAGAAGGCAGAAAGCCGAGCTACCTATATCCAGTATCGGCTCCGATTACCATGCTGGAGACCTTGTGACCTGGATGTTGCCAGGCAACCTTCCACACATCGGAATCGTTGCGGAACGCTTCTCGGACGACGGCCGTCGTCCATTGATTGTTCACAATATTGGCGCGGGTCCAGAACTGCAAGACCTGCTCTTCGAGTATCCGATCACCGGACACTATCGATACCTGGGTCCACGATAATTTCGGGCTGCTATCTCACTGGGTACTCCATATAACATCGAAAACAATGCAGTCATCCTGAAGGCAAGCGTAAAATCTGACGATCGAAACAAAGAGGTAACTGGAATGTGTGGCAAGAGAAGATCGGTTTTTTATATCACATGCCTGTTCACAGTTTGGGCAACTGCTTGCTCTCAAAAAGCAACAGAAACCACAGAGATAAAACACTACCCGATCGATAACAAAGACGAAATTATCGCTGTCACCGAAGTTCAAATCGATAAGGAAATAACGAGTGATGGAAACGGATCATTGAGAGTCACTGCGGGCAAGCCGACCACGGTAAGACTCTATGAAACCGGCGATATCGATATCGAAGACGCGCAGTTAATCTATCGCGCCAGGCTGCGCACCGAAGGCCTGGATGGGCAGGCCTATATCGAAATGTGGTGCCGCTTCCCTGAAAAAGGTGAATTCTTTTCTCGCGCGCTTCAATCGCCTATATCCGGGAGTCAAGAATGGACATTGCAGGAGACACCTTTTTTTCTTAAGGCAGGTGAAAATCCTGACAATGTAAAAATCAATCTGGTTGTAGACGGAAAAGGAACAGTCTGGATCGATGATATTCGTTTGCTGAAAGCACCGCATAAATAAACAGGCTAGTGGGCCAGCTTGCGAATCAAACGCCGGCAGCGGTAGAGGTGTTCCGCGTTGGTTGGCAGTTCGCTGGCACAGGCAAACGCCTGTTGGTAGTCACGGGCGATGTGTTCATAGTATTTGGCCAGCTGTTCCCGGGCATCTTCATTGCCAGACTCGGCCAACCCCTTCCAGATCTCCAGTGCCTCCTGCCAGCGACGGTTTCGTCGAAACAGACGGGCCAGTTGCAGAAGACCGGATTGGTCCAGCCGGTCCCGGTTCTCCTGCAACAGGGATAACGCCTGCTGCAACCCGCCCCTTTTCAAATGCACCCGAGCGATAGCCAGCACATCCGCACCGTGTCTACCCGGTTGCTGATGACACTGACGGAGCCTCGGCAGCAGCGCTGCCAGAGAGACAATATCCCAGTAGTTGTGTCGACAGATACCTGGCAGACAGCTGGCGTCAGCCCGGGTGAGCCAGGCTCGCCAGCACTCCGGCGCCGCTGATCCCGGGAGATCATCACGGCGAAAAAATTCAAGCAGTCGCTGCTCCGCAGTCTGCAGGCTGCACTCCCGCCACCGTTTCGAAAAGGCTCGTCTTACCCCATAGAGCAGATCAAGATGGGGCAGCGCGGAAAAAGGATTCGGCGTACCGGAGAGACGACAACGGGTGGCGAGCATTGGAAGATCGAAGGACTTGCCGTTATAACTGACCAGGGTATCCCCCTGCCCAACCCAGCCGCCGGCCACCTCGAGCATTCTCTGCTCACCGGCGCAGCGGGTCAGCAGATACTGCCGCACCACCATCATTCTGCCTTGGACGCGGGCCAGCCCGAGCAGGAAAACCAACGTACCACTCCCACCAGATAGGCCAGTGGTCTCGGTATCCAGAAAGAGTAGTCGCTCGAGCTCCAGGCCCTCCACATCCGGCAACCCATCCAGACCCTGTTCCAGCAGACGCAACGGCACTTTGCCGTGAACCGAATCCAGCGAGTATCGCCGTTCGAGCAGAATTACTCCCTTATCGATCAGCTTACCGCCAAGGCATCTAGCCAGTTTGGATTCATCCGCTGGCCGTGGTCTCGCCCTTCCCCTCCCGTCAGGCTGGAGACGACTGAGACGGCCCGATAGAGCGTCAGTTCCGTGTGACACACCACCCGCCCCGGTTCGCCCCTTGAGTTCCAGCAGACGTTCCCTAAGCCCTGCCACGCAACATCTCCACTACCCGAATAGCGGCTGTCTTGGGAGCGCAGCCCCGCTGCTCATCGGAGGCCAGAATCGGTCCGACACAGGCGGGACAGCCCCAGCGGCAGTCGCACTGGTCGATCAGTTGGATGGTCTGTTCAACTACCGTTGCACGCTGATCGAAAAGGGGTACCGACAGCCCCACACCACCCGGATAGTTGTCGTAAAGAAACAGCGTTGGCCGAAAGCGCTGCTGACCATCGACCGAAAGTTCATCCCCCTCCAGATTGCGCAGGGCGCCGCGACCGTTGGGACCGACGGTGGCAAACCAACCGGCTTCACCGTCCCCGACCGCCCGGCCAAGGTCCCGGGGCTCCGCCATCATCCGCAGAGCGGCCACATGGTGCATGGCGTAGGCGGCCCCAAGAAACCCGTCCAGTGCCTCCTGACGACCGGCAAAAGCAGTATCCAGCGCATCCTCGGCCAGCTGCCACCAGACGGCGGTGGTGTGCATCTCCTGATCCGGCAGATTGATCTTGCCGAAGCCGACGTTCTCGTGGCTGTAATAGCGGATTTTCTTGTAACCGGCGACCCGACGTACCAGATGAACCTCGCCATGGGCGACCAGGCCCATCGGCGCCAGATCGCGCCCGGTGCTGTCCAGAATCTTGAGACGGGTGTAGTCAATAGCGTCAGTGTAGTAATCGGCCCGGGTCTGGCGCACGAAGGCCTTGCGTCCTTCCCAATCCAGCCGCTCGACCTGGTAGGGGCTGGACTGAATCATGTAGATAGCCCCGGGATAGAGCGTCATGGGGGCGGCGCTGTAGTCCACCTCGGCGATCACCTGTTGCCCACCGTTGGTAATGTCGATCACCACGAAATTTCCCTCAGCCACCGAGCGCAGCGAAACGGCGTTGGCGGGGTAACTGTCGGTCACCCAATGCCATCGCTCCCCTTCCCGATGCAGAACCCCTTCGTCCTGCAGCCATTGCAAGAGCTCCTCCAGCGCCTCTCCGCCGAACACCTCTCCCCGATTGAACGGAAGCTCGAAGGCGGCACAACGGACATGATCCAGTAGGATCAGGAGCTGATCCGGTGAAATCTGGGCATGTTCGGGAGAAGCATCAAGAAAAAAATCGGGGTTGCGCACAATATACTGATCCAGCGGGTCACTGCTGGCCACCAGCACCCCGAGAGCGGGTCGATTGCGCCTTCCGGCCCGACCCAGACGCTGCCAGGTGCCGGCAACGGTACCCGGATAACCGTTGAGGATACAGACATCCAGGGCACCGATATCAACGCCCAGTTCCAGGGCGGAAGTGGAGACCACAGAATCCACGCCACCCTGGCGCAGTCGACGTTCCGTTGCCCGCCGGGCGGTGGGGGAGATAACCGCCGCGGTAGGCCGCTATCCGGGGGGGGTGTCGCGGGTCTTTGTCGAACACATCCTTGAGGTATTTGGTGAGCACCTCCACCATCAACCGGCTGTGCGCAAATATGATGTTTTTTAGCCCCATTTGCGTAGCCATACGGGCGATGCGGGTGGTCTGAGACCGGGCTGAGGCACGGATACCCAGATCCGGATTGATCACCGGCGGATTCCAGAGCAGCAGCCGTCTCTCACCCTGCGGGGCCCCGCTCTCCGTGATCGCAGTGACATCGTCTCCGATCAGCCGCTGCG
Organism: uncultured Gammaproteobacteria bacterium; assembly: GCA_963820955.1. Lineage (GTDB taxonomy): Bacteria > Pseudomonadota > Gammaproteobacteria > Chromatiales > Chromatiaceae. The sequence continues at coordinate 74,491 of CAWGCA010000024.1, read as the reverse complement.
CCAGCTGTTCCGGGTTGGCGATGGTGGCGGAACAGAGAATGAAAAGAGGATCGGCGCCGTAGAAACGGCAGATCCGCCGTAGCCGACGCAGGACATTGGCCATGTGGGAGCCGAAAACACCGCGGTAGCTGTGCATTTCGTCGATGACGACAAAACGCAGGCCTTCGAAAAACTGCGCCCACTTGGTGTGGTGAGGCAGTATCCCCTGATGCAGCATATCGGGGTTCGAGACCACGATATCACCGCGAGTGCGCACCGCCCGGCGGGCATCGCCCGGGGTATCGCCGTCAAAGGTATAGGCCCGTACTCCCAGTTCCCCGGCCTGGTTGAGCTCAGCGATCTCGGCTACCTGATCCTGTGACAAGGCCTTGGTGGGAAACAGATACAGCGCCTTGGCCCGTTCCTTCAGCGCCCCATGGAGCACCGGCAGATTGTAGCAGAGGGTCTTACCGGAAGCAGTGGGGGTCACCACCACCAGGTTTTTACCGTCCTGCACCACCTGCCAGGCCTGATGCTGATGCAGATACAGGCTTTTAATACCTCGCGCAACCAATGCCTCGCGCAGACTCACATCCAGCGCATCAGGCAGCGGCTTGAAACGTCCCTTGCGGGCCGGCAGATGAAGTACCCCGGTGATGCGCGAGGCGTATTTCTGCTGCAGCTGCCAGGCCAAGTGATTGGCATCGGGGGAAGCGGCGACAGATTCCAGGGCTTCGGTTTGGGCATGCATGGCGAGGACCGCGGACTGAGAGTAGATTCCGATCCTAACAGGGGGGAGACTCAATTCATGAGCCCGCGGAGATCAAAAGTTCAACTGGATCCCAGGGGTACTTTTCTGGTGCGCACGGCGCAGTTAAAAGAGTTGGTGATGCCTTGTTAGCGCAATCTCGCGACTGAATAAGCGAGCCTGGCGTATCAGCGATCGGTCAGTTTTATCTCGATCCGCCGATTACGCTGAAAGGCCTCGGGGGTATCGGCGGATTCAACCGGATGGAATTCACCGAAACCGGTGGCCGCCATGCGCTGTTGCGGAATGCCCTGCTGGGCCAGGAAGCGGACCACCGAAACCGCCCGCGCCGTGGAGAGTTCCCAGTTGGAGGGAAACTGCTCGGTTTGAATGGGCCGCCGGTCGGTGTGGCCGTCCACCCGCAGTATCCAATTCACGTCGCTCGGGATCTTACCGGCTATCTGGCGCAGAGTGGCCGCCAGCGTGAACAATTCGCTTCTTCCCGCCTCCCCCAAGGTCGCCGAGCCACTGGCGAACAGCAGTTCCGAGGGCAGGACAAAGCGGTCACCAACCACCCGGATATCCGGATTCTCTCCCAGCGCTTCGCGCAGGCGGCCGAAGAACTCGGAACGGTAGCGTTCAAGTTTATTTACACGCTCGGCCAGCAGGGTATTCAGGCGCTTGCCGATATCGGTCAACTGCACCTCCTGATCGGCATTTTTCTCCTCCGCCAACTTCAGCGCCTGACCGATCACCAGAAGCTGTTCCCGCAGGGCGGCAATCTGACGATTGAGCAGTTCAACCTGAGCCCTCGCCTGGGTAGAGAGTTCCTTCTCCTCGTCCAGGGCCTCATTGCCGGCATTAACAACAGCGACCAGTTCCTCGATCCGTATCTCCTTCTGCTCGATCGTCTGCTGGGCCAGCAGGGTGCGCTCCGCCTCATCGGCCAGCCGGGCCTGCAGCGACTTGGAACGATCCCGCAGGGCGCCGATCTGCATTTCCTTATCCGACAACTGTACCTTCAGGTCTTCCGACTGCGCCTGCAGGGCGCCTAACTGCTGATCCCTGCCCTCCAACGACAAAACCAGGTTGCCGACCTCCTGCTCCAGTTTCTGCCGCATCTGCTGCAGACTGTCGATGTCCTGCTGCAGGGAGGCGATAGAACGCAGTTGGAGTTCGATTTTCTCCCTGTCCGCCTGGGACAGCGTGGTAAGCTTTTCCACCTGCCCAAACAGCTCGTACTGTTTCTCAAGACTGCGGCTGTACTCCTCCGAAATCTGTTTGACCTCATTGTCCAACCGCCGGCTCTTCTCCTGCTCCAGACCGAGCAGACTGCTGATCTCAGCCAGCCGCGCGTTCAAGTCACTGAGTTCCCGATCCTGGTTGGAAAGGATTTCGGACAGGAAGACCTGAGCCAGGGTGAATACCAGCAGGGTAAAAATCACCAGCATCAACAGCGCGGAGAGCGCGTCCACGTAACCCGGCCAGATGTTGATGGTCGATTTCGCGCGGCGGGGACTTGCAAGCATGATGGCGTTTTTCTATAGGCTGCGGCGGATCAGTCCGCCGCCGGCCCCGAATCGTTCAGCTGCTGGCGAAGTTGCCGGTTCTCCTCGCGAAGATCGGAAATCAGGGCGGACAGGTCTTTTTGCTGCGGCATACCCACCATTTCCATCTCCTCGATGGTCTCAGGCGCATCGATCAGATGAGTCAATCCAGACAGCCACACTTCCAGCCCGTCGTAGAAGCGGTTCTGGGCATGGCCTGCCTGGATATCGAGAAATCCCAGGACCAGGGATCCGCCAAGTCCGAACAGCGAAGAACTGAACGCGGTACCCATGCCGGAAAGCGGCTCCATCAGTCCCGTTTTAAGCTCCGCAAACACCTCAGCGAAATCCCGTTGGCCCAGTTCCAGGCCGCCGATCACCCCACCGACTGCATTAATGGTCGCGATCAGTCCCCAGAAAGTACCCAGGAGACCCAGAAAGATCAGCAGCCCGATCATGTAGCGTGAAATTTCGCGGGACTCGTCGAGGCGGGTACGTATACCGTCCAGCACCGTGCGCAGCGACAAAGCGGACATACTGAATCGATCGTGCTTGACATGACTGCTGAGATTCATCGCCAGGGGTTTCAGCAGACGGGGTTCCTTCTCAAGGGAAAGTCCGGTCTGGCCGGTGCGAAACACCTTGATCCAGTTCAGCTCCCGCCTCAGGATAAGGACCTGACGAAAGGTGATACCAATCCCGACGACCAGAACGGCGAGGATCAGCCCGTTGAATACCCAGTTGGCGAAAAAAACGCCCCGCAAGGGCTCGTACAGGAGCGTGCATACCGCCGCAACTATCGCCAGATAGATCACCATCCAGAAAAGAGTGGTTCTTGGATTGCTCATTCACGTCCCCGAAATCGACTTGAGCGGGTTATAATCGTTGGCGCAAACATACCACAAGACTGCCTGATATCACACGCGTGAAAACCTTCCCCCTCGTTCGGATACTCTTGATAAACACGGCCCTGCTATGGCCCCTCGCGAGCGGGGCCGAGGAACCACAGTCGGTGGGGTACCGCATCCAGCTGTCGGACACGGTGGCGAGCGATGAACCTTACCAGGGAATACGGCTGCGTGGGATTCTTGGCCTGCTCGGCCACCCGGCCCTGGCGGAACTCTCCGGCCTGGCCTGGGACCAGGACGAAGAACGGCTCTATGCGGTCTCCGACCGCGGTCGGCTGCTCCATCTTGAAACCATTTTCCGCGACGATCAGCTAACCGGGCTGAAACTGTTGCGTGACTATCCACTGCTGGACCGCAATGGCAAACCCCTGTCCGGCAAGTGGAACGACGCCGAGGGTCTGACCCTGGAAAATGGTCACAACGGCATCGCCGGAGACAGCCAGCTGTTAGTCTCTTTCGAGATTAACAACCGGATAGTCCGCTACCGGCCGGACGGCCGGCAACTGGGAGCCGTTCCCCTGCCGCGCGTCCTGGCCAACCCGCGATTCTATAAAGATGCCAACAAGGGTTTGGAATCACTGACCCTGCACCCGGAATTGGGGCTGCTTACCGGCCCGGAAAAATCCCGCCGCGGAAAGACCATACCTTTTTTCGACCCGACGGGAAAAAGCTGGCTCTACCGTCCGTTCGAAGAGTATGGCGCAATGGTTGCGCTGGAGGCCCTTGCCAACGGTGAGGTGATCGTGCTCGAGCGCTCATTCAGCTCGCCCCTGGCACCCTGGACGATCACCCTGTCACGAGTCAGCCCCTCCCGAGACAACGCCGGCACCGAATTGAAGGCAGAGAGATTGGCCCGTTTCAACAGCGGCGAGGGCTGGCGGGTCTCCAACTTCGAGGGGCTGACCCATCACCGGGACAATCGCTTCTTCATGGTCAGCGACGACGGCGGGAAATTCCTGCTGCAGACCCAACTGGTCTACTTCGAGATACCTTGAAACGACTGGTAGAAATCGGGAGCGGACCTGCTATTGCAGAGTCAACCGGTAAGGTCGAGCGTCTCCCCCCGTTCGTCCTGTATTGATGCCACAGCTGAACGGATTCCTGTTGACCCGGCACTGGCGCGACACCCCCGATGGGATCGAGCTGGTGTTCTGGGCGCATACGCCGGACGGTCCCCTGCGTCTGCTCTTTCCCCGTCAGCGGGCAGTCTGTTTCCTGGCCCGGGAAACCGCCCTCGACCCCGAGCTGTTGCCCGGCATCTTGTTCGAGCGCAAACCCCTTGATCTTGAGAATCTGCAGGGCAAGGCGATGGACGGGCTCTATTTTAGGCAGCAGCAACAGTTGCAGCGAATGCGGCAACTGGCAGCACAGACAGAGATCCTGCTCTACGAGTCCGACATCAAGCCTGCGGACCGTTTTTTAATGGAACGTTTTATCACCGCCGCCTTCAGCGCCGAAGGCGAGGTATCCTCACGCTCGGGCTACCGGGAGATGACCAGCCCCAGGCTGAAACCCAGTGACCTGCAACCCCGGTTCCGCTACCTTAGCCTGGACATCGAAACCGACGCCCTCGGTGGTGAAATCCTTTCCATCGCTTTCTGCGGCCAGGGTCGTGAGCAGATTCTCATGCAGGGCAGCGCTGCAGCCTGGAAGACGGACCTTCCGGTGGTCTGGTTCAGTGACGAACAGGGCCTGCTGCAGGGATTCCTGCAGCATATTCGCGACCTGAATCCCGACCTGATTCTCGGCTGGAACCTGATCAACTTTGATCTGGATTATCTGGAGCGACGCTGTCGCCAGCACCGGATCCCCTTTACCCTGGGACGCAACCAGGACACTGCCGCCATCCTGCAGCCGCAGCAGGCGGGGCAGCAGCGAATCTCCAGTATCCCCGGCCGGGTGGCGCTGGACGGGATCGATAACCTGCGCGCCGCCTTCTGGTCATTTGAGAGCTTCGCTCTGGATCATGTGGCGCAAAGCCTGCTTGGTCGCCGTAAACTGATCAGCAACGGAGAAGATAAGGTGGAGGAGATTCGGCGACTTTTCCGGCAGGACCGCCCGGCACTGGCCGCCTACAACCTGGAGGACTGCCGCCTGGTGGAGGCCATATTCGAGAAAACCGATCTGATCGAATTCGCCACCCAGCGCGCACTGATTACCGGTCTTTCCCTCGGCCGTCAGGGCGGTTCGGTGGCCGCTTTCGACAACCTCTACCTGCCGCGGCTGCACCGCTCGGGTGCCGTGGCCAATGATGTCGGAAGCTTCCGCTTCGAGACCTCCAGCCCCGGAGGCTATGTGATGGAATCCCAGCCAGGGCTGTATGAAAATGTTCTGGTACTGGACTTCAAGAGCCTCTACCCCAGCATCATCCGCACTTTCCGCATCGACCCTTTGGGCATGGCGCGGCCCGGAGAAGCGCCGGTGCCCGGTTTTCTCGAGGCCAGTTTCTCCCGCAGCGAATCTATCCTGCCGGCCATCATCACCGAACTATGGCAGCAGCGGGATCTGGCCAAGCGCAACCAGGACCGTTCCCTGACCCAGGCCATCAAGATCATCATGAACTCCTTCTACGGGGTGCTGGGGGCCGATGGCTGTCGTTTCCACAACCCGAAGCTGACCAGCAGCATCACCCGGCGCGGCCACCAGATCATCACCCGCAGCCGGGACTGGCTGCAGGCGCAAGGCTACCGGGTCATCTATGGCGACACCGACTCCCTGTTCGTGCTGCTTGGGCGGGGACCCGATGAACCGACCGCCAGTGCCACCGGCCACCGGCTCGCCAAGGAGCTCAATCATTGGTGGCAGCAGACCATCGAACGGGAGTTCCAACTCGACTCCTTTCTTGAGCTCGAATTCGAGACCCATTTCATCCGCTTTCTGATGCCGACCATCCGGGGCGCGGAGACAGGCAGCAAGAAGCGCTATGCGGGTTATATCCGCAACAGTCGGGGCGAGTTCGAGCTGAGGTTCAAGGGGCTGGAAAGCGTGCGAAGCGACTGGACCCCACTGGCCCGAAGCTTTCAGCGCGAGCTGTATCGCCGGGTGTTCTTCCGGGAGCCCTATGTGCGGTATATTGAAGCGTTGGTGGAAGAACTCAAATCCGGAAAACTGGATGATAAGCTGGTCTATAGGAAACGCCTGCGCCAGCCGCTGGAGGAGTACCGCCGCAACCTGCCGCCCCATGTGCAGGCGGCGAAAAAACTCCCTAGGGCAGGCCGCTGGGTGAGTTATGTCATCACCCTCAACGGTCCGGAGCCGGTCTCACACCAGTCGGCACCAATAGACTACCAGCACTATATGGAGCGGCAGCTGGCACCGGCAGCGGATGGCATCCTGCACTTCCTTGACGACAGTTTTGAACACATCACGGCTGATCAGATGGATCTGTTCTAATGACTCCGGCCCGGCCCTGAACAGCAGCTCAGAGCCACACCTGCTCACTTCTCTCGGCTGTGAAGTTCCCGGATTGCGCTCGCAATCTCTTCGCTCATCCGGCCCAGGGCACGGCTCTGAGCAGCAACCAGGGTGCCCATCTCACTATCGCTTATCGGCTCTTGAATATCCGTCCTGCGGATCGCCAGGAGTTCCCTGCCATCGCTGTTCAGAACGCCCCAGACGGCAATGAGATCAAGTTGGCTGTCATCCCCGGCATCCAGTCGTCTGATGTCGATGGTTACCTGATAAGCCGGCAGGATTGCCCGCTCCCAGGGAAGGCTGAGCACTGAATCCGTACCCAGCAGGGTGGAGAGATTTTCCGCCACCACCCAACTTACATTGGTCTCCAAAGTCCCGCCCCAACGATCGAACTCTTCGATCTGAAGCCGGTTGACATTCTCCCGGGCGACGATCTGGGGCCGCCCAAGATAATCCGACAGCCGGATCGGGCCAACGCCGATCACCAGGTTGGGCAAGGCATCCCTGCTGTCCGAGGGCTGTAACTGCTCGACCGGGGTCAGCAGATAAAAACTGGTCGGCGGCGTGGTGCCACAGCCTGCCAACAACAGAAGGGGCATCCCCGTAAACAGCAGCCTGATTCCAGTCGATATTCTGTTCATACCTGTTTTACCTGTTTCTCTTTCAATCACTATTCGCTAAAGGGTACTTCGAAAAATCCCTTCCATGGGATTTTTCGATACGGCACTTCAAATTTTTCGAGGTGCCCTAAATACTCTGCGCCAGATCGCGCCTATCCTCAAGCCTTTGGTCGAGTTTAACCCATCGGTCGGGCTCGCCTTGCCGATATACTGTCTAAACTCGACCCGATTTCCTGGGTAGAATCGACAAATCAAGCGTATTCTCTCATGCAGCAGAGCTATGGGTTTTGATCGAATGGAAACGCCTGGTCACTGGGCCGGGGTGCTGCTGATGCTGGGTGTGATGCTCTGCGTATCGATTCCCGCTCGGGCAGCCGAGGACGGGAGATATCGCGCCGTCGTTCTGCACGAGGGGGGACGGTCAGACCAGTACGGCGCATTGATCCCCAAGGTATTCATCCTCGATTCCCGCGATGGGCATATGTGGACCTGGGAGCAGAACTCCCGGCTCTCTGGTGAAAAAGGCAGCATCTCTTTTGGCACGGTGCTGACCTACCAGGGCCAGATCAAACCGGGCAAACAGATGGGCGAGGTGATGGAACAGCGACAGGAGTAACGTTCACCGCTTACTCCTGCAGCCACTCCCTCGGCTTGAGATAGGTCTCATAGAGCACCGCCTCTTCGGATTCCTTCTCTGGCTGCCAGTTGTAGCGCCACTTTACCAGCGGCGGCAGGGACATAAGGATGGACTCGGTGCGACCACCGGACTGCAGGCCAAACAAGGTGCCACGGTCGTAGACCAGGTTGAACTCGACATAACGCCCGCGGCGGTAGAGCTGGAAATCCCTGTGGCGCTCAGTGTATTCGGCCTTTTTACGGCGCTGCATAATGGGTTGATAGGCTGGAATATAGTGATCACCTACGCTGCGCATGAAGGCGAAACTGGTGTCGAAACCCCATTCGTTCAGGTCATCGAAAAACAGTCCCCCGATCCCCCTGGGTTCATTGCGGTGACGCAGAAAGAAGTATTCATCGCACCACTGCTTGAATTTTGGATAGACATCGGCACCAAAGGGTTCGCAGGCCGCCCGTGCGGTGCGGTGCCAGTGCCGGCAATCCTGCTCGTTGCCATAATAGGGGGTGAGATCGAAACCGCCGCCAAACCACCAAACGGGGGCTTCCCCCTCCTTCTCGGCGATGAAAAAACGCACATTGGCATGGGAGGTGGGAACATAGGGATTGCACGGATGGATCACCAGTGACAACCCCATCGCCTCGAAAGAACGCCCCGCAAGCTCCGGCCGATGGGCCGTTGCCGAAGGCGGCAGGCTGTCTCCGGTGACATGGGAAAAATTGATCCCTCCCTGTTCGATCACCCCGCCGTCGGTCAGGACCCGGGTACGCCCTCCGCCGCCCAGGCCTTCGTCACCCTGCCGTTGCCAGACATCTTCCACAAACTGACCGGAGCCATCCTCCCTCTCCAGCGCCCCGCAGATTTCATCCTGCAGGGTCATCAGGTAATCCTTGACCGCTTTTTTATCCGGGTCATTCATAAAGGTCGGCTCCGCACTATTCTCACATGCCGTTTTTAAAGGCGTCGGTCTCGGTGGCACCGCTGGCACGGACCTGTTTCAAGGCAACGCAATACTCCCTCAGAATCCCCAGGGCCCATGGGATGCGCCCCCTGAAATAGGCATCGGCATCGGGATTGTTGTCCCGGGGGTCATCGTTCAACACCTTCTCCACGTTACGAACGATGATCTGTTCCGGTATATAACAGAGACGGTTGTTCTTATAACTGCTCATCCGGAGTTCAGCCACCGGGTAGGCACCGCCGTCCGCGGAGGAAACAGTCACGATCATCGCCGGTTTGTGTCCAACCTCATTCGCCCCGCATAGGAGAAAGAAATTTTTCAATCCGGCCGGGACCTGGCCATGCCACTCCGGCGACACGATCACGAAGCCGTCACTGGCACCTAGTGATTCCCTGATCGGGGCCAATCGCTGGTTCCACTCGGGATCCCCTTCCCAAATGCCCTGATCCCACAACGGCAAGGGGTTGCCCGCCAGACTGATAATTTCGACCTGATCGCAGAGACGCTGCTGTTGCAGCGTCTGCTCGATATACCGGGCCACTTTGATGCTCTGGGACGGATCGCGGTGACTGCCGCTGACTATGGTTATTTTCATACTTCATCCTGCTATTTGAGAAATTGGAGGTTGATCAACCAAAGAAATCTCCCGCGATCCTGATTCCAGCAGATGGAATACAACCGGGGAAACAGATCTGGCCCGCCAATATACCTGTGTCGAAGGGACTTTTCCCCCGCTTTCGCATGCCCCCTATCTGTCTGCCATCCTCAGGACCGATTCGAATAGGCGGCTCCGCGGATCAGCCAGTTCCTCGACAACGGTAAAATGATTGCAGCCGGGAACCACCAGGGTCTCCACCACCAGATTCTGACTCTGTCGGCGCTGGCTGAATGCCTCCATCTGCCGGTGAAACGCGGGACGCTCCTCGGCACCGACAACCAGCAGCATAGGTGCCCGGGATACCGGTTCCGCATAGAGCGGGCTGTTGTTTCGTGCGCTGGTCTGATCCAGTCCGAGTTTGTTGTTAATCGTCGTACAGCGCAGGGGATCCAGGTCGTAGATACCGCTGATCGCAATGCCGCCTGAAAATAGTGATGCCGGCAACTCGGGCGCAAGCTCCTGCCAGCGGGTTGCCATCAGCATCGCTGTCAACTGCCCGCCGGCGGAATGACCCGACAACTGCAACCGTGGCCAGTCAGACCCGAATCGGTTGGCATTGCGCCACAGGTAGAGACAGGCCCGCTGCAATGCCTGCAGGATATCTCCCAGACCAACCTCCGGACAGAGGGGATAGTTGCAGACGGCCACGTCGATACCCTTACTCACCAGCCCTTCGGCAACGAAGCTGAAATAGGATTTATCCAGTGCCTGCCAATATCCACCGTGCAGGAACAGATGAAGTCCCCTGCCGCCGCCGGAGAGAAAGAGATCGAACTTCTCCCGGTGATGGGTTCCATAGCTGACATCCAGACGAAAGTCAGCGTTGCGCCTGAAGGCCTCGCTATCGGCCTTCCAGCGCGCGAATATCTTTTCAAAATCGGGTACTGCGGCCCGGGCGTTGTACTGATATTCCAGTGACTGGTCTAACAAGAAACTACCCGACGATAATCCCGGAATAAACCCTCAACCCCGCCAAGAATTGTCCAGCGTCCTTCATAGGGAACCCCGTCTGCGGAATACAGCTCAGTCTCCAACCACTGAGCCCGCCGTCACCTGATCAGTCCAGTTGCAGCTTTCTCCACGGATACTTCATTACCAGGGTCTTTGCCGCATCTTCCGCATCTTCCCGGTCGATAAAAGGACCGACAGTTCTGCGATTCGGGGATTTGAAATACCAGCCGGACTCTGCGAACAGTGGGCTGAGCCAGAAAAAATGTGGATTATGCTCTCTACTTTCGACAGCAACCATCACAACTCCTCCTGCATTAGACATGGAAATATGCTTAAAGCTATTTCTAATCTACTTCTTTTACTTATTGTTTCTTATTATTTTTATTCTGACGGATAAATAATATCCGTAACTCGAATGATCTAGCGATCTTTCATTTTTTTCGTAATAAAAACAATTGATACCATAATAATTAGAATGAGTAAAATTTCGCCCACTTCACCACCTTTTGCATTCGGGCTCGCTTTTCCTAAGCCTAGCACAAAGATATAGATCCAGACTCACCGCTTTCCTGGTTCACCTTTTAACTGCCTCGATCCTTTTATCTGGCTTTCCAGAGTGCAGCCGCATTGATATAAAGGCGATCGGAAATCGCGCTTTTCGATTGCCGTATCGAAAAATTCCATGGAAGGTATTTTTCGAAGTACCCTAGAGAGCCAACCAAACCCCTGGAGTTTGCCTCCCCAGTAGAAGTAATCAAACGCGATGCATAACTACGACGATCTACCGCACTGGTTTGCGGACCGTGCTCAGGCACGACTCCAGTATTTGTACGAAGAGTACCAGGTGGCCTCCGTGCTGCACCGTATCGTGGAACTGGTACTGGCTCACCGGCAACAGTTTCCGCCCGTAGAGCAGGAACGCTGGAGCGAGGAGGACGTGCTCCTGATCACCTACGGTGGCAGCATCAAATCTGAGGAAGAGGTGCCCCTCCAGACCCTGCACCGTTTTCTGAAAGAACAGCTGTCGGACAGCATCAATAGTGTCCATATTCTGCCTTTTTTCCCCTACAGCTCCGACGACGGCTTCGCCGTGATCGACTACCGACAGGTGGATAAGCAGCTCGGGGACTGGGACGATCTGGAAGGCATCGGAAGTGATTTCAATCTGATGTTCGATCTGGTCATCAATCACTGTTCCCGGGAGAACCTCTGGTTTATCGATTTCATCAACAATGTCTCCCCCGGCAAGGAGTACTTCATCGAATTAGACCCCGACACAGATCTCCATGAGGTAGTCCGGCCACGCAGTACACCACTGCTGGTTCCGGTGCATACCCATACTGGAATCCGGCACGTATGGGCCACCTTCAGCGAAGATCAGATCGATCTAAACTACCGAAACCCGGAAGTGCTGATTGAGTTAATCCGTATCTTTCTTTTCTATATCTCAAAAGGGGCGCGTTTCATCCGGCTCGATGCCATCGCCTTCCTCTGGAAGGAGATCGGCTCACGCTGTATCCATCTGCGGCAGACCCATGAAGTGGTGAGACTGCTACGCGACATCATAGAGGCCGCTGCGCCCCAGTGTGTGCTGATTACGGAGACCAATGTCCCCAACGGGGAGAACATCAGTTATTTCGGCAACAGCGACGAGGCCCACATGGTCTACCAGTTCAGTCTGCCCCCACTGCTGCTGCACGCTCTGCATCGGGGCAATGCGGCGCAGTTGACCCGCTGGGCTGAGGATTATCCCCGACCGCCGCCGGACTGCACCTATCTGAACTTCACCGCCTCCCACGACGGGATTGGTCTGCGGCCGCTTGAGGGAATACTGTCCGCCAACGAGGTGACAGGTCTGATCGAAGCAATGCGTGAGTACGGCGGTTATGTGGCCATGAAGTCCAACCCGGACGGTAAAGAGGCCCCTTATGAAATCAATATCACCTTCTTCGATGCCCTCAAGGGGACCTGGCGGGGCATCGACCAGTGGCAGGTCACCCGCTTTATCTGCGCCCAGACGGTGATGCTGGCAATCCAGGGCATCCCCGCACTCTACCTTCACAGCCTGACCGCGACACCCAACGATCAGAAAGGCGTAGAGCAGAGTGGGCGCACCCGCTCCATCAACCGCCACAGCTGGGCGCTGGACGAACTATCCCAATTACTGCAGGAGCCAAAATCACCCCAGGCAATTGTGTTCGACGAGCTGAAACGCCGTCTCCTAATACGCCGCCGGCAACTGGCCTTTCACCCGGAGAGCGATCAACAGACGATCAATCTGGGAGACCACCTGTTCGCCCTCTGGCGGCTGGGGAAATATCAACGCATCCTGGCAGTGCATAACGTCACCGACCAACCACAGCATCTTTCCCTGCCGCCACACCCCTGTCCCGACGAACAGGCCTGTTGGAAAGATCTGCTCACGGATGTGACCTATCCAAAAAGCGAGTCACAGATCTCCCTCAACCCCTATCAGGCACTTTGGCTCGAGGCCTGCCGGTCATCTGCTTGGTGAGAGAGACTGGCCGGGTGAACGACCGCCTCGCTTAATCAACGGTTATCCGCTTCCACCGCCTCGTACAGATTGTCGAGAAAATCGGGTATGGCGCTGATCACCCGGTTCCAGTTGGGGATGAAAGGCGTCTCCATCGGGTTGGAAAGGAAGGTCTCTCCCGCCTCGATGATGTTTTTGGCAAACAACTCCACCGCCTGTTCCTCCGCATGCCGATCCAGGGCGAGGCCATTGAACATGGCATCATTGTGGTAGGTCTCGATGAAATCCAGCGCAATCCGATAATAGGATGCCTTGACCGAGCGGAACACCTCGCAACCAAGGATATGGCCGTTGGACGCCAGTTTTCGAAACAGCGCTTTGGCGATGTCTGTGCTCATCTTCGACAAACCCGCCTCCGGATTGTCGGGGGAGAGAGACTGGTGCTTGTGGTCGTAGTTGTCGGCGATCTCCACCTGGCACAGATGATTGGTCGAGTAGTTGCGATACACCTCCGACAGGACACCGATCTCCAGACCCCAGTCACTGGGGATACGGATATCGCGGACTACGTCGCTGCGGAAAGAGAACTCACCCGCCAGGGGGTACCGGAAGCTGTCGATATACTCCAGGTAGGGGTTGCTGCCGAACACTTGCTTCAGGGCACGAACCAGCGGCGTCACGAGCAACCGGCTCACCCTGCCGTTGATGGAGCCGCTGGCGGTGCGTGAGTAGTAGCCCTTGCAGAACTGATAGTTGAATGCGGGGTTGGCCACCGGGTAGATCAAGCGCGCCAGCAGTTCCCGGCTGTAGGTGATGATATCGCAGTCGTGCAGGGCAACGGACTTGGCCAGGCCGGAGGCAAGCACATAGCCATAGCAATACCAGACGTTTCTGCCCTTACCCATCTCCGTAGGGGCAAGCCCCATCTCATGCAATTGCGCATCCAGCGCCCGCAGCCTGGGGCCATCCTGCCAGAGGATACGGTGGTGTTGGGGTAAACGGTCGAAATAGTCCTTTGCGTGGCTAAACTCGGCCTCATCGGCGCGATCGAGCCCGATAACGATCTCGCTCAGATAAGGCACCTGAGATAGATCATCGATGATTCTCTGCAACGCTGCCGCCTGCAACTCGGAATAGAGCGAGGGCAGGATCAACGACATCGGACGGGTTCGGGCAAAGCCAATGAGTTCCGTTTCCAGTTCCTCCACCGGTCTTTTCCGCAGATTGTGCAGTGTCGTGATGGTACCGTTCTGAAAAAAATCAGCCACTGTCTACACCTCACCCAAAATCTGATTCATCGCCAACTGCCACCCCTGGGGGCCTTTTTTGCCAGCATAAATGACCCGTCCCGGGTGCTCAAGCCGCAGCGACTCCCCGCAGGCGGGGTCGATTACTACCGGGATATCCACCGCCTCCAGCATTCCGAGGTCGTTGGGGCTGTCACCCAGCGCGACGCTAATGAACCCTTTTTCCGGCCAGCAGCGGCGATAGCGATCGATGAGCCAGCGAATGCCTGCGGCCTTGTCGGTATCGCCCATGACGTGATGGAAACGCCCTCCCCGCAGCAGACGCAGTCCACGGGATGCCAGCTCCCGGCGGAATTCATCCAGGCGCCTATTATCGTCCAGCCACTGAATAGGCTCCGAGCAGTCGCGCTGCATGGCCTGCCTCGCCTGATCATGGGTGAGCCCCGTGATCTCGACCAGTTGCTGCACCGGCAGATCATGAAAGCCTCGAAACCGAAAACCTGCTTCCCTGCGCAGCCGATCGAGCACGTCCAGGATCTGAGCCCTGGCCGGGCCGAACAGGCGCCGCTCATAACCGCCTGCGGATTGTCCGCTGGAGAAAGGGAAATACCCTGCCGGCACATAGACCGCACTGCCGTTCTCGACGATATAGGGATGCCGGTTTCCCATCTGGCGACGGAGTGTCTCGATCTCCAGGCGGGTCTTGCTGGAATTTAAGATGAGAGGGAAACCCCTTTTGCTGATCCGATCCAGGGCGTCCTGTGCGGGGTCCCAGCGATAGCTGTCGTGATCCAGCAGGGTTCCGTCCAGGTCGGTAAAGATAAGCAGGGCTTTCATACGGGAAACGGACTCTAGCCAGTGCCGTTTCAGTCATCATAGCGGTTCGGGGTGCTCTCAGTCCATTGCCGGGCGCTGACACGCCCGGTCAGGCAAGTCGGCCGCGGAATAATCGTTCAGGAAATTCTTGATTGAAAGTAACTACTCTCCCATAGCGGAGAAAGCCCGCATGGGCAGTCTGTGGAGGAAGTGTCTTTGGCAGGGACGCCAAAGCCAAGCCTACAGGGAGGTATTTACGGCGACTTCCGTAACAGACTGCTTATGTGGGATGAGTAGTTACGATTGAAACAACTTGCAACACATTATGGTCGTTTTTTTCCCATACTCAATATTAACGGGTAATTGTAAGCCCGGGAGAGATAGATCGATTAGAACCAAGAGTTATTTAAATGCTGTTTCGCTAATTCGTAGATACAGAACTATATGCAAAAGGGAAAGAAACCAGAATGACGAGGCTGATTCAGCTCTTTTGGAAGTTTAACCGTGACCAAAAGCAGATGAGAGTCGTTCTCGTGTACCGTTAAACCAGCATTGCGTCCTCGTGGCGCGATGCAGCCGAGTCATTCAAGGAGAGTAACATGACTGCGCTAAAGAATTTCGGCATGCACGTCGTTTTCGCGTTCGAGGCAGACGATCTCCATCGCATCGTTCGCCACCTCTTCTTCTTGAACTATTTGGTTCCGGCACCGGATGGATATGATCACTACTGTCTCACCCCGGCGAGAATTCCCGAAAACATCAACGTTCGCGAATGGAGCAGGCAGGTTCTGAGGGCTGGAACGCCCGAGCCGGAGTTCGTACTTCCGGTTCATCTCGACGCAGAACCCGGCGAATCGCCAGGCGGTGTCGACCTCGAGGTGAGGTTCGGCATCGGTGCGTACCTGGCAGGGGAGGAAGTGTGCGTCACCGTCAGCTACCTTGGTGTGACACCCGATGCGGAGGGAGTCGGTAACCTACTGGCGGCCCGCAGTCCTGCCCGCTGGTGGATCCCTCTCAATTGGTTGAGCGTTCCCGGCCTTCCGATCGTCCCGGAAGCTGTCGCTACCTCATTTGTCACATGGTCCCGCATCTCCTGGGATCAGCCCGTCGAAACAGTCGGGAGCATACCTGAATCCGAGCGATATCCCGCCGTGGCGATCGGCGTTGCGCTGCAAGATATACCCGGCGCCCAACCAGAACGATTCGCAGGTGACATCGACCTCACGGAGAATCCCGCCACGGAATATGTGGCGTTGCTGCGAGACCAGAACGCCCTACCCCACATCGCGCTCTCAACCGAGGTCGCCTCCAAACTGCTGGACCTGTTTGTGGAGGAAATCTTGAATGTCGAGACGGATCGCGACCCAACGGAGGGATCCCCGTTTGGCATCGACGAGTTCGACTATGAGATCACCGGCCTGACCTACGAATGGCCTGCCCTATTCGGCGACCCGGTGACATTCACGGCCAACGGGCGCATTCATTTTCTCGGTGCTTGGCGAGACATGGCCGTGACCAGCGAGGTGGAACTTTTCACGCGTCCACGAGAATCCTTCCCAAACAGGAAGTTGCAGATGTATCTGCAGACCCGTTTGCCCGAGAATCTGCGTTTGATCCACGAACCTGAATTAGAGCCCGAACTGCAACGGGTGATGGGCGACAACTACCGCGTGTTTTCCAGTCAAGACGCAATCAGCCCATCCGCAAACTTTGTATTCCGCCCGGACGGTCTAGGCAGAGCACGCTTGCTGGGTAACGGTGTAACGCCCTTCGAGTTTATTATCCACCGGGATCCTCTAACAACAACATTGGTCGATTTCGATCCCGACACGGCGGCCATCGAAGCAGATAAAGACGCGCTGGAGATCGAGTTCACCTATCACTACGCAGGTCCGCTTCTGACATGCAGTGGAGGATCCAGACCCTGGGTTGATGCTGATGAGAATCGGTGGAGCGCTTTCCGGGTATCCAACACCGGTGGTATACCGGTCGGGATTGCGGTGACAACCGACCGGCCCGACCTGCTGTATCTCAGGGGGGGCACTCGGACGCTCCCCCCCGGCGAGGCGGTCGATGTCAGCGTCGAGTTTCGCACCGACGCTCTTCCGCGCTTCTATCGCTCAGATGCCCAAAAGCATTTCGATGCAAACATCTATGTCAGGCACAGTGTCTGCAACCGGGAGCCAATCCCGGTGACATTCAGCGCGGACGTGACCTACGATCTTCGCCGGGGGACTATATCGGATGCCGAACGGAATGCGTTGTGTGGCTTTGCCGATGCCATGATGTTCAAGTATGGCATTGTTTCGCTTGGGGACGACAGGTTCGACGAGCATCCCGACTATGCGCCGGTCTATACGATGAGCATCCGGGACGAAGAGGATCAATATGCATTCGTTGCCCGGGATGAGGAGGGGAATCCCGTTGCAACGGAAGCCGCCCATTCGCTCTACAAGACGATGCAGATCCCGGTATCCGAAGATGAGAGCCTACCGCTAGAGGTCCGGTATCGCGCATCCCAGCAACCGGCAAAGGGACCCTTCTATTGGACCCTGCGCGGCTTTGCTGTCGAGCCGGCTGCCGAGGTTAAGATCGAGGGGCTCAAGGCCCTCGCGCCGTTCAGCGGCGGTGCCGTTGCCGTCGGACCGGCCGGCGTATTTTTGCTGGACACCACTGCGCCGAAACGATCCGCGGCGCGGCTGGCGCTGAAAGACGAGCAATCGCTGGTGGATGTGGCGAGCTCCAGGAGTGACATCTACGCCGTCGGTGACGACCGCCTGTTGGTCATGAACGTCTCGGGTGAGGGCAAAATAAAAGTTGTCCAGGGGATGACTCTCGGCTCCTCCGCCCATCTCATACGACAGCTTGGTCGTCGGCTCTGGGTCGCCGGAGAGGATGAGTTCACCTTATTAACGCATCAACACGGCAAGGAGATCGAACAGGTCGCCACGACCAGGCTGAAGTCGCCAGCACGGGACATCAGCGTGTACCGGGGGCACATAACCCTGCTGGTCGACAGTGGCCTGCATTTTTACGCGTTCGACGGCTCTGAACTGAAATTTTCCGGGACCTACAACCTCAAGGGCAGCTCGAACGCAACGCTCGTTGCACGGGGTGAACTAGTCGGCGTTACCGATCCCGAGATAGGGACATTTTTTCTCGATGTTTCGCACGGCAAGGAACCGGAGGTCGTGGCCAGATACGCCCAGCCCTATTGGAAATCGAACCTGGTAATCGACGCCACGCGCGGCATCACCTACTCGGCCGATCCCCGAAGCGCGACGGCTAAGATTGGACGGTTCCGTGTCCTCAAGATACGGCGGTAACAGGAACCCTTTCGGATGCCTCCTGGTTAGGATTCATATCCGCGGTAGAATGTGGACAGGACGCAATTTCCAGAATACTCGCCGCCGGGGCAGCGCTGTCTGGGGGATTATAGGGTATTATATTCACAACCACCGATCACCCGCCACCGCAGAAGCAGCGGCGGGTAATCGGGACTCAATCGTCATTTCTTTGGCGCTTTGATCGTGTTCGCTACCCCCGGTTTCAAATCCTGGCGGTACTTTTCTGCCATAAACCGGGTCAGGCCTGTCACCTGCTGCTCCAGCCTGGAAAATCGATGAGCATAACTCTCAGACACTAAAGAGCGTAACGCCTCGGTCGTCTGCATCATGCCCTCGGCCTGTCCGAAGGATGGATGAGACAACCCCGCCAGGTCTTCCTTCCTGGGTATTGTCTTCGGGAACGGATCCGATACGACTTTTTCCAAGGAGAAAAAAGTCAGATACCAGTAATTGGGACAGTCCCGAAGGAACAGACGGATACTGCCGAGCCGATGATCGGCGCGGACCGGCACGGAGCAGTAGTAGGGATAGTGACTGGGTCGTCCCTCACCCAGTCCCGGTGCGTTCAGCGCCACCGTGTCAGACGTGCTGTCTTCATACACCATCCTTACGAAAAGATCTCCGGCCTCCGACTCCGTGAAAATCCTGCCTGATTCCGCAAACGTTTCGATCTCTGCCCAGAACGTCAGATCACCCCTGGTCCAGACGGGTTGTGACCACTCCTGGCGCACACAGTCATTACCCCGCATCCGCAGATTATACTCTGTGATGAACAAGGGCCGGTGGGGGTATTCATTGTCGACAGCCCCCTCAAAGTTAGCGCTGCAGGTACTCCAACCGGGCGAAAGACTTCCCGATTCGAACGCACCGTTTACAATGGCCTCCATAACACTCTCCTTTACTGCATGGCAGCGATCAGCGATTAAACGAAGACTATGGCGCTGCTATTCCAACCCCCAGGGTATTTGCCGGTCCGTCGAAGATGACAGGTGCCTGCAGAAACAGGTTCATGCCGATCACCGCATCCACCTTATTGCCCGCGGCGTAGTAAGTGATGATCTTATCGTCGTGAAGATCCACGCACACCGAGGCGTTGTTCACCTTGTAGAAACTGCCGTCCGGATTGGACATGGTTATGGAATCGACCTTGTACATCTCTGTTTCCGAGTGCGCTCCATCCGTCCAGCAATCCTCTACGCCGGAGACAGTCAGGTCGATACCCAGGTTCGTTGCCATATCCGTGCTGATGATGGTTGCCCGCGACGCGGTGTCGAAACTGAAGTGTCTCGGATCGGCGACCGAATCATCGTCATCGATGATGTTCGTTCCATGGCGAAACGCGACGTTTCTCATGACATAGCGCTGCCCCTGGGTAGCGAGATCCGTGATGGCAGTTCCCGCTGTCCCGAATCGCTCCAGTTCGATTACATGCTGAGGTATGGGAGCAGCGGGATCGCCGGGGGCGAAGAAGGTGATGTCCGGCCCCTCAAAATAACACCCGCCGCAAAAAGCATACGGGCCGCGTGACAGCAGGGTCGTGTTGTCGATCAGGGCGACCACCTGGCTGGCGACCGGCGTGCCGATCAGGGAAGGTATCGTGGTCGTCCGGATACCCACACGGATACCGGCCACCTCGGCCTGGGCACCCCCCGGGTCCCCCGGCGCATAGATAGTCCCCGCAAGCGTCACCGGATCGACACCGTTCAGGCCACTGATACGCACGTCCACATCCTGGTTGGGGTTGGTCGGGGACGATGCCCCCATGTTCAAGGTGCCGGCATCCGTGTTATTGATCAATACGATGTTGGAGCCGGTATCGAACGGCGCAAACATATAGAGTTCAGGATACGCCCCTGCTCCCACCGGATAGATATCGGTCCCCCCCGCATCCACCAGCGCATAGATGTGCAGCGGTAACTCTGCGGAGTGATCCGCGGTGCCATCGACCTCGAAGGCGACGAGACCGCCGACATCGCTCAAGGCCACCTCGGCCTGACAGGCGTTATAGGGGTAGGTTGGCCTGTTGGGATCGGTGGGCACCTGGGGGGCACCCGTATTGACACCGAAGATCCCATAGGGCACCAGGGTGCCGCCGACGTCGTGCATGGGGATCAGGGCGATCCAGGTATCGCTGGGCAGGTTATAGATGGCGTGCAGCCGCGGTTCCACTTCTGTGGGATCCTCGCTGATCGGCTTATTCTTTACCACCGGCGCGGCGCCGCCCATGGGCACGACGACATCCAGACTGAAACTGGCCGGCAAGGCACTGGCGTCTACCCTGACACAGGATTGGTCTGTCTTGATCAGGTCCATATTGTATTCCGAGAAATGGCTGACGGTCCCCACATAGGCGTCCTTCCCGGCATTCAGGGCCGCGCTGCCCACCTTCACCCAGGCCGCCATGTTCGCATCGTAAAGCAGCAAGGGAATGGAAGGGGGGATCTCCGCCTTGCCCTTGAGCTGCGCCGGATCGACTGGGATGGTGAGCACGGCGTTGGCGCCGGGTTTGAGCTGATAGGCCTCATCGCCGGCACTGGCGGCAACCGTCCCCGCGCCGTAGCTTTGCATCACGCGGGTACAATCCGGGATCGGATCGGCCGGGTACCCCGGATAGTAACCCGCCGCGGCCGTGGTCATCCCACGCTTGCGCATCATGCCCAGGCACTCGTCGGTCAAGACCGTCAGATCGCCCGGCAAGGCATCGGGGGCGAAGATGTCGACCGTTGAGAGGGAGATATCGACGCTACCCGTTGGCGGATTTCCTTGGGCGTTTACCAGG
Organism: uncultured Gammaproteobacteria bacterium; assembly: GCA_963820955.1. GTDB lineage: Bacteria > Pseudomonadota > Gammaproteobacteria > Chromatiales > Chromatiaceae. Next base: position 53,388 of record CAWGCA010000024.1, on the reverse strand, counting down.
GAGTTCGCCGGTATCTGCAGGCTGACGCCGGGGCTGCACTCCGTCCCACTGAAAATGAATTCCACCGCCTCACGCAGTTGTGCAGGGAATGCGCCGCTGCTCGTCGCTCCGCCGCTTCCGGCCAGCTGCGGGCTTCGCTGCCGGGGGTAGAGGTGCCAGTTGATACGTGCACTCTGGGGTCCCTGACACTCCTGCTGACTGATGAGGTCGCGCACCAGCACAGTTTGGCTGGGGTTGATCGTCTGGGTAGTGGCCCGCGTCATCACCCAGCTGCCATTTCGGATGATATCGTCGTAGACTCGGGAAACGAGCCCGTAGCCAGGTTTGCGGGCGTTGAACAGAAAGCGCCCGGCATTGGCGTTTTCGAGTTCTAACGCGAACCTGCCCTGATCATCGGCCAGGGCAGCCTGGCCGTTAACCTCCACCTGTACTTCGGCTATCGGCTCACCCGTCACCGACAGAATCCGCCCGGAAAACACCGGGCGGGGCCCGGTGGACAATCTCAAGGCCGAGCGCGCCACACCGCGCCTCCCATCGAGAACCATCAGTTTGACGGTGTGATAGCCCTGTCCGCTGCCCACCGTCCATTCAGCAGTCGGCCCGGAGTCGTTGTTCACATTCCCGGAACCCGGGGTCGTCACCCACTTATAACGCAGCGTGTCATGATCGGCGTCCACCGCATGGGCCCGCAGCGTTACTGTGCTATTGGGTTCGATCAGGCGCATGCGCTGACCATCGCGCTCGGCGTACAAGGACTTCACCACTGGATTACGGTTCAGACCGGATGGCTCCTCTCTCACTTCGCACCAGGAACAGAACCAGGCGCATCCCGTCAACGAAACCGTCAACAGGATTAGCAGCAGTGGAGTAATGAGGCGGGTTATAGAAGACTTGCTTATGCGTAACGACAGCGAAGAACTCGCTGATATCCCCAACGACCGTTGGGCAGGTAGATTGATTTTAGATTGTTGACCTGAAAACAATCGGTAAATCTTCTTTTCCATGGTTTTCTCCTTGTCTTAGCAGACGTCACATGATTAAGCTTTTCTCCTTATTCAATGATTTGATTCAGAAATTATGCGCAGGCTTCCTGAGAAATGTGCAATCCTTTTTCTTGATAGCACCTGTGGCTAAAAACCCTTTCGTTTATTGAAATCTTAGCACAAGGCATATTTCCTGCGGTGCTTTCATGCACTGCCTGACATGTCGATCTTATCGCCTTTCGCTCTACCGGGGTTCTATATAGATACGTGGTCACTCCGAAACCAGAAGCAATCGGTCTATTGCTGAGATACTTGCGTATCCAGCTTAAACACGAGGTGTAATCTCAGGGAGCAAAACAACCCGGCATCTGATCCTGTATACTGGGTGTCAGTTCCAGCCTGACCTGAGTACCCGAAAATGCGCACCCTCAGCTCAATCCTCGCGCTGCTGACAACGCTGCTGATCTCCTGCGATCAGCAGCACTCCGCCCAGGATTTCGATCCCCAGGTGGGTCTCGAATGCTTTGGGAGCCACCGTGCCTCACTGCCGCCGGGAACTCAGTACGAGGGAGTCAATGAGGTCGACGGGAGTCGCTTCACTATCAGGGTCATGACCGGCGCGGAGGTGACGACCATCGAGTGCGGGCTGAACCCGGATGGGACGTTACAGAACGCCGGGAAATGAAAAACTCCCGGTATTGAGCGCTGCACTGCATCCCCCTGGGATCGATTTGTCGCATTAAATACAGCACTGGAGAAAAATATTGATCGGAAATAGAGAGGGCCCTGTATGAATCTCGACAAAGCACGCGAACTCCTCACCGTACAGGTCACCATGGGGAGCGGGTATAACCGCAACGCGGCCAAACTGATCCTGGCTGAAGTACTGCGGGAGCACGGCCAGCAGTCGGTGGATGGCTTGATTCGGGAACTGGACCTTGAACAGGCGTTTGGATTCCAGCCGGGCAAGCGGATTATTATCTGACCTGATCGATTGAAACCTAGTGGGCCTCGTTACAAATACTGACGACGTTCGAGCAGTTGTGCGCGACGTTTAAGCCGGTCGATCTCGTCCAACAGATCCATGACCAGCGCCGCACCGGGCAGATTCAAGGCCAAGTCGTGTTGCAGCCGCAATACCGTCCGCACCCGCAGCAGACTGGCCCCGGAAAATCGCCACTGAGCCGGCTCCCGGCCCAGCGGGTCTAAAATCCCCTCCTCTACCAGTTCAACAACGCAGACCGCCCGCACCGAACAAACGCTGCAGAGTTCACTCAAGGTAAACGACTTGTCCTCTTCCAGGATACCACCCGACAATACCATCGGCTCTTCCGGTTTCATACAGCCTATACCCCCATCTGCTGCCGCGGATCAAAGTCCAGTTCCCGCCCCATGTTTCGATAGATCTCCCTGGCTTTCTCGCTGTCCGCCGGCGGCAGAGAGATGGTGAGAACCACGTAGAGGTCCCCCAGAGATTGGGGACCGGGGATTCCCTTGCCCTTGAGGCGCAGCTTCCTTCCCTGGGCCGATCCCGATGGAATCTTCAGGTCGACCCGACCGCCAGGTGTGGATATCGTGACAGAGGCCCCAAGTACCGCCTCCCAGGGAGTTACCGGCAGCTCAAGAAAAACGTCCCTACCCTCGACATGGTAATGGCTGTTCGGTTTGAACTCCACTTCCAGATAGAGATCCCCCGCTGGGCCCTGACCGAACCCCGGCGCACCCTGCCCCGCAAGGCGTATATGCTGCCCCTGTTTGACCCCCTTGGGTATGCGCACCTTGAGCGTCCTGCGACGCGTCTGGACCCGACCGTTCTTATCCAGTTCCGGGACCTGCAGTACCAGGGAACTGGTCGCTCCGTGGTAGGCGTCTTCCAGATCGATCAACACCTTGGCGTGATGATCCTCACCACGCCCCTGATAACCTCCACGGCCGCCCTGAACAGGACCGGAACCACGACCAAAAAGAGACTCGAAGAAATCACTGAACGCGGACGCATCACCCTCGGTAAATCCACCGCCACGAAACTCAAACCCCGCATCCCAATCCGGTGGCGGACGGAAATCCTGACCCGCCTGCCAGTTGCTGCCGAGTTGATCATAGGAGGCCCGCTTCTCAGGGTCTTTGAGCACCTCATAGGCCTCTCCGATCTCCTTGAAACGGGACTCGGCATTGGGCTGTTTGCTCACGTCGGGATGATACTTGCGGGCCAGCTTCCGGTAGGCCCGCTTAATCTCATCCTGGGTGGCATCCCGCTCCAACCCCATAATCTGATAGTAATCTTTGAATTCCATGAGTCACCTTCATTTCATGGTGCTGCGCCTTTGCTTCGCCCAGGCGTCCTGTTTCGATACATATAAAAGACCCGCTCACTAAGGCCGCCATTACCCATAATATCTGGGCGGAAGGGAGAATTCCAAGCGTTGGAAGCGGCTCACAGCGGTGACTATTCTGAACAATAGAATACGCCGTTAAACGCCGACTGCCCCTTCAGCTCTATTCAAAGTGGCGTGAATGAGAAAGAAAGATTGTGATCGCTACTGCTACTCCTTCAAGCCTTTATCACCTTGAAGAAGTAACAGGAAAACAGCGCAAGAGTCAATCCGTTGCGTTGGTGGCCGTTGTCTCCAGATGCTCAGCGACAAGCTCGGTAAGCCCGATCACTTGGGTGTCCAGCATATCGTAGTGTTCGAGCCCCTCTTCCAGGACGATCCGGCAGTTGGCGCAGGCCGAGACCAGGGTCTTCACACCCACTTCCTCGAGTTGCTTCCTTTTGCGCAAGAATGCCTTCAGCCGCAGGGGTTCCGCCCGCTCATTGGCACTCACCCCGCCACCGCCGCCACAACACCAATTCATGGTGCCGTGATCCTTCATTTCCACAAAGCCACTGGCCACCTTGCGCAGCAGATCACGAGGTGGTTTCACTACCCCACCGCGACGCACGATCTGGCAAGGATCATGAAAGGTCATGGGGGTATCGTTTTTGCCGACCAGGCGCAACCGCCCTTCCGCCTGCAGTTGATCCAGCAACTCCAGGATATGAATGGTCTCGAAGCGATAAGGTCGGCCGATGAGATTCGGCCCTTCCCAGCGGATCGCTGTGTAGGCGTGCCCGCATTCCGGGCTGATGACATACTTGACGCCCAGTCTCTCTGCCGCATTGACAACCCGGCTCACGATTTCGCGGGCGGCCTCCCTGTTGCCGATCTGGATCCCGGCGTTGGTCGCCTCGAAGGCATCACTGCTGATGGTCCAGGAGATCCCCGCCGCATCGAAAATACGGGCAATACTCTCTATGTACTCCGGAAAATTGACCACCTCCATGGAGGAGAAGAGGGTCATGTAATCCGTCCCCTGTTGGTCTATTGGAATCGTCAGACCGGTGGCCTTCTCCACGTGCGCCAGAGACGCCTTCAACGTCTTCAAGGTGACGCCCATGGGGCTACCGATGTTGAGCGTCCGCTTGGTTGCCTCTTTCATTCCTTCCGGCGCGTAACCGGCCTTGGAAAAACCCTCCCGCTCCCGGCGGATCATGTAGGTGATATCGTTGCCGACAGGACACACCATGGCGCAGCGGCCGCAGAGGTTACAGCTGTCGTATACCAACTCTTCCCAATCGGCGAAATCCTGTTCGGTCAGTGCCTTGGACAAACCGAGCTTAGTAGACAGTTTGCCCCAGAAGGTGTGTTGCTGGCGCCAGACCCGCCGCAGGGGCTCCACCTTGTAGATCGGTGTATAGCGAGGATCGCCGGTTTCCATGTAAAAATGGCAGGCCTCGGCGCAGAGGCCACAGTGCACGCAGGATGAGAAGTAGGAGGCCACCCGGGCATCGACCTGGCGACCGAGTTCTGCCACACCCTGTTCAAAGCTTTCGTTCATCTCTCCCCCTGACTCAGGCGTTCACGCCTTTGCGTGCCATGGTCGCCCCGGTATACCCTCGACTGATAGAAAAGGTGAAGGCGTGCATCAAATTGCTGAAGGGAAAATAGATCAGCAGCAGTTCCGCCAGAAACAGATGTATCAGACGCAATGGCTCGAAGGATTGCGCCAGTGCCAGGCAGCCGGTCAGCATGACCAGGAACACCAGCCCGGTTCCCAGATAGTCATCGGCAGAAGAGAGCAGGCGCGTCACCGGGTGCAGCAGTCGATGAAGCCAGAGCAGAATCAGGCCGGCAAAGGCAATCTCAGAAGCGAGGATAAAACCCCAGTGAGGCAGTGCCGGCCAACCCGCACCAGTGATGCGCTCAGCAATGAAATCAACGTGGGGCTGGGCAAAGAACAGCAGTGCAAACAGGCCAAGATGAAACATATAGCCCGCGACTAGTTGCAATTTACCCCCCGTTCGCACCGGCCTGCGAGGCACAAAACGGCTGAATATGGCGCGAATCGCACCGACTGCCCCGCTACCCGTGGGTACCGAGAAATCCACCGCTATGCCTGCCCGCAGGATAGAAAATATGCGCCAGGCCACCCCCAGCAGAAAGACCCCGAGCGCGAAATACCAGAAGGGGCCGTCGATGAATTCGCCGATCATTTCGCCACCTCCCCGCTCTCCAGCCCCGGTTCATGGGCAGGAATGCTCTCTTTTGCGGCGCTTGAATCGCTTTTGGTGATCACTTCACCCCGCTCCTCGCACCGCTGTGCCCACCAGTCATGATGTTCACGTGCCCAGTTCAGGTCGCAGTAACCGCTCGTCATCCCTTCCAGCGCCCCCTCCATACCGATGGAGCCGATATAGATGTGCCCGATGATCACTGTCAGCAGCAGTACCGCGCCTATGCCATGAGCCACATGGGAAATCGCCATCCACTCCCTGCCCTGACCGAATACCGGGAACAGCAGAATGAGTCCCGAAGCGGCAATCGCGCCGCCGACAAACACCAGCATCCAGAACATGGATTTTTCACCCATGTTGAAGAAGTTGGACGGAACATGTTTCTTGCCGATGATCCCCCCGCCTTTGAGCAGCCAGGTCAGGTCACCCCGCTGATAGATGTTCCGCCGTACGAAGCGCACAAACAGCAGCAGCAATGCCAGTGCGAACAGGGGGCCGAACAGATTGTGTCCCTCCTTGCTGGCGGAGGCCAGGACAGAGAAGGCTTCCGGCCCAATCAGGGGTAGTAGAAACGAACGGCCAAACAGCAGAATCAGGCCGGTGATTCCCAGAAACAGAACAAGCGATGCCAGAAACCAGTGAACGGTGCGCTCAAACACCGTGTACCTGAACAATTTCTTGTCGCTCGCACCGGCATGGATCGGCACCCTCCCCCGGATCAGGTAGAAGAGAATGACAAACAGCAGCATGCCCCCCAGCAGATAGCCGCCATAGGGCAGCAATCGCTCCATCCGGAACTGCCGCCACTGGTCACCGAAGGGGTTGATCAGAACCCCGGAATCCACACCCCGGGCCTGAGTCACGCCAGCAGAAGGACCGAATGTCTCTCTTTGGCGTAGTTCCCGCCAGACATTCATATCGCGGGGTTCGGTCGGGCCTGCCGTGGTATCTGCAGGGGTTCTCTGTCGCACTTCCCGCCAGAGATCGGCACCCGGGTTTGGGACCACCCCCGCTTCCTGCGGCTCGGGTGCGGCCCAAAGCAGGCCTGGGCCGGAAAACATCAGAAGCACCAGCCACACAAGGGCACTGGACAAGGAACAGATACGAACGATTTCCCGAGTTACTGAAATCACCATAAACACCAACCCGTTATGGAGAAATAAACTTCAGACCGCCCTGCCGATGAGTCCCGGCCTCTCTGCCTGAGTCCGCTTGTATCCCATCCCGGACTCATCGGCGCACAGCCATGTGCGCGTGGCAGGGCAGCCCAATTTAATCCCAACGATCACTCCGAGGTACTGGCCTTCCCCTTGAGGTCACGCGAGGAACGCAGAGTGGCATTCTGATACGCCACGCCCCAGTTGAGAACGCTCGCCCCTCGGTTGATGATGCGTTTACGGTAGATTTCCGACACCACATTCGCGTCTCCTGCCAACAGCGCCTTGGTGGCGCACATCTCCGCACACAGAGGCAGCTTGCCCTCTGCCAAGCGGTTGGCGCCATACTTGCGAAACTCCTCTGCGCTGTTGTCCGGCTGCGGGCCGCCTGCACAGAAGGTGCATTTGTCCATCTTGCCACGAGAGGCAAAGGCGCCGTCTTCCGGAAACTGCGGCGCTCCAAATGGACAGGCGTAGAAGCAATAGCCGCAACCGATGCAGATATCCTTGTCATGCAGCACCACACCGTCAGCTGTGGTGTAGAAGCAATCCACCGGGCAAACCGCCGCACAGGGGGCATCGGAGCAGTGCATGCAGGCCACCGACAGGGAGCGCTCCCCGGGTTCGCCGTCCTTGATGGTCACCACCCGACGGCGGTTAACCCCCCAGGGGACTTCGTTTACGTTCTTACAGGCGGTGACACAGCCATTACACTCGATGCAGCGTTCCGGGTCACAATAGAATTTCATACGTGCCATGCTGAATGTCCTCCTGTTAAGCCTTGCTGATTCGGCACAAGCTGCATTTGGTTTCCTGCATCTGGGTGACCGAGTCGTAACCGTAGGTCATTGCCGTATTGCAGGCCTCGCCTAACACGTAGGGATCCGAACCTTCGGGATACTTACTGCGCAGATCCTTGCCCTCAAAATGACCACCGAAATGGAAAGGCATGAAGGCAACGCCGGCGGCCACTCGTCGGGTAACCTGGGCTTTGACCTTAACGCGTGCCCCTTCGGCCCCCTCCAGCCAGACATCGTCACCATCCCTGACCCCAGCATTGTTGGCATCCCGTGGGTTCATCTCCACGAACATATCCTGCTGCAACTCGGCCAGCCAGGGATTGGAACGGGTCTCATCACCACCACCCTCATATTCCACCAGGCGTCCCGAGGTCAAGATAATCGGATACTCCGCTGAATAGTCCTTAGCCTGGATAGACTCGTAGCGGGTGGGTAATCGGTAGAAAGACTTACGGTCTTCATAGGTCGGGTATTTCTCTACCAGGTCCCGTCGGCTGGTGTAGAGTGGTTCGCGGTGAATCGGCACCGGGTCGGGGAAGGTCCAGACCACTGCCCGGGCCTTGGCGTTACCAAACGGTGCACATCCGTGCTTGATGGCCACCCGTTGTATACCCCCCGAAAGATCGGTCTTCCAGTTTTTTCCTTCCGCCCGCTGCTGTTCTTCAGGAGTCAGATCGTTCCACCAGCCGAGCTTTTGCAGCAGCTCGGCGGTGAACTCCGGATGTCCATCCTGGAGCTCATTGCCCATCGGGTAGGATCCTTCGGCCAGCAGGTTCACACCGTTGTATTCCACCCCGAATCGGGCGCGAAAGTTGAGACCGCCTTTGGCCACCGGCTTGCTGGTGTCATAGAGATTGGGGGTACCGGGATGCCCAAGTTCAGCCGTTCCCCAGCAGGGCCAGGGCAGGCCATAGTATTCCCCATCACAGGGCCCGCCCTCCGCCAGCAACGAGGTGTAGTCGAAGGTGCCCCAATTCTGCTGCTGTTTTTTCATCCGTTCCGGGCTCTGACCCGTATAGCCGATGGTCCACATTCCACGGTTGTATTCCTTTACGATGTCTTCGATCAGCGGCTCCTCGTCGGTCACCTGAATGTTCTTGCACAACTGCTCCGCAAAGCCCAATTTCTTGGCCAATTTGTACATGATGGTGTGGTCGGGCATGGATTCGAACAAGGGTTGAATCACCTGGTCACGCCACTGCAGCGACCGGTTGGAGGCGGTGACCGAACCGTAGGTCTCGAACTGGGTGGTGGCCGGCAGCAGATAGACCCCGTCCGTTCGGTCATGCATCACCGCAGAGACGGTTGGGTAGGGATCAATGATCACCAGCATATCCAGCTTTTCCATGGCGGCTTTCATCTCTTTACCGCGAGTCTGGCTGTTCGGTGCATGTCCCCAGAACACCATTGCGCGCAGGTTGTCCTTCTGGGCTATGTTTGTCTTCTCCTCCAGGACGCCGTCGATCCAGCGCGACACCGGGATGCCCTTTTCGGTCATACCGTCTACCAGTGCGTCGTCCGCGCCTTCCTCACCAAAGAACTCGCCGGGACGCTGCTCTCTGTCGAACCGCTCCTTGATCCACTCGTAGTCCAGACCCCAGACCGCGGCCCAGTGCTTCCAAGCGCCCTCGGCCAGACCATAGTAACCGGGCAGCGTGTGTGACAGCACACCGAAATCGGTGGCGCCCTGCACATTGTCGTGCCCGCGGAAAATGTTAGTGCCGCCACCGGAGACGCCCATGTTGCCCAACGCCAGTTGGAAGATGCAGTAGGCACGGGTCATGTTGTTGCCGATGGTGTGCTGCGTGCCCCCCATGCACCAGATGAAGGTGCCGGGGCGGTTGTCGGCCATGGTCTTGGCCGCCGCGTAGATCTGGTTTTCAGGAACGCCGCTTACCCGCTCGACTTCGTCCGGTGTCCACTTGACCACTTCTTTCTTGACGTCCTCAATACCGTAAACCCGTTGCCTGATAAATTCCTTGTCCTCCCAACCATTCCTGAAAATGTGCCAGAGCATGCCCCAGATCACCGCCACATCAGAGCCCGGGCGGATACGCAGAAACTGGTTGGCATGGGCGGCTGTGCGGGTAAAACGCGGGTCGATGACGATCAGCGGCGCATTATTCTCTTCCTTTGCCTTAAACACATGCTGCAGGGAGACCGGGTGGGCCTCCGCGGGGTTGCCGCCGACGATCATGATGGCCTTGGAATTGTGGATGTCGTTATAAGAGTTGGTCATCGCCCCGTAGCCCCAGGTGTTGGCTACCCCCGCAACGGTGGTGGAATGACAGATACGGGCCTGATGGTCTACGTTATTGGTTCCCCACATGGCCGCAAATTTGCGAAACAGGTAGGCCTGTTCGTTGTTATGCTTGGCGGAGCCCAGCCAGTAGACCGAATCGGGACCTGACTGCTCGCGGATCTGCAGCATACGGTCACCCACCTCATTGATCGCCTCTTCCCAGGAGATCTGTTTCCACTTCCCGTCAACCAGTTTGGTCGGGTACTTCAGGCGTCGCTCACCATGTCCGTGTTCCCGAACCGCAGCCCCTTTGGCGCAGTGGGCCCCGTGATTGAACGGATGGTCAAAGGCGGGTTCCTGAGCGGTCCAGACGCCACTGCGTACCTCGGCAAGGATCCCGCAACCAACCGAACAGTGGGTACAGATGGTCTTGACCTGCTTGCGTGCCTCCTTTTCGCCCTCGTCGGCGGCCTCGGCCTTTTTCATCATCCCGGGACCGAGGGAGGTGGCCAGCGCCGCGCCTCCGGCCATCAGGCCGGACTGGCGAAGAAAGGTTCGGCGATCCAGGGTAACCCCTGCGCCGCTGATTGCAGGCCCCATCGTCGCGTCTTGACCGGCTGTCCGCGCCTCTGGCCTCGGATCCTGTATCTGGTCAGATTTCTTTATCAGTTTCATCATTTAGAGATCCTCTTACACAGGGGATAGTCTGTTCCCGGGCAATCAACCCGCCGCTGTCTTGTAGTAATCAATGATATGGCGGGTCAGTCGGTAACCCTTGGGCTTGGCCTGTTCGTCAGGTGACTCCGGCGTTGCAGCCACAACCGAACCAGACGCGGTCAAAACGGCTGCGCCGGCACCGACCGCCGCTGCCCCCTGTAAAAAGTCGCGACGACTCACCGTTGACTGCTTTTTCTCTTGTTTCATTGCATCACCTCTCGGGGTTATCACGGCACAGTCTGCACGGGCTGTAGTAAGACCGCATAGCTGCATAGCATTAACTCAAACTTCCATCGCCAGATAGCGCTGTTCCAGGTTCGTGAAGGCGGAACCAAAACGCCCCACGGCGCGGTAAAAAACCGCGTTATCGGCGGTACTGAGATCCTGAAAAAAACGCCCTATCCAAGGCGACATATGGGTCTCGAAGAAACGGGATTGCCGTTCCAAAGACCGTCCCTCGGTAATCAACAGCGCCATCACCTCACACAAGGCGGCCACGTGATCCTCGGGTTCCCGGGTCTGCGCGCTTCGCTCGAATCCCAGAGCCACCAGATCGTCCCGCAACAGGCTCAAGGGTTTCTCCATCAGGAAGCCGGTCAGATACCAGGAACCGTAGGGCACCAGTTCACCTCGCCCCAAACCGATAAACAGGGCGTGATATTCGTCGTTTACCGCGCTCTCGGTGGTGGTGCGCGCGGCCAACCCCAGCATGGAGATCGAGACAGTCATTTCATCTTTACCTTCGGCCCTTGCGGGCAACGCAACCGCCTGGCTCAACACCTCCACGCCGGGTGGTGTTCGCAACAGGGAGGCCAACAGACCGTAGGCACCGGCACGATAGCGCTGTTCTTCCGGGTAGGGTTCCTCATCCTGAACTGCTGCAGACGGTGTCACCACCTCAGGGCCATTGTTTTGCTTGTCGCGGCGGATGTCTGGCTGGGGGCTCATCACCGAGTTCCTCCTGTCATCTCCTTACAGTCCTGCAATCGGCAGGCCAGGGTCCGGAGAAAAATAATTACCAATAGGGAGCAAAAGTCAGAGGCAACTGACAAAAAAATGTTAATGGCCAATCGATGGCGGCTCTAATCCCGCCTCCATTGCCTCGGAATCCTGCACGATATCCACCACCCGACAGTCGTCGCACAAGGTGAGTCGACGCCTGGCGCGCTCCGTCTGAAACATCGGGTGTTGTTTCAGTTTGTCCAGCATCTTGCTGATGACCGAACGAGTGGCAAAGGGTTTACCACAGGAGGGGCAGCAGAAGGGTTCGTCCTGGTGCAAAATTCGAGGCTTGGTGCGTTCCTGGGGTTCGAACAGAAGCCGTGGACTGATTGAAATAGCGTCCTCCGGGCAGGTGCGGGTACAGAGACCGCACTGGACGCAGTTGGCTTCAATAAACCGAAGCTCCGGTCGATCATAGCCATCCTGCAACGCCTTGCCGGGACAGACGCCGACGCAGGCGAGACAAAGCGTGCAGGCGGCCGCCTTCACCTCCGCGCTGCCGAATGGCGCCCCGGCCGGCAAGTTTACCATCGCCTTTGCGCGCCCGGTCTGTCCATGGAGATAGTCTATCGCCAGATAAGCCGTCTGGCGTTTGTCGGCCAGGGCGTAGTAGCCCGCCGGTTGAATCGGCGGCATGACGGATTGTTCCTCGGCAGTCAGGGTGGCCACAGAACGCAGTGCGATAGCATCCCCCGAATAGCCCAATCCACCCAGGATGGCTCGTACCGTCTCAAACTGCAGCTCCAATGCCTGACCAACCCGGTCCGGCATAGAACCGCCATCCACCATCAGCACGCGACAGGCACCATAGGCGAGAGACGAAAGCCAGACCTCCAGCCCGACACTGGCCAACTCCTCGACGGCAACCAGCAGCCAGTTGGCGGGCAGCGGGGCCAGCGATCCGACATCCTGGCTGGAGACAAAGATAATCACCGGTTGTTCGCCGCCGGCCTGAAGGTAGGCGCGCAGCATGATACGCACCCGGCTCAGCGTGTCGGCCGCACGGGGAAAGGTGTAGCGAATGGCACCGGTCGGACAGACGCTTGCGCACACGCCCCCTCCCTGACAGAGGTAGGGATCGACCTCCACCCTCTCGGCCAGCCCGACAATGGCTTCGGCCGGACAACTATCGATGCAGCGATTGCAGGCAATCTGGCCGGACCGGCCGTGGGCACAGACCGAGGGGTCATATTCGAAGAAACGGGGCTTCTCAAACGTGCCGATGAGCGAGCTAAGTTGCTCCAGCGCGGCTGCCAGACTGGTCTCGTCGGTCCCGCTGCAGAGATAACCGGGTGGTTTGACCGGCATGCCAAGCAGAGGCACCGGAGTCAGGTCCAGAATAAGGTCCACTGGCAGGGTCTCACTGGCTGGGCTGCCCGCTTCCCCGAGCCGTATCTTGAACGCCCCCATGTAGCCATCTATCCGCAGGGATCGTCCCCCAACCGGGATCACCGGCACTCCCGGCTCCTCTGCACCATTGGTCAGCACGACCCGGGGGCGCAAGGGTTCACATAATCGAGGTGCGAACTCCATCGCCTCCGGTCCGCCGATGACCGCAACCAGCCCCTGAGACCGGTACTCGACCCTATCCGCGGGTTCAATATCGAGGTGCTCCACGGCTGCTCGGGCAGCTGCCGCCGCGGCGAGGTTGATTGTTCTGGTCATCTCTCCAGGCCCTCTTTCCGGACGGCATCCTGTTTACTCAGATCAGCCGCCCTGTCCACCTGCTCCTGCTCTGATTGGTCATGCGCTGCGGCATCCCCTTCCTCTAGCTGGTCGCCGGCCTGCTCAGAGACCGTTTTCCCAGCCGGTTCTTCGGCATCGTCTTCTGCCGAGGACGATTTGCATCTTTCCTCTTCCATCTCCAGCCGGCGGCGCATCTCGGCGGTAACAATGTTTCCCAGCTTGGCAAAACTGGTAAAGTCATCGTCGTAGTCATCCAGTCCGTCGCGAAGATTAAATTCCGCGTACTGGAAAAGTTTGCGCAACGCCGCCCGCCGTAACTCCGCACTGACCCGGGGGGAGAGAAAACCGGTGTAGTCAGACTCCGGTGTCAGGCTGTCGAGCAATGGCATATCCGCGTCGGTAGGGAGCGCCTCCGCCGCCTCCTGGCTGAGCGGGACTGGTTGCTCCAGTTGCGATGCCGCTTCCTCACTGCCGGCCTGCAGCTTGCGCTGGGACCAACGAGCTAGAAATTCTTCCTCGGATTTAACATCATCGGATTTGGTGCGCATTAGGGCCTCTAGCCGCGTTTTTCCAATCCTCACGTTTGCGTTTTCTGCGCCTCTCCGGCGCATAGTTGGCCAACACGAACAGCTCGGTCCAGCGATAGAGTTCCGGCGGTATATCAACCGCATAGATCGTGTCCTCCCCTTCCAGATAGGCATGGGCCTCGTCGAAGCTGAGACTGACCAGGAAGGGCTCCGGCACCCCGTCTTCCGCTTCCCTTGCCACGACGTAACAACGCGGCACCGGGGAGACCAGATTGTGATAATAGCTATCACACTCGTCCCGATGCAGGGTCAGCGCCAGGCCCGAATGCAGGTATTGACGGGTCTCTTCGTGCTCACGCATCAGTTTGGGAGTGGCATCGGACCCGTTACCCTGCGCTCCAACGGTGACCCCAAGCGCCCGCCATTCAAAATCGGACCAGCGGCTGACCGTGGATGGCCTCCGCTCCATGATCACGGCGACCGGAAAGGTCTCCGGGATCTGATCGCTGGAAATATCGGATCGCATGGCTAAAACCGCAACTCCTGCTACGTTCCAAGACACAAATCTCCTGCAAGCCGCGTACCAGACCTGTGGGCGAAGATTTCCAAACACCAGGTTGCCGGAAGGTTGGGGGGAAAAGAAACGGAATCATAGTCAGCGGTTTCAACGCGAGATAGGGGCATAATGTCCCAGCCAGCACTGGCAACCGGGTCAAAACACTCCAGCGGACCAGATCACCCAGGGTCTTTTTCACCTGTAAACGATGGAATTCACCAAAAACCGGCAGCGGGGGGTGACGAAGGATACTTAGTCATCGCTGAAAAACTGCTAATTCTGCCACGGCATCCGCCCTGATCGAGTTCACAGGTACGGTTCTTGCGTCTGTTATGCGATGAGTTACTGTTGAGTCACGCCTATGCATGCAGCGGAAAATGAGCGACCACCCCCCCCCTCCCGGCATCTGATCGACCGCTTCGGGCGCAGAATCAGCTACCTGCGTATCTCGGTCACCGACCGCTGTGATTTGCGCTGTGTCTACTGCATGGATGAGAAGATGCAGTTTGCCCCACGATCACAACTGCTGACCCTGGAGGAGGTTATTCGCATCGGCCGGAGTTTCGTCGATCTCGGGGTCAGCAAGATTCGAATCACCGGGGGTGAACCCCTGACCCGCCGAAACATCCTCAAGGTATTTCAGGAACTTGGCGCACTCGAAGGGCTCCGGGACCTGACATTGACCACCAACGGCACCCAGCTTCCCCGTTATGCCAAGGCGCTACACGAGGCCGGCGTCAAGCGGGTCAACATCAGCCTTGACAGCCTCAAACCGGATCGTTTCCGAGCGATTACCCGGGTAGGCGACCTGAGACGCACCCTGGCCGGATTGGATGCGGCGCTGGCCGCCGGTTTCCAGCGGATAAAGATCAATGCGGTTATCCTCAAACACCGCAACCATGATGAGGTATCCGACCTGGTGGCCTTTGCCCGGGACCGAGGGACAGACATCAGCTTTATCGAAGAGATGCCATTGGGTGAAATCAGTGATCACAACCGGCGTGAGGCCTACTATTCCAGTGATGAGATACTGAATGACTTGCGCAGACACTATGACCTGATTGACACAATGGAGAGCACTGGCGGGCCGTCACGCTATTATCGACTGGCCGGCAGCGATACGCGCGTCGGCTTCATTTCACCCCACAGCCACAACTTCTGCGACCAGTGCAACCGGGTCCGAATAACCGCCGAAGGCCGCCTCCTGCTTTGCCTGGGGCAGGAGCACTCTGTAGACCTGCGGCGGGTAGTGCGGGCCAACCCTACGCAGGACGAACCCTTGCGCAGGGCCCTGATTCAGTCTATGGAGATCAAACCCAAAGGGCACGAGTTTGACCTGAGCGGCCAACCGGTAATATTCCGTCATATGAATGCTACCGGCGGCTGAGGATGCATGGTATGCACCAACCCAGAATGACCGACGCCGGCCTGGATGCGGCCACGGCTGTCACCGCGATTGACGAGTTCGGCCTTCCCCGCGAGGGTCATATCGCGGCCGAACGGGCACTCACCATCTATCTGGATAAGCGTGAGATCATCACATTGATGACCCTGGGCACCCAGCCCGAACTGCTGGTGCTGGGTTGGCTGCGCAACCAGCGGCTGATATCCGGTATCAGTGAGATAGATGCGATTCAGGTGGACTGGGAGACCGACTCTGCCGCCGTGACCACCTTTTCCGGGGTCAAGGGGCTGGACCAGAAGCTGGGGCGAAAGACAGTGACTACCGGCTGTGGCCAGGGAACTGTCTACGGAAATCTGATGGAGGAATTGGAGCAGATCCGGCTGCCCCGGGTAAGCCTGAAGCAATCCCTTATCTATGGCCTGCTGCGGCGCATTAACGAACACAACGAGGTCTACCGGCGGGCCGGTGCGGTACACGGCTGTGCCCTCTGCCAGGACCGGGAAATCATCCGTTTCGTCGAGGATGTGGGCCGCCATAATGCGGTGGATGCCCTGGCCGGCCACATGTGGCTGCAAGGCACAGCCGGGCACGATAAGTTGTTTTACACCACCGGCCGGCTCACTTCGGAGATGGTCATCAAAGTCGCACAGATGAACATACCCATTCTCCTGTCCCGCTCGGGAGCAACGCAGATGGGATTGGAACTGGCTCGCAGGATGGGGGTTACCCTCATCGCGCGGGCCAAAGGCCAGCATTTTCTGATCTATAACGGTGCTGACCGGATCGAGTTCGACGCGGTGCCGAAAACGATCCGCGCCGGCCACTCGAACGGAAGAACCGAACACGCGAGGACCTGATGATGTCCGTCGTTCTGCAACCGGCTTCAGACGTGTTCATGAGCGTAAAGCAGGTAGCGGAATATCTGCACCTGAACGAAAAAAAGATTTACGCACTGGTCAACGAAGGCGCGATTCCCGCTACCAAGGTCACCGGGAAATGGATGTTTCCAAGGGAACTGGTGGACCGCTGGATGCTCGAATCATCCCACAGCGGCCTGCTCACCGACCGACTGATTATCGCCGGCAGCGATGACCCGTTGCTTTACCGCCTGGTACTGGAATTTGCCCAGGATACAGGCGCCCACGCCCTTATCAGCTATACCCCCACCGGCACCAGGACTGGGCTGAAACTGTTGCAAACCCATCGGGCCGACATCAGTGGCATCCACTGGGGTCCGAACAGCGAGAGCCACACTCGCCACCCCGCCCTGTTGCGCCAGTACGATCAGTACAAAAACTGGATTCTGATCAGAGCGTTCCGGCGGGAACAGGGTCTGATGGCCAGCCCGGGGCTGCTGAAGCAGACTCAGGATCCAGAATCCATGTTGGATCCGCGCTTCCGCTGGGTGCTGCGCCAGACGGGATCCGGCGCTCAACGGTTTCTCATGGAGGTATTGGGCCCGTTTGGTCTGAACACCGGCTCGCTGAACTCTGAACTCACCCTCTTCTCGGATCGCGAGGCAGCGGCGGCCATTGCCATGGACCATGCCGACGTCGCACCCGGTGCACGTGCCACCGCTACCGAATTCGGCCTGGGCTTCATCAGCTTTGGCTGGGAGTCGTTCGATTTCGCCCTGCCGAGGACCATCTGGTTTCGGCGACTGTTTCAGGATTTGATCATCCGTCTGAAATCACAGCCCGTCCAGCAACTGGCGGCGCAGCTCTCCGGTTATGACCTGACCGGCTCCGGCGAACTGGTGTGGGGTGAAGACTGAGATCACTTTATCGCCTCACCATTGCAACCCTGGGCGCCATCAACTGATTCAAAACAGCATCGCAGTGCATCCCAAGGGGCAACAGATCTCGTGCGCCAAGAATCAGAAATTCAGGTGTTGTTACGGGTGCGCGCGGCGCATGCACCATACGAGAATCCCTCTCTTCAGGGCACCTCGAAAAATTTGAGGTGCTCGTGAGGTGCAGGGATGCACCACTAATTTCGTGCGCGTAAGCGCATGAAAATGAAGGCGATCGGAAATCGCGCTTTTCGATTGCCGTATTGAAAAATTGCATGGAAGGAATTTTTCGAACTACCCTTCAGTTACAGTCAGGGCGCTTACCCATTTGCCAGGCCTTGGTCTGATATTGGACCGCCACCGGCATATGTGCGTTTAAATCGCGAATACGCGTACTGTGCGAAGGGTGGGTGGAGAGGAACTCCGGTGGTTTGCCGCCACCGGCACGGCCCATGTTTTCCCAGAGCCTGACACTCTCCCGGGGGTTGAAACCGGCCTTGGCCATCAGATCCAGGCCCAGCACATCTGCCTCACTCTCCTGGACCCGGGTATAGGGAAGCAGTATGCCGTATTGCGCCCCCACGCCCAGCAATCCCATCAGCGTCTGGCCGGTAGCGCTCTGTGGACTGGCGAGGGCGTTGACCAGCCCCAGCCCCTGTTCCACCGCAAACTTCTGGGACACTCGTTCGTTGGAGTGATGGGCCAAGACATGTGCAACTTCGTGGCCCAGCACAGTGGCCAGTTGATCCTGATTTTTCGCCACCTTCAACAGACCTGTATTGACACCGATCTTCCTGGCCGGCAGGGCAAAGGCATTCGCCGCATCGTCTTTGAAAACAACCACCTCCCAGCTGCCCCCGACCTCCCGGATAATGGCCCGGGCCACACAGTCTACATATTTGTTGGTGGCGCGATCCTGCTCGATCGGGGTCTCCTGTTTGATATTGGTAAAGGCCTGCAGTCCCATCTGGGTCATCTCACTCTCGGGCATAAGCACCAGTTGGGAGCGACCGGTGGGTGAGGTCGCACAACCTTGGAGTATCACCAGAATAAGAATCAGAGCTGCCAACGGCTTGAGCACGGCTTGTCCCCTCAAATCAGTTTGCTTCATTAATCAATCCATACAGTTCGGAGGTATCTATCGGCTTATGCAGTACAGTCAAACCGCAGGATTTAACCTCTCATAATTTTTTCACCGAAGTGTCTCCGATTACAAGCACCGTCGGCAGTTTTCGTCCCAGTAACTATTCTATTTTCGCATGGAGCCGAACTCCATCCCAATAATCTGGCAACCGATAATCCAGCACAGAAAAAATAAGCTCCTCCCCTGCGTTACTGACTTGGCGCTCTGCCAACTCCTTCAGCAGTTCCGCCTTTCTTTTTTCTTTTTTATTCATCCGGATTCAATTGCGGTACGCATTCTGTGCCGCTTACTTCGCTATGCAACGCAGGGCCTGCTAACAGGCCCTGATTGGCGGGTTAACTGCCCTGCATCCTATTCAGTGCCTTTTTGGCACCTTTGTATCCGGCTTTCGCTGACTTACGGAACCACTTCCTGGCCTCTTCAGGATCCGATTTGACGCCTTGCCCTTTCAGATACATGTTCCCGAGATTGTACTGGGCCTGGGGGTGACCACTCTCCGCCCCCTTACGGAACCATTTCAACGCCTCCCCGTAGTCCTGGCTGATCCCCTGGCCCTTTCGATACATGAGTGCAAGGTTGTTCTGGGCGCTGGGGTGACCTTGTTTGGCCGCCTTGCGATACCACTCCGCGGCTTGACTGTAGTCCTGATTCACGCCTTTACCCTTGGCGTAGCGTAGACCCATGCTGTATTGGGCCGGCGGATAACCCTCCCCGGCCGCCTTGCGGTGCCATCGGACCGACTGGACATAATCCTGTTTCACGCCTTTGCCGCTGAAATAGCTTATGCCCAGTTCGTGCTGAGCAATCGGATCATTTTTATTCGCTGCCTTTCGAAACCACCCTACCGACTTGCCATAATCTTTGCCTACGCCCTTACCCATCCGGTACATGTTACCAAGATGCACCATGGCCTGAGTGTCCCCCTGATCCGCTGCACTGCGTATCCATTTCAAACCTTCCGCCTCGTCCTTCTCCACCCCCATACCGCTGACGTACATCATGGCGATGTTGATCTGGGCCTTGGTATCTCCCTGATTGGCGGCCTTCCGATACCAATTCAACGCCTCACCAAGGTCTTTATCGATGCCGCGGCCCGAACGGTAGAAATTGCCCAAATTGGTCTGTGCCTTGGCATGACCTTGTTCGGCGGCCTTGCGATACCATTCGGCCGCCATGGCTAAATCCCGTTCGACACCCTTGCCCGCCTCGTACCTTTGCGCCAGGCGGTATTGACTGGCGGAATCCCCCTGCTCTGCGGCCGTCGTCTCCTCTTCAACCGAGGCGGCATAGGGGTAAGGGGCAATCGCCACAGCAAGCAGTAGAAATAGGCACAAGCAGGAAAAACTCTTCATGAAAAGTCCATTTGGAATCGGTAAAACCCTGGGTTTCTATCATAGCTGTCGTCACTACCACCACTCAAGCGAGATGCTCGGGAACCGATAAATATCAACCTGGTCAGCATTTTAAAATCGGCTTGAATAGCCCTGATTTGCGAATCGGATTCTGTCTCGAAGGCAGGGTAGCGTAGCCGACCACTATGCAACCTCAGCCTGAACTGGCTATAGTTAGCGTTACTCGTACCGATTTTGGAAAAGATAATGAAAATACGACTTTTTTTACTACTTTTTCTCATCTCGCCTTTGCTACAGGCCGAAATTTTCAAATGGGTTGATGACGAAGGAAACGTGCATTTTTCTGATCAGAATCAGAAGGGAAGCAGGCCGGTTGAACTTACCCCCCCGACGATCATCGGAACCACGGCAGTACCGTCTTCACAGCCGCAGGCGGCCACCCCCCAAACCGAGCAGAAGAGCGTTGTGGTCTACGACAGCGTCGAGATCGTCAAACCGACCAACGACGAAAGCCTCCGCTTGGATGGAGACGGTGTGGTGAATGTGACAATCGAGAGCAGCCCCGGGTTGGCCAGCGGCAACAGTTACAGACTCTCAATGAATGGCGATGTGATCGAGAACAGTATCAGCACCGGGCAAGTGCCGCTGAAGAACGTGGATCGCGGTAGCCACACCCTGAAGGTCGAGATTATCGACAAAGCGGGAAACAGCCTGATCAGCTCGGAGGAGATCATCTTTCATGTCCTGAGGGTGGCGAATGCACCCCGCCCGACTCCACGCTGATCAGGAAACCTCGGACTTAATGTAAAGAACGAACCCTTGTGGGGTGCGCACTGCGCACCGAAAAAGGATACCAGCCGCTGCCTCCGCGGAGGCATGGCGGGACCTTACAAGCAGATGGCTTTACACCCCAGGGATTCGTTACCTCGACCATAAGCCCCTTGACGAATTGGGCTCAGTCTAGAACGATGCGAATCTTCTGCCCGGGATAGATCAGATCAGGGTCTTTGATCACCTCCCGGTTGTCCTCAAAGATCCTGGTGTATTTGCTTCCGTCTCCAAGATACTTTTTAGAGATCGCCCAGAGTGTATCGCCCTTCTGGATCACGTAGTACTCAACTTTTATCTCCGTCGGCTCTTCAACTGCAAGCTCTGCCGCCTGGACTTCCCCGATACCGAACACATTGCCGGCCATCAGGACAATCTTTTCGAAAGCCGACTGATCCTTGGCCTTGCCGGAAACCTTGGCTACCCCCTCCTCGACCTCGATCTTGAGGTCTTCAACCCCAGGATTATCGGACTCGATATGCTGCTGTATTTTTTCTGATGGATCATCCTTTTCACCGAACAGCTTCTTGCCCAGGTCGGATGCAAAATCAAAAAGTCCCATTCCTATCTCCTTGCTAATTCTTCATGGTTGGTAACATCGGGAACCACCGAGCTACCTGGCAAATCCTGTCTTGGAGGCATTCGCCTAGATATGAACCGGGTTCCTCCGAACAAATCCGCCGTTTTTAAGATCCCCACTGTTCGGATGCTAAGCGGCTATTTTCGCGCTGCCTCCCGATGGACGATCGCCGCTCAATTGTCAGCAGCAGCGCGATAGTGCACCGTCCTTCAGCTGGTGTCAAAGTACCCCGGATATATGGTCAGACCTTCAGACTCTCGGCACTGCAGAAACAGCCGCTGGAGGTAACAGCCGAGCCTCAACTCATCCCAACCATCTGCTGCAATTGCCGCACTACACCGCTGTCCAATCCGGTACGTTCAGCCAGTTGTTGCAGATAGTCGATCTCGGCCTGGGTATCGACCTCGATCGCAAACAGAGAGGCAAGATACACCTGCGCCGCAACGGCCTCGTCAGGGATATCATTGATCAACTGGTTTAGATCGGACGGACGCCTCATTTCATCCATTACCCAACGCTGGGTGGCTTCATCGGCATCGACCTCTTTCAAACGGCCGACTATCTTCTCTATTTCTTTGTTATCAATCTGACCGTCCGCCTTGGCTGCATTGATCATCCCTTTTAGTATCACCGTGGCCTGTGATTCCAACGCCTGCTCCTCCTCGGCATTGGCAGGTGCCCGCATCCCGAGTGGCGGTGTATTGGAGGAGAACGCCATCTGGGCACCCTTGGGCTGGTGATTCTGGTTTTTGAACGCCTGCAATGCCAGACCGGCGAGCATCGCCATGGCGCCACCACCGAGCGCCCCCTTAACCGATTTGGAACCACCTCCGAACAAAGCCCCGGCCAACGCGCCGAGACCACCGGTCGCTAAGGGATTACTGCCGAAGGAAGACTGCCCCTGTCCCCCCATCATTCCCTTCGCTGCATCCATCAGGCCGCCGAGCATGCCTCCGCCGCCACTGGATCCGGAGCCGCCCAACATCTGTTCCAGCAGACCGCCGGACTGGCCAAGCCCTCCCTGTCCCAACGCATTTCCTACCCGATTGGAACCGGATGAGGTAAGCCCTCCTTGCATCAACACGCCTACCAGATCGCTCAAACCTGCCATGATAATTCTCCCTTGGTGAGTTCAACTAGTTTGCTTCGCCGGCACTCCTCGCCTTCAATATCCGGCGGAGAGAGACGGCGAATTCACGCTAGTGTAACCCCATTGCTGGAGATAAATTGCAATTTAGAATATGATTAAATACTTTATAATATCACAGGGAATTGGCTTTTAATGGTAAAGCCGATACCTGACATTACAGGAGAATTGCATATGCCTACCTGGTCTCTCATCGTCTGGCTGGTCATCGGCGGCATCGTCGGCTTTCTGGCCCAGAAAATCATGGGTGGAAAGTCACCCTATGGCATGCTAGGCGACGTAGTACTCGGCATTCTGGGCGCACTCCTGGGCGGTTACGGCCTCTCACTGATTGGCATTGCCGGAAACGGCGGCCTCATCGCCACCTTCATCGTTGCCCTGGTCGGTGCCCTGTTCATTATCTGGATCGTTCGCAAAATCAAGGGCTGACCCAGGGAGCGGAAACATGAGCGAAGACACCGACAAAGGATGGCTGGCCAGGGTTTCAGAGATTCTCAACAGCCCACTGCCGGGTACTACCGACAGCGCTTCTCCTCACCCCCAGGAAGCCCAGATTCCAAACGAAGAGGATGACGATGACACCCTGCTCGAGCGCATTACCGACATACTGAGCAGGCCCTTACCGGGTACCAGCACCGGGGAATCCCCGCTGCCGGCCGATGCGGCGGAAACCAAACCACCGCAAAGTCAGGGCGAAGAGGCGGTAAAAAAGGCGGAAGCAGAAAAAGACGCAGATCCGATTTCAGCTACCGGTGCCGCCGCGGCAGACTGGATGCAGCGGGAATATGAACTGTTCAACCAGCATCAGGAACAGGCCCGGCGCGCATTTTTTGAACGCCAGCGTCAGGAACAGGCCCGATTTCAGCAATTCCAGCAGGCGCAGCTTGAATCCTTCACCAGCACCCAGGACAGGGAAAAAGCGGTTTTCCGCCAGCACCAGGAGAGGCGTTCCCAGAGCTGGAAAAACGATCTGCAGCGCCAATTTGCCCGCCAACCTCAGCCACCTGGCTGGGGGCCGGGACCTGGCATGGTTCCTCCCCCGCCGCCACCCTGGTGGCGCGGGCCGCGCTGATACCACCCGCAGGTTTTCACCTCGGGAACACGGCCCCGGACACTGCTCCGGGGTCTAACCTGCCTTGGCTTTCACGATGGACTTTATGGTTTTTTTTGCCTGCTTTAATTGACGCACCCTGCGCCACAATCTATGCGGTTCGCGCTGGTAGATGTCAACCAGGTCGTCGGACGCAACCCAAATCAGTTCTCTTCTTTTGGTGAACCGCCTGCCGGCATCATCCTGCCATTGCTGATTCATGTCAGTCAGATCCCGGTAGCCGATTTCAATAAAGTAAGTCCTCCAATCCCTGGGTCGACCGGTATCTGAATCCCTTCTTTGACACCACCAGTCGGGGTGTTCAGTCAGGGTTTTATTGAACAGTTTTCCTAACAGCCGAAGCTGGGATTGAATACGCCGTTTCGTTTTCACCGCCTTTTGCAGATTCTGCGAAAAATACATCGTCTCCGTTTCCTCCACGAATTCCCTCATCGCAGTCTGTTGGTAGCTTTCATCTTCGCGTTCCCCGCCGCCGAAATCGACTAAAAGCCCGGCCCTGCGGCCGCTGAACGTCTTGTGGAACAGAAAATACACTTTTCCGCCTGTTACGCAGAAAGGAATAACTCCCGCACCCATTTTTTGTCTCCGCGCTGTGGCTGGCTTCGGCTTTAAACAACAGGATAGCCTATCTATAGCGCCTGCATCGGGGACTGACCAATCCCAAACCGGGGAAAGAACTCTATACTCAGATACGGAGCAGGCCAGGTTGAATTTCCGCGGGCCATAGCAATAGTCGCGGACACAGCTATGGGCGAAGTGAGAACCTGAGCCACTGATCGGCGAATGGAGGCAACATGAACATCAGCGTACTGGCCATAGTGCTGGCGGGCGGGGTAGGAAAACGGCTGTTCCCCCTGACCCGCGACCGGGTGAAGCCGGCAGTACCCTTCGGCGGCATCTATCGCCTGATCGACTTCGCCTTGAGTAACTGCCTGAATTCTCAAATTCGGCGAATCTTCGTACTCACCCAGTACAAATCACTCTCTCTGGAACGCCACATTCGATACGGCTGGTCCTTTCTTCCCTATACACTGGGGGAGTTTATCCAGGTCCTGCCACCCCAGCAAAGGGTCGGCACTTCCTGGTACCAGGGCACAGCCGATGCCGTTTACCAGAACATCTATTCCATCGATCAAGCCAAACCGGAATATGTGCTTGTACTCTCCGGCGACCACATCTACAAAATGAACTACAACCGGATGATCAAGGCGCATATTCAGCAGAAGGCGGCTGTTACGGTCGGCACCATCAAGGTGCCGCTGGAGCAGGCACAGGCCTTCGGGGTGATAAAGGTAAACAAGAAGGGACGGATCATCGGTTTCGAGGAGAAACCTCAACAACCAACCCCCCTGCCCGGTGAGGCGCAGAAGGCCCTCATCTCTATGGGAATCTATGTCTTCCAGACCAAGCTGTTAAAGGAGGCATTGAAAGAAGACCATCTGAACGAACAAAGCAGCCACGACTTCGGCAAAGATATTCTGCCTTACCTGCTAAAGCAGGTGCCTGCCTATGCCTATCACTTCGTCGATGAAAACCGTAAACAGGAACTCTACTGGCGTGATGTCGGTACCATCGATGCCTACTGGGAGGCGAACATGGACCTGGTGTCGGTGGATCCAATATTCAATCTCTACGATACCAAATGGCCGATCAGCACCTACAACGAACCGGCTCCCCCGGCGAAGTTCGTATTCGCGGATCTGCTTTGCGAGAAACAGGGGGGGCGTGCCGGGCTTGCCATCGACTCGCTGGTAAGCCATGGAGATATTCTCGCCGGCGGGCAGGTAATCCGTTCCGTGCTCTCGCCCTATGTGCGCGTGGGTGAGGAGGCCCGGGTCGAGGAATCGATCCTGCTTGAAGGGGTTCAAGTTGGCGCTGGGAGCCGCCTGTTTCGAACCATCGTCGATAAAGAGGTAAAAATCCCTCCGGGAACCCTGGTGGGTGTCGATCACAAACAGGACAAAAAACGTTTCACCATCAGTGAACGGGGGGTGGTGGTAATTCCAAGACGGATGAAACTGAAGCCGTAAATCAGTAAACGACTTTCAGTATCCCGTCATCTCCAGATAACCGCGGCCGACCGATTGATCTGCCTGCAGTACGTCCACCGCCCCTTCCCAGTAGGTCACGCTCAGATCCATCTCCTGCTCGTCCATCACCGCGGCGACCACAAAGCTTCGCGCCAAAGGTTCTATCGTGACCTCCCAGAGAATCGGGTAGCGCGTGCCTGCAGGACTCTGCCACCATCGCTTCGGCTCCAGAACTACGTCGTCCGGACCCAACGACCGTATTGTTCCATCCTCGAAAAGAAGCGTACCGGCACTGTGGGAATCTGCATCACCTGCATGGTTGCGCAACCGATAGTACATGAGATCGGTACCATCGTTCAGATGCAGGGAAAACCAGTCCCAGCCTGCCTGATCCTCTCCCAGCGAACTGGTGCTCCACTCCCGATCCAGCCAGGAGAGGCCTTCCACTTGGAGGCGCTCTCCATCCAGTGTCAGGGTGCCTCGAGTTGAGAGTCGGCTGATCGAGTAATAATAGGAGGCATTTCCCGGCCTGGCACTCTTCTGACTCAGTCCATCCCGGCCCTGTAACAGGGGCGGCCGCAACTGATCAAGCTCCAGATCGAGTTCGAATCTTTCACTCTTGATCCGAAGCTGCCAGGGAAAATGATTTCCCCTGCCTAGCAGCGACCAATCCTCCAGCCACACCCGAAAGGGGTTGAACTCCGCCCCGGCCAGTTCCAGCGCACCTCGTGCGAAACGCTCTTCGGCCTGGTGATGCCGCCCCTCCACATCAGTCAGGGCCACATGCGCCATCCAGATATCACTCGTCGCCCATGCGGATTCGCGCTCCTCGACCGCAGAAGGGATCAGCGCGAAACGGAAAAAAGTGACCTGAAAACCAAAGCGGCGATCCTGCGCATCCAGATTGCCGGTGATATACCACCACTCGTTGCGAAATCCGGGGTGAGATCCGTGGTCTGCGGGAAAATGGAATTCGCGCGGAGCAAGGGCCTGCAGAAATCCCCGGGTGTCGTCGCCGCCGAGCAACCGGGTCAACTGGGCTGGACTGGGCTGCGGTGGCTCAGGTTTGCAGGCCGCGATCGCCAGCGGAAGCAACATCAAAAGCAGGAGCCAGCGATTGTTCATTCGTCCCGCAAGGCCGCCGCCGGGGTAGCCTTCATCATTTTAACCGCAGGATAGACCCCCGCCAGCAGGGCAGCGGTGAGCGCCAGCAACAGCGCCTCGAACAAAACCTCAAACGGCACCAGACGCTGCAGGCTCCAACCAAAGGCACGCATATTGATCACACCTATCAACACCTCCGCCATCAGCCAGCCAAGCGGCAGGGAGAGCAGCCCCGCCATTGCGCCCAGCATACCCGTCTGCAGACCGACCAGCTGCAACTGCTGACCCGGCGTCAGACCCGCGGCCCGCAGAATGGCGTATTCCCTGCGCCGTTCGAGCTGCAACGCCATGAACGCACTGAGGATGCCGACGAAAGCGACCAGTACAACCAGAAGGCGAAGCACCCGGGTGATAGTAAAGGTGCGATCGAAAATCTGCAGCGACTGTTCCAGGATCTCCCGATTGGCCCTCACCTTTATTCGGGAATCCAGTCCCCCGAGGAGCTGCCTGATCTCGGTCGACACCCGGTCGGCTGCCGCGTCGGACTCGAGATAGACGCCGATCGCGGCTACCGATGGGTCTTGCCAAAGGTTGCTGTAAATACTTTTATCCAGCACCAGCATGCCCCGATCGGATCCATAGTCGAAGAAAACGCCTCCCACGCTAAAACCGCGCATACCGGCTGCTGTGAGCAGCTTGAGTTCGTCACCTATCTCGAGCCGATGGTGGTAGGCGTAAGGCTCGGATACCAGTATCACCTCTCCGTCGTTGAAGCGTCGCCACAGCCCCTTGACTGTCGCCCCCTTGAAACGAAATCCACGATAGCTGACAGACGCCGTATCAATAGCAAGCAGGTTCACGGGACCCGTCACTGCTTCCACCTGCACTCTGCGCCCCAGGCTGAGCTCCCGGATGCCGGAAATGGTCCGCAGACGAGCCGCTGTTTCTGGTGGCAAAGACGTCGCGGCCCGTTCCGAATCGCGGGATGGAATCGAGATATAGAGATCACCCTGCAGGGTCTGCTCCAGCCAATCGGCGACAGTCGCACGAAAACTGGCGATCATGATCCCCATCCCCACTGTCGCTGCGACCGCCAGGCTGAGGGCAGCAACGGCCATCCCGGTGCGACTCAAAGCGGCACTGATACCCCGCGCCGCCAGCAGCCCCACCGTACCGAAACTCCTTTTCAGCAAGGGCAACAGCATCCCGGAGAGCTTCAACACAGCGGCAGGTAACAACAGCGTATAACCGAGAACAATGAGAAACAGCGCCACGAATCCTTGTTCGAGACTCTGCCCCGACGCCCAGATCAACACCAATCCACTCGCCATGGAACACAGCCCCGCCGCCACTAGCCAGGGCAAAGCACGATGGGTTCGAATCTCGATACTGGAGCGGCGAATCGACGTCACCGGCGTGGATCGCGCCGCCTCCAGCGCAGGAATCAGCGCGGCCACCAGCGCGGTTGCGATCCCCAAAACCAAGGCTTTCACTACGGCGGCGGGCAGGATCAGCAACCGGGAGACCTTGAGTGGAAAATAAAGATCATTGATAGTCTGTGTAACCAGCTGTATCAACCCCTGCCCCAGTAACACACCAAGCAGCATACCCGACAGGGTCCCCACAACCCCGATCAGTAACACCTCCAGCACCAACAGTCGAAACAGCTCCAAACGGGTAACCCCGAGGATCCGCAACATCCCCAGCAGAGAACGTCGCTGCAGTACCGAGAATGCCATGGCGTTATAGATCAGATACCCGCCGACCAGCAGGGCAAGTAGACTCATCGCCTGCAGATTCGTGATAAAGGCCGCGCTCATCCGGGCCCTGGCGGCAGTGCGATTTCCGGGTGTTACCAGCCGGGTTCCGTCAGGGAGCCACTCGGACACCGCCTCGACTTCCGTTTCATCCAGAATGAGATCGATTCGATCCAGCCGGCCTATACGACCCAGCAGCTCCTGGGCCGTGGCGATGTCAGTGACCAACAATCCATCCAATGCGGCGTTGTGCTGGTCCCCCAATAGGCCAAGGACATCCAGTGCTGTCTCCTCTCCTGCCGCTTCCAGTCGAATTCGATCACCCACCGAGAACCCCAGCCTGTGCGCACTCACGGCAGGCATGAACAAGGTATTCCCATGGGTCAGCAGGGCACGAATCTCTGTGCCATCGGTGCCGGGAACCAGATTTCGAAAAGGCCTCTCCGCCAGGGGATCCAGCCCTAACAGGGTGAAGCTCTCTCCCCGCAACCGCACCGCCCCCTCGACCACCGGGGCACTGCGTCGCAGACCCCGGTGAATACGAAGCTCGGTATAGTGGTGCTCTGGCATACCGTTCGGGCCGGCCAATATTTGATGGGTAGTCTGGCCGCTCAGCCGCTGCATGGAGAGCTCAAAGGAGCGAGCGGCAGTGCCACTGGCAAGATCTACCGCCATCACCACGGCCACGCCGAGTGCGATACCGAGAATGGACAGCGCGGACTGCCACCTGTGCCGAACCAGATGCCGCCACCCGATCCGCCAGAGGCAGGTGGTCACCATGCGACCTGTTCCCGGGCCTGGCTGAGACGCCCATCCTTCAGAGTGAGAACCCGATCCGCCGAATCCGCCACCGCCAGGCTGTGGGTAACAATCAGCAGACTTCCGCTGTGGGTGCGTGACAGAGCGGCCAACAGTTTCAGCACATGAGCTCCGGTCTCCGCATCCAGATTGCCTGTCGGCTCATCGGCCAATATCAACGCCGGTTGGTGAATCAAAGACCGCGCTACCGCCACCCGCTGTTGTTCACCGCCGGATAGCCGGTCCGGGAAATCCCCCTCCCTTCCCAGCAATCCGATTTCATTCAGCAAATGGTTCACCCGACGATCGATGTCTTGTTGCAGACTACCGTTCAAGGCCAACGGCAGACCGATATTTTCGGCTACGGTCAGGGTGGGGATCAGATTAAAGAACTGGTAGACAAACCCGATATGGCGGCGCCGAAAAAGAGTGCGGTCACGTTCAGAGAGGGCGTGCAGCGGGTGCTGCCCGATCACGATCTCCCCCGCATCGGGCAGATCGATCCCCGCAAGTAGATTCAGCAGGGTAGACTTACCGCAGCCACTGCGCCCGAGCAGCGCGACGCACTCACCCCGCTCCACCTGCAGATCCAACCGGTTCAACACAGCACGTTCGCTATTCCCCTCGCGGTAGGTGCGAACGAGCTGTCTGACATTGACGAGTATTTCTCTGTTCATCGGTCGGATAAAGACAATTCAGGGTTTGGGTTTCCGATCCTCAAATACAACCAATTTCGAAACGGAATGTGGTGTAAAGACACAGGGTCAGGCGAAGCCCAGAGGTCCAGCGCGAACTGAATAAAGGGCTCTTCGCAAAATTCAAGGTGCCATTGTGGTGCGGGAACGCACCACTATTTTCGTGCGCATAAGCGCATGAAAATGAAGGCAGCCGGAAATCACGCTTTTCGATCGCCGCTTCGAAAATTCCCATAGAAGGGGCTTTTCGAAGTACCCTAAAGTGTAACAGGCAAAAAACAGGGCGCCAGCATCCTTCACGATCTATTCCCGTTAGGTTTGAGAGGATTTAGGGCGCTTCTCTTGAGAACTTACTGCTCTCGATATTGCTTGACACCTCCGACGACCAGGATACTCTAGGTGTATGTTGCAGACTCGGATTAACCGCCTGCTGACTCTGTTGATTGTCCTTTGCATTGCCCTCCTGCCCCTGCGGCTCGGTATCGCCGGTAAACCGCAGATGGATCATGGAACGATGCAGGATATCGTGATGGAGCATGACTGCGGTCAGGCACAGTCGGTAGCTTGCCCCCAGTGCCAGCAATCTGCAGCCGCGCAGGCCAAAATGGATTGCTGTGACGAATCCTGTGATGGCTGTACCGGCGTTTCCCTACTCCCCTCAGGCAGACTGCCCCTGTCCGGGCTGCCAGCTCAGACGTTTTACGAATTGGCGCCCATTCTATCTAGCGATCATCGTCCACCGGTTGCGCAACGACCCCCGCCTGCCTGAGCGTACCTTGTATATCAAATACTGGTTGTACCCGGGTCCATGGGATCCAGCGGTAGATTCCTGCTTCATTGCCTTTAGAGGATTTCGACACCGGGTTATACGAATTGCTTTTCTTCTGGAGAAAAAAATGCGTTTAGTACAAAGACTCACCAAGCTATCCTACTTGCTGCCAACCCTTTTTCTGTCGACGATCGTCTTTCACGCATGGGCCGACGGCAGTCCGTTGCCCGAAATCACGGTCTACAAAAGTCCCACCTGCGGTTGCTGTTCCAAGTGGGTGGAGCATCTCCGTGGCAACGGATTTGAGGTGAAAACCACTGATCTGAACGATATGGGCATGATCAAATCGATGAGCGGCGTAAAACCCGAATATGCCTCCTGCCACACGGCAAAGATCGACGGCTATGTCATCGAAGGTCACGTGCCGGCGTCGGATATTAAACGGTTGCTGAAGGAACGGCCTGCCGTAACCGGACTGTCCGCCCCCGGCATGCCAATGGGTTCACCTGGAATGGAAGGACCACGCAGCGACCCCTACGAAGTCGTCACCTTCGACAAACAGGGAGAAACCTCCGTGTTTTCCCGCCATAACCAGAATTAGTGGTCGAGTTCGCGCTGTTGAGGTGATCTGAAGGCCCCTCCGCAGGTGGTAGAGATCACGGGTGCAGCCAAAAGGCTTACACCCAATCTCTGAAGCCTCGCAGGGGGGAGGGATTAGTGGACAGGGTCCTGTTTGGTCAATCGATCCAACCGAGGAGCCCAACAAAACTTCAAACCCAAACCACCGTTAGCGTTTCTGACTACCACTGCTGAGTATCGAAACAGCTTGATGAATTCAAGCTTTCGCAACACGAAAGTGAGATCGATTAGCGTTCCAAGCTTCGTTCCCCTAAGGTCGGTTTCGACGAATACCCCGTTACGGCTTACATCGCGGGCTGTGCCTCTGCCCGTCCATTGCTCACCTGATATATATACCCTCAGTGTGGTGTTCTTCCGCTGCGCCGAACGGCGATCCTGAAACCACCCTAGTTGTGAATCGCCCATCTGTACATCCCCAAATTCTCTCTGCCTCAATCAGACGTGGAAAATAAATTCCGGTCATCATTAAGGGAACTATAAGAATACAAAAAAACCTCAATAGTTAAAACGTAGTCGCACGATATATGCCAATAAATTAACTTGTTACAATTTAGGGACTTATATACAAACTGAGTTATTCGTAAACTGCGGCTGTAAAATCTTCTGACGCATTGGGCAGAAAATCGAAACAATCGATCCAGTGTCAACATTATTAACTGGCTTCCTTTCTCCTGACCCATCTCTATGGAACATTTCCTCAGAAGGGATTTCGCGCGGTACCTTTTTTTGATTGTGACGCAAAGGCTGATTCGATACCCTTCAAGTTCTATCCTTATTACCGGCACATCAACGCGGGCAGAACAGACAAATTACACCTGCCACAGGAGCAACCAATGACCATCAGCGCTTTTCCGATGCAGTACCTCGACAAGGCCATGAACGGCCTGCACGACCTCGGTCTGTTACCGGAAGGCGACAAGACCCAGGCAGAGCCAATCATCGCCCTGTTAAACCAGATTTCAGAACTCGACGAGACCCGGGTCACTGCCATTGCCCAAACACTGAATCAGTCATCTTTGTTCAACGATGTGGTCCGTGAACAGATCCAGGCAATGGAGATCGGCGAGCGGTACGAGGAGATCACCAACGGCTTCAACAGTATCCGTGACGACGCCAAAACCATGGTAGATCAGGTCGAGGACGGTAAACTGGACACCTTCGAGCGTATCGGCAACGTCTGGATGAAGGTTACCCGGGGCGACATCGCCTCTCGTTTCGATAAAATCAAGGAGACCTATCTCGAGGTAACCGACTCCACCCAGGACCAGATCCAGCGTGAACAGAAGATCCTGGAGGCTTACCAGGACTTCCGGGGTGCATTGAAGCAGTCGGAGGTGCTGGCGCTGGAAGTTCTCAAAACAGCCGAAGGCAGGCTGGACCAGGCCAAAGGTAAGCTGAACGAGGCTATGAGAGCCGTCGAAGCCAGCTCCAACGAAGAACCTGCCGAGCGAGCCATGGTGGAGATGGAGCGTGACCAGATGGTCCGCGCCCTGCAGAACGAGGATAAGCGTTACCAGATCGCCAAAGACCTGTCGGACAATCTGACCGTGAGCTACAACACCTCCGAGGTGGTGATGGCCCGCCTGCTGCAGACCACCAACGCCAAGGAGCGGGTCTACGCCCAGGCAGTCAGCTTTTTCAGCACCAACGAGGTGGTCCTGACCGCCCTCTCAGCCTCCTTTACCGGCATGTTCGGCCTACACGAGGGGACCCAGACAGTTGAGGCGATGAAGGAGGGGATGGGCCAATCACTCGAGGTCCTGGCAGACATCGGGGTCAAGGTCCAGGAGGCCGCGGTCAGGGCCGGCTACGGCCCTACTATCCGTGCGGAGTCGGTGAAAAAACTGGTGGACTCGGTCGTTAGCTGGCAGACCAGATCCCACCAGATCATTGAAGAGATGCGCAAGCAGAGCACTCAGAATGCCAAGGAGATCCGCGATGCGGTGGAGGAAGGCAAACGCAATCTGGCACGCCTGGCCGAAGAGGGCAAGGGATTGGAGGTGGATCTCCAGCAATGAGCACAGATCTTCCCTCCCCGTCGATTCCACTCGGGACTTCCGCCAAAGACAGGGAAAAACCGCCCCTCGATGACATCATGCTGGCCATGGATGTGGTGGATACCTTGCGCCGGCGGGAGCGTCTGGTCAAAAAAGAGCTTGATGAGTCCGGCCGCGAAGATGATTTAAAGCAGCGCCTGCGCCGGATCTACACAGCCCAGGGCATCGAGGTACCGGATCACGTCATCGAGCAGGGCGTAGCTGCGCTCAAGGAAGAGCGCTTCACCTATCAGCCGCCCACGAAGGGATTGCGGACCCGGCTCGCACGCCTTTATGTCAGTCGCCGGAAATGGGGCAAATGGGTAATGGCAGGTGTGATCGTTCCGATCATCGCCTGGTTCGTCAATTACTTCGCCTTCGTCGCACCCGATGCGGATCTGCCGGAAAAACTGACCCGCCTGCACGCCGAGGTGGTGGAACTGGCCAGCACCGACAAAGCGCTGGAGTCGGCCAAGCAGGTCCTGAATGCCGGCAACACCGCCCTTCGCAACGAGGACAGCGACGGGGCGAAAGAGGCCCTCACCGCGCTGGAAAACCTGCGGATAAGGCTTGAGCAGGAGTATACCGTGCGTATCGTCAATCGCCCGGGAGAGCGCAGCGGCGTGTGGCGGGTGCCGGACATCAACACCAACACGCGCAACTATTACATCATCGTCGAGGCCATAGCCCCATCGGGCAAACAGCTTCGGGTGCCGATCGAAAACGAGGAGACAAACAAGGTGGAACAGGTGGATACCTGGGCCCTGCGCGTCGATCAGCAAACCTTCTCCAAGATCGCCGACGACAAAAAGGATGACGGCATCATCGAGCGCGACCGCTTCGGTTACAAGAGCCGCGGCTACCTGCTACCCCAATATGAGATGCAGACCACCGGCGGGGCAATCACCGAATGGTAGAGAGAATGATCACAGGCAGGCAGACCCTGGCTTCCATCGACCAAGCGCTGAGCGAAACACACAGCAAAATCCATGCGGTCGAGGCCCAGATTGATTCGGTCAACAAGACCCTCGTCGATCAACAGCAGAGCCGCACCGACGACTTCAGAGAGCTGGCCCGGGTCCGGCTGGATCTGCTCTCTGACGGCGAACTGGTCCGCCACCTCGACCAGGCAGACCAGCAGGTGGTCGCGCTGCTTGATCAGCGTGGGGAGGCGTTGCAGGGACTGCTGGGGCAGATCCAGGACTCCGATGCGGCCCACCAGGCACTGGAGACTGAACGCGACGCTCAGTCACTACAGGTGGATGCCGCTGCCGAGACCGTTGACACTGCCGAGGCCCAGACCCAGGAGAGACTGGAGGCGGACTCCGCTTACCGGACTCTGCGGGAGCAGGCAGAACTGGCCGAGCGCCAGGCGATGCATGCCCAGGAGAAGGCTGCCCGCAGCGAACAGGAGCGAGAGCAGAAGGGGGAATCCTACCGCAACGACCCGCTCTTTATGTACCTCTGGGAACACCACTACGGGCTGCCTGAATACCAGGCCAAGGGGTTGATCCGCTGGCTGGACTCCAGGGTAGCCAAGCTGATCGGATTTGCCGACGCCCGCGCCAACTATGACCGATTGAATGTGATTCCGGCGCGTCTGGGCGAACACGCCGAGCGCCTCAAGGCCGCTGCCGAAAAGGAGTTCCAGGCGCTGCAACAGGCCGACACCGAGGCCCTGGAGTCTGATGGAGTCCCGGCGCTGAAGCAGCGCCTGGCCGAGGAGCAGACCCGGCTCGACGCCATTGATCAGCGGATCGAACAGGCCGAGGCCGAGCAGCAGACGCTGTTGCAGCGCAAGGCCGCGTTCGCAACCGGTGATGACGAGTACAGCCACAAGGCAGTACAGTTCCTGGCAGCCGAGTTCCAGCGCGACGACCTGATGGAACTGCGCCACGCCGCCCTGAACACACCATTTCCGGAGGACGATCTGATCGTCAGCCGCCTGCTGCAGCGCGAAGACGAACACCGACAGATCGAAGCCTCGATGGAGGGTCTGCGTGAAACCATCGCTCAACACCATAAACGCCTGAGCGAACTCGAGACGCTGCGGGTGGAATTCAAGCGCCAGCGCTACGACCGTTCGGGATCGACCTTCGCCAACGGCAGCCTGATCGCGATGATGCTGGGCCAGTTTCTGAACGGTATGCTCGATAGAAAGATGCTATGGAAGGTATTGCAGGAACAGCAGCGCTATCAGTCCCATCGCTCGAATCCGACATTCGGCTCCGGCGGCTTTGGTCGTGGCACCGTCTGGGGTGGCGGCCTCGGTGATCTGCCGGATCTGGGCGACCTAATCGGTAGAATGGGTCGTGGCGGAGGCGGTTTCGGCCGCAGAGGCGGTGGCTCCGGCCGTGGAGGGGGTGGCTTCCGCACCGGCGGGGGCTTTTAGCCCCAAATTAATCCGTCAATGAAACGATAAGTATTTCCTGATATACTCCGAGTCAAAGTTAAGGAACACTTGGTTTGTTCGTACTCCGTCATCCCGGCGCAGGTTGGGATCCAGTAGTTTAATTGATTACGTTAAGATGGATTCCGTCCTTTGGTTCGTAAACGGTGCGTCCTGGCACCAGTGCTCTGGATCTACGCTGCGCTTGGTCCGGAATGAGGAATAAACCTCGAGATTCCTTAGTAATTTAGTAGTAACGAAGTGGGTTGACTCTGTTATGTCGTATCAACAGAAAGTAGAAGAGATGGTTGGAAAACACGTCGCTGAATTCCAGCTTGAGGTATCACTGGCCAAGCAGATAGAGGGATACAATCCCCCGCCGCCCATGCCATACGGCTACCCGATTCGTATTTACCGGCCGGCACACTTCGTGGAAGTACCTAAGGAGACTGCCTTTGCGTCCCATCTCGAGGGAAAAATGAGCAATGGCGTACCACGGATCCTCGGCATGGAACTGGATGATCAATACATCCTCGGTCTCTACAATCCCCCAATGCAGCATTTGTCGCACCGGGAGGAATCGCGCTGATCTCTGCAGCCTCGGGGGCGTACTCTGACTGAAATGGTGCACTTCCCGACTATCTTTTGCTTGGGCCCATTCGACGCATACCCCGAATTTCCGACCAGTTAACTGTATTAATGCGACCTAGCCGCTTGGTATACAATGGCGACTTTGCGCTTGGCGCTCAACGGCCTGAAAGCAGTTGTGCGGATAGCTATCGGCTTCCGGAATATTTCAACCAAACAAGGCGCACCGGGCGCGGTGTCCAACAGATACTGATTACCGTTTCGAATCGCTCCATAGATTAAACCGTACAGGGGAAAACAATGACCATCACGAATCTTGACTACCTTGAGCTTCATCCAGACGTGATCTGTTCTCGATGGCCAACGCCGAAGCTGATTGAGCAGTCGATCAAGAATAATGAGGGGCATCTGTTGCACAACCTCGCATTGACCGTGCGCACGGGCCATACCGGGCGTTCCCCCAAAGACCGGTTTATGGTGCAGGACGACCTGACCAGAGACAGCGTCTCCTGGAACCAGATCAATCAACCTATTTCGGTAAGCAACTTCGATGCGATCCTGTCCCGGGTGCGGCAGTACTTTAGGGCCTACACGGCCTACGTACAGGATCTCTATGCCGGGGCTGACGAGCGCTATCGGATCCCGGTAAGATTCATCGGCACCGCCGCCTGGCAGGCGGTGTTCGTGCGGAATATGTTCATTCTCCCAGAGGAAAACGAACTGGCTTCGTTCGAGCCCGAATGGAATATTCTCGCAGCGCCCCACATGAGCCTCGACGAACCCACCGCCCAGCAGTGCGGGCTGCGCTCCAACGACTTCATCCTGGTGGATATCAGTAGAAAGCTCATCGTAGTCGGCGGTACCGGGTACGCGGGCGAAATAAAGAAATCGGTATTCACGGTCTTGAACTATCTTCTGCCGAAGCAGGGTGTCATGCCTATGCACGCCTCGGTCAACGTCGGCCATGACGGCGTAGTCACCGTCTTTTTCGGGCTCTCCGGTACCGGCAAGACGACGCTTTCGATGGATCCGGAGCGCTTGTTTCTCGGCGATGACGAACACGGCTGGAGCGACCAGGGCGTGTTTAACTTTGAAGGCGGATGCTACGCTAAGACCATTAATCTATCACCCAGCGATGAGCCGCTGATCTATGACGCCACCGAACGGCACGGCACGACGGTTGAAAACGTGGCCTGGGACCCGCTCACACGCCATATCGACTATGACGATGGCGGCTACACAGAGAACGGCCGGGCCTCCTTCTCCATCGATGCCATCTCGAACGCCATCCAGAGCGGACAGGCGAAACATCCCGACTGCATCATCTTTCTCACCGCTGACGCGTTTGGCGTGCTGCCGCCGGTGGCCCGCCTCTCGCCGCTGCAGGCTGCCTATCACTTCAGCATGGGATACACCGCCAAGGTGGCCGGAACCGAACGTGGCATCAAGGAACCGGAGCCGGCATTCAGCGCCCTTTACGGCGAACCTTTTTTCCCGCGGCCCCATTCTGAGTACATCCAGTTGTTCACGGACAAGATCAAGCAGTTCGATGTCCCGGTGTGGCTGGTCAATACCGGCTGGACGGGAGGGAAATACGGGGTAGGAAAGCGTATCGACATCCCGGTGACCCGCGCTATCGTCCGGGCAATCCAGGATGGCAAACTGAACGGTGTCCAGTTTATGCAGGACCCGGTGTTCGGCTTCGATGTACCGACCAGTTGCCCCGATGTCCCGTCAGGCATTTTGGACCCGTCCTCCACCTGGAGTGACCTCGAAGCATATAAGCAGGAACAGGCATCGCTGGCCAAACAATTTATCGAGCGGTCGAAAGTGCTCGATATGCCCGCCGACGTGTTGGCCCAGAACCCGAAGATCTAGATCCACATGGCTGGGGTCAGGTCTTGACCTGACCCCACATTAGTTACAGATCCATTATCTCGGTCAGTTCTTCGCTTGAGAGGACCTGGCAGTAGATCATGTTGATAATCTCCAACTCTCTGTAGTGCAGCTCATCGGTGCCGGCCGCACAGCAGTCTTCGATCACAATTACGTTAAAGCTCTCATCGGCCAGGCTACGGACTGTTGAGGAAACGCACTGGTCGGTGAAGATACCGGTCAACACCAGGTTCTTCACCCCCATGTTCTGCAGCACCAGCCGCATATTGGTCCCGGTGAGGGCACTGTCCGTGGTTTTGGTGAAAACCATCTCCCCTTCCCTGGGCGCCAGTTCGGGCACTATCTGCGCGTCATGGTGATCCTTCGGCAGCAGCAGATAGTTCCATCCCGGTTTTTTCTGACTGAGGGACCGGTCGCGACCGTCCTCGAGCAGACAGGCGATCCGGGCGTGGAGCACATCCATCCCCCGCTCACGAAATCGATCCTGCAGATCTCTGGTATTGGGAATCACCGTTTCACGCATCCGCCGCTGAAAAGGTTCCCAGCGCGCGCGCTCTTCCGGATCTGCGGCGATCTCCAGGTAGGTGTTCTGTATATCGATGGTCAGCATGACCGTTTCATCGTACGCCAGCTCGAGGGCTTCCGGCTCAGGCGCCCCCTGGTAGTAGAACGAACGATATGCGGTCTTCCAGCTCATCACTTATCCTCGGGAAAATGCGTTTTAAAACTTCGTTATCTTAACCGAATCATCTGTGCAATGAATAAATCAAAGGAAAGTGCTGATCGTCCTGACGATTTCGTTGATTCCATGGGCACCAACGACACCCTGTTCATGTTCGTTGCGGACAAGGAAGGCGATCTGTCAAGCGGAACCCTGTATGCCGCCATCTGGAAACAGACCAGTGGCTTTGGCGGCGACGCCGCCCAACTCGACTGGATCAACCTGGGTAAGGCCAAAGACCACCAGATTAAGCGGCGATCAAACGAGGCATCAGCTTTTCGGACATGTTCGTTGAGTATGGCCGGGATGAAGATGGCATCTGCCTGGGCGGCACCGAGCTCTCGACCAACGAAATCAGGGAATGTATCGAGCTGAGATCCGGCATGGACAGGCTGGACTCCCGGCGCTATGCCGCCCTGCTGGGGGCTACCTATGAATTCCGCAAGATGGAAGGCTTCACCTTCGACCAGAATCGCAACCGGGCCTATATCGCCGTATCGGAAGTGGGTCGCGGCATGTTGGACAATACCAACGATCCCGAGAAAGAAATAGTGGATGATACGGTCCGCAACTATGACGACCGGGACGGTAACGGTGCGGTGGAGACCGGCAATCATATCCGGGTTTCCAAGGCCGACTATTGCGGCGCCGTCTATGGCATGGACACCATGTCCGAGGTGCGTGATACCGACGGCAAGAAAATCAAGAGCGATCTGGTGGCAATCAACATGAACAGCATCCTCGCCAGCGGTACCGCAGGGGGGAGATCTCACCGGAAGAATGCGCGCTGAACAACAACATCATGGCCCAGCCTGACAACGTCACGATGATCGAGAATTCAAACAGCTTGGTCATTGGCGAGGACGGTAAGCACGATAACAACATGGTCTGGTCCTTCGATCTGGACCACCATGAGCTAACCCGTATCTCGATCGTACCGCTGGGTGCGGAAACCACCTCACCCTACATTCACGAAGTGGGCGATTACTCCTATATGACCCTGGTCGCGCAGCATCCCGACAATTCAGCGGACAACCTCTACGGTGATTCCATCACCGGTGTGGTCGGTCCGATGTTGCTGGTCGAGGATGACCAGGACGACGATGATGATCACGAGGACAACCACAAGGGAAAAGGAAAGGGCAGTCACGACGATGATTAAACATTGATGCCTTGCCGTTGTTAATAAGGAAGGCCATGTGCCTCCCTTTTTCAGTAGTAAAGGCCGGGAAACGGAACGCAGAGGCCGCTCTGATCAACTGTCGATATCACATATTCACGATTCACTGCTCTCGGCCACACAGATCAAGTCACCCCTCAATCCGATCAGAAGCGAAAGACGATTGAACGCTTCTGACACATCGCTGGACTTGTTAACCGAAAACTTCAATCGCCGCCAAATTCAATGCAGAGTAGTGAAATAGATGGCGCAGAGAAAACCCATCAAGGTCGAAAATCCGATGATGGAGCCCCCCTTTA
This sequence comes from uncultured Gammaproteobacteria bacterium, assembly GCA_963820955.1. Taxonomy (GTDB): domain Bacteria; phylum Pseudomonadota; class Gammaproteobacteria; order Chromatiales; family Chromatiaceae. The sequence goes on along the minus strand of CAWGCA010000024.1, from coordinate 12,903 downwards.
TATAGGCCTCCGGCAACATGGTTTGGGCAATCATGGTCAGCATCGCACCGGCGGCCAGCCCCTCGAGGAAGGCGAAAATATTGGGAGGTGCAGACGTCATAAAGTGATTGCCGGCGGCTGCACCAATGCCGGTCAGAAGCATGATGGAGGTCCACATCAGGAGAATGCGGCGTCGACTAAGGCCCTGCTGGCGCATGCCTACCGAACTTGACAGGGATTCAGGAATACCATCCAGCATGATACCGAGCCAGATCGCCACCGGTACGTCTTGGTGTTCTCTGGTATTGCCCCCGGCCAGTATGGAAGGCGCCGGCTCGCCGTTTTTCAGGGATTTTACAGCGCGCCGACGCCATCGCTGAACCCTTTCCCTGGCTAATCCGTGCTTTGCTTGTAGATAGCTGGCAAACAGGGAATCCTCTAGCGCGGTTTCAAAACGGTGACTGAATGCGGGAAAGTGTCCCAGCAGATGTGGCAGGTCTTCGCGGCGCAACAGCCAGGCGGCACTTTTTTTGGTCGCGATGGCAGACACCGAATAGGGGCAACCGGCAAGGAAAGCCATAGCGCCAAACCCGTCGCGACACTTTAGCTGTAACGGCAAACGGGCCTTTTTGCGCGGGTCGATCAATGAAACCTGGCCGTGTTCCAGGATGAAAAGGCGGTCCGCCGGATCACCCTGGTGAAACAGGGTTTCCCCCCGACGAAATCGTCGATAAACGAGATGTTCAGACAGGGCTGCCACTTCGGCGGAGTCCAGACGGGCCAGCCAGGGTATACGTCGGAGTTTACCTCCGAGTTCACAAAACCGGTCTCGATTGCGAACCAGTGGAACAGATTCCGAGATACGGGCGTGCTGGATCAGGTTGGCTGCTGCCCGATCCAGCCATTGATTCAGCTCCTGGTCCCCAAAACCATGCCTCGTTCCGAGATATTCGGCCACCTCCGGTTCGCGCAACCAGCGGTGCAGCACCTGTTGGAAGACGGGTGAATTCTCCAGCAGCTGACAGAGGCTGGATTTAGGGATGACCCACAAGGTGCTGTCCTCTCTCGCAACCGCCGCCAGCGCATGAGGGGAACCCGTGAACAGGGCGGTGCGTCCGGACGTAGCGCAGGGAATGGCGCACCCGATGGACGATACACAGCTGAACCTGGGTTTTCTGATAGACGGCCTCTATGGATTCAGGAAAGCCTTTCAGTCCATCGACGCAGGCAATAGACATATCCTGGAGGCCACGGTTCTTCAGTTCCCTCATCACCGACAGCCAGAACTTGGCACCCTCGGTTTGCGCCATCCATAGCCCGAGCAGATCCTTCTCACCGTCCATATTGGTACCCAACGCCCAGGTACACCGATTTATTCTGTAGCGCGCCTGAGGCCCGGCTACGGACCACCAGGGCATCCAGGTAGACCAGAGGCTATCAAGCGGGAGATTCTGCCAGGCCGTCACTTCTTCCGTGACCGCATTGGTGACTTGAGAGATGAAGGTCGCGGATACTTGCACACCATAGGCATCTTAAAAGTGAGCTTGAATATCCCGCGTAGTCATACCCCGGGCGTACAGAGAGATGATGCGATTATCAAAGCCATGCAACTGCTTCTCCCCCTCGTTGACCAGTTTGGGCTGAATTGTCAGCGCTGGCTTGAATTGTCGGAGTCGCCAGCAGATCGATCATCAGTGCTGCTACTAATACTGCGGTCCTTTTCATGACTCCTGCGTTCCGTATCTGAGATAAAGGAATACTTTCATCCTCATGCTGGGCTTCATGAGTTATCGCCCATTAACAACCTATAGATCTGATCTGTTTCTGAACCGTTTCAAGTTGTAACCGTATTGTTTCTAGGTACTATTTTAGCGGCTATGAATTGCGAATCATCATGGAGAATATTTCTGTATTGATGATTAAATTCTTTGCATAGAGGGATGCATTATAGGAATAATAATCGATGCGGCTTCAGGTGCTGCGCAGAAGTATCCAGATCAAGTGGTTGTATGGATGGAGCCAGAGGAGTGGGCGTCAGAGACAGATCAGTTGGAATGGATTGAAGCGAAAAAGGCCTACGATGAAAAACAACAGGTGGATAAAGAAGCCCTGCAGGCATCAAGAAATGATGTTTTTGGACCCTAGCATATTCCACATATGATCGCTGACTATCGTTACTATACCCATTTGGATTCACTTCAGTTTAAGAGGACATAGGATGTTGAAAATACCGCACACCCAGGCCAACGCATCATGGTGGAGCAACGTTTTGCTTATTTTCACGCTGTTGATGGCAGGCTGCGCAACAGAAGAATCCCACCGCACCCTGGTGCCGGGAACGGTAGCCAGTCATGGAACATCCTACAGTGGTACAAAGTATGTGCTTGTGGTGGGTAAGTTTCAGAACCGCTCAAGCTATATGCGCGGTATTTTTTCCGATGGCCCGGACCAACTGGGCAACCAGGCGAAAACCATTCTCAAGACCCATTTGCAACAGACCAACCGCTTCACCGTAGTCGATCGTGCAAATATGAAGGAAATCGCCATGGAAGCGAAGTTACGTGGGGAAACACAAAACCTGCAGGGTGCGCAGGTTGCGATAACCGGAGACGTAACAGAATTCGGACGGCGAACAACTGGCGATCGCCAGCTGTTTGGTATCCTCGGTTCTGGCAAGACACAGGTAGCCTACGCAAAAGTGGCAATTAACGTCGTGGATGTGAAAACATCTACCATCATTTACTCTGTCCAGGGTGCGGGAGAGTATGAACTGAGTAACCGCGAAGTTATCGGTTTCGGCGGAACTGCAGGCTACGACGCCACCCTCAACGGGAAGGTTCTTAATCTGGCGATTACTGAGGTCGTGAACAACCTGGTTCAGGGACTGGAGCGCCGGGAATGGTCTCCAGTCGGAGGCATATAGTCGTGAACTGCTTCAAATGGCCAATAGCTGCTTTGTTTGCAATTGCCCTCCTCCTGTCCACGGGCTGCGCGTCAAATAAACCGCCACTTTATCACTGGGGGAGTTACGAACAACTGATCTACGAAATGTACGCCAGGCCCGGCGAGGCAGATCCAGGCGCGCAGGTTGAAAAGCTTTCTGCCGATGTTGAGCGGGAACAGGCTGAGGATCTGCGCACGCCTCCTGGCGTACATGCCCATCTTGGCTATATGTACTATATCCAAGGCAATGAACCTGCTGCCTATAATGAATTCGCTATCGAGCGAGAAATATTTCCCGAATCAAAAGTATTTGTAGAGGGTATTCTGCAGCGCCTTCATGCTAAAGGAGAGGATAACTGATGCTGTCCGGATACAAGTACGACTTGAGCTGCATGGCCGTAGTGGCAATTCTGGCTTTAAGCGGCTGTGCATCAACAAATGATTCCTATGATTACAGCCTGTTCCGGGCTCACATGCCCAGGTCGATTCTGGTCCTGCCTCCGATCAATGAATCCGTTGAGGTGAATGCGTCTTATATCTATCTTTCGACCATCACCCGGCCACTGGCCGAAGCCGGTTATTATGTGTATCCGGTTGCCGTGGTTGACTCCTACATGAAGGAGAACGGGTTACCGACGCCTTATGAAATGAATGCCGTGCCGCTGGACAAACTGGCTGAAGTATTCGGCCCTGATGCAGTACTGTATATCACCATCGAGGACTGGGGGCAGAAATACATAGTATTGTCTTCCACTACCGTTGTGAAGGCCAGGGCCCGTCTCGTGGATGTCGCAACCGGAACCACTATTTGGGAAGGTACGGCGCTTGCGCAAGAGGGGTCGGGTGACGGTGGCGGTGGACTCATTGGAATGGTTGTCGCGGCTGTCGTCGATCAGATCATCGATACCACAAGCGATCGGGTGCGGGCCGTGTCGGCACTGGCCAATACAAACATGATTCAAAACACAGGAAATGGTTTTCTGCGCGGCCCCTATATCAGCGAAGACTCGATGAACGAAAGTGCGCAGTAATATATCGCAACATCAATGACCGTAATCCGTATAGAACAGCCGTCGATCAACCGTGGTTTGAAGGTAAAGAGTTGATCGACTCTTAACTTTAGCGGTGCAAATTTTTCTGCTCGTAGCAAACCAGGGGGAACAGTGCGAGTTGTAAAACGCCTAACCCCAACTGCAGGTTTGTCAATACATGCAGTTACTCAATAGGCATTCGTTATTCCTTTCAACAGGTTAGGTTAATAAGAATCCCATTTACCCAGATCTTTTTACACTCTTGCGAATTCCTTACTTCCATTTCCCCGAGAGCCAGGATGGCTTGTAAGGTGCTTCGTTCATACGCTGTTGCAGATGTCACGAAAAATAACATGCACTCAGGGAGTTAGGTACAGTCTAGCATGTACCGAATCCAGAGGAGTGCCCGATGACCAGCCCATCATGTCCGAACGAAGCGTGCATACAAAGCATTGGTAGCCCGGCGAACGTTGTCCGTCACGGATTTTTCCGTGTTCGGTGCGGTCGACGCCGACGTTACCGCTGTCGTGGCTGCGGACATACCTTCTCGGCGCGGACGAACACGCCCTACTTCGGTCTAGGGTGCTCGTCGCGTACATTCGAGCGGGTCGCCCATTTGAGTGTCGAAGGCATGAGCTGTGCCGCCATCGCACGGATCGAAGGTATCGCCTGGCATACGGCCGACCGATGGCTGAACAAAGCAGCAGGGCTCGCTCAACGGTTCAACGAACGCCACATTTATGGCATCCCCCTCGTGGAGCTTCAAGCCGATGAGCTGCGAACGTTCGTTCCCTGCAAAGCAAAGCCCACCTGGGTTTTCACGAGCATGGAAGTGTGCTCACGACTGTGGTCTTCAACGGTCGTCGGGCGGCGCAGCTACGCCAACACGAAAGCCTTGTTCAATGATACTCTCCTTCGCGGCGAAGTTGTTGGAATTCCATTGATTATGACGGATGGCTTCGAGTTCTACGAACGCGTAATCCGTAAGCTGCTCGGTGTTGCTTGCATCTACGCCCAAGTGATCAAGACTTGGCGAAAAGACCGCGTCACGCGAGTGGAACGTCGAGCGATTATCGGCACGACCCGACGATTGGAGAGGGCGCTCGATGAATCGGAGGATTCGGCGCATGCGAACACGGCGTATATCGAGCGTCTCAATTTGACAATCCGGCAATCGGTCGCCTATTTGCGTCGACGCAGTCCGACTCATGCGCGTTGTGAAAAGAGATTACACCGGCAGCTCGAACTCGCGCGTTGTCATTACAATTTTATTCGTCGTCATACCAGTTTGCGGTTCGGGCGGGAGCTTCGGACGCCGGCCATGGTCGCCGGTCTCCGCCACCGGGTATGTAGTTTCCGGGATGTCTTCGCCATTGCTTAGATCAACAGCGGATGAACGAAGCACCGACGTGCTTCCAGCAACGGTGGCACCCACTGAGAAAGCGGATGTTGACAACATTGTTGACAACATTTTTCAAAAATGACAGCGGGATTAACTGATAACTCATTGTTTTTATTGGTGGGTCGTGCAGGAATCGAACCTGCGACCAATGGATTAAAAATCCACTGCTCTACCATCTGAGCTAACGACCCGGAAGGGAATCGCGGGATTATACCCCAGCCTGGTTTTCAGTCAATCCATCAGCTGAAATCCAGCTCCGTACAAAGCAAATATCGTGGCTCATTGGTTACTCTGCGCTCAGGCCTGCCGGTATCGGGTGGGATCCTCGACTCCGGCCTCCTCGAATCCCCTGGCTCGTAGCCGACAGGAGTCACAGACACCGCATGCCTGCCCCTGTTCATCCGCCTGATAACAGGAGATGGTCAGTCCGTAATCTACCCCTAAACTCACTCCCTTACGTATGATTTCAGCCTTGGTCAGTTGAATCAGCGGCGCATGAATTTGAAAAACCTGCCCTTCGACCCCCGCCTTCGTGGCCAGTTTGGCAAGATTTTCGAAGGCCGAAAGAAATTCCGGGCGACAATCCGGATAGCCCGAATAATCAACGGCGTTGACGCCGATGAAGATATCCCGGGCGCCCAGCACCTCGGCCCACCCCAACGCCAGGGAGAGGAAAACTGTGTTGCGTGCGGGGACGTAAGTGACAGGGATACCTTCGCTTTCCTGTTCTGGTATCTCAATCTCGCTGTCGGTCAGTGCCGAACCACCGAAGCTATCCAAGGCCAATGGCATAATCTGATGGGCTATGACCCCAAGGGCATCGGCCACCCGCCGGGCAGCATTCAGCTCTACCAGGTGCCGTTGTCCGTAGTCCATGCTCAAAGCGTGGCATGCAAACCCCCGCTCCCTGGCGATAGCCAGGACAGTGGCGGAATCGAGACCGCCCGAGAGCAATACAACCGCTTTTTTCATTACCACTTTTCGCAGTCCTACTTGCCGGCCACGTCACCCCAAAGATACTTATGAAGTTGAATCTGGAAACGAACCAACAACCGATCCCGCAGGATCCAGTCCGCCAGTTGAGTTGCGCTCAAAGTGCCTCGTCCTTGTGCCGGTGAAAAAAGCACTTCACACCGATCGTTCAAGGCCCACTTATCGAGTTGCCCCCTTGCCCACAGGTAATCTTCTTCATCACAGATGACGAACTTGATCTGATCCCGCCACCCAAGGCATTCGATGTTCGAGTAAAGATTGCGCTTCAATTCTCCGGAGCCTGGTGTTTTAAGATCCATCACGCGGACCACACGGGGATCCACCCCGCATAGATCCAGCGCCCCACTGGTTTCCAAAGAAACCTTATAACCGGCATCGCAAAGAGCGCTCAGCAAAGGCAGGCACTCCCGTTGAGCCAGTGGCTCACCTCCCGTCACCATGACATAACGGGCGGTATGTTGCGAAACCCGCCCAAGGATCTCCGGCAGGGTCATCCAGCTGCCGCCCTTGAACGCATAACTGGTGTCGCAGTAGCCACAGCGCAGGGGACAACCGGTCAGGCGAATGAACACGGTAGGCAGGCCGACGGCGTTTGACTCCCCCTGCAGGGAATAGAAGATCTCGGTGATGCGAAGACGAACCATCCTAACCACCAATCGGCATCAGGATAGATCTGCCGATAAACCACCTGTACTGAGCGATCCCCCTACCCCAGGCTGCGAACCGGTCCTAGTGGGCCATGCGGGAAGTTCGGTTATCCACAGAGCGCCGCTGATGAGCCAAGGTAAGGCGCACACCACAGGGAATGGCAGGCCCTTTCCAAGAGGTGCAACGCAACATTGGCTCATCAGCGACGCTCCCTCCGGGCCAGCCCACAAGCCACGTTGACCGCGTTACACTCGCTGGAATTGGCGACCGCCAGTCCTGCGCTCGCGTGCCTTGCCAACCCGGCTTGTGGACTGGCTGTGGGTTACCGAACTTCCCGCATGGCCCACTAGAGACCCTTGCTACGAATAAACTCCTGTGCCAACCGGGCGGCGGAGGAACCTGGGTAACGTTGAACCAGAGTCTCCAGGGTTTTCCGTGATTGGGCAAGCTGCTTTTTTTCGTACTCTATATAGCCGATCTTCAGCATGGCTCCCGATACTTTTGCGCTATCCGGATACGTTTTGAGCAGCTTGGTGAAATCAGTCAGCGCGGTATCGAAATCGCGCGTAACGTAACCGGTCTCGCCCAACCAGTACTGGGCATTGTCGGCATACTGCCCCTGGGGATATTTGATCAGGAAAGACTCGAACGCCTTGCGCGCTTCATCGTAACGTCGCAGCGTCAACAGATTGAAGGCGTACTGATAGTCCCGCTCCTCTCCGGCAGAGGCCTTTGCGGTAGCCGGAACCTCCGGCGGCTTCATGCTAGGGGCAACCATTGGAGCCGACGTGAGTTCAGTGGCTTCTATCGGTGCCCGACCGATCTCCCCTCCACCTTCTTGCCGGGCATCGGCTGGAGGAATACCGGTCTCGCTCATCTGACCCAGTCGTTTGTCGATGTCCAGGTAAAGATCCCGCTGCCGTTGTTTCATCGAATCCACGGCATGGTTTTGGACCTCCAAGTCGCCCCGCAACTGCTGCACCTCACTCTGCAGTCTGTCCATCTGTCGCAGAAGCTCGGATAAGGCCTGAACTCGTCGCTCCAGGACTTGCACACGCTGCTCCAGTGTTTTCTGCGCACCTGACCCGGTATTCTGCGCCAGCAGTGGGAGTGCCCAGAAAACGAGAACCAAGAATATGCCCAGTCGCTTCATATGCCTTTGGTCTCTCTCTGTTTAGTAAATAAGTTCGGCACGACGATTCTGGTCCCAGGCGGTCTCGTGAAGACCGGGATCTACCGGCCGTTCCTCACCGTAACTGATGGTTACGATCTGGCTTTCGGCAGTGCCCTGCGCCATCAGCAGACGCTTCACTGCATTGGCGCGACGCTCTCCTAGGGCGATATTGTATTCCCGGGACCCGCGCTCGTCGGTATGGCCCTCTATGGTCACTGTAACCGAGGGATCTGCCGCCAGGTAATCGCCGTGGGCGGCAACCACATCGACAAAATCTGCACGGACCTGACTGCTATCGAAATCGAAATAGATGACCTTGCTGTAGAGCGGGCTGTCCGGGTTATCCAGCGCACTGCCGCTCCAGGCTCCGCCCTCGCTGGCGCCGGCGACTTGGGCACCACCTTCCCACGCTGCTCCTTGACCAGCCTCCGTCACCGGCGCACCTTCACCTTCCGCGGTTTTATCGCCAGTAGAGGCACAACCGGCGAATACCAGCGACAAGGCCAGAACCGGGATAAATTTTAGTATGTTCGGTTTCATGGGTTTCTCCTGTTAGTTTGTGTATAGGGCGACCAGACCGGCTCACGAACGTCTCCCTCCTGCAGCGCCAGCCGCTGACGGACCCGTCCATCGACCGATACCGCCGCCAACTCACCTTTTCCGTTGACCTTAGTGGCATAAATTACCATGCTGCCGTTGGGCGCAAAACTGGGTGATTCATCCAAATGCCCTTCGCTCAGCACCTGCAGACCGCCGGACTCAAGGTCCAGCACCCCGACCCGAAAATCCCTTCCCTGGCGTGTCACCATGGCCACCAACTCACCGTCGGACGAATAGGAGGCACGGGCATTGTAGCTCCCCTCGTAAGTCAGCCGTTTCACCTTCCCTCCCGCTGAGGGAACCTGATAGACCTGAGGTTTTCCGCCGCGGTCCGAGGTGAAAATGATGTTACGCCCGTCCGGTGACCAGGCCGGTTCGGTGTCAATGGAATAATGGTTGGTCAATCGCTTCAGGCTTTTGCGACTGAGGGTGAGGACATAGATCTCCGGATTCCCATCCTTGGACAGGGTAAGGGCGAGCTTGCGCCCATCCGGTGACCAGGCTGGGGCACCGTTGATACCCTTGTAAGCCGCTACCTTCTGCCTCCTGCCAGTGAACACCTCCTGGATGTAAACACCTGGCTTGCCGTTTTCAAATGAAACATAGGCGAGCTTGCGCCCATCAGGCGACCAGGAGGGAGACATCAGAGGCTCTTTGGAGGTGACAATGGTCTGAGCATCGTAGCCGTCCGCATCGGCCACCTTGAGGGCGATTCTCGGTTCCCCGCCGGCATTGTTGATCGAAGTCACATAGGCGATGCGGGTGGCAAAGGCACCCCGCTGACCGGTCAGCTTTTCGTAAACGATGTCGGCAATATGGTGGGCAGTCGCTCGCAGGTTCCGTTCGGTGGTAGGAATGCTGTAACCGGCCAGCTGCTCGCCCTTGAACACATCGAACAGCTGAAAACGAACCAAATAGCCACCGGAGCCGTTGGGGCGCAGGTTCCCGACAACCAGATTCTCCATACCGAGCACTTTCCAGTCCCGGAATTCCACTTCCGAGCCACTCTGCGGTCGGGCCAGCATGTCGCCGGCCGGCATGGTGTTAAAACGGCCGCTACGCTGCAGATCGCTGCGGATGATCTCCGCCATGTCCTGCTTGGGTGGTGCTCCCTGACCCTGCCAGCCGAAAGGAACCACCGCCACCGGCAGTGCACCCTCTGCTCCCTCTGTAATCTCAATCGTCAGGGCCGCCGCGGCATACAGGTGCCAGCAGGCCAGAATAATCACTAACAACACTCTGTTCATGGTATGTACGTATGTCATGGGTCGGATTATGCCTGATTCCCGCGCCGGAGGACGGAAAGACGTGGGTAAAAACAACGAAAACATAGTGCTCATCACGGTATTTTGTCTTATTTGTTGGGATCGAAGAGGAAATTGATGTCACGAAAGCTTTCGAACAACCCACCTGACGGGACAGGTAGGGGTTCGGCTTTGTACACTGCGGAAGTGGCCGCACGGTCGAAGGCCCCATTGCCACTGCTTGCGAGAACACTTACCGCAATCACCGTCCCTCCGGGCGCCAATCGCACTCGCAGACGACACTTCAAGCCTTCGCCAATACCCGCCGGCCTCACCCAACTGCGATTCACCTTCTGCCGGATCTGCACCATGTAACGGTCCATCTCCCGGGCATTGCGTTCCGCGTCAACCGCGGCCTGCATCTCCGCCTCACGTGCCTTGCGGGCAGCCTCCGCCTGGCGACGGGCCTCCGCTTCCTTTCGCTTCTTCTCATCGGCCTTGCGTTTGGCTTCGGCTTCCCGTTTTTTCTGCTCTTCAGCCTTGCGTTTCTTCTCCGCCGCGACCCGTTTCTGCTCCTCGGCCTTGCGTTTGGCCTCGGCCTCCCGTTTTTTCTGCTCTTCGGCCTTGCGTTTCTTCTCCGCCGCGACCCGTTTCTGTTCCTCGACCTTACGTTTGGTCTCGGCCTCCCGTTTTTTCTGCTCTTCGGCCTTGCGCTTCTTCTCCGCCGCTATCTGTTTCTGCTCTTCGATCTTGCGCTTCTTCTCCGCTGCTATTCGTTCCTGCTCCAACGCGGTCAGCCGTTTCTTTTCTTCCTGCTGTTGGCGTTTCAGCTCCGCCAGGCGCTCTTCCTCCTTGCGTCGAGCGCTCTCCCGCTCGGTCTTGCGCCGGACCTCGGCCTGTTTCAGCTTTTCCACCTCGGCAGCCACCCGCGAGTCATCAATCACCCTGGCCTGCACCACCTCTACATTGGACTTGGGTTGTTTCGGTTTCTCCAGCCAATCCACACCCACCACCAGAAAGGCGATGATCGCGAGATGCATCAGCACCGCAAAGATTCCCGCCCTGGGATTGCGCTTGAGAATCTGAAACATCCCTACCCTTCCGGCGTCTCGGTGATCAGTCCGACGTTGGGAGCACCCCCTGCCTGAATCAGCACCATCGCCTCCACCACCCGGCCGTAGTCCACATTCTTATCGCCCCGCACCATGATCGGTGTTTTGGGTTTGTATCTGAGCACTGCCTGGATCCGGGTTATCAGGGTATCTTCGTCCACCGGATCGTTCTTACCCTCGCCCACGTCGATGAACAGCTCGCCCTGGGCATTGACCGACACCACAACCGGATCGTCCGCTTCGTTCGGCAAGGGTTCAGATTCGGCCTGCGGCAGATCCACCTTCACGCCCTGAGTCAGCAGGGGCGCAGTAATCATAAAGATCACCAGCAACACCAACATCACATCGATGTAGGGCACTACGTTGATCTCGGACATCGGCCGCCGGCGGCTCTTCTTGTGACGACTCATTGGACAAAATCAGGGGTCGGGGGCCAGATTGCAGGCATGGGCAACTCGACCGACGGAGCCGTTCCAGACCGGAAATTGCCCGCTGACCGACACCCCGGTGTTTCGCGCCTCTGCCTAGACATGGGCCTGCCGCTGAAGAATGGTGGTGAACTCATCGAGAAAATCTTCATAGCGGCCGTTGAGCCGTTCGACGTCATGGGAATAGCGGTTATAGGCCACCACGGCGGGGATGGCCGCAAACAGTCCCATCGCGGTCGCGATCAATGCCTCAGCAATTCCCGGGGCTACCAGGGAAAGGGTCGCCTGTTTGACACTGCCCAGGGCCTGGAAGGAGTTCATGATGCCCCAGACGGTACCGAATAACCCGACATAGGGGCTGGTGGAACCGACCGTGGCAAGGAATGAGAGGTGGCTTTCCAGCCCATCCATCTCCCGGCTCAGGGCTACCTGCATGGAGCGACGCGCCCCCTCCACCACCGCCATGGGCTCAATCTCGACGCCCTTTTTCAGGCGGGCAAACTCCCGGAAGCCGGCTTTGAAGATACTCGCCATACCAGTAGTCTCTCCGTTGTCCCGGTCCACCTGTCGATAGAGATCGGCCAGATCACCGCCAGACCAGAAGCGTTGCTCGAAACCTTCCGCCGCCCGACGGGCCTTTCTCAGCACCCGGGCGCGATCGAAAATCATGGTCCAGGAGACCAGGGAAGCCAGCATCAGGGCGACCATAACCAGTTGCACCAGCGGACTGGCATTCGCGACCAGGTGGACAAAAGAGAGATCAGACGACATCAGGAATCCCCATTAAAATCGATTCTGGAATAGGACAGGGGCGGAAACGGGCGGCTTCGATACAGGCGATCTGGACTTCACCGTCACACAACAGCTGACCATCCGGCTGTTTTGTTATCTCCTGCTGAAATGTCAAACTTGCTCTTCCCCGTGCTTTGATCCGGCTACTCACCTGCAGCGCGTCGTTGAACCTGGCGGGATTTTTGTAATCCACAACCACCCGACGCACGGCAAAAATGATCCCCTCTTTTTCCAATAACCGGTCCTGCTCGAAACCCAGACTGCGCAGCCATTCGGTGCGGGCCCGCTCCATAAATCTGAGGTAGTTGGCGTAATAGACCACGCCTCCAGAATCCGTATCCTCGTAGTAGACCCTTACCGGCCAGAGAAATTCCCGCATGTCGGTCACAATTCAGCCAAAAGAGTCACTCGCTTTCAAACAGGCCGCGAGAACCCGCCTTGGCAGGCGTGGCGGCCGGTTTCGGGGTCATGCCGAAATGGAGATAGGCAGACTGGGTCGCGATCCGTCCCCGGGGCGTGCGCATCAAATAACCCTGCTGGATCAGAAACGGCTCCAG
>CAWGCA010000023.1:0-89809 GCA_963820955.1 uncultured Gammaproteobacteria bacterium | reverse complement strand
ACGGTCCGACCCTTGCCTTTAAAGATGTTGCCCTGCAGTTTCTCGGCAACCTGTTCGAATACCTGCTGAAAGAATCAGGCGAACACATGAACATCCTTGGCGCGACCTCCGGGGATACCGGCAGCGCCGCCATTTACGGCGTGCGCGGCAAAAAGAATATCAACATTTTTATCCTTCACCCGCACAAGAAAGTCTCGCCGGTGCAGGAGTTACAAATGACTACCGTCACCGACGAGAATGTTTTCAACCTTGCGATCGAGGGTACCTTTGACGACGGGCAACAAATCGTTAAAGATATTTTTGGAGATCTCGACTTCAAGAAAAATATGTTCTCGGTGCCGTCAACTCGATTAACTGGGCTCGCGTTCTTGCCCAGGTCGTCTATTACTTTTACGCATGGGAGCATGTGCACCAAGACAGACCGGAGCGAACAAAGTCTACTTTTCAGTGCCGACCGGTAACTTTGGCGATATTTTCGCAGGATATATTGCAAGGGATGGGGTACCTATTCAAAAACCTGGTGCTCGCGACGAATGCCAACAACATTCTCCCCCCGCTTTGTCAACGATGGAGACTATTCGATTGGCGAATTACACCCTACCTTCTCGCCACTCGATGGACATTCAGAATGCGAGCAACCTGGAACGTTACCTCTTCTACCTTGTTGAATGAAGATTCGGTACTAACTTGCAACAGCCATGAAGGAATTTGCAACAACCGGCAAGCTGATCTTCAGCGAAGCGCAGATTTCTCCTTCCCCAACCAACAGCCGTCAAGACAGCAGCCAGCCGTCAGTCAACACCCCAGCAGTCCCCCCCCACACCCCTGCCCAACCATCATCAGGACATCTGTGGGGCGGGTGGCAGTGGGCTGACAGGGCTCTGCAGCCACTGAGCGTTTTCGCGGAAGTAGTTGACGGCAGTGGCCTTGGTGCCATCTGGCAGGGGCAGCACATCCACCTGTTTGTTTTTTGGAGAGGGGGGGGACAAGAACAGCAGGCACACAACAGGGTCAATCTGGAATCGGTGCAGTTTGTTGGCAGGCGGGGAAGGCTCACGCCTAACACCCTGAGTATGGCGCAAAACTGCTTGGGTGGTCCCCTTGTGTGTTGTAGGTCGGGAGTTCGATTCCTGCCCACCACAAGACTCGACCCTCGATGCGGCTAACATACAAGTCGTTCTTGTTGAGTGTCCTGTGCCCTTGTGGCCTCAACGAGGGGTAGGGGGTTTGGCACTTTGCCCCTACCAAGGTGTTTCCCCCGCGTGTAATAATAATGCCCGGTGTGTGTGTCAGGGGCGAGGAGCCGCCGTCCTCACAGGACGTGAAGCTAATGGGAGAAATCCTATGGCGTTAAGGGTGCAAAAGGGGGCCCCTTCGGCATTATTATTATTATTATTAACACCCGCCAGCGTGACACTTGCTGGCCATGCGCTGCAGGTGCGGGTGGGTGGGTCCAGCACACACGACTGTCCTCAGGCTTTCACCCTGGCCTTTACATTGCAGGTCCCCCCCCCCACTGCAGTCACACGTTCGAACTGAATGCAGGATCAGAATGCAGGATCAAACACACATGCAGGCGCACCTGAATGCGTGCAGCACCCTTGATCAGGTTCATGCCCTCAGGGGAGGCCTGTGAAGTGGACAGTGGCAGGGTAGGGGGGGGAGGGAGGGGGTGGGTTGCATGTGAGGGTGTATTGTGTGTCAGGGCTAGGTTGCGGTTCACGCCAGAGGGGAGGGGGGGATCGCAGGTGAGGGTGTGCGGTGTGTTGTGTGCACAGCCAGCAGCAAAGCAGTGACCAAGGTGTGCTGTAGCATGCCCATCGCCGACCCTTTTGCCGGCGTAGACGCTACCCCCCCCCCCTCCTCTAACGTAAACCCACAACCAAGCCCTGGCACCCGTACGGACCCCACACATGCCCGATGAACCCTGCTAGCAATACATCTTTATTTTTTTGCAAGCATTCGACGTTACGTATTGCTGTCGCCATTCACCGGGAATTGAAAAGCGAACCACGCGGACCGCGAAGAACGGCCTTGGTGAACGAAGCTTTCGCCTTGAAGAAGACCGCTATCCCGTTAAACTGACGGTCATCTGTGGACAGCTACTCTCTCGTACTCCCTTGGTATCGGAGAACTCAACAGTAGCCGCATGAGTTTTTTGACCTCGCGGGTATGCTCAACTATTACTATCGTGAAGCAGCCTGAAAGCAAGGATCGTGTTTTTGCACTACACGGGCTACCCAGCCGGTACCCGCAACCGCTGGTGGTGCGGGCCGCGGCCTACCCCATTTCATCCCTCCTACTCGAAATCCGTACTTCTCTTTAGTCTTCCGCCGAAATCGGTCGTCTCCGACCGGCTGAAAATATTGTGCAGCCTCGCGCGTTCAAGTGCTCTGACCCCTTGATTCACCCCTTGATTCCCATGGCCTTTACCCTTCTGATACATATCGTGTGGCTGAACCTTCATCCGCATCACCCTCGCACCCACCGATTAGGCTGCACTCACGGTAAGGCGAAGAACTTTGGATAGGAGACACTCTTCAACGGCAACCGTCTACCACGGCCCTCATCGCAGGTCATCTCGTAGGCAACGTAGCCGTTTACTGCTAAGTCACTGTCCCAGTCCGAAGAGTCGAGGATGAAGCCGCAGGTGTCTCCCCGTTCGTTCGTGCGCACCGCAAAGGTCGGTACGGTTGCCTCCCCCCCGGACCAGGTGCTACCGAAGAGTGCCAGGTGTTCTTGGGCACGAACATCGACCGGTGCACCAGCCATATGTCCGCGCGCGCGTACGAGTCTACCAACGAAGTATCCGATCTGGGTGCTGCCGCTAACAACACGGGCCGTCAATTCCAGCATTGACCCGTCTGCGAATTGGAACCGGAACGGCTGATCGACGATTCCATGCATACCGCAAGGTGCGAAGCGAATTGTCTGCTTGGCTAGCGCGGGGAAGAGATCTCCACCCGCAAACACGCGTAGCAAGATGCCTCTCACCGCCTCGAAGAACCAAAGGGTGTCCTCGGGATTCCCGAGCCGGAATTGCGTGTGCGGCCAGCGCGACGTCCTGAGAAAGAACCTGTCGACGGTGACGCTGCTATCGCCATAGGCCGAGTCCACTTGAATCCACTCCAACGGCTCGATACGTGTCTCCGGATCGTTTTCTTCCCGGTGGAGCGAATACGGCACTTTGCCACGGGGTTTGAGCGTCCGATCCACGTGCGGTGTCTCGACGCGGATAGAAAGCATCGAAAGCGCGTCCTCACCCGACAGAGCATAGGTTCCCGGGGAGATATGGAGCTTGGATTTCGTCGCGAAGATTGCATTCTCCCTAAGCTCATGTGGATCAACGGAACAGTAGACCGAGTTCTCCTCGATGACCAGGCAATCTCGCGCAGGGCAGGTAACCTCTGCGACCCGTTCCAGAGGTAGGTGCGTCTGGCGCTCGTGGTATTGACCACGGCAGCCTTCAGTGATTCCAAGGCCCATCGTGAAGCTTATCGCAAGCAGACATCTGCCTGGGATTACTGCCCACGAAGCGGCGCCTGAGGCCCGCGTGCGCTGGCATGGCGAACTTGGGATCATTCGCGCACCTCGCGCATTTGAGCCGTGATCCATTCACGAAGCCCATCCAGACGGACAAAGGTCTGCACACCAGAGCATTCCGGGGCGCCACCGATCAGTAGTCCCGCTATAACGTTCGTGTGAAGTCGTCGCTCAACTAGCAATGGCGTACCCGAGTCACCCGTGGCGAGACAGATCTCGTCATCGAGAACGTCGATCGTGTGTGCGTTTTGGGAGAGCTGCGCCAAGCTCGCAGGCCGGTCATGCTTGATCTGTTCCCGAGGGGCTCCGATGCTCCGCGGAATATGGACATAGAAGTGCTCCGTCTCACCGATCGAGTATGCAATCGTCGCCGTACCTGAACTGCAGAGTTCCTTCGGCCGGACGTGGAACACGGTGACGTCGTGCGTGAAATGACGCACCTGACGGACTACTTTCGCCTCACGTGACGGTGCCTGGTCAGCCGCTGTTTTACAGATCACGGCGAGCGCCGTCTCGTCGCCATCAAGACAGTGCGCCGCCGTTATCGCAACGCCTGGAGCGAGGAACGTCGCCACACAGTTGAATCTCCGGGACTCATCGGCGCTACCTCCGGCTAGGTCTCGCCGGAAACGGAACACACGCAGTCCACCGTTCTCAACGGCGGCGCCGGGCCCATTTCCCTGGTGGTTATTAGCCGACCAAACCGGGGCAGGTGCCATTGCGGCTACCAGAACCAGAGTTGGCAGCCAGACTGTCAAGCCCGCTTTCACCCGCTCAGGGCCGCATACGACCCTGGCCACCAACCGACCCGACGCACCCTGAGTCGGATTGTGGAACCAGGTCTGGAATATCCATTCACATGACGGAGTTGATGAAGTCGAAGAAGTCCGGCGTGATGAGACGACCGTAGTTGGGTCGCGACGAACTGCACGACGTCTTGCAACCGCTGGGCTCGGCAGATGTCACACCGAACACATACGGGAATCCGTTCCTATAGTAATACAGCCCCGATCCACTGTCGCCGGGATTTGTGTCCGATGAGAAGCGGAACTGGCGGTGCCAGCCGCCACTCTTTTTGCTAAAGCTGCCAACGCTCAAGGCCCCGTCACCGTACAGGTTGTTCGTAGTGCACCCGTTAGGGCTGTGGGAGTTACCGCAGCCGGGATAACCCCGCCGATACTTGGAATGGTCATCCAGGAACGACTTTGGTCGATATCCCCAGCCCATGCCCCGCGGAGGCGTCGCTCCCGCGTCCGGTGTCGCGAAGACGAGCGCGATGTCGCGGCGTATGCAGCTGCTCTTCCAGTTGTCCTCGCAGTCGTTGTTGAGGAAGGACTCGTAGTAAGCGAATGCATACGGGGTCCATGAACCCCAGGTCGGGGACGTTACGCCGTTACGCCGCGGGCGCAGCTTGGAGTTCGAGAAGTTGTTCCCGGCGACAAAAATACAGTGTGCAGCGGTGATGGCTATCATCCTCGTGCTGTTGGCCGAGAGCACGTTTGCCGAGCAGCCGCCGTAATCGGCGATTCTCTGGTAGATGGAGTTAGTATCCGAGTAGCCGTCCGCAATCGCGCGACGGGTGCGGTTGTCGGTCGCGTTGCTCCACGACTTCTTGCGCCTCTCTTCGTCCCGTAGCTCATTCTGTGAGACAGGCTTCCCCTGGGGATTGCTCTCGTTAGGGAGTTTGCTGCGAGCACGCGAGAAGTGTGCCAGCTCTGCGCGGGGAACAATGTAGCGGTAGTAGCGGCTGCTCTTGAGATCGAACAGCCCGAATTCCACCGTCCCGGTCATCTCGCTGATCTTGGGAATGACTGGTGGCGTCGGATCCTCTTCCTGCTCTTTCTCTTCCTTTACCTCCGGCATTAAATCCATCTTCTCAGTGTCTATACCTGTGCGTTTCACGTCCTTGACGTCGATTAGCTTGCCGGGCAGACTGGTAACGACATCCTTTGCTGTCAGGCCGACTTCCTTTTCGGGCATGGGCGCACATGCCGAGAAGACGAACACCGAGAGACCGAGCATGAGCAGCGAACGCAGATTGTCGGAGCTTGTTTCGTGTGACATCGGTTCCCTCCTAGACTCATTCGAGAAACATCAAACCAAGTATAGGAGAAATAAATGCCCTTTTCATCATCCGTGAACAGATCATCCGCGGCTGACCAAGGAGCCTTCGCTGCGCCCCGGTACCGGACGTTCAAATGTCTTCTTTCCGCCGGCTTTCGGTCACTGAGCAATTAGCCACTATGTCTGCAAAGGGTCGCTGGACCGACATCGCAGTAACTTGCTCAGAAATTACCCGGTGCTATTTTCTATTGATTGAGTTTAAGTTTCGATTAGCTCGATTGATAATGCAGTCCTCGGCCAACCCCTGTCCTTCACGCTCACTGGCCTGAACGTCTGCTTCACTCTACAGTAGACGTTCAATTTTACACGGTATTCAGCTGCCAGGCGTTCAAGCGTTTTTTACAAACAGGAAACTACACCGTCGCTAAGCCGCTTTTCCTCTCTCGTAGAGCATGCTCATAATCGTTCGGACTCATGTAATCCAAGTACGAGTGCGAGCGCTTTACTGTTATAAAAAATGCAAATATCATTTAGAATATCCTGCTGAGCTTCGTAACGTGTCTGGTAGTTTCTCCACTGCACCAGGCAACGACACCAACGATTTTTTGAGTCCAGCTACGAGTTGCGTCACTATCAATGGGGTAAGTAGGAAGACTGATTTTTGCGACACTGTCTTCGTAGCAGAAGGCTCATTCCAAGTCTCTGGCGACCCGAAAACCCTGATTAAAAGAAATGTCGTTAGCGAACCCTTCCCCCCGCACGGCAGAACGTACATAACGTGGTCTGTTGAGTAAGGAACCACCACGTACGACACGTTTATTGCAATCGCCACGCTCCGCTACGAGCCAGGCTGAGCCGTCTGCAGGTGCGTCTTCATATGACTCGTGCCAGCAATCCTGCACCCACTCACAGACGTTTCCAGAAGTCCGGTCTCTCTGCTTAGCCACTCGGCGTAGTCTGTAGCGTCTTACCAGGTCACGTTGATAACCGGCCGCATTCCGCGCCCCCTGTCCGTCCCGAATATTCATGCAGCCTTCGGAAGATAGACATGGTGGAAGCCGTGGACGGCCGGGAGTTCAATATCGTTGCTGGGTTCTGCTTCTCGTACGGGGCGACCGTCCAGCGTGTCGCTATTCAAGGACTGATGTGTTCGCCACGGATGGTAGTAATCCAGAAACGACGACATTAGTCTCTTGAGATGCCGCTCATTGAGCACGATGGTGTGATCAAAAAGTTCTCAGCGTAGCGTTCCAATTACTCGTTCCGCATAGGCGTTTTGCCATGGCGATGCAGGTGCCGTGATGACCTCGTCGATACCTAGACTTTCAATCCTCCGCGTAACGCGCTCGCCGTATATGCCATCGCCATCTCGAATCAGATGACTCGGAGCCGTGTCAAACGGAAACGCTTCTACAATCTGTTGCGCCGTCCACTGCGCCGTAGGATGTTCCGTCACATTGAAGTGAACAATTCGCCTTCGGTCGTGGGCAAGCACGATGAAGACGAACAACACCCGAAACGTAGCCGTCGGGACAATGGAAAAGTCGATCGATACGAGATTTCAAACATGCTGGTCCAGGAATGTTCTCCATGTAGGTGACGGTGGCCCGGTTCGCTTGGGCTGATACTTTTCTACCGTTGACTTGGCAACGTCGATTCCAATCATCGCGAGTTCAGCGACGATATTTGGCGAGCCCCACGTGGGATTGGCTTCCCACATCCGCCTAATGAGCTTTCTGAGCTCTGGCGAGATCCGCGGTCGGTCCTGCTTAGCCGACTGACTGAGCGCGCGCCAAGAGTCGCGGAATCGCTTCTTCTGCCAAGTCGTTACGGTCCTGGGTTGAACAAAATACAGGGCGGCGCACCAGCCCGCCCAAAATTTCGCTATGAAGCACCAGAGCAGCCTATCTGCAGGCCTGATTCTTGGTCTTTGCCCTGATTTACGATACAGATACAACTGATTCCGCAGCGCCGTATTCTCTGCCTGCAAAGATAGCCGCGATCGGACAGATGTAGCCACCAACGTCAGAACAAACTGGATCAGCCTTATCATGGATCCAAGGATCAACCATCATCCAGAAATATGCAACAGAATCAACAGGCTCCTATTTTCGGGACCCACACCATTTGATGAAACAGATAGAGCGATTGAGAACAGTGATTTCAACGTTTACTTTTATAACGTAAATCACTGCTGTCCTATAAACTTTCACGCGAATTTTAGCTGACCCTGAAGAGGTGATATCAAAGGTTCCGGTGGATCACAAGGTCGGCACGATAGCCCTGAGTGTGTCGCCCCCGTTGAAGTCACTGATTAGAGCTTCCTAAGACCCTTTACAAACATAGGTCCGCAACAGCCAACGCTATCGCCACAGTGTCTTCAGGCTTTACAGTGACGGGGCGACTTGCGGAATGCCTTGAAAAAGAGCGAAAATCCCATGAGCAGCGGCAAAGGGACAGTACCAGCAAGAAGATCAGCTAAAACAAAAGAAGAATCGGCCCAAGAATGAACCTTCAGAAATCTGAGCAGACAATTGTAAACGCCATATATGCCGCTGCTGCTTGGCTGCTTCTCGATTTCGGGCTTCTATTCCAAGAGCATGGAAAACAAACACTTTCCTTTCTTGTATCTCAGCCGGAAATGATTGCTGGAGCGGTCATCGTTGTCGGCTGTATTGCTGGAATGTTTTATAAATCACGTTTGGCGGCTATAGCACTTTTTCTGCTCTTCCTATTACCTCTGGTACTGCGTGCAGTACAGGGGGCTTTCCCCTCCACCATGATGTTTCTTTTTTTTCTAATCTTGCTTTACTTTTTCTTCACAGGTGTTTTAGGCATGTTCAGGTATCATTATCTGAAGACACTAGAACGAGACACGAACAAACCGAATTAATTCATAACCTACGCCCAGCAGAATTATTGTCCGCCGACATGGCGTAGTCACTCACCGTGCCAGTTGATCAAATTGTCGGTCCTCAATATCGATCCGTCTGAAAGTGCATGAACACGAATCGGGAGACAAAGAAAAAAACTCTTTCACGCAGCGTCTCGCCAAACGTAACGATGATGTAGACCGCCGACTCGCGGCAAGGAAACGATCTTTGCGCCACTTGAAGGTCGCGCGGTGACAACCCTGCCACTTGGCGCGTCTTTGGCGAGCCCTAAATGACAGCGATCTTCCTGGTAGTAGTCGAGGTAAGAGCGCATTAACGGGATAAAATGATGCCGGTCAAAGACGATCACATGATCGAGCAGTTCTCGTCGGCAGCTGCCAATCCATCGCTCAGCGACACCATTTTGCCAATGACTGCGGTAAGCGGTGCGGCATGGCTTGATACCCATGGCCTTGACGAATCCCACCACCTTGGCGCTGAAGATCGCGTCGCGGTCGAATATCAGATACTTCGGCGCCGTATCGAAGGGAAAAGCCTCACGCAACTGCTGGATCACCCATGCCGCCGTCAGATTAAAGGTCGCGTTGAAATGTAGAATAAGCCGTCGGCTATGATCGATGACGAAAAATCCATAGAGGACCCTGAGCGAAGCGGTGGGAACAGTGAACAGATCCATCGCCGCGATCACGTCTTTGTGATTTCGCAAAAAAGCTACCCAGCGTTTGAGCTGGCCTGGATCGGCGGGCTTAAGCCGCATGTACCGGGACACCGTGGCCTCGGAGACCTTGAATCCAAGTTTCTTCAGCTCACCATGGATGCGTGGTGCACCCCAACCATTAGTTGCCATTTCGCGAATGAGGCCTCGGATTGTGGCATCAATTCGAGGCCGACTCGGATGCCGCTGCCGAGAGATCATAGCCCCGTGGCGACGGAATCGGTCCCGATGCCACTTTGACACGGTGTCCGTTTTCACAATAATCAGTGTGTTCGTCCACCTCGGCCAGACCGCACGCAGCGCGACCCTGAAGGCTCGATCTCCATCATCAAGGGCGGGTCTACGCTTCTGTTTAATAAGCGTAGCCACTTGTTGGCGGAGCGCTACGTTTTCGATAACCAGGTTAGCGCGCGAGCGGAAAGCTGCCCTCAGGACGCGGATGATAAATGAGATACCGAAGACAAGGAGACGTGCCATAGGGCCGAAGTGCGCCGTGCAGTCTCAAGAATTTCAAGCGCACGTTGGCACTGTTTCGAGAAATCAGAACAAATCTCAAGTCATTGATTTTACGAGCAGATGAGTTTTGAGGAGGCACAGGCATTTTTTCGCGATTACTGGCCTTTTGTGACGGCATTTACCTATTAACAACGGACACAAAAAAGGCGCCCTAAATCGCCTTATCTATTTGATTTAATGGATTTTTTAGGTGGAGGCTGAGCCCGGAATCGAACCGAGGTCCACGGCTTTGCAGGCCGCTGCATAACCACTCTGCCACTCAGCCAATTTTTGCAGGAATCGGAGTATTTAGTACTACATACTGCTGATCCATTCCCTACGTAAAAAACCCCGAGAATCTGCCCGGGGTTTGAGGTATTTGGAGCGGGAAACGAGATTCGAACTCGCGACCCCAACCTTGGCAAGGTTGTGCTCTACCAGCTGAGCTATTCCCGCCTCACTAATTAGTGAGCCCGCTATTCTAATCGCTCTGCGGTTGCTGTCAAGCAGAGCCCCAAAAAACTGTTCTCTCCCTGGCGATTGTAGATTACCTCCGATCGTCGAACTGTGAACCAACCCCATTGGTTAAACTAGGCCAGGCGGCACGCAGGTAGACCATCATCGACCAGAGAGTAAGAATGGCGGCGACGTACAGCAACACGTAGCCGATAGTATAAACCGGAAGCCCCAACACATCCGTTTTCAGAATCAGCAGAAAAATGGCAATCATTTGCACCGCAGTCTTGATCTTTCCGATCACTGACACTGCAACCTTGGCGCGGGCACCAAGTTCTGCCATCCACTCGCGCAACGCGGAAATGGTGATCTCCCGTCCAATGATAACGGCCGAGGGAATGGCCAACGCCGGACTTGCATCTTCCTGAACCAGCAATATCAAGGCTGTGGCCACCATCAGCTTGTCCGCAACCGGATCGAGAAAGGCTCCCATGGGGGAAACCTGATCGAGCCGCCGGGCAAGATAGCCGTCCAACCAGTCGGTCAATCCAGCCAGAGCAAATACCAGCGCACAGATCAAAGCTGACCAGTCCCAGGGGAGGTAGAAAATAATGACGAAGACAGGAATCAGCGCGATGCGCAGCAGTGTCAGAATGTTAGGGATATTCAAAAAAACCATTGGCCTTTAGAAAATACTGTCTACTCGTCTCCATGAAAGGCTTCGTATATCTGCTCCGCAAGCTGCCCGCTGATGCCCTGTACCCGCGAAATATCCTCGACCCCAGCCCTCGCGACACCTTGGAGCCCTCCAAACTGCTTCAACAGAGATTGCCGCCGCTTTGGTCCAATCCCCGGTATCGCCTCAAGTATCGAGGTTCTCCGGCTTCTCTCCCGTCGCTGGCGGTGGCCCGTGATGGCAAATCGGTGCGCCTCGTCCCGGATTTGCTGGATCAAGTGTAAGGCCGGTGAGTCCGCCGGCAGTATAATCGGGGCCTCTCTCCCGAACAAGAAAAGTTGCTCCATGCCGGGCTTTCGATCGACCCCCTTGGCCACCCCGACCAAGATTACACCACTGACCGCCAATTCCTCTAAAACCCGGGCAGCCGCGTTCAACTGCCCCTTTCCCCCGTCCAGAAACAGAATATCGGGTAACCGTCCCTCGCCGGATTGAATCCGCTTGTAACGACGAATCAGCGCTTGCTCCATCGCTCCATAGTCATCGCCCGGCTGCACGCCTTCGATATTGAATCGCCGGTAGTCAGACTTTACCGGGCCTTGATGATCAAAAACCACACAGGAGGCCAGGGTCAGCTCACCCCCGGTGTGGCTGACATCGAAACACTCCATCCGCGTCGGTGTCTCATCCAGACCAAGCAGCTGCTGCAGGAGATCCACACGAGCCTGCATCCCAGCCCGACTGGCCAGTCGAGAGGTGAGCGCCAGCTGTGCGTTCTGAATCGCCATCTTGAGCCAATGTGCCCGCGCCGATCGAACCGTTTGCCGAATCTTGACCCGGTGACCGGCCTGTTCCCCAAGCACCTGCTGCAACAAGTCACGCTCTTCCAATTTGTCGCTGATGATGATCTCCCGGGGAATCTGCTTACCGATATAGTACTGCGCCAGAAAGGCGTAGAGTATCTTCTCTTCCTGTTCGCCTTCCGGTATCCGTGGATAAAACAGCTTGTTTCCCAGATTGCGGCCATGTCGGATAAAAAACAGCTGAACACAGGCGACACCGCCTCCAGCAGCGCAGGCTACGATATCCAGATCTCCGCGCTCACCGCTGACATACTGTCGTTCCTGAATCTGCCTCAAGGTGGAAATCTGGTCTCGATAACGGGCTGCCAGCTCGAAATTCAGGGTGGCTGAGGCCGCCTCCATTCGCTCCACCAGCCCGTTGATCACTCGATCGGCCCGGCCTTCCAGGAACAACACCGCATCCCGCACATCTCGTGCATACTCCTGTTCTTCGATTAATCCCACACAAGGTGCGGTACAGCGTTTGATCTGATATTGAAGGCAGGGCCGGGAACGGTTCTGGTAGAAGGTGTCCTCGCATTGCCGCACGGGAAAAAGTTTCTGCATCAGGCGCAGGGTATCGCGCATGGATCCGGCACTGGGATAGGGGCCGAAATAACGCCCTTTTCCTTTTTTCGGCCCACGATGAAATGCCAGGCGGGAAAAAGGTGCGGCTGAAAGATAGATGTAGGGATAGCTCTTGTCGTCCCGCAACAGCACATTGTAGCGTGGCTTGAGCGACTTGATCAGATTGTTCTCCAGAATCAGCGCCTCGGCCTCGGTATGGGTAACCGTGACCTCGATAGACTCTATTCTGGAAACCATCGCCTGCAGGCGTCGGTTGAGCGAGCGCGAGAAGTAACTGCTCACCCGGCGTTTCAGATCCCGTGCCTTGCCCACGTAAAGGGCCTTACCTTCCTTGTCCAGCATCCGGTAGACACCCGACCGGTTGGTCAGGTTTTTTAGAAACTCCCTGTGATCAAACGCCTCAAAAGCTGCACCGGACCCCATGGATACACCATCAAGTATCGAGCAACGCGCGGGCCCTGGCGAACACCGCATGGAACATCTCCGCAGTCAGCCGTCGGGTCTGAGTGTTGTATCTGCTGCAGTGATAAGAATCGATTAAAAGCAGACCATCGGCGAGTTCGTGCAACCGATTATGGCCAAAAGCAAAGGCTGCCTGTTTCAACCCACGGGCCTTGACTACCGCATTGTGGGCAATGGCACCTAGGGCAACCACTAGGGCACCATCGGGTAGTGCATCGAGCTCCTGTTTCAGAAAAGCGTTGCAGTGATTGATCTCACTGCCTACCGGTTTGTTCTGGGGCGGCAGACACTTTACCGCATTGGTGATGCGGCAACCCTTGAGCTGCAGGCCGTCATCTGCCGCAAGGGATTCAGGGGCACTGCCAAAACCGAAACGATAAAGCGTTTCATACAGTAAAATTCCAGCATAGTCGCCGGTAAACGGCCGACCGCTGGCATTGGCTCCGTGCATACCGGGCGCCAGCCCCACAATCAGTAAATCAGCCGATGGATCGCCGAATGGGGCCACCGGGCGTGCATGATAGTCCGGATATTCGGCCTTAACCTGGTCGAGAAACTGAGCCAGACGGGGACAGCGGCGACAATCGGGATCAAAGATCACGGGGATTCTGGGACTGCCGAGCCGCAATCTTCAGGAAAGCACTGCGGGGATGGCCGGCTGCGCCCCACCCCAGATTCTTTCTGTGCGCGTATACCCGACAATACTGAAGGATTCCTCTGTCAGCTGCCAATGAGGCCATGGCGTAGCGCGAGATGCGTCAGTTCCACGTCTGTATCAACTCCGAGTTTCTCGAACAGACGATGACGATAGGTGCTTACGGTCTTGGGACTGAGGCAGAGGGAATCGGAAATCTCCTGGGTTTTCTGACCCTGAGTAATCATCATCAGTACCTGCATTTCCCGCTGGGAAAGGATGTCGAATGGACTACCGGGATCCTTTCCAGTCAGTCGTGCGAGGGTCATCCTCCGGGATACGTCACTGGAAACGAATGGTTTTCCTCCTGCCACAACCTGGATCGCCTCGAACATCTCATCCGCCGGGCATCCCTTGGTCAAATAACCCAGGGCACCGGCCTCGTGGAGCTGCTCCGGAAAAGGGGTGTCTGCATGAATAGTGAGGGCGATAACCTGGGTATGGGGGTTGAGTCTTCGGATCTTACGGGTCGCCTCGATACCTCCGATCCCGGGCATGTTGACATCCATCAGCGCCAGATCCGGCTGATACTTGGTAGCCATCTGTAGCGCCTCCTCACCGGTTTTCGCCTCACCGACCACCTCTATATCTGGATTGCCCTCCAGAATACGGCGGATACCGGTGCGCACCAGCTCGTGATCGTCAACAAGAAGGACCCTGATCATACAAACCCCAATGGTCGTCCCTTTGCGGAAATTATGAAGAATAGCAAACTTCGCCCACTTTCAAAAAAACGATCAAGCCCAACAAGTAACCAGTCTGACGATGGTGGAGGAATGGAAGGCCTATTTCAAGCAGTCAGCCGCCGATAAATGTCAGAAACCTTCAGCGGCAGCATTTTCACATCATCCACCAGGGTGAAAGCGGCCGGGCCATAGAGGTGGGGGAGGTAATCCCTCGCCTGGTCGTCGATGGTGATGCAGTAGGGGTGGATTCCATCCCGCCGGGCCTCGATCAGTGCCCGCCGGGTATCCTCGATGCCGTACTGTCCCCGATAGTTGTCATAATCGTCCGGCTTTCCATCAGAAAGGGTAATCAGAATGCGGGTCCTGGCATCGATCTCGTTCAGTACCCGGCTCAAATGGCGAATGGCAAATCCCATCCGCGTATAGTCCTGGGGCTGGATGCCACTGATACGCCCTTTCACCTCAACATCATAGGGCTCGTCGAAATGCTTGATGTGATAAAGCTCACAACGCTTGCGCGTAATGCTGGAAAAGCCATAGATGGCATAGCGGTCTCCAATCGTCTCCAGCGATTCACAAAGCAGCACCAGTGACTCCCGTTCCGCCTGGTTGATCCAACCCTTGGTGGAACCGCTCATATCCACCATGAATATCACTGCTATATTGCGTTCGGTGCGATGCATGCGGGTGAATAAACGATCGGACATCTCGCGACCATCCCGGGTATCGGCCAGGGCCTCTACCAAGGCGTCGATATCCACATCGTCGCCATCGGACTGGCGCTTGAGCCGCCGCTCTTCATCACGCATCGCCTCGAATATCTTGCGCAGATGCTTCACCAGCCCGCTGTAGCGATCTAGCGTCTGTTCTACAAAATTGTCGTAGACCGGCACCACCGTTTTTTCGCGCACCGCACACCAGTTTTTGCGGTAATGTTGGCGTTGGAAATCCCATTCCCGGTAGAGGTGCGCGCCCTGTTCGTGATAGACGCCACTCCAGACATCGTCAGGATCCTCCTGCTGCTCCTGAAACAGTGCCGGATCGTATTCACCGGGGCCTGCCGGCTCCAGATAGTCGTCTGGAATATTGCCCAGATCAACGATGATAGAACTGATCAGGTTCTCCACCTCGACCGGCAAAGGCATGGGTTTTCCATCCAGCAGGATTTCGGTGCGCATCCCTTCAGGTAGATCAGGCGCCGGAATTTCCCGTTTGGAGAACTGTTTTTTTGTCCCGTTCTCATCCTCAGGCCGTTGACCTTCCAGCAACTCCTCCTCCAGCAGACGCAGGGTAACGCGGAACTTCGCCTTCTCCCGCGCCAGCCGCTCAGCCACGCAGGCCTCCACGGCATCCAGGCGCAGTATCCCCTGATAGGGGAACGGCGGGTAGGGTGCGAGTTTTCCCGTCCAATCCCGGGCCAGCGCCAATGCATCCTCGCTTCGGATATCCGGCCGTTGCAGGAACTCCTGGTGCTGAACCCACACCTGAGGCAGCTCCGACTCCCCCAGTTCCCTTTTCAAACGCTTGATCTGACGAATAAGCCCTGGCAGTTCCCGCCCGATGCAGGCCTCCAGTCGAATGGATTCGAAGGCATGGAACAGGCCAAGAAAACGGTCCGGTTCGCACTGCTGTTCGAGCTCAGCCGCCAGTGGGGCGCGAAAAGTACCGTAGCGGGTCTGGGCCCAGAGCGCGGCGATGGTCACCTTGTAGAGCAGAAAGTTGTCGTCCGGGTTGCCCAGCAGGGCCATCACTGGGGGCAGAAACAGTGTCTCGGTATCAGTGTAGGACTGCGCCGCCTCTGCCAGTTTCAACCGACGGCCCGACAGGCCGTGGAGAAAACCCAGCAGTATCCCCTGCTGCTCTTCAAGTACGCTGCCTACTCTGCGCTCACGGCAGGTATCTGCGAAACTATCCAGGCGGCGCATAACTTCCAACGCCGGCCTGAGGCCCTCCCGATCATAGGTATCCATGGCATAAAGCGCCCAGCTCTCCACCATGTCCCGATCCATGATTGCCAGCGCCTCAACCGCATGGCAGGCATACTGGTATCCCAGCTCGATGTTGGTACTGGCTACCCGCTGCACCCAATTGACCACATAGACCTGATCCGCCGGCTGCAAACCGGCGATGGAGGTTGCCGGAATAGCGGTGTTGCGGAAAGAGAACTCGACTTCAAGAATCTCATCCAGCCGGATCTCCAGGGATGAGGCGCTAAGCATCTTAGAATAACGAGGATGAGAGTTCGTTGACAGCTGCCAGCATTTCAGGATCGTCCGTCAAGGCCTGGGCAACCGCGCCACGGCAGGCAGAGACCGGATTGACGCCGGAGGCGATCAGTTTGCCGGCGTGCACCAGCAGCCGCGTGCTGGCCCCCTCCTCCAGCCCGCTGCCTTTGAGATTCCGGGTCATGACGGCAAATTTCACCAGCAGCCCGGCCGTTTCCGCATCGACACCAGACTCGCGGCTGACAATGGATTTCTCCAGTTCGCTGTCCGGATAATCAAATTCCAGGGCGACGAAACGCTGCCGGGTACTCTGCTTCAGATCCTTGAGCACACTTTGATAACCGGGGTTGTAGGAGATGCTCAGGCAGAATTCAGAGGGGGCCTCGATCAGGGCGCCCAGCTTCTCTATAGGCAGGACCCGGCGGTCATCCGCCAAGGGATGGATTACCACCATGGTATCCTTGCGTGCCTCTACGATCTCGTCCAGATAGCAGATACCCCCGGCCCGCACCGCCTGGGTCAGGGGGCCGTCAACCCAGGTAGTCTCACCCCCCTTCACCAGATAACGGCCCACCAGGTCGGAGGCCGTCAGGTCGTCGTGGCAGGAGACAGTGATCAGGGGCCGCTTCAGCCGCCAGGCCATGTATTCCATGAACCGGGTCTTACCGCAACCGGTTGGGCCTTTCAGCAACAGCGGCAGGTGGTTGCGGTAACCCGCCTGGAAAATCTCGATCTCGTCCCCGGTCGGCTGGTAGTAGGGCTCTCGCTCTACCCAATACTCATCAAGTTTCAGAACTCGAGGCTGCACCTTCAGATGCCGAACGGGTGCCTTAGCACCACTGTCTGCGTGCGGTCAGGACCGGTCGATACCACGTCAACCGGGGCACCACACAGCTCCTCGATCTTTCTGAGGTAGTTGCGTGCATTCGGCGGCAGTTCATCCAGGCTCTGGGTGCCGATGGTCGACTCCGGCCAACCTGGCAGCTCGATATAAACCGGCTCGCACTTCTCGAAACCATCGGCCCCTACCGGCGGCACGTCCACCTCGCGGCCATCCAGCTTGTAGGCAACACAAATCTTCAGGGTATCCAGTCCATCCAGCACATCCAGCTTGGTAATACACATGCCGGTGACGCTGTTGATCTCCAGGGAGCGGCGCAGGGCGACGGCGTCCAGCCAGCCACAGCGCCGCTGGCGACCCGTGGTTGCCCCGAATTCGTGCCCCTTTTCACCCAGGTGTTTTCCCGCTTCATCAAACAACTCGGTGGGAAAGGGACCAGCCCCGACCCGCGTGGTATAAGCCTTAACGATACCCAGAATATAATCAATGCTGCGCGGCCCCACCCCGGTGCCGCTGCAGGCGCCCCCCGCGGTTGTGTTGGAGGAGGTAACATAGGGGTAAGTACCATGATCGATATCCAGCAGTGCACCCTGCGCACCCTCAAACATGACACTCTTTCCCGCCGCGCGCAGGCTGTGCAGGGTACCTGTCACATCTTCGACCAGAGGAACCAAAAATTCTGCCTGGCGCAGGGCCTGATCCAGTACCTGCTGATAGTCCACTTTCTCCGCACTGTAGTAGTGTTCAAGCGCAAAGTTATGGTACTCCATCACCTCTCGCAGACGTTCGGTGAAGTGCTTGGCATCGAGCAGTTCTCCAAATCGCAGCCCCCGGCGGGAGACCTTGTCCTCATACGCCGGCCCAATACCCCGACCCGTGGTGCCGATTGCCTTCTTCCCTCGTGCCTTCTCCCTGGCCTGGTCCAGCGCGATGTGGTACGGCAGAATCAACGGACAGGATTCACTGATACCTAGGCGGGAGATGGCCGGAACGCCATTCTGCTCGAGCATATCCAGCTCCTCCAGCAACGCTGTCGGAGAAAGCACCACGCCGTTGCCGATGAGGCAACGCACATTGTCGCGCAGGATGCCGGAAGGTATCAGGTGCAGAATGGTCTGTTTTCCATCGATCACCAAGGTGTGACCTGCATTGTGCCCACCCTGGAAACGGACTACCGCTTGCGCCCGATCGGTCAGCAGGTCAACGATCTTCCCCTTTCCCTCGTCACCCCACTGGGTACCAATAACTACAACGTTCTTGCCCATTTTTTCGGTTGCTCTCTACTTAAGTTATACGCTCAAAATTATTTATAACGACGCCTTAAACCGTCGTGACGATCCAGTCTCCGCCCTGTTGCCGCAATCGCTCCCCGCAGCCCATCTCCCCGGCGCCTGCAGCCTGACCCGGCAGTGCGCAGACCACCTGCTTTCCTTCGGACCTCAACGCAGCAATCTTCCGCCGCAGTCCGGGGTCATCATCCGACGGCGCAAAGATGGCCGGCTCCTGCTCTCGATCCATCTGGCGTCCAAGTCTGAACAGTGTCTTCAGATCTGCGCTGAACCCGCAGGCCGGCCTGGCCCTGCCAAACAGCCGGCCAATATCGTCATAGCGACCGCCACGGGCCACCTCCTGCCCCAGCGCCGGGGCAAAAGCGGCGAAAACCACCCCAGTATGGTAATGGTAGCCGCGCAGCTCGCCCAGATCGTAATGGACGGGAATTTCCGACCGGTGCTCGGTCAACAACCCGGCCAGACGGTCCAGGTCGTCCAGTGCCTGATAGACTTCATCCCCCGCGTCCGACAACCGCTCTCGGGCGTGAATCAGGGTATTTTCACCACTCAGTTCCGCCAGGGCAACCAACATTTCCCCCTGTCTCTGCGGCAGATCAAATCCTGCCACCAGGGTTCTAAGCTCGGGGACTGACTTGCGCTGCAAGGCGTCAAACAGCGCCTTTTCCCGCTGCGGACCGAGGCCAGCCTGGCGGACTAATCCGCGAAATATGCCGACGTGACCCAAATCCAGGTAGATTTCCTCTATGCCGGCTCGCTGGAGGGATTGAAGCATCAGACCGAGGATCTCCAGTTCTGATTCCACTCCGCTATGTCCGTAGAGCTCGGCCCCGATTTGAAGCGGCGAACGGGAAGCCACCAGGCCCTCCCCGCGGCTGTTGAGCACCGTTCCCAGGTAACACAGCCGGGTCGGGCAGTCACGCCGCAGCTGATGGGCGTCGATGCGCGCCGCCTGAGGTGTAATATCGGCGCGTATGCCCAGGGTTCGGCCGGTGATCTGATCGGTAAGCTTGAAGGTCTGTAGTTCCAGGTCACTGCCGGTGCCGGTCAACAGGGACTCCAAGTACTCGATAAAGGGGGGGAGACCAACTCGTAGCCCCAGCAGTGATAGAGGTCAAGGAGTTCCCGGCGCAATCGCTCCATCGCCTGGGCCTCGGGGGGAAGGATTTCGTCAACTCCCTCCGGCAACAACCAGTGCTCGTTTTCCATCATCAAACCGGGCTTATTTAATTCACCAGATACAGGGTAGCCACACCGAGGATCATGCTGATCAGACCACCAATGCGAAGCGAACGATCGTCCATCTCGCCCACCGCTTGAATTATTTTCCGCATCGCATTGGGATTGAGAAAAGGCACTACACCTTCGATCACCATCATAAGCGCCAGAGCCACCAGCAGTTCGTGCCACATCTCGCTGTCCAGAAAAAAGCCGATGCTCTTCACACCCGGCTGTCAGGGGCATCCTCGTCAGACTTGGCGTCGGTATCGTCCCAGGCCGGTAAAGGTTGCCCAGGCAACCACCGGCTGGGATCAGCGACCGCCTTGCTGGCCTTTGAAGTACTCGAAAAACTCGGAATCCGGTGCCAGAAGCATGACATCTCCACCCTTCTCGAACACCTTGCGATAGGCACCCAAACTGCGATAAAAGGTATAGAACTCCCCATTCTGATCGTACGCCGTGGCATAGATATCGGCCGCCTTGGCGTCCCCGTCACCCCTCAGTGTCTCGGCCTCTTTGAAGGCATTCGCCAAAATGACGGTTTGTTGACGATCAGCGTCAGCGCGGATCCTTTCCGCCGCCTCCCCGCCCTGCGCACGCAGATCTCTGGCCACCCGCTCCCGTTCCGCGCGCATACGATCATAGACCGACTCGCTCACCTCGGGGGGCAGGTCGATCTGCTTGACCCGGACATCGATAATCTCCACACCCAGTTCCGAGGCCTGTTCGTCGGAATCCTTGGTCAGCAGGCTCATGATCTCCCTTCGCTCCCCGGATACCACCTCCTGGATGGTCCGTTTGCCGAACTCGTTTCGCAGGCTGGTGTTGATCCGCTCTGCAAGCAGCCGCGAGGTCTTGTCGGGACTGCCACCGGTGGAGCGAAAATACTGAGCCACATTGGAGATACGCCATTTGGCGTAGGAGTCAACGATCACATCCTTCTTCTCAACGGTGAGAAAGCGCTCCGGCCGTGAATCCAGGGTCTGTATTCGCGCATCGAATTTTTTCACTTCGTTCAGAACCGGAACCATCCAGTGCAGACCCGGTTTGTAGTCGCTATCCACGATCTCCCCTAACCGCAGTTTGAGGGCAAACTCCCACTGGTTTACCACGAAGGCGGCCGAATAGACGATCCCGGCCAGGATAACGGCCCCTGCGGCGAAAAAACCGAACTTCCCATTATTCATCAGCGGGACCTCCTGCTGCGATTGACCTCACGCTGGCGCTGCTCCGCCTGTTTTTTTGCCGGATCCTGCAGGCTGAAACCGGAATTGCCGGTGCCCGTTGATCCCTGCATCAAGCGGTCCAGGGGCAGATAGATGAGGCTGTTGCCACCCTGCACATCCATGACCACATTTTTGGTGTTACCCAGCACCTGTTCCACTGTCTCGAGATAGAGACGCTGGCGGGTCACGGCAGGCGCCTTTTCATACTCGGTCAGTACGGCCAGAAAACGGGAGGCTTCACCTTCCGACTCGGCGACCACCCGATCCCGGTAGGCCTTGGCATCTTCTACCTGGCGAGCAGCCGCACCGCGCGCCCTGGGCACCACTTCATTGGCATAGGCCTCGGCCTGATTCTCCAGGCGAGCCTTGTCTTCCCGCGCCTTAATGGCGTCATCGAAGGCACCCTTGACCTGTTCCGGCGGCTTGGCCGGCTGGGTGTTTACACTCGTCACCTCGAGACCGGTGCGGTATTCGTTCAGCATTTTCTGGGTGCTGGCCTTGATGTCCGCCGCGACAGAGCTGCGTCCCTCGGTCAGGATGAAATCGAGATTGCTCTTGCCGATAGTCTCGCGCACCGCGGTCTCGGTGGCGTCTTTGATGGTCTTGTCCGGGTTCTGATCCTGGAACAGATAGTCGGCCGCGTCCTGGATCCGAGACTGAACCGTCAGTTCCAGGTCGACGATATTCTCGTCGCGGGTCAGCATCAGCGCATTGTGTCGAAACGAGGAGATCTGATCCACATTGACCTTCAGCACCTGGTCAACGAACGGCACCAGAAAATGAGGCCCGGGCTGGGTCACCTCCTTGTAGGCTCCGAAGCGCAATATAACACCCCGTTCAGCGGGCGCTATGGTGTAAAAACTCTTGATGCCGAGGAGCACGACAATGCCCGCGAGTACAAGGACAGCGACCCCCTTGAAACCGGAGGTACCGGGGCCTGGTATGCCTACACCCCCTCCGGAATCTCCACCACCACTGCCACCACGCCTGCCGCCGAACAGACCGCCCAACTTCTCCTGCATCTTCTTGACGACCTCATCCAAATCCGGCGGCCCTTGATCGCCACCTTTTCCACTCCAGGGATCTTTATTTCCACCACCCGGTTCATTCCAGGCCATCGACCTACTCCAGTTTTGTTAGATACAGATAAAGTTACAGCCTCCATCATACGGAGGCGAAAGCGCAATTCTAGGTGGGTTCAATAACCGGAGCAAGTGGGGCCGAGTCCCCGGTTACCGCGATCATCCTCATTCCGGCCCACCTCCGGCCGTTCGATTGGGTACGACAACGGAAAGACTGCCGTGTAAAAATCGCGATTCTAAGCCCTGCGGCTCAGGCGATTAACCGTTTCTCTAAGTCCTGCTCCTGCTGAATCAGCCGTTCAAACGACCGTTTTGGAAGCTCCACTTCCAACTCCCAGCCCCCCTCCTCCGTTATCCTTTCAGACAGCACCCGACCCTGCTCGAATAACCGCGCCCGCAGGCGGCCATCCGACGGAATCAACTGCACCAGCTTGTGGACATGTTCCTGGTGAAAATACTCTGCCAGTGCCTGCCGTAAAAGATCTATGCCGTCACCCGTCTCGGCCGACAGCCAAATTCTATCGATAAGACCGTCCTGACCCCGCTCCAGCCGGGGTTCCTCCCCCGGCATCAGGTCAATCTTGTTGTAGATCTCGATCTGCGGTATGTCGCTGGCGCCGATCTGGCCTAAAACATCGTTCACCTCGGTGACACAGACCGACCGTTGATGACTCTCTGCATCGATCACATGCAGCAATAGAGACGCCTCGCTCGTCTCCTGCAGTGTAGAGCGGAAGGCGGCGACCAGTTCATGAGGCAGATGGGAGATAAACCCGACTGTATCTGCTAACAACACCATGCTGCCCCTTTCCGCCAGATCCAGCCGCCGCAGGGTGGGATCAAGGGTGGCAAACAACTGGTCGGCGGCATAGACACCGGAGTCGGTGAGCCGGTTGAACAGAGTGGATTTCCCTGCATTGGTATAGCCTACCAGGGAGACGGTTGGAACCTCTGCCTTACCGCGCGCCTTGCGACCCTGATGCCGCTGGCTGTCTACCCGGTCAAGACGTCGCCGAATCTGGGCGATTCGATTATTCAGCAGACGGCGGTCCGTCTCCAGCTGGGTCTCACCCGGCCCGCGCAGCCCGATGCCCCCTTTCTGGCGCTCCAAATGGGTCCAACCCCGCACCAGGCGGGTGGAGAGGTGCCTCAGCTGAGCAAGCTCCACCTGCAGCTTGCCCTCAAAGGAACGGGCCCTCTGGGCAAAAATATCCAGGATCAGACCAGTACGGTCCACCACCCGGCACTGAAATTCCCGCTCAAGGTTACGCTCCTGGCTGGGAGAGAGCCGATGGTTGAAGATAGCGAGTTCTGCCCCCTCGGTCGCGACCGCGGTTTTAACCTCTTCGGCCTTGCCTTTACCCAGGTATAGTTTTGGGTCGGGTGCCTTGCGGCTACCCATAACCTGGGCCACTGGGCGGGCCCCGGCGGAAACCGCCAGATCTTTAAACTCCGCCAGTTCGTCCAGATCGCATCCTGCGCCGATATCGATATGCACCAATACCGCCCGTTCACCGGTCCGCGGACGGTCAAACATCGATACCCAGCCGAATGTTACTCAAATTAATCGCCCGATCCGTGCATAGACTGCTCAATAGTTCCCCGGATCAGCTGTATCTTCCTGCGGACTTATCTGCAACCGAACGTTGCGGGCTGGAACTACGGTAGAGATCGCGTGCTTGTAAACCATCTGGCTGACAGTATTTTTCAATAGCACCACAAACTGATCAAAAGATTCTATCTGCCCCTGTAACTTGATTCCGTTCACCAGGAAGATCGAAACAGGCACACGCTCTTTGCGCAATGCATTGAGGAAAGGGTCTTGTAGGCTCTGCCCTTTAGACATGGGGGATCTCCTTATTTTCTTGTTGGATGATGACGGCTCTGGATGTAGTCGTTTCTGATCAGCGCTCCCGTCAGGCAAATAGTTTAGCATACCGCCTCCATTTCCGGTCTCTGATCGCAGCCTCATCAGTAAACTTTGATCATTTGGTGGCGCCAGCGATGATTTTCAAGGTCTGATCGAGCAGGTTTCCTGCCTCTTCGTCGAGCCAGTGGCTGTCCGGTTCTGACCGCAGCCAGGTCAGTTGTCGTTTTGCCAACTGCCGGGTGGCCGTAATCCCCTTTGCCATCATGGTCTCTCTATCCCAATCCCCAAATAGATACCTGATCATCTGACGATAACCCACCGCCCGCATAGAGGGCATCTCCGGCACCAGATCCCCTCTCGCCAAGAGGGTCCTCACTTCCCCCTCGAAACCCTGCTCCAGCATCCGGTGGAAGCGACTCTCTATCCTCTCATGTAGCAGCTCACGGCGCCGCGGGGTACGCACCAGTTTCACTACCCGGTACGGCAGTTCTGCCGACCCTTCCTTCGCCTGCAACTGCGATATGGGAACCCCGCTCAACGCATAAACCTCCAGCGCCCTCTGGATGCGCTGGGGGTCGTTGGGGTGGATACGGCTGGCAGCAATGGGGTCCACCTCCTGCAGTTTACGGTGCATACGCGCCCAGCCGCCTATTCTGGCCTCCTGTTGCAGTCGAATCCGCACTGCGGGGTCGGCCGCTGGCAGTGCGGACAACCCCTGCTGCAGCGCCCGGAAATAGAGCATGGTCCCCCCCACAAGCAGCGGAATGCGGCCGGTCGCCGTGATATTCGCCATCTCGCGCAAGGCATCTTGTCGAAAACGGGCCACGGAATAGGCTTCAGCCGGATCGCAAATATCGATCAGGCGATGAGGCGCTGCCGCCAGAGTTTCGGGATCCGGCTTGGCAGTTCCTATATCCATACCCCGATAGATGAGAACAGAATCCACACTGATGATGTCACACGGCAGTTTCCGCACCAGTTCGATCGCCAGCTGCGTCTTACCCGAAGCGGTGGGACCCAGCAAAAAAATTGCCGGCGGGAGGTCCTTTTGCATCGCCTCGACTCTCACTGCCCTCGCAGGAACAACCGATCCAGTTCTGTCATCCCGAGCTGGACCCAGGTCGGGCGGCCGTGGTTGCACTGATCACTGCGCTCGGTCTCCTCCATATCGCGCAGCAAGGCGTTCATTTCATCCAGGGTGAGCCGCCGGTTGGCCCGGACTGAACCGTGACAGGCCATGGTAGCGAGCACCCGGTCGACCTCCTCCTGGAGTCTGCCACTCTTTCCATGCACCACCAGATCCGCCAACAGATCTCTCAGCAACTGCTCCACATCCGTACCCTGCAGCAGAATCGGGATGGCGCGCACCACCAGGGTTTCCTCCGATAACCGATCCACATCCAGCCCCAATTGCCGCAACCTATCCTGCTGCTCGCCCGCCAGATCTGCCTCCCGCCGACTGACCAGAACAGAAACCGGAACCAGCAGAGGCTGGCTCCGAACGCCTTCCCCACGCCATGCCTTTTTGAATCGTTCGTAGGTGATCCGCTCGTGAGCTGCATGCATATCCACTAGTACCAGTCCCTGGGTGTTCTCGGCCAGGATGTAGATGCCTTTTAGCTGAGCCAGGGCATGCCCGAGCGGAGGAATTTCCTCTGACTGTAATTCGGCGTCACTGTTCGGCACCACCACTGGCCGTTGTGCCTCGAAGCTGGGCCGATAGCCGGCCCGGCGCTCCTGCAGCTGAAGACGGAGTGGCTGCTGCGCCCTGACGGAACGCTCGTCCATTGCCGCCAGTGGCACGGCTCCGTCTGCGAGCCGCGTATCCAACGGCAGGATTTCTCCCGTCTCCCGGTCCACTTCCCGGCCGGGTGAAGTCTCGGCCAGTACCCGGTGCAGGGTACGGAACAGGAAATCATGAACCAATCGGCTGTCCCGAAAACGGACCTCGTGCTTGGTAGGGTGGACGTTGACATCGACCAGCCGGGGATCGATCGAGAGATAGAGCGCGTAGGCCGGGTGGCGGCCGTGATAAAGCACATCCCGATAGGCCTGGCGAACCGCATGGGTGACCAATTTGTCCCGGACGTTACGCCCGTTGACATAAAAAAACTGCATGTCGGCCTGACTGCGGGAGAAAGTGGGATGTGCAACCCAACCACTCAAACGCAAACCTGCGTGTTCCTGCTGCAGAAAGAGGGCCTGTTCCAGGAACGCGGGGCCGAGTAGTTGGCTCAGTCTGCGTTCGCGCTGCTGTTGCTGCCCGGCGACGGGAAGCATCACGATTTCCCGGCGATTGTGTAACAGCGAGAAGGCCACATCGAAACGGCTCAAAGCAAGCCTTTTCACCAGTGCTTCGATATGCCCGAATTCTGTCTTTTCGGTACGCAGAAACTTGCGCCGGGCCGGCGTGTTGTAAAAGAGATCCCGCACCTCGACACTGGTACCCTGGGGATGGGAAGCGGGCACCGAGTCGGAGACCTGTTCGCCCCCATCGCTTGAAATCTGCCAGCCGGTCTCGGAATCTGCCCGCCGAGAGACCAGCATCAGACGTGACACCGAGGCGATACTCGGCAATGCCTCACCACGGAACCCCATGCTGGAAACCTGCTCCAAATCGCCCAGATTGCCGATCTTACTGGTAGCGTGCCGGGACAGGGCGAGGGTCAGGTCGTCCCGGTGGATACCCTTGCCGTCATCCCGCACCCGAATCAGCTTAACCCCAGCCTGCTCCACCTCCACCACGACCCTGGTGGCACCGGCATCCAAGCTGTTTTCCACCAGCTCTTTGATCACCGACGCCGGGCGCTCCACCACCTCACCGGCGGCGATCTGATTGATAAGTTGGGTGGGTAGCGCGTGAATGCGTATCGTTTTTTGCAGAGCCATGGGACGATGATCAGCAGTCAGACCAGATTTTCTACCCTCAGCTTACAACAGCTGGCTGACAACTGTCTGCCGAATGACCCTGGACAGAAACAGGTTATAGCGGGATTGCCGTCGGTTCAGGTCTCTGGAATCCGCAGCACCTGCCCCACCCGGATGCGGTCCCCGGACAGGCCGTTAGCGCTGCGCAGACTTCTCAGGCTGATCTGATAACGTTGGGCAATCTGCCCCAGGGTATCACCTCGAGAGATGGTATATTCCCGCGGCGACATCTTGGCCAGCATGGTACCGGGTGGTGCATGCAGACGGAAATAGTCACGGATGCCGCTCATTATGGCCTTGGCGATCTTCTCCTGATGCTTCGAACTTCTCAACTTCCGCTCTTCCGAGGGGTTGGATATATAGGCCGTCTCTACCAGAACCGATGGGATGTCGGGGGATTTAAGGACCACAAACCCGGCCTGCTGCACCCTGCGCTTGTGCGTCTTCCCAATTTTTTTCAGGCGCCCAAACACATTTTTCGCCAGTTGGTGGCTGGCCTGGAGCGTAGCGGTCTGCGACAAATCAAGCAGTACCGATGCGAGCAGATCATCCTTGTCCTCCAGCTTTACCCCGCCGACCAGGTCTGCGCTGTTTTCCTGTTCTGCCAGCCAACGCGCTGCCTCGCTGGAGGCCCCTCGCTGGGAGAGTGTGTAGACAGAGGCACCGTTTACCCGCGGGTCGCGAAAGGCATCGGCGTGGATTGAAATGAAGACGTCGGCCCGCTTCTCCCGCGCCTTTTTCATGCGCTTGCGCAACCCCAGATAGTAATCACCATTACGGATCAGAACAGGCCGCATGCCGGTCTCTTTTTTCACCATTGCCGCCAGCTTGCGGGCAATTCCGAGCACTACGGTTTTTTCGTAGGTGCCACCCCGCCCCTTCGCCCCGGGGTCTTCCCCACCGTGACCAGCATCGATAGCAATGACCACGTCCCGCAGGCCATTCTCATCGATGCTCTTGATCGGCCTCTGTTTTTTTGATGACACCTTGGTCTGGTCGGTGTTATAGAGATCGACCACCAGACGGTGTCCGTATTGCCGGTTGGGCTTGAGGACGAAGCTTTTGGGCTTGATCGGCCGCTTCAGATCCAGCACCACCCGCAGATCACCTCCATCTCGGACACCGCTGCGCAGCCCGCCTATGACCGGGTTGTCGGCATCAACGGTGGGAAGCTTCCCCACCAAGCGGGATTTTTTGATGTCGATAACGAGACGGTCCGGCTTTTTCAGGCTGAACAGGGAGTGCTTGACCGCGCTGCTGGTATCAAAAACCAGACGCACGTTGTCGGGGGCCGCCCAGACCCTTAGATTTTCTATCTGCGCCGTCTGAGCAAACAGCGTTTGGCTAAAAAACAGCAACAAGAATGCGGCTATCTTTCTCATCGTTCCTGACAATTCTTTCCGCTTCCCCAGAGGTTATGGTACTAAAAATAGCAGGTGGTGAATATATTTTCCAGCAATATCCTTATGATAGGTGTAATTTCTTTCTTCATTGATTAACTTTCGACCCGAGTGTTTGCGCCAGATCATGGAGAACCTCGGATCCCTTGCCAGTGTTGGCAATCAACTCCAACCTGCGTCCTTTGGTCTGGTATTGAATAGCGACCTGCAGATCGGCTGCCGGCAGCACGCCCTCGCCTCGATCCGGCCACTCGATCAAAAGCACCGCATCTGTCTGGAGCAAATCACGCAACCCCAGGTATTCCAGCTCTTCGGGGTGGGCGAGGCGATAGAGATCCAGATGGTATATGCTCCTGCCGCCGAACTCATAGGGCTCCAGCAGCGTATAGGTCGGACTGCGCACCTTTCCCTGATACCCCAAACCCCGCAGAAAGCCTCTCACCAGTGTGGTCTTGCCGGTACCCAGGTCACCCTCCAGGTAGAGAATACAGGCGTGCTGGCAAGTCTGGGCCAGAACGGCTCCCAGCCGTTCCTGCTGTTCGTGATCCTCGGCCTCCAGGATCAACACCGCATCGGACCCGGGTTGACCAGCCGCCGGATCTCCGGCATTAGGTCTCCTGCAAGCATCCCGCGTTCACCATTCGCAGCCGCTCTATCCGCAGCCGCCGCGTGCAGACAGACCCCCATACAGGCTGCCTCCTCTGGAGCGATCCCCTGGGCCATCAGCCCTCCGATCACACCGGTCAGCACATCCCCCATACCACCGCTCGCCATACCCGGATTGCCCTGGCTGCAGACCGCCGTGGGTCGCTGGCTCGGGCCCTGAACCAAGGTACCGCTCCCTTTCAATACCACAACCCCACCGTAGCGCTGTTGTAAACGGACCACTGAGAGATAGCGGTCGGCTTGAATATGCTTGGTGGTGTTTCCCAACAATCGGGCCGCCTCCCCGGGATGCGGCGTCAGGACCCAGTCAGGTCGCTCCAGCGGCTCCTCTGCAAGCAGGTTCAGGGCGTCGGCGTCCACTACCAGCGGCAGGCTGGTTTGCAGAACCCGCCCCAGCATCGACTGCCCCCATCGATCCTGGCCCAGTCCGGGGCCGATGGCGACGACGCTGGCTCGCTGCAGCAAAGGGTCGAGTTGCTGCGGGCTGCCGACACCATGACACATGAGCTCGGGACGGGATGCGATGGACAAAACAGCATGCTCCGGGTGGGTGGCAATGGTCACCAGGCCGGCACCGGTCCGCGCTGCCGCCTCCCCCGCCAGCCTTACCGCCCCGGCAAATCCCTGGTCTCCTCCAATCACAAGAAGGTGACCGAAATCCCCTTTGTGGGCAGTGCGACGGCGGGGAGAAAAGGTACTCGACTGCTGCCCCCAGTCCAGGCGTCTGGCCGAGAGGATCTCCCGGGAGTAGACGACCGCCGGCACCTCCAGGGCATCGAATCGGATATCACCGCAGTATTCCGGCCCTTCCCCGGTAAACATGCCCCGCTTCAAACCGATGAAACTGATGGTGGCCAGAGCCCGCACCGCTACCCCCAGCGCCTGGCCGCTGTCGGCATGGAGACCTGACGGAATATCCAGGGCCAGCACCGGGGCCGAGTGTCGATTGATGGCCTCCAGCACATCCCGCCAGCGCCCGCTGACCTCCCGCTCCAGCCCGGTACCGAATACACCATCGACCATCACATCGGTGCGTTGTGGCAACCCCTGGTAGGCTTGAACCTCGCCGCCAGCCGCCCGGTACGCCTCGGCACTGGCCAGAGCGTCGCCCTTTAAGCGGGCTTCGTCCCCCAGCTGCAGCAGTCGGACCGTCAACCCGGCTTCGAGAGCCAGGCGTCCCACCACATAGCCATCGCCGCCATTGTTCCCGATGCCACAAAACAAGGTGACATCC
This sequence comes from uncultured Gammaproteobacteria bacterium, assembly GCA_963820955.1. Taxonomy (GTDB): domain Bacteria; phylum Pseudomonadota; class Gammaproteobacteria; order Chromatiales; family Chromatiaceae. The sequence continues at coordinate 59,712 of CAWGCA010000023.1, read as the reverse complement.
CGGGCCTCGGGCCAGATCTCCTGCAGCAATCCGAAGGCCGCACTACCAGCCCGCTCCATTAAAGTCCGGCCCGGAATATGATGATCCTCGATGGCGATGCGATCCAGCTCTCGCACCTGATCGGCGCGGTAGAGCGCATGGGGCAGTCGGTCAGTGGCAGGCATGGGACGCATCATAGTGAGTACAGCTTAATTGGTGGATTTAGGGAAACGCAATACTATACCGGTCAGGGCAGGGTCTTTGACATAAAATGACATGCAGATGAATTTCAAATCCAGTGATGGCGGGTTCACCGACCTGACTACGAAGATCAAAGGCTGGGGCCGGGAGCTGGGTTTTCAGCAGTTGGGGGTCAGCGATATCGACCTCTCCCTCGCGGAGCGCCGATTGCAGCGCTGGTTGGCTGCTGGTTACCAGGGTGAAATGGAGTACATGTCGAGCCATGGGCGCAAGCGCAGCCGACCAGCAGAACTGGTTCCCGGGACCCTGCGGATCATCACTGCCCGCATGGACTATTTACCGGCGGGTGATGATCCCTGGCGCGTGCTGAACGAGCCTTCGCTGGGTTACGTTTCCCGCTATGCCCTAGGCCGCGACTACCACAAGCTGATGCGTAAACGGCTGCAGAAACTGGCGTCAAGGATTGAACGGGCGGTTGGCCCCTTTGGCTACCGGGTGTTTGTGGATTCCGCGCCTGTGCTGGAAAAGAGTATCGCGGAGAAAGCAGGTCTGGGATGGATCGGAAAACACTCCAATCTTGTGAATCGACGGGCTGGTTGCTGGTTTTTTCTGGGCGAGATCTACACGGACCTGCCGCTGCCGATAGACAACGCCGATACCGACCACTGCGGGCGCTGTACCGCCTGCATGGATCTCTGTCCGACCGGCGCCATCGTCGCCCCCTATCGGGTCGACGCCAGGCGCTGTATCTCCTACCTGACCATCGAACTGCAGGGGACCATCCCCGAATCACTGCGCCCGCTGCTGGGAAACCGCATTTACGGCTGTGATGACTGCCTACTCGCCTGTCCCTGGAATCGATTCGCGGGTGCAACGGAAGAAAGGGAATTTCTGCCCCGGAACGGCCTGAATACACCTCAACTCATCACCCTGTTCCAATGGACCGAACAGGCGTTCCTGCAGCACCTGGAAGGTTCTCCTGTCAGACGTATCGGTCATCAGCGCTGGTTACGGAACATTGCCGTGGCCCTCGGCAACGCGCCTACTTCTCCGGAAGTCATCGAGGTACTGGCGACACGAAAAAACCATTCATCCGAACTTGTGGCCGAGCACGTCCACTGGGCCCTCTCCCGCCAGGGTTGAACCACAACACCCTCTCTCCCTCGACGTGAAAAAACCCTTAAGTTTTCAGCCCTTCTCCGGCAGGCGAAGGAGATGTTGCCGGTAATGCCTCAGCTCGTTGATGGAGTCTCTGATGTCCTCCAGGGCCAGATGTTTCGACTCTTTGACAAAACTGTCGGCCACCTCGGGGACCCAGCGTCTGGCCAGCTCCTTCAGACTACTGACATCCAGGTTCCTATAGTGAAAAAAGGCCTCCAGTTGCGGCATGCTTCGGGCCAGAAATCGGCGATCCTGGCATATGCTGTTGCCACACATGGGAGACTGACCGGCAGCCACGAATCGCTCTAGAAACTCCAGAGTCTGGCCTTCGGCTGCCGACTCGTCCTGGTCACTCTCCTTTACCCTGGCCACCAGACCCGAACCTGTGTGCTGGCGGGTGTTCCACTCATCCATGGCCGCCATTACCTGATTCGGCTGGTGGATCGCGATGACCGGGCCTTCGGCCAGTATCTCGAGGGATGAGTCAGTCACGATAGTGGCGATCTCGATAATCCTGTCTTTGTCTGTGTCCAGACCGGTCATTTCCAGGTCGATCCAGATCAGATGAGTGTTGTCCTGCGCCATGGGTACTCCTGTGCATGGGTACTGACTGATAACGGCACATTCTAGCAGAGCGACAGCTGAGCCTGTATCCTGTGGCCATGGCTGATTTTACTCTCCTCTTTCTGGGCGCTCTCGGTGCCGGGCTGGCGCTCCAGCTCTGGCTGCTGCAGCGGCATGCGCGGCAGGTAGCGGCAAATCGGGGGCAGGTCCCTGACGCCTTCGTTGAGCGTATTACTTTGGCCGAACACCAGAAGGCAGCTGACTACACACTGGCCAAGGTCAGTATGCTGCGCATCGATCTTAGCTTCAACGCACTCTTGCTGCTGATCCTGACCCTGGGGGGGGGCATCGCCTGGCTTGATCGGCTTTGGCAGACAACGGGTTACGGGCCATTGACGACGGGCGTGGGACTCACCCTGTCCCTGCTCCTGCTCCTTGGTCTGCTGGAGTTGCCTTTTTCCATCTGGCGCACCTTCGTGCTGGAAGCAAGGTTCGGGTTCAATCGAACGACCCCGCAGCGCTTCCTCCTCGACCTGGCACTGCAAACCCTGCTCTCACTGCTGCTGGGTATTCCCCTGCTATGGATTGTGCTCTGGCTGATGCAGGAGGCAGGTCAGCTCTGGTGGCTCGCCGCCTGGCTGGTGTGGATCGGCGTCACATTGCTGGTAACCTGGATCTATCCCACGGTGATTGCCCCCCTGTTCAACCGATTTTCACCGTTGGAAGAGGGTCAGCTGAAAAATCGAATCCAGCAGTTGCTGGATCGGTGCGGCTTTACCAGCAAGGGGATCTTTATCATGGACGGATCGAAACGATCAGGCCATGGCAACGCCTATTTCACCGGCTTTGGGAAACAGAAGCGCATCGTCTTTTTCGACACCCTGATGGAGAGTCTGGCACCGGAAGAAATGGAGGCGGTGCTGGCCCATGAACTGGGCCATTACAAGCTTCGCCATGTCTATAAGCAGCTGTTTTTTTCCGTGCTCGCAACCCTGCTGGCCCTGGCATTGCTCGGCTGGTTATCGGGTCAGGACTGGTTTTACCAGGCATTGGGCGTGGCCCGTTCTTCCGATGCCCTGGCGCTGCTGCTGTTTCTGCTGGTGGCGCCGGTTTTTGCTCAATTTCTGACACCGATCGCCTCCTTTCTCTCCCGTCGACACGAGTTCGAGGCGGATGATTTCGCACAAAAACAGACCGGGGCTGAACCCTTGATCCAGGCGCTGGTCAAACTATACCGGGAGAACGCCAACACCTTGACCCCTGATCCGCTCTATTCGGCGTTCCATGACAGCCACCCACCCGCGCCGGTGCGGGTGGCACAGTTATCATCTACAATCTCACACAAGTTAGAGTCTTAGGAGGTAGTCTCGTTATGAAGCCACTGGTTATCATCCCCTTGTTTCTCACCCTGGCTGCAAACAATACACTGGCTGCAGAGACCGACCTGGCACAGGGGAAGCAACTGCTGGACGACCATTGCTTCGAGTGCCATGGTACGGACTACTACACAAGAAACGAGCGTAGAGTCGAATCCCGCAAAAAACTCTCCGCGCAGGTCCGGTTTTGCGAACAGTCACAGAATCTCACCTGGTTCGACGAGGATGTGGAGAACGTGGCGGAATATCTCAACCAGAATTTCTATCACTTCGGTCGTTAGTCGGTCATAGTCTTCATTGGATGGCCAGGCGTAAACTTTCAAAACGCCAGAAACAGCGAATTGGGGCCATCCAGCAACGCCGCATACAGCGCCTGGACGAGCGTGCCCAACTAGCCCAGGAAACAACTGAAGCGGACGCACCCAGAGAGGGCGTGGTAGTCACCCGCCACGGACAGAGCCTGCTGGTTCGCAATAGCGAGGGATCCCTGCATCTATGCCTTTGTCGCCAGAATATCGGCGACCCAGTCTGTGGAGACAGGGTGGTGTGGCAATCGATGCCATCAAATCAGGGGGTGGTCACTGCGCTGATGGAGCGCACCACGACGCTGGCCCGTCCCTTGTACAGCGGTGAACATCGAGCGCTGGCCGCCAACCTGAATCAATTGGTCGTAGTATTGGCACCCAAGCCCGCACCCAGTACCTATCTGCTCGATCAATACCTGATCGCCGCGGAGGGTATCGGCTGTGCTGTATTGATCGCCATGAACAAAAAGGATCTTCTGGATATAGAATCCAGTGCCGAACTCGAACAGGCTTTTGGTCACTATCCGGAGATCGGCTACCCCATCATCCAAATCAGCGCCAAGTACGAGCATGGACTGGATCCCCTGATCGAGCAGCTCCGCAACAAAACCAGCATCTTGGTGGGCCAGTCGGGAGTCGGTAAATCATCCCTGATCAAGGCGCTGCTGCCGAATATCGAAATCCAGATCGGCCGGCTCTCGGAGAGTTCAGGGCTAGGAAAACACACCACCTCCGCCACCACCTTGTACGATCTACCCCAGGGAGGGCAACTCATTGATTCACCAGGTGTTCGCAGCTTCCGCCTCGGCCGCCTCGACAGACGGCAGCTGGAACGGGGGTTTCCGGAATTCCGTCCCTATCTGGGAAGCTGCCGTTTCGCCGACTGCAGCCACGATCATGAACCCGGATGCGCACTTATCGAAGCCGTAGAAAATGGTAAGATCACTCCTCAACGCCTGGCCCATTTCCGGCAGTTGGCGGCCACTATTTTAGAGGGTCCAAGATGAACTACTGGCTGATGAAATCCGAACCTGATGTCTATGGTATCGATCATCTGAAGGCGGAACCGGGAAGAACCGATCACTGGGACGGGGTGAGAAATTACCAGGCCCGGAACATGATGAGGGACCAGATGAAACGGGGCGACCAGGTCTTTTTCTACCACTCTAATTGCAAAGAGCCGGGCATCGTCGGCCTGATGAAGATAGCGAAGGAGGGTTACCCGGATCACACGGCCTTCGATCCGGAGGCCCAATACTATGATCCCAAGAGCGACCCGGAAAATCCGCGCTGGGTTATGGTGGATGTCAAATACATAAGGCATCTGAAGCGAAATATTTCATTGCGGGAATTGAAGCCCTACGCGGATGATGCCCTGAAAGATTTTCCACTGCTGCGCAAGGGAAATCGCCTTTCGATCATGCCGGTAACTAAGGATCAATGGGAGTTTATTCTCTCCATGGAGTGATCGATAGCCGATTCAGCCTGGGGCCTGACTCTTGACTGGGACAGAGGCGGCCGACATTCGCTCACCCCTTGTCGACAACGGAGGTAAGATCCCACATGGGAAGAAAAACCCCGAGCGCGAGAATCAGCACCATCACACCGATAATCACAATGATAATCGGCTCGATGGCATCGGTCAGCCGTTTCAGCTCGTACTCCACTTCCCGCTCATAGTGTTCTGCCGTCTCCAGCAGGAGATCATCCACCGCCCCGGTCTCCTCCCCCACGCTGATCATCTGCAACACCAGCGGGGTAAACAATCCAGTGGCGGAGGCGGTTCGTGCGATGGTATCACCGCTCTCGATGCCGTCGCGCATGCCCAGAATGCGCTTGCTCACAAATGCATTGCTGACCACCCCTGCGATCACGGTCAATGACTGTACCAGAGGTACACCGGACTTTAGGGTCATGGCAAGGGAGCGGGTAAAACGGCCAAGCGTCGCCTTAGTCAGGATATGACCGACCAGCGGAATTCTTAACAACAGTCGCGACCAGAGGTAACCACCCTTCTCAGTACGGATCCAGAAGCGAAGTCCAAACAGCGAGGCCACACCGGCAACCAGCATCAGAGGCCACCAGCGGACCGTAAAATCGGAAACGCCCAGCAGAATCTGAGTTGCCCAGGGAAGCTCAGAACCAAATCTCGCGAAGGTATCGGCAAACGCTGGAATCACCCAGATATTGATGATCACCATCGCAAGAAAGATCGCACCCACCACGACCAGAGGATAGCGGGTAGCCGATTTTATTCGGGCGCGGGTTTCCTTCTCCAATTCCAGGTAAGTAGCCAACTGCCGGAAGGCCTCGTCCAGCTGACCCGTATTCTCACCCACCTGTATCAGGCTGACGAATAGGGGTGAAAATATCTTTGGATGCTTGGCCAGGGCCTGATGCAGTTCACGGCCGGCCTGGATATCCGTTGACAACTCCCCGAGTGTACTTGCCAGCGCTGGATTACGGGTCGTCTCAGCCAGGCCGTCCAGCCCCCGCAGAATGGGGACGCCGGCCTTCAGCAGGGTGTAAAGCTGACGACACAGCATGACCAGTTCATCCAGACGGACCGAACTGCGGCGCCAGCCGGGCATCGTCAGCTTTGGATGCTGCCCTTCCGGTTCCGCCTCTCGGATTTCGATAGGCGTCAGGTTGCTGCCAAACAGTTGTTCCGCCACCAGGCCGGATGAATCTGCTTCCATAGTGCCATTATGCGGCTCTCCCTGCTGGTTTCTGGCGGTATAGTGAAACAGTGTCACGAACCCTTACCACCCTGCTGCTGTCCCTGCATGGCCCCGCTATCACCGGCGATACGGATCGCCTCGCTCAGCGTAGTAATCCCCTCTGCGGCGTAACGCAGTACCGTTGCAGACAAAGGCTGGTAGCCGTCGGAGACCAACGCCGCCCGTGCGAAGGCCTCGTGATCCTGCTGGCGCAGGGCGGACGCCATGTCACCGTTCAGTTCCAGCAACTCGTAGACTCCGACACGCCCTCGATAACCGCTGTTTCCGCAGTTGGCACAGCCCCTGCCCTGCCGGAATTCCGCCCCAACCGTGACCGGATCCGCAACTGCCTCAAGCCAGACCCTTTGCCGCTCGTCCACAACATGGGCCTCGGCACAGTCAGGACAGATACGCCGGACCAACCGCTGGGCGACAATGGCCAGCAGGGAAGAGGACATCAGATAACCCGGTGCGCCCATATCCAGCAGCCGGCTCACAGTGCCAATGGCACTGTTGGTGTGTAAGGTCGACAAGACAAAATGGCCGGTAATGGCCGCCCGCAGCCCGATCTGCGCTGTCTCCAGGTCCCGCATTTCACCTACCAGCAGGATATCGGGGTCCTGGCGCAGCGCTGTGCGTAAGACCCGGGAAAAGGTCAGCCCGATCTGCTCGTGCACCTGCACCTGGTTGATCCGAGGCAACCGGTACTCAACCGGGTCCTCCACGGTTACGATTTTTTTCTCTGCGGAGTTCATTTCGTTGAGAGCGGCATAGAGGGTCGTGGTCTTACCGCTACCGGTAGGTCCGGTTACCAGCACCATACCGTGAGGATTCCGCGTAAGGGCACGAAGTCTCTTCAGCATGCCTTTCTCTATACCCAGATCTTCTAGGCTGAGCACTCCCGAACTCTGATCCAGCAGGCGCATCACCACCGATTCGCCGTGCTGTACCGGCATGGTGGAGAGCCGCACGTCGACACTGTGATTTCGAACCTTGATCTGAAATCGTCCATCCTGGGGCAGGCGCTTTTCCGAAATATCAAGATCCGACAGCAGTTTCAGGCGCTGAACGAGGGCCGGTGCAATGCGTCTTTCGTTCATCACCTGCTCATGCAACACCCCGTCGATGCGCTGGCGGATACGCAACACCTTCTCATCGGGTTCGATATGGATATCTGAGGCCCTGGCCTGGAGTGCATCCTCGAACAGGGTCTGCAGCAGGCGGATTACCGGGGCATCTCCGGCCTCCACTGTCTGCACCATCATACCCAGGTCGACATCGCCCTGTGTCAGATCATCGTGCAGTTCTCCGGCCAGGGTATTGATTTCATCGCTTCGACGGTACAGCCGGTCAAGCGCATCCAGCAGATCTCGCTCCCGCACCACCGCCTGCCGAATCCGTTTCTTAAGGATGCGCCCCAGCTCATCGAAGGCGAAGATATCGGTGGGATCCGCCATCCCAACCAGTACATCCCTTTGCCCCTGCTCCAGCAGTATTACCCGATAGCGACGCGCCACCGTCTCTGGCAGCATCTTGACCGTCTCGGCGTTGAGGGAGTATGACTTGATGTCGATATAGGGAATCTGCAGCTGCTGTGACAGAAAATCAAGCAACCGCTGTTCATCGATGAATCCCAGACCAATAAGGGTATGCCCCAGTTTCAGCCCCGACTGTTTCTGTTCGGCCAGGGCGGCCTGGAGTTGATCTTCGGAGATCACCTGGTTCTGAACCAGAAGATCGCCAAGACGAATCTTACGGTGCACCTTGTGTCCCCCCTCCCCTGCGACAGCGTGTTTTTCAGCCGTTGAGTTCATCACTGGGATTCCAATAAACTGACGCGCTGCCGTACATATTCGACTACCTCTTTTGGAAGTTGATCGTTAGCCAGTGCACGGCGATAGGCCTGCAGTGCAACCGTCTGCTCTCCGGCTGCATCCAGCGAGATTGCCAGCCCTGCCCAGCTATTGGCTGAACCTGGGCGCTGCTGCAGAACCCGGCGATAGACTGCCGCTGCCTCGTTGAACCTTCCCTCTTCCTGATAAAGAACACCTAGAAGCTCAAGCAGATCTCCGTTGTCGCCGTCATCCCTTAACCCTTGCTGCAACAGGGCGATTGCCTGGCCTGTGTCCCCTTGTTCACGATACAGTCTGGCCCGCAGACTGAGAAAGACCGGCTGCCCGGGTGCCAGTTGCAGTCCCTGATCCAACAGCGTTGCAGCCTCAGATTGCCTACCACCACGCAGCAAAAGGGCAGCCAGTATCTCCCGCGCCTGACCCATTCCGGGTTTTGCGCGAAGTGTACGCTTAAGGGCCTCCTCGGCGTCGGCCAGACGGCCCTGCCCGATATAGAAGCGTGCATTTCGAAAAGAATCGGACGCCGGGTTCTCCTTTCCGAAAACGCGGTAGGGCTTGGTGATGGCTTTTACGAATTGTCGCTTTTCCGGTTTGCCCTCACCCGATTTCTTTTCCCCGGCGACAGACGATACATTCGCGACCCGCTGTGGGGGACTGGGCTTCGCTCCAGTCGGGCGCGCAGGGTCCTCTGATAACAAGGGCTTTCCTTCAGCCGCTGACAGCAATCGAATATTCGGTGGCTCCGGGGAATTCCGCAGCGGCTCTAAAGTGGCTTCCGCAGCCGCCTCGACAGACCGGTCGCCTGGATCAGCAGCCTTCGACTTGGGGTTGACCGGGATTCCCTCCGGCACAGTGGGCTTCGGGGAATCGGTTGGCGCCGCTCGTAAGGCAACAGCGGATGGGCGGTTGTTTTCCGTACGCTTTCCGGCCAGCGGCAGCTCAGGCAATGCCAGGGGTATCAACCCCGCTTCTGGACTGGCGCTTGTCGGTTGTCCCAGGGCCCAGGCCACCCAGGCTCCGAGCCCGGCGGCCAGCAGCATCCCGAACAAACCCGCCCGCCACATAGAACGCCCCTTGACAACAGCGGTGGCAACCTCGGTGATGACCGGTTGCCTCTCGCTGCCCTCCTGGGCATCCAAGTCCTGCAGCATCTGATTGATCAGACTCATCCGACGACGCCGATCAGCATGTAGACCCCAGCGCCGGCCGCGGTGGAAGCTGACAGTCCGGCCAAGCCGTACCAGAATGTCCGCAGACTGAAATGCCTGCCATTGGTATCCTCGGTATCCGCGATCGCACGCCTCACATGCATCCGAACCACTCCTTTTACCCCTTCTCCATAGGCGGCCAGGAGTGATTTATGGGCCAGGATATTGATCAGACGCGGAATTCCCCGGCTTCCACGGTACAGCGCATTGACTGCCCCGGGGCTGAACAGTGCCTCCTGGTGACAACCAGCAACCTTGAGTCGATGTCGCAGATAACCGGCGGTTCCTTCCCGCGACATCGGTCGGAGGTGGTAACTGAAAGTGATGCGCTGTTTCACCTGCCGCACGGATGGCTGCTCAAGCTGTCGATTCAACTCCGGCTGACCGAACAGCACCACCTGCAGCAATTTACTCTTCTCTGTCTCCAGATTCGTCAACAAGCGGATAGCCTCCAGGCTCTCCTCGGGCAGAGCCTGTGCCTCGTCCAGCAACACCACCACTCGTCGACCTTCAGAGCGCAGTTGAATCAATCTTTCGTTTATGAGTTTGAGTACCCGATGCTGACCGATGTTGCGGGCAAACTGGATGCCCAACTCGTCCGCCAGCGCATGACGCAGCGCCGTCGCTGGCAGACAGGGGTTGGGCAGATAAGCGGTTACCATTCCTTCCGCCGACAAAGTATTGAGCAACTTGCGGCAGATCAGGGTCTTGCCGGTGCCGACTTCCCCCGTTACCTTGATGAATCCCTCCCCCAGGCGCAGTGCCACCAGCAGCACGTTAAGCGCCTCCTGATGATCCGGATAGCGGAAGAAATAGCCGGTATCGGGGCTCAGGCCAAATGGGAATTCAGACAATCCAAAGTGTTGCTGATACATGCTGGCTGGTTAGAACGGGAGGGGCTTTTCCCCCAGGTTGCCGAATATTTCAGGCTTGGGTCCATAGTGGAATCCCCGGTCAAGTTGTTGCATGCGCTCTGATGCACCGCCCAGATCCCGGTTCCATACAGCCGGGGAATCCACCACGGTAGGACGCAGCAGGATCACCAGTTCACTTTTCAGGGCCGCCTGACGGGTGTAGCGGAACAACTGCCCTAACCCGGGCAGTTCCCCGAGGATCGGGGTGGAGGCCAGAGACTCCCCGGTGTTGTCCTGCATCAAGCCACCGATTACCACCAGTTGTCCACTGCTGGCGTAGACGATACTGTCGGACTCCCGAACGGTGCTCTTGGCCAGGGGCAGCACGACAGGCCCGGTGAGCCGGTCTCCCACATCGATCACCTTTTCCTGATCCTCCACCGAACTGATCGAAGGATGGATGTGCAGGGTGACATGGCCATTCGCCCCGATCTGGGGTGTCACATCGAGGGCAATACCGGAAAAAAACGGGGTGAGCTCAATGTCGTTGCCTATCGTATTGCTCTCGGTGCTGGCTTCACTGGAGACATCGGTAACGAAAAATTCATCGGTCCCCACTTTGATCACTGCCTTCTGATTGTTGACGGTGGCGACTCGGGGGCTGGAAAGCACCTGCACATTGCCCTGCAGTTCCAGCAACTGGACAAACGCTGCGAAATTGTCACTGCTGAAGGTGCCGCCGAAGAAGCTGCCGAGCGACTGAAAACTAACGAAATCCACTGGTGATGGCGTGGACGGATCGCCGATCCCCCCGGAAGGAATATCCACCCGGGTACTGTCCCGATCGCCAAACACACCGCCGCCGCCTGCCGCCTGTCCCAGATTGAACTGCCCCCCGCCGACGTTGATGACCGCGGCCCAGTCTATCCCCGCCTGATAGCCGTCCTTCAGCTGCACTTCTAGAATCTTCGCCTCCAGGATCACCTGCCGGTGCATCACCCCTTCGGTGGTCTGCAGATAGCTCGCCACCTCTCTCAGTTCCTGGGGCATGGCCCTGACTACAACGATCCCTGACTGAGGCGTCACCACCACCATCCGACCGCCACCCTGACCAACGATCGCGTTCAGAGCCAACGTCAGATCGCTCCAGAAATCGGTATCCGTCTTGGTCGTGATCTGGGCACCGGAGGTCTTGTCCCCCCCCCCGCCATTGCCGTCGCTCCCCTGACCGTTTACGCTGTCGGAGACCTGTCCCGAGCTGACCCGGGTCTGGGAGACGCCAGAGCGTTTCATGTTCAAGTAGTTGACCTGGAAGACCCGGGAGCGAAGCCGCACCGGCAGCACCTGATAACCGCTTCGGGAGCGCTGAAATTCATAGCCGTGGACATCACGCAGCACTTCCATCACTTCCGGGATGGTGACATTCTTCAAACTCAGCGAGATGGTGCCCTCGACTGCTGGATGGACCACCATGTTATATGGCGTCCCTTCAACCAGGCCCATCAAGAACTCGGGTGTCGGCACGTCGCTGACATTGACGTCGAAGCGTGTTTCCTTTGCTCTGTCGTCAATCCCTGGCAGCCTTAGATCGATCGGCGGTAACAGGGCACTGCTGACTGACGCAGGTGGCATCACCGGCGGCGGGGTGGTCTGTTTTTCTCCACCCGGCTCAAGACTGCGCTGGATGCTGCCGAGGGTCCCGCCATCCTTGGGTGGTGCCGTCTCGCAACCGACCAACAGCAATAACACTGCAGCGACCAGCAGATATCGCTGTTTTCTCCGAGGAATGCTCATTTTTTTCCTCCCGTTGTATGGGCAACGGGGGTCTTGACCAAAGTCGGTAGCAGTTGCATGGTGAATCTGTTTCCATCCCGCTCAATCTTTACGGATTTGGGTGTAATTGCCAGTACTCTGGCACCGGCAATGATGTTTCCGGGCCGCAACCGGCGGCCGTTTATCACCGCGCTGCTCCCACCCGGTCCAGATATAATTCCGGATAGATGCAGACTAGTGCTCTGTAAGGTTTCCGGCTGCCCTGGGTGGCCGCCAGCGCGGTATCCGGCCGGCCGGGTAGGGTCTCTCAGATCGGCCTGACAGACTGCAGGCAGCATCAGTGCGAGAATCCCTGCAACTGCGGTCGGTCGGTTTGTGAGGTATCGTTTAAACACCAACCCATCCCGTCTGAAGACTCAATGTATGCAGCAGCAAACGCACCCTGGCCCGTGGGTACTCTTCGACCCGATACTCCACCCCATCCCAGAAAACCCCCCATGGAAGGTTCTCCAGTGCCTGGAGATACTGCAGGGTCGAAAAATAATCTCCCTCGAATTCAATGGCGAAACCGTGACGATAGATGTTTCCCATGGGCACAGCGGCGGGCTCACCTCCGTCAGCCGGTTCCTCGGCTTCGAACAGGGGCTCGGTCTTAAGCTTCTCCAGTCTGACCAGTCGCAATACCCGGTCACTGCTCAGTAGATCCTCCAGCAACTGTGCCATCTGTCCGGGATCGATCAGGGAATCGGCCGCCTGCCGAATCTGATCCTCCAACTGGCGCAGCCGGCCCTTTACCTGATCGATCTCCCGATGCAGACCGGCGTTCGGGTCCTTGCGGGATCGGGCAACTACCCCCCGCACTCGAGCACCCAACAGGGAGACCTCCGATGTAGTTGCGGCTATCCGCTCCAACAACAGATCCTGCTCAACAGCAAGTGGTGTCCACAACCACTGATGCCAGGTCACCCCGAGCAATACCAGGGGCGCGGCCAGGAGCAGCAGCCGCTCCCTCAGGCTCAGGCCGTCGAAACGCCGAACCCCCTCCAGCAGCAGTTTAGTCGGAGCCTTCATCGCTCCGTCTCCGTGGTCAACAGGGCGAAATCGACCTGTCCCTTGTTCGCATCGGGGCGGCTCAGATCCATCACTTCGAAGGCCTTTCCCCGGAAAATCTCTTCCTGACTCAGTTTCTGCAGCAGTTGCGGCACCAGTTCCGGCTGGGTGACACTGCCCTGCAGGGAAAGAAAACTGCCTGCCCCGGCGATCTCGATGTCCGTCAGCCACACCCCCGCTTCAACCTGCCGGGCCAGACCCTCCAGATAGGCGGAGAATCCATACCGATTGCCTCCGATCAGCGATCTTACCCGCTGCAACAACCCCTGGCCGTTGCTGTAGTTTTCCAGCAGCTGTTGCAGCTTCTGTTCGAGCAGTTGACTGACGACCGGCGTCGGCATCTGCTTCTGTAGTGCCGCCAATCGTTGCTCCAGGAAGGACTTTTGCTGCTGCAGGGTCTCCAGATCCCCGGCCAGCTGCAACCGCTGCCAGTGGCCGTATCCATAGGATCCGGCCATGGAGAACAAAATCAGGGTCAGAATCAGGGCTGACGTGCTTAACGAGAACGCCAGATACTGTTTTTGGAAGCAGGCCTGATACAGGTTGATCTGCTGATCCATCAATCCTCCCTCAGTGCCGCGCCTATGGCGGGCAGGCAGCGATCAACCTGCTCCTTGGGGATAGTTTCCAGGCCCGCCATCCGGTCAGCAATCCTCAAGGCACCCACCGACGCGGACAGGTTTTCGCCGGCGAAATCGATCAGCTGTTCAGTCGGCACGCTCCAGCCGTTAATAAAAACACTGGCGACAGGTCCTTGTCCGAACTGGGACTCCTGATAATCCAGGGAGCGCTGCAGCTCCAGCACCAGGGCATCCATCGTGTCATTCAAGCCGAACCCTCCCTGCTGCTGGAGATCCTGTCCGTTGATGTCTATTTTTCGATTCAGATAGAGGGTGGAGCCGCGCACGATCTCGATCATGCCAAACCGGGGGGCGAGATAGAGCAGTGCCTGGAGCGTCTCCCCCTGACTGCAGCAGAACAACAGATTACGCAGGGCCAACTCCGTGATATCGATGCCAGCAAGCAACAGACCGGAGGATTCCAATTGCGTCACCACCCGTTGCAGCATGGTCTTGGGCGCCGCCACCACGGAGATCAACTTGGGTGCACCGGCCCGTTGACTGTGGGGCATCGGGAAGATTTCCAGAATAGCATCCTCTACCGGGAATTCGACCAAGTCCTTGATTCGCCAACGGACGGCCTCGCACTGCTCTTCCGCTTCCACATTGGGCGCCTCGACCTGCAGCAACGTGTAGGCACCAGGTTCCAGGACCACCACCACCGGTGTCCCGATAAGCTTCAACTCCCGGTTCAGTCTGGCCAACTCCGCTGTTTGTGCCTGCTCACCCGCGGCGGGGTAAAAAGCGCAGTGAAGCAGCCGAGGTGGTTTTTCCCCCGACCTTTCCACCCGGGCGATGGACAGCCCTTCGGCATGGAGACCCAAACCAACCTTGAGGCCACCACCGGATCTCGCTCTCAGCCACGACATGTATCCGCTCTTCTCCGCCGGAGCAACCGCCGCACGAGACTGCTCAAGGTAGATTCAGTCTGCCAGGCGCGACAGGCTCTCAGGGCCACCCGGATGAGGAACCTTCCGGATTCCAGCCCTTCAACCGGACGTAGCGGCCGGGGATTTCAGGACTTTAGGAAACTCGTTTCTTTAGCATGAGATGACGCCGACTGGAAAATTGTCTACCCTGAAGGGAACCGGAGATGGATTGCCGCCCCCCCCATATCGCTCTCTCCGATCTTCAATTTTCCCCGGTAAATCCCTACGATTTCACTTGCCACACTCAAGCCGATTCCCTGGCCCGGGATCTGCTGGTCGATCCGGGCCCCCCGATTCAATACTTCGTCGCGCATCTGGTCTGGAATCCCGGGTCCGTCGTCTTCAATATCTATCGCAAGCGACGGCTGCCCCCCTTTCTCCGGCTGTTCTGAGTAAGCCTTGACCCGAACCCTGCGTTTTCCGTACTTGAAGCCGTTTTCCATCAGGTTTCCGAGAAATTCCATCAAATCCCCTTCGTCCCCGAAAAAGCGAACCGATTCGCCTACGGAGAGCTGACATTCGATCCCCTTGTCCCGATAGACCTTTCCCAGAGTTGCCATCAGCCGCCGGACTACCGGCAGCACAGGTACTGACATCCCCGGCTCCGCGGCACCCGATGTCGCGGCCCGCCTGAGCTGGTAGCGCACGATCTCGTCCATACGCGGCACCTGTTGCCGAACGGTCTGCCGTAACTGGTCACAATCTTCCGTCTCCATGGTCCCCTGCAACAGGGTCAGAGGGGTTTTCAGACTATGGGCCAGATCGCCCAGGCTGTTGCGATAACGATCGCGACTGGCCCGACCACTGCGGATCAGGGCATTGAGATTGCCAACCAATCCCTGCAACTC
Organism: uncultured Gammaproteobacteria bacterium; assembly: GCA_963820955.1. Taxonomy (GTDB): domain Bacteria; phylum Pseudomonadota; class Gammaproteobacteria; order Chromatiales; family Chromatiaceae. The sequence continues at coordinate 44,211 of CAWGCA010000023.1, read as the reverse complement.
CTCAGGATAGCGACCCCCAAGGGCACTGATTTCGCCGGCTTCGACGCGGTGAAGATCTACCGCCACCCGCCGCAGCGGTCGCAACCCCCAGCCCAGAACTACACCCTGGGCAATCAACAACAGCACGGCGACCCCACCCAGCCAATAGAGAAGCCTGGCCCGAAAACCCTCTACCTGGGACATCATGCCCGCGGTACCCTCGGCTACCGCCAGGGTGTAGCGCAATTCCCGGCCCTCATCATCTTCCCAGAGCACCCCGAAATTCAGGATATACAACTCCTCGCCGTCCAGCACCTGGCGGTTGAAACCGGGGCTGCCCGGATCCTTTGGCTGCAGGAATGCCATCTGGCGGCCAACCAGGGACGCGGAGGACCATAGATAGTTGCCGTCCTCCCCGTTTACCTGGGCATAGAGTCCGGAATCGGGATTGGAAAAACGCGGATCAGGCAGTTCATCCGGAAACCGCATACGCCCCTGAGCATCCTCCTCGGCAGCCCCAAGGAGGGCATAGATGTACCCCTGGAGCCGTTCGCGTGTACCCCCTTCCACACTCTCCCGGAAGGCGCTGTCCAGGGCCAGGGCACCGAGTCCTAAAAAAGCGACCAGCACCAGACTGGCGACCAGCAGGAGCCGGGCGTGGATGGATATCCGCATATTGGTCGACAGGCCCTAGCAACCAACCAGGGCTGAACGCACAACCGCCAGACGCGGCGGAGACAGGGCTGAATCCGTCGTAGCGGACACTAAAGCTGTCACCCGGGCGGCGCAGTGGAGACCGGCTCGGGTCGGAAACGATAACCACGACCCCGCAGGGTTTCGATAGGTTTCAGAGTCCCTTCCGGGTCCAGTTTGCGCCGGAGGCGACCGACGAACACCTCGAGTACGTTGCTGTCCCGATCGAAATCCTGATCGTAGATATGTTCGGTCAGCTTGGTCTTGGAAACCACTTCACCCTGATGCAGCATCAGGTACTCAAGCACCCGGTACTCGTATGCAGTCAGTTCCAGAGGCTGTCCGGAAAGCACCACCGACTGGCTCGCTGAATTCAGCACAATGGGTCCCCACTCGACCGCCGGCGCAGACAGACCCACGCTCCTGCGCAACAAGGCATTCAACCTCGCCAGCAACTCTTCCAGGTGAAAGGGTTTCACCAGGTAGTCGTCGGCACCGGCTTCCAGCCCCTCCACCTTCTCCTGCCAGTTGCCCCGGGCGGTCAGGATCAGAACCGGAATATCCTGCCCCTCCTTCCGAGACTGCCGGATCAGCTCGATACCGGAGAGCTTCGGCAGACCGATGTCGACCACTGCCAGATCCTGTGGATATTCCCGCAGATAAAAAAGCCCCTCCTCCCCGTCTGCTGCCACGTCCACCGAATATCCGCGGGCACCAAGCTGCTTTTTCAGCTGTTCCCGCAGGGACGCCTCATCCTCAACCACAAGTACCCGCATCCCCGTTTCCCTCAGCGTTTCCCGGACGAGACCGGTCGGCCGGTCCGTGCATCGACCCGCAGGCGCTTGACCTTGCCGTCGTCCGACAGGATTCTGATGTAGTGGACCTCGCGGCCATCCTTGTTCTTAGTCTCTGCAGAGAGAACCCGTCCCCCGGTCCGTTTTCTCGCGTTCGACACCGCGCTGTCCAAACTCTGCCGCCAATCATTGCTCCGCTGACGTCCGCCTCCACGCTCCCGGCCTCCGTTGAAGCGCTTGTCCTGTGACTGACCCCGGCCGTCGAACTGCTTGCGACCCCCTCTCCCTTCCGGGCCCCTCGCTATCTGCCGGTAGGGGCTCTGCTGCTGCATCTGCCAGCGCCCACCTTTATGCTCCCTGGCATCCAGGGGCAAACTCAATACCAACCCGACGACGGCAGCAACTAGCAGTGTGTTCTGTTTCCACGTCAAGTGGTTGTACCTCCAGTTCGGGTTCCAGAACGCTTTACCCTTCACATTAGTCGTTCCAGTCGTTGTCTCCCTGGTAGCGATTATAGGCATAGTCCTGGGTAGGCTCTACCTGTACCTTGACCCGGATAAACTTTCCGGGATGGGCGTCAGTGCGTGTGGTAAAGATCCGGCCGTTATAGCGATAGCTTATGTCATATCCCACCAGCTGATCCTGTTCCTCGTATCTGTCTACCACTTCACAGTGGCGTTCGGTGGTTACATAGCTGGATCTTCCCGCGGGCCGGGTAAAATCCCGTCCCAGCGAGGCACCGAGCAGGGCACCGGCCGCGGTCAGGACGTTGCGTTTGCTGCCCTTGGAAAACTGATTCCCCGCCACGCCACCGATTATGGCGCCTGCAATGGCCGGCGTGTATGATCTTCCATAGCCCTGTCGGGTATGACGCACCCGCTCATTCCAGCATCGCTCTTCAGGGTAAGATACCTGTATGGTCTCGTAGATCGGGCTTGCGTCGACTACCCGGGCTTTGACGAAAAAGCCGCCATCGGCCGGGGAAACTCCGGAAGCCGTGACCAGTCCAAAACCAAGAATTAATGTAACAAGCTGCTTTTTCACTGTTTTGCTCCTTTTCCAAGGTTCGCAACTCAGAGAGAACTCCTCTCAACCTGGGTTCAGCATAGCCCCTGATAGCTGAACCCCCCCTGAACAGGCCGGGCTGTCCTGGCGAAACAGGGAAATTGATTGACAGTGGGCAGTAGGGCGATTAAGAAGATGGGTTTGCCCGATGCAAATACCCTTGCTGCTCTGAAACTGAAACTGCATCCATGAAAACCGTTGTTTTCCTCTGCTGTCTGATTGGGCTGTTGCTACCACTGCCAGCCCTGGCCGAACAACCTCCTCCGGCCAGGGTTGTAGTGGTCGAGGTGACGAAACAGGAGATCGCCGAAACCAGTCGTTTAGTGGGAATTGTCGATTTCGACCGGGTTTCCTCGGTTTCCGGCGAAATCGCGGGGCTCATTACGCGACAATACGTCGATGCGGGTTCCCGGGTGAACGCAGGCGACCCACTGGTGGAACTCAACACCGACTTCGTTCGCAAGGATATGGATATCAAACGCAAACAACGTGAGCAGATATCGGCGGATATGCAGAAGTTCGGCAGCACCCTGAAACGACTGGAAAGCCTGCTGCAGTCCAACTCCGCCAGCCGCCAGACCTATGACGACGCCCTCTACGATCATCGGTCCCTGCAAAAGAAACGGGAATCCCTGGACCAGGAACTGGAACGCCTCGATCTGCAGCTGGACAAAAGCACCATACGCGCCCCGTTCGATGGCATTGTGCTGGAAAAGCTCAAGGTTCGGGGGGAATGGATCGACCCGGGAAGCCCGGTCTGCCGGCTGGCGTCGATTGACGATATCATCGTGAAGGTGGCGATATCGGAGAATCTGGTGCTCCTGCAGAAACCGGGGTCGCGGCTGCCCATCGCCATCGACGCCCTCGACCTGCAGATCGAGGGGATTATACGCGGGATCGTCCCGGTGGGCGAAATGCGCAGCAAAAATGCCACCCTCAAGATCGAGATCCCCTATAGCGACGGCATGATCCAGAATATGTCAGCCGCGGCGGATATTCTTTCCAGCAAAAAACGCAGCCTCCACCTGGTACCCCGAGATGCGGTAGTGCGCCAGTCGGGAAAAGAGCTGGTCTATACCGTCAGGGACGGTAAGGCGATAGCCGTTCCGGTGAAAATTCTGGTAAGAAGAGGGGATCAGGTCGGGGTGGATCCCTCCCAGCTCGCTGCCGGCTTGCCGGTGGTGGTCGACGGCAATGATCGCCTGCGCCCCGATCAGCCGGTCCAGATCGTGCAGCAATAGGCGGCTCACGCCCCCCCATGAGCCTCATCAGTCTTTCCATCAGGCAACCGGTCTCCACCTTCGCCGCGGTAACACTCGTCATCCTGTTCGGCGTCATCGGCCTGTGGCGGCTGCCGGTACAGCTTACCCCGGATGTCGAGGCACCGAAGATTAATGTCAAGACGACCTGGCCCGGGGCAAGCCCCTACGAGATCGAAAAGGAGATCATCGAGGAGCAGGAGGATGTGTTGAAGAGCGTATCCGGCCTGACGGTCCTGGAGAGTTCCAGCTATAACAATTACGGCAGTATCAGCCTCACCTTCAAGGTCGGAACCGACCTGAGCGATGCCATGGTGCGGGTCACCAATAAACTGAACGAGGTGAGCAGCTATCCGGAGAATGCGGAAAAACCGGTGGTGAGCACCTCCAGCGAAGAAAATGCGCCGGTGATCTGGATGATGCTCAAGACCCTCCAGGGTGATCCGGAGCGGATCAAACAATACCGGACCTTTTTCGAGGACGAGGTCCGCCACACCCTGGAACGGGTGCCCGGCGTCGGCTCGTTGTTCGTTTTCGGCGGCAGCGAGAAGCGGTTGCAGATCGACGTAAATCCGGCCCGACTGGCGGAACACGGCCTCACCCTCGGACAGGTGATCGAACGCATCCAGGACGCCAACAGCGATGTCTCTGCCGGCGTCATGGGGCTGGCGAAGAGAAACTACCGGATACGTACCATAAGCCAGTTTCAGTCGCCTGACGACGCGGGTGAACTGCTGCTGGAAGACGACGGACTACACCGGGTTTTCCTGCGAGAGATAGCGGAGACCGGATTCGGCTACGCCACCAATCCCCCCGCCGTACTGCACAATGGTCAGCCAATGATCGTGGTGGGAGTACGCAAGGAGGCCGGGGCCAACGTGCTGGATCTGACTGCGCAGATGCGCCAGCGGGTAGATGCACTGAATCAGGGACTGCTGAAGACACAGGGCCTTTACTTCGACTGGGTCCACGACCAGACGCCGTATATCAATACCGCGATTAAGACCGTCAAGATCAACCTGATGATCGGTGGAGTCCTGGCCATCGTTGTGCTGCTGCTGTTCCTCCGCTCTATCAGTTCCACGTTGGCGGTAGCCATCGCCATCCCTATTTCGGTGCTGGGGACCTTCTTCTTCATGTACCTGTTCGGCCGCAATATCAACGTCATGAGTCTGGCCGGCATTACCTTCGCAGTTGGTATGCTGGTAGACAATTCCATCGTGGTGCTGGAAAACATCGATCGCCATCGACGGATGGGCAAAGCCCCCTTTCAGGCCTCATATGATGGAACCCGGGAGGTGTGGGGAGCCGTTCTGGCCTCGACCATAACCACCGTGGCGGTCTTTCTGCCGGTCATTTTCATCGAAGAGGAGGCCGGTCAGCTGTTCCGTGATATCGCCATCGCCATCACCTTCTCCATCCTGCTCAGCCTGTTTGTCTCGGTTTCGGTTATACCTACCCTGACCAATCTGTTTTACCGAATATCGAAACGCTCCGGGGAAAAGCAGCCTGCCCCGGGCTCTGGAAATGCCTTCGTCCAGTTTGTCATGATGCTGTCACGATTGACCCTTAGAAACGGATTCAGTCGGATCCTTACCGTCGCACTATTTACCACCGCGTCCCTCACATTGGTCGCCCTGCTGATGCCGAAAGCGGAATATCTTCCCCAGGGGAACCGGAACCTGATCCTTAATATCCTGGTCCCCCCACCCGGCTACTCGGAAAAGAAGCGTCAGGAAATCGGCGACTATATCTCTGAGCGGGTAAGACCCTATCTCGAGCAGGACTGGAAAGACGGTGTCCCCCAGATCGAGAACATCTTCTACGTCGCCTCTGATGCGGTCACCCTGTTCGGCGGCACCAGTGTTCATGTAACCGAAGCCCGCAAGATGATGCCGCTGTTCACCGAGGTGATGAACTCCATTCCCGGGATGTTCGGGGTCAGTATTCAGCGAGGTATTTTCGAATCCGGCATCGGCAAAGGCCGGACCGTGGACGTCAATATCTCCGGCAACGACACCGAACGGATCGTGGCTGCCGCCCAAGCCCTGTTCGGAGCCCTCAAGCAGGCCATCCCCAAGGCCCAGGTACGGCCCGTGCCTTCCCTTGAGATCAGTTACCCCGAGGCCAATCTGATCCCCGACCGCTCCCGGGTGATCGCCAACGGATTGAGCGAACGTGAAATCGGTATCTATATTGACGTGCTAATGGACGGCCGCAAGATTGGAGAGTACAAACCCCAGGGCGATAAGGTGATGGATCTGGTAGTACAGAGCGGCGGTGGCCGTGTGAACACCCCGGAGCAGTTGATGAACAGCGTCATCGCCAACGCTCATGGCGAGCTGGTGCAGCTGCGTGACCTCAGCCGCCTGGAATACGGGCAGGGCATGACCCAGATCGACCACTTGGAACGCAATCGCAATATCCGCCTGGAAGTCACCCCACCGGAAGAGATGGCCCTGCAGACCGCGATGGAACTGATATCCGAACAACTGGTTCCCGAACTCAAACAGAGTGGACAGCTGCAAGACGCTACTATCGCCATCGGTGGCAATGCGGACAAGCTAACGGAAACACGGCTCGCATTGCAGTGGAACTTCGTCCTGGCGATCGTTATCACCTACCTGTTGCTGTCGGCCCTGTTCAGCAGCTATTTTTACCCTCTGATCATCCTCTTTTCAGTACCCCTGGCCGCTGCCGGGGGCTTTATCGGTTTAGCGCTGGTGGACCGGTTTCTGGCAGCTCAACCGTTCGACATCCTGGTCATGCTCGGATTTATCATCCTGGTCGGTACCGTGGTGAATAATGCCATTCTCATCGTGCATCAGGCGCTCAACAACGTCCGCCACGAAGGACTGAAAGGCAACGATGCGATACTCCACTCGGTACGGACCCGCATCCGTCCGATCTTTATGAGCACCTCCACCAGCCTGTTCGGGCTGTTGCCACTGGTCCTGGCCCAGGGATCGGGTACCGAGCTCTACCGGGGGCTGGGTAGCGTGATCCTTGGCGGCCTGGCGCTCTCTACCCTGCTGACCCTGTTTGTAGTGCCCGCGCTGCTTTCCTTTCTAATCGACCTGGAACGTCCTGCGCGCTGAGAAAGGAGTGTCAAATTACTTTACAATTCTTAGGAACTTACTGTTCTATATCACAATAATGATCTGATAAATATAGATATTATAGTATAGGCACAGTTTGTGCTGTTATCAGAGCAGCCCGCAGGTAGAGGCTCTTTTTTATAACAAGGCCCTAATGACACAAGAAACTGATTCTTCAGCAACGGACAGCCCTAATCAAGATAAGACGGAAAAGATATTACGCTTCCTCGCTGAGTCGGTTCCAGCAGAACAGTCCGGTAATTTTTTTCGCAAAGCCCTCACCCAGATAGCGGAATATTATGGCGTGCGCTGGGCGTTTATCGGTCTTTTCAGCGATCAAAGCAGAATCGTCATCCGTACCAGGACATTTTACGACAATGGAAATTTTCCCCCCGATATCACTTATCTCGTGGCAGATGCCCCTTGCGAAAAGGTCGGCCAAAGCAAGCTGGAGTGGGTACCAGCGGGGGTAAAGGAAAAATATCCAAACGATCTTCTACTAAAGGCTCTCGGCGTAGAAAGTTATTTCGGGGTCAGTCTGGAAGGTTGCATTGGCCCGCTGGGTGTATTGGTGGTAATGGACGACAAGCCAATGGAGGTCGCGGATCAGAGCAAATCAGTGCTGGGCTCATTCGCGATTCGGATAGCGGCCGAGCTTGACCGTTCGACCAATAGTCAGGAACTCAAGCGCAGGGACACCATACTCCATGCTGTCACAGAGATATCCTCCCGCTTTCTTGGCACCTGTTCCCTGCAGGACTGCATATACAACGTATTGAAGATTCTGGGGCAGGCCACCGGCGCCAGCCGGGCCTACCTGGCCCAGAACCAGACCCTGAACGGACAAGAATCCGGCATATACCCGCAGCAGGTGTGGATCGCCGAGGGCATCCAGGCACAACCCGGTCACCGACACCCGGAAAAGACTCCCAATTACCCGCAACCGGCCCGTTGGGCGAGAACGCTCAACGATAGAAGCCCGATCCAGGGCAGTGTTCGGGATTTCCCCTCCACCGAGCGACGATTGTTTCAGGACCAGGGCATCAAATCGCTGGTGGTGGTCCCGATATTCGTGGATGAAACCTGGTGGGGTGTCATCGGTTTTGAGGATCGTCTTTCCGAACGCATCAGGTCGGACGCTGAAATCGAGGCGCTGCAATCGGCCGCTGATATGGTCGGGGCCGCCATTTCTCATGACCGGGCGGAAAAGGAGCTCAATTTTGCCGCCAGTGTCTACCACAACAGCCTGGAAGCCATCATGATCACCGATGCCGATGACCGTATCATCCGCGTCAATCCGGCTTTCAGCGACATCACGGGTTATGTGGAACAGGAGATCGTCGGCCGGCATGTCGACACCCTGCGCTCCGGGCGGCACGACCCCAAATTTTACCAGCTGATAGGCGACAGTCTGCGGCAAAGCGGCTTCTGGCAGGGCGAGATCTGGAGCCGTCGCAAAAACGGTGAAGTCTACCCGCAACAGATGAATATCTCGATCTCGAAAGAGAAGTCGGGACAGAGCGTCCACTATATTGCCCTGTTCAACGATATCTCCGATCAAAAAAGGTACCAGACCCATATCCAACACCTGGCACTGTACGACCCGCTAACCGACCTTCCCAACCGCCGGCTGTTCCAGGAAAGACTCGATCAGGCGCTGCGGGAGTCAGGGCGGGAGAAAAACCTGATCGCCCTGCTCTACATAGACCTGGACAATTTCAAGCCTGTCAACGATACCTTCGGACACGCTACCGGCGACCAACTGCTGCGCGACGTGACCGGCAGACTGCGCAATATCGTCCGTGAAGCGGATACCCTGGCCCGTCTGGGCGGCGATGAATTCACCATTATCCTGCATGGACTGCCTGATGATAAACACTCTCTATCACGGGTAGGTGATATCGCAGACCAGGTAATTCAGGCCTTGACCGAAACCTACCAGATTAACAAACACGACATCACCCTATCGGCCAGTGTCGGCATCGCGCTGTTTCCCAGGGATGCCGCAACTCGCAAGGAACTGATTCTGAATGCGGACCGTGCGATGTACCATGCCAAAGAGTGCGGTAAGGGCAATTTCAAATTCTATTCCGAAGAGATGAACAAACAGGCGCGGAAACGTCTGATACTGGAAAACAGACTTCGCACCGCACTGGCAAACCAGGAGCTGCAGGTTCACTACCAGCCGCAGACTGATCTGGAAAGCGGCCGAATCATCGGGCTGGAGGCACTGATACGTTGGGAATACACAGATAAGCGGCTGCTTTACCCGGACGAATTCATTCCACTGGCGGAAGATACCGGACAGATCATACCTATCGGATACTGGGTAATACGCACCGCCTGCAACCAGCTCAAACAGTGGCGTGACAGGGGCTTCAAGCGGTTAACCATGACCGTAAACCTGAGCCCAAGACAGTTGCTGCAGATCAACTTTACCGAGCAGGTGGCTAAGATTCTGCGCGAAACCGGCGTGTCACCCGAACTACTCGAATTCGATACCACCGAGAAAATCCTGCTTGGACGTGGACGTGATAGCCGCGAAATTGATACCCTGACCGATCTGAAAAAGATGGGGATCCATATCGCCCTGGACGACTTTGGAACCGGTTATTCCTCACTGGCCCAATTGCGGGACTGCCCGCTGGATATTCTGAAAATAGACGGCTCCTTTATCGGCCGAATCCCCCAAATCCCGGAGGCAAGCCAGCTCGCCGCTGCCATCATTTCTCTGGCCCATGGGCTGAATCTGCGGGTGGTTGCTGAAGGGGTCGAAAGTGCCGCACAGCTCGAATTCCTGAGACAGCAACATTGCGATGGGGCCCAGGGCCTGATGCTGGGTGATTCCTTGCCGCCCGAGAAAATATTGCTGCTGCTGGATCCGGGTTGGCGGCCGGGGTTATCCCGACTGGCCCTGTAATTTTCCGTTACCGCGCAGTGACAGGCGGTCCGAACTGATACCTTGGTTACAATTTAGCCATAGCCGGCAAAGGCGGCATGTGTTGCAGTTGCCCTCGGCATGGTATTCTTCGCCACTGGGTGAACGATCAGTTGCAGGGAGGGAATCATGCCCTATTTCCTATACCGAATTAGCCAAAACAAAAATCTTCATTGTCTCGACAAGTATGCGAAATACAGAGAGGCAAGAGATCGGGCACGGGTAGTGCGGAGCGAGCAGGCGAAAGACGACACCGACGCCATCCGCGTGATCTTTGCCAACAATGAAAATGAGGCGGAAATTCTGCTGCTGACACGCCGTGAAGCACCGATCGAGGGAGATGACTGAATTGACCCTGCTGCGCGATGGGACCGCCCGCTTGATCCGGGTTTCAGGCCCGCGAAAACCGCGCCCTGGCACTCAAGAATTGCAGCTGTCGGGCGCTACGCTGATTTGTCACCTTTGCGAATAACCTAAGGACCGTGAGTATGGAGAGAACGGCGACCCAAGGTCAGGCCGCCCAGCAGCAGAAATACCTCCCCATCCTGCAGGAATGCAGGGATAGGTCCCTTATCAGTTTGGGTGACTATCTCGGTGAGATGTTCGATCATGTCGAACAAGCGCTGCTGGATTTCATGGACAAGGCCGAAACCAACCAGAGCCAGTTCCAGTTCATTGACGCCATCAGTGTCGCAAAGGCCCGCCGGGAAGCAGTGGAACAGAGCTTTCGCGAGGAAATCTCTCGGGGTTTCAGCGAGTTCTCGAAAAACAGTCCCATCACCTACCCCCTTCCACTGTTGGAGTCACAGCAGCAGGGGAGCGAGGGTCTCTCTCTGGTCGATGACAGCGAACTGGACCAGCGCCTTTCGCTGCAAAAGATGATTGAGAAGGCACGCGGTACTGCTTTCCAGCAGTTGTATGCCCTGCGACAGCGGCTCGCTATGGTACGCGGCGGCCAGAAACTGGAGGAGCAGGACATCCCGGCCGGCCCTCCTCATATCGCATCCGCATTCCAGATCGGCGCCGCAGAGTTCGATTTCGAAACTAATATTCTGCTCATTATCTATGCCCTGTTCGACAAGTATGTGATGGGACAGGTGGACCATCTGTACGAAGAATTTAACGAAAGGCTGGTGGCAGCCGGCGTCTTTCCTAACCTGAAACTGGAAGCCCCCAGTAACCCCTATGCGACCCCGGAATCGGACCAGGGGGCGCAGACAGCAGACGAGGGACAACCTGACGGCGAACAATCCCTCACCGAGGATGGTTTTCCAGCTGGCGCGACGGATCTTTCCCTTGGCGAAGAGATTTTTCATTCGATCCGAGATCTGCTGGCATCGAGGCGGCAGCAGGATGCACGCTACGCCCAGCACCCAGATATCCACCCGGGAGCTGGAGCTGGCACCAGACCCATGGTCGACACACCCGCACTGGTCTCCGCTATCGGTGACCTTCAGCCCAGCCAGAGCGCCTCATTCCTGCCGGATATGAGTCCAGGCGTCGATCTGCCGGCCAGTGTCGATGTCGACGTCGTCATGCTGGAGCAGGTCCGGCAACGACTCATTGATGAGCGGGAGAAACTGTTCCAGGGGGTCGATCGAAACGAAATCCCCAGTGCCGACCTCGATACCATCGAACTGGTGGGGATGCTGTTCGAGCATGTGCTGAACGAGGAAGACCTGCCGAATATCGCCAAGGCCCTGATCAGCCATCTTCATACCCCCTATCTCAAGGTCGCCATCCTCGACCATCACTTTCTGATCGACTCCCGGCACATCGCGCGCAGGCTCCTCAATCTGATGGTGGATGCCGGACTCGAGTGGATCGAAGAAGAGGATCTGCGCCGCGGCATCTACTACCCGATGCAGGAATGCGTCAATCAAATCCTGGCCGAATTTCAGGACAATCTGGAACTCTTCGATAGCGTTTATGACAAGCTCACCAAACAGGTCGAGCACTTGGAGCAAAAAGCCAAGGTGGTCGAGGCCCGGGCCAGAGAGGCGGCCAAGGGAAGGGAGCGACTGGAAAACGCCCGCATCCGCGCTCATCGAATCATCCAGGAGCATATTGGCGAACGCCGCTTTCACCCCGCCATCGAGCGCTTTCTGAACCATGGCTGGCTGGACAAGATGATCCTGATGATGCTGCGCGATCCGGAAATCGAGAACAGCGCCGAATGGCAGCAGGTAGTCGATGTGATCGATGACATCGCCTGGGCCCAGGGGGCGAAAACGGATCGGTCGATTCGCGACCAGTTGCGGCCGAAACTGCCCGATCTGCGGAAGCGTATTGAAAGTGGCCTGAACGCCATGGGTGATTTTCATCACCCTGACCTGGAAAATCTGTTCCAAATCCTGAGCAGCTATCTGGAGACGAAACCGGCGGAGGCCATGGATGAACTGGTTGCCGTCACCGAACCCCCGGTTGATCGTGTTGCACCGGCAGAACGGGTACCGGTCCAGAAAGAGAGTCAAGCAAAACCGATTACGCGGCAGGAACAGGCCATGGTCGAGACCCTGCGCAAAGCAAAATTCGGTACCTGGTTCGAACTCGAGGACGACAATCAGAAACTACACCGACTGAAGCTCTCCTGGTTCAGTCCGGTGACACAGAAGTACATGTTCGTGGACAAATCCGGCATCCAGGCACTGGTCACACCGATTGAGATCCTGGCAAAACAGATGTGCAATGGCAGGGCCAAGATCCTGAAACAACCCACCATCCCGTTTGTAGACCGGACCCTGAAAACCGTTCTCGATATGCTGCAGAAAACCTTTAATCGCTAGGGGTCATTCGATCCGGCGGGAGTCACTATGTCCGATCAACGAACCAGCCCGCGCAAACGGGTCACTGAAAAGATCGATATTATCGATGTCAACCGAGAAGAGTATCTGGGTAATCTGGTGAATATCTCTGCCGGTGGATTCATGTTGCTCTGCAGTGACCCACCGCCAACCAACCAGCTGTTTCAGCTTCGTATGTCTCTCCCCGCCTCCGTTGCCGGTGCTGATCACATTGACATGGGAGCGGAATGTCTGTGGTGCAACAGTGTCTCTGATTCAGGAAGCTGGTGGGCGGGATTCCAGATCATCGACATATCGGACCAGGGCGTCGAGCTGATCCGGCATCTGTTCGATGAATGGGCCGAATGACCCCTGCCCGTTAGGCGCCAGACCTCAACCACTGATCAGTATTGTCCTGCCGGTTCGCAACGCCAAACAAACCTTCCAACAGTGCCTCGACTCGATCCTGAAGCAAAGCCTGCGCAACTACGAACTGCTGATTGTTGACGATCACTCCAGCGATGGTTCGCTATCCCTTGCTCGGCGCCTGAGCGCCAACGATGACCGCATCCGGATTCTTGCCAATCCAGGTAAAGGACTGGTTTCCGCCCTCAACCACGGCTTGCATCAATCCGCTGCACCACTGGTTGCCCGAATGGATGCCGACGACCGGATGCATCCCCAGCGGCTGCGGCTACAGTACGACCACCTGCGGCGACATCCCCGGATCACCGTGCTGGGCTGTGGCAGCCGGCCCTTCCCCGAACACCTGATTCAGACTGGGCTGCGCGAGTACATACGCTGGCAGAACCAGTGTAACCACCCGGAGCAAATTGGGGACGAGATCTACATAGAGTCGCCGTTTGCTCATCCCTCGGTGATCTTCCGCAAACAGCCAATACTGGGGCTTGGAGGCTATCGGAAAGGGGCGTTTCCAGAGGATTATGACCTCTGGCTTCGACTTCACCAAGCGGGGTGCCGGATGGAGAAGCTGCCCGAGATTCTGCTGGATTGGCGGGACTACCCTACCCGTACTTCACGCACTGATCCGCGTTGTTCACGCCAGGCCTTTGATGCCCTGAGGGCCCACTACCTGGCCAGGGACAAACGGCTGTTGGAGAGGCGCGAAGAACTGGTCTTCTGGGGTGCCGGCAGGAAAACCCGAAAACGGTGCCGTCTGTTAATGGAACAGGGTTTTCAGCCCCAGGCCTGGATCGATATCGATCCGAAAAAAATCGGCAATCGACTCAGTGGAACGCCTGTTGTTTCACCTCATTGGTTGAGCGGCGGGGAACGTCGCTTCGTCCTCGTGTACGTCACCAATCATGGGGCTCGGGATCTGATCGCACGGGATCTGCAGGGGATGGGCTACCAGCGTGGCAGGGACTACTTGATGGTTGGATAGGCGCTGACGACGGCACTGTTGCGCTGATAGAAACGGATCACCTTTTTCACGTAGTTCTGGGTCTCCGGGAAAGGGGGAATCTGGTTACCGTATTTTTTAACCGCATTTTCACCCGCATTGTAGGCGGCCAGCGCGAGTTGAAGATCATTCTCGAACATATCCAGCAGATCGCGCAGATAGCGGGCACCCCCATCGAGATTCTGTTCCGCATCCCAACTGTCTTTCACGCCATAGCGACGGGCGGTCGCAGGCATCAGCTGCATCAACCCTTGAGCTCCTTTACGGGACAGGGCCCTGGCATCATAGGCAGACTCCGCCCGGACTACCGCATGCAGCAATTCCGGTTGCAAGCGGGCGCGGCGGGCGACGGCATCGATCAAGGGGGTCAATCGGCGACGATTCTCCTTCATCGCCCTGGCGTTGATCCTTGAATACGAGGCGTAGCGGGGATCCGTACTGGAGCGCCACAGCAGCTTGAGTCCCTTACAATTTCGCTGGCTGTCGGTGTAATGCAGGTTCCCCGCACCGTCGCGGCATTTGAAGATCTCGGCCCCGGCCGACAGGGCGGACAATAACAGCCCGCCGGATGCCACGCCGATAACCAGCCATTTTCTGAATACCTTGCTCACCAGACGAATTCCACTCGGTTCTTTACCCAGGTCTCAGGCTATGTATCGGGCAGGAATGCCGTTTCTTTAAAATTATCCCCTGCCACAGCACTTTTTATACTTCTTTCCACTGCCGCAGGGACAGGGATCGTTGCGACCCACTTTCGGTCCGCTGTGGACCTGGGTTCCGGGAGTCACTATCTTGCCATCGACGAAATACCAGCGGCCGTTCTCCTTCTGAAACTGGCTTCTTTCATGATAACGACGCACCACCCCTTTCTCTTTGTAACTGACCTCAAACTCCACGACGCCCTGTTCGTCGCCCTCGCCTCCCCCCTCTGTGGCTAGAATCTCCAGGCCCAGCCATTCGGAATTCTCGGCCCAGCGACGGGTCGCAGCTGCATCATGGTCATGGCGATGGGCCGGGTGAAGGCTTTCACCGAGATAGTCGATCGCTTTGGTCACAAAGGCGCTGTAGCGCGAACGCATCAACGCCTCTGCTGTCACTGCCGGCCTGTCTCCCGCCAGCAGGGGACCGCAGCAGGCATCAAATTCAAGTGCAGAGCCACAGGGACAAAGAGACATAAATCGACCTCCAATTTAATCGGTTTGACCTTAGCATGCCGTTGTCTTGATTTCCACGGTGCAGCGGAAAGTGGAGGGTCACAACCCCAGCTCTTTCCAACGGTTCTCGAGACGCTTCAGCGAGACCGGAAAGGCGGTTTTCAATTCCTGTGCAAACAACGAAACCCGCAACTCCTCCAAGACCCATCTTAGTTCGTCTATCCGCGCATCAACCTGGCCACGCTCGCGACACTTTTCATCCCTTTGCTGCCACTGACGATAAAGTCCCTGCAGCTGTTTCAGCAACTGCTGGTCTCTTGCCGAGGCGTACTCCAGTTTTCCCAGACGCAATCCGATCGCCTCCAGATAGCGCGGAAACTGTTTCAGCTGCGGGTAAGGGGTATGCCCCAGAAAACCTTTAAACACCAGTCGATCCAACTGCTGCTGGATATCGGTGACCGAGGCCATCCAGTTGATTTTGTTCGACGAAGCGAGGGTCTTTCGTATCGCCTGGTAGCGATCCATGATCCTGGAGACCAGCTCCAGCACCTCGTTAGCCTGAGTCATCAAGCCATCGCCTCGGCTGTCGAGACGCTGTGCAAAGGCCTGGGCATCCCGGATCTCGGGCATGGCCTCGATGAAGGTCAAGTCCACCGCCAAGGCCACCAGTTCGCTCTCCAGATCCAGATCCCGTTTCGTCTCCAGACCGGCTGGGGGAGCAGCCACCTTGGCGTACTGCAGTTGCATCTTCTGCAGCCCCGGGAGGTTACGGCGCAGGTATCGTATCTCGCGGGAGCGCTTGAGCATAATCAGCCGTCGCAGGCCAGCGCGACTGGCCCGCTGAGCGTTCTGTTCGGAATCCAGTATCCGCAGGTCCACCCGGTCGCCTCTGTCAACCAGGGCAGGGAAACCGCGCAGATGAACACCCCCCCGGTCGACCTCCACCGTTTCCTGCAAGCTGCCGAAATCCCAGTCGGTCAGCCCCTCGCGCTCCAGACCGGTGGGTGACAGGCGCCCGAAACCCTCGCTGCCTTTGGCACCGTGGCGTTGTTTCAGTGCCGCCAGATCCCTGCCCGCTTCTATCCGCTTTCCCTTGTCATCGAGCAGTACGAAATTCATCCGCAGATGGTCAGGCACCGTCGCATCCTGCCAGGCATCTTCAGGGATGTGGACACCGGTCATCTCCTTGAGCTGTTCCGCCAGGGCTCGGGTCAAGGACCTGTCCGACGGCTCCAATACCTTGAGACAGGCCTCTGCGTAGTCAGGTACCGGGACAAATGACTTCCGCAGCGGCTTGGGAAGGCCCCGCAACAGCGCAATCACCCGCTCCCGCAGCAGTCCGGGTACCAGCCACTCACACCGCTCTTCCGATATCTGGTTGAGCGCCGCCAGCGGAATCCTGAGGGTGACACCGTCTGTCTCATGACCCGGATTGAAGTCATACACCAGCGGAAATCGTATACCGTTGACGTCCAAGGCATCCGGAAACTGGTCGTCAGTCACCTGCTCGACGCCGCGACGCAGCAGGTCCTCCAACCGCATGTGCAGACACTTTGGTTCGGAGCGGCTCCTGTTGCGCAGCCACTTTTCGAACTGGGGCGTGCTGTAGATACCATCGGGGATACGCTTCAGGTAATAGGCGTAAATCAATTCCTGATCCACCAGCAGATCGCGACGGCGGGACTTGTGCTCCAGATCCTCCACGTACTGGATCAACTCCCGATTATGGCGCCAGAAAGGGGCACGGGTGTGAAAGTCACCCTCCACCAATGCAAAGCGGATAAATATCTCGCGCGCCTCGACCGGATTGATCGGGCCGTAGTTGATCTTGCGTCTGGGTATCAGGGTGAGCCCGAACAGGGTGATCTTTTCATAGGCCGCCACCTGTCCCCGATTCTTCTCCCAGTGGGGTTCGGAATAACCATGTTTGACCAGATGCCCGGCCACTGATTCCACCCACTGGGGTTGTATCAAGGCAACCGTGCGTGCATACAAGCGGGTTGTCTCTACCAGCTCTGCCGCTACCACCCACTTGGGTTGCTTCTCAAACAAGGCGGAGCCGGGAAAGATCAGGAAACGGCTGTTGCGGGCACCCAGATATTCCCGACCCTTGCCGCTCACCTTGAATCCGATATGGGAGAGCAGTCCGCTCAGCAATGCGCGGTGAATCTCCTCATACCCTGCCTCCGCCTGATTCTCCTTGTAGCCCATCTCATGCATCTGCCCGCGCAGCTGATGGTGAATGTCATGCCACTCCTGCACCCGGTTCCAGGAGAGAAAGTTGCTGTGGCAGTGTTGCCGAAATTTGCGCCGGGAGAGATGACGGCGCTGCTCTTCCAGATGCCGCCAGAGATTCAGATAGCCTAGAAAATCGGACTCTTCGTGTCGAAACTGATGATGTGCCTCGTCCGCCGCCTGCTGTTTTTCCAGGGGGCGGTCCCTGGGATCCTGAACACTGAGCGCGGCCGCGATGACCAGCACCTCCGTCAGGCAGTGTCCGTGGGCCGATGCCAGCAGCATGCGGCCGACGCGAGGATCCACCGGCAGCCGAGCCAGCTGACGACCCATTCGTGTAACCTGGCGATCCCCCCCCACCGCGCCGATCTCCTCCAGCACCCGGTAGCCATCGCGGATCAGCCGTCCGTCTGGTGAATCGACAAAGGGAAAGGAGTCGATCTCGCCGAACCCTAGGATCTTCATCTGCAGAATGACCGAGGCCAGGTTGGTGCGCAGGATTTCCGGTTCGGTGAACTCACGCCGGGAGTCGAAATCCTCCTCCGAATAGAGGCGAATGCAGACCCCCGCCGCGACCCGTCCACAACGCCCCTTACGCTGATTGGCACTGGCCTGGGAGACGGGCTCCACCGGCAGCCGCTGCACCTTGCTGCGATGACTGTAGCGGCTGATGCGCGCATAGCCGGTGTCGATCACATAACGGATGCCAGGGACGGTAAGGGAGGTCTCTGCCACATTGGTGGCCAGAATGATGCGCCTTAGCCCCGCCGGCTTGAAGATGCGCGACTGCTCCGCCGCTCCCAGTCTGGCGAACAGCGGCAGCACCTCGGTCAAGGGCAGCTTGTGTTTGCGCAGCGCCTCGGCGGTCTCCCGTATCTCCCGCTCACCGCTGAGAAAGATAAGTATGTCACCGCGATCGATACGGGAAAGTTCGTCCACCGCATCGACGATCGCCTGCTGCAGGGGTTCGTCGCGCTCACCACCTTCCTCTTCCGGCGGCCGATAGTGCACTTCAACCGGGTAGCTTCGGCCGGAGACATTGATGATAGGAGCGCCGCCGAAATGATCTGAAAAGCGTTCCGGGTCGATGGTGGCCGATGTAATGATAAGCTTGAGGTCGGGGCGTCTCGGCAGCAGCTGCTGCAGATAACCCAACAGAAAATCGATATTGAGGCTGCGCTCATGGGCCTCGTCGATGATCAGGGTGTCATATTCGTTCAGCCAACGGTCTTTCTGTACCTCGGCCAGCAATATACCGTCGGTCATCAGTTTGATGTGGCTTTGGGGGCTCACCCGATCATGGAAGCGCACCTTGTAGCCCACTGAAGTCCCCATCTCCCGGCTCAGTTCAGCAGAGATTCTGGACGCCAGAGCACGGGCAGCGATCCGCCGCGGCTGGGTATGCCCGATCCGCCCGTAAACCCCGCGACCCAACGCCAGGCATATCTTCGGCAGCTGAGTGGATTTGCCGGAGCCCGTCTCGCCGCAGAGCACGACCACCTGATGGGCATCGATCAGCCTGGCGATCTCCTCCTGGTGCTGGCTGATCGGTAGTTCCGCTGGGAATTCCGGGTTGGGCAGTAGCTCCCGCCGCTGTGCAACCATTTGCCTTGATCGATCGATACGGTGCTGCAGCTTCTCCAGCGCTTCCACATAGGACTCACCGGCCCGCCGAAGCCTTTGCAGACCCTTCAAACTCCGCCGCAAACCATAGCGATCCGACAGCATACAGCTATCGATATCCTTGAAATCCGGTACACGGGGGGAAGATATCTGACCCATCAAAATTCGTCATTCCGGACCAAGCGCAGCCTAGATCCGGAATCTACCATTAAAATAAAAAGTGATTTACTGGATCCCGGCTTTCGCCGGGATGACACAACAGGATTCAACAAACGGTACCCCAGGTTTGGGAAACCGATAGGTTATTATACAGGTTGGACGTCTTTTCGGTGGGCGCGGCACCCCCACAACTATGAACTGGTGAGTAAATCAAGGAAAAGTACCAATGATCGAGTCCCACTATGCACTTTGCCCCTATTGTGGTGAGACCTTCGAGGCCCTGATCGATACCAGTGTTGAGGGTCAAGAATACATAGAAGATTGCGAGGTCTGCTGCAGGCCAATCGTATTTAATGTCACTGTTGAATCGAATGGATCTGTGGTCGTAGAAGCCCGTCATGAAGATGAGGCGTAAGTGCACCGCTATCTGAGACATACCAGAGGAACATACGCGTTGCCTCGGACCTGTTAACACTAAGTGGATATCCATCGACGGAGGCCATTTATTCACAGGACAAGGCGCACTGAGCGCCTTTTACCTGCCGTACATAAGTGAAAGTGCAACACCGTCATGGGGAAAAATGGGCTCGTCCCTTCGGGATGACGGAGTACGAATAAGTGCGGTGTTTCTAAACCCCTGTAGATAGCGAGAATTTTAAGGTTGTTAGACTAACCCGCTCTGAAAAGCTATTCTCCAGGCTAAACTTGCGCTGCTCCGCGGCCCAAGACATAGCAACAAAACTCGCGATCTTTTTTCGTTTCCCTTTCCAATTTTCGCCTCGGCTATCGCCAATATCGCGGCCCTGGATGAGTTTGGACAGGGTTCCGTTGAGTCAATTCGGTAGCCAGAAAGATAGAAGTTTCTGCCACCTGCTGCTTGCGACGGGGCGAAAAGCAGTCTATCTGAGGGAGTAGCGGCATTAATCATGACGCCAATCCCTCACGAATTCGCCATCGGCGGCGTGTATATGCCGCCGCAGCTCGTGGCCGCATTCTTCGGCATGCTTGCGGCCATGGTGACGGCGCGCTTGCTCAATCGGCACCGACTGTCGAGGTACTTTTTTGTCCACCGCTGGTGATTATGGCGTTAACGGCTATTTATACGGTCCTTATTGGGACTTTTATCATTGGAGCTTAGCATATGAAAGCAGCGATGAAATATCTGCTGACCAGGGTCGTCGCGGCTATCGCTGTGGCTGCAGCATTTGCTCAAATACTGGGACTATGTGGTCAACCCCTGGACCCGCGACGGCCAGGTGAGGGCGCAGGTGGACGGCTACGTCACCAATCTTGATCTTCAGATCGGCAGTCAGGCGGTAGCCAATGAACCGGCGCTGGCGCTGATCGATATCGACGGGTTCTTCAAGAAGACCTTGACCGGTAATATCAATCAAACAGGGCGACCGGGTGATCATCACCCTGATGTCCTACCCGGACAAGCCGCTCGAGGGCCATGTGGATAGCCTCGGCTGGAGCATTGCACAGGAAGACGGCAGCACGGATGACGAACTGTTGCCCACGGTCAACCCGACTTTCGAATGGATCGTCTTGCCCAGCGCGATCCGGTGCGGGTACACCTCGACAAGGTGCCGGACGACGTGAAGCTGCGCGTGGGTACCACGGCCTCGGTATGAGTGATGACAGGAGAAAAGGTTACTGAAAGCAACGGCTCCGCCACTCCGGCGCCAAAACTCCTGCAGTGACACCAAATCCACCAATTAGGCTAAGGACTACCCCCACCTGCTCTCGATAGAAAAGACAGTGTGGCTTTGTCCAGAAAATCCATTGAAAGGAAGAGAAATTTTAAGGATTGGAAATAAGTGCAGGTGTCTGATTTCTGCTACTGATTCCAATTGCCGGAAAAAGCGGCGCTTAGTCCGTTTTATGCTTTGCCGCCAGTCGCCTGCGCGCACCGTAAGCCCGGGTCCAGGGATTAGCGGTGATACCGTGGGCGACAATACTGAGCACAATGGTACAGACCACGGTCATGGCGAGCGGTCCACTGTCCGGTAGCCCGCTGTTCAGCACAATGACCGCGAATACGATACTCGCCAGACCGCGGGGGCCGAACCAGCCGATGAACAGTTTGCCTTCGGTGTCGATACCGCTGCCGGCCAGTGACACAAACACCGGCAACATGCGAATTACGGTGAGGCTTAAAACCGAGTAGAGCAGGATCATCCAGCTGAAATTGCCGACCGCCTGCCCCACCACCGCCGAGCCGAAGATCACCCAGGTGATCAGCGCCAGGGTATCGCCCGTGCCCTCTGAGGCGAGCAGGAATTCCTCTTTTACTTGCTTCGAAAGATGCGCATCCAGAATCCCGAACAGGATGCCGCCGCTGAACGCCGCGATAAAACCGCTGCCACCTAAATACTGTGCAACCGCAAAACAGCTCAATGCCAGC
Organism: uncultured Gammaproteobacteria bacterium; assembly: GCA_963820955.1. Taxonomy (GTDB): domain Bacteria; phylum Pseudomonadota; class Gammaproteobacteria; order Chromatiales; family Chromatiaceae. The sequence goes on along the minus strand of CAWGCA010000023.1, from coordinate 22,601 downwards.
GCGACCACCGGTATCTGAATCCAGGTGTGTGTCAGCCATTGACGACGGCGGGCGAACTTCAATAACCTGGCCGCAAGAAAAGTCAACACCAACCCGACGGCGAGACCGATACCGATTTCCTCGATAACCAGTTTCAGCGCCAGGGTCCAGGGGCCCGCATCACCCGCCTTGTCCAGGGCCAATGTAAGAAACAAAAGCAGAACCGGCACACAGATACCGTCATTCAGGCCACTCTCAACATTCAGGCCCTGGCGAACCTCATCGGGTACCGCTTCATTGGTCACCACCGCTTTACCCAGCGCCGCATCGGTGGGTGCCAGCATGGTTGCCAACACCGCCATGGCGAACAATGACAGGCTATCGACCAGCAGCGCAGCGACCCCGAAGCCCAGCAGGATGGTCAGCGGCAGCCCGATCAACAGCAACCGTGCCGGCAAACCCTCGGTCTTTCTCAACACCCGCATATCCGCACCGGCCGCGTCGGTAAACAACACCATTGCCAGTGTTACCTCGGCCAGGCCACGGATGGTCTCGCGATCGATTTCCATGCTGTGCAGGTCGAGAGCGACGGGACCGATGATCAGTCCGAAACAGGTAAAAATGATCGGTCCGCTGATCCAGGTGCGTTCGATGGCACCGGCCACCGAACTGTAAATCAGCACAAATACCGCCAGTAAGGCCAGGTTTTCATACATGCCAATTTCTCCCGGACACTAGTTGTTTTTATAGATTTTTTGAATAAAGTAAAAGATCAATGCGGTCGTCCAGCCAAAAATAATCACACCGTTGCCGGCCTGGACAGCGGCCAGCGTCCGCCAAGCCCCGGTCAGCACAATATCGCCATAGCCGAGTGTAGTGTAAGTCACCATCGAGAAATAGAATGCCGACTGAGCATCAGGGAGCGCGGTGATCATTGGGTTATACAGGTACAACAATCCCCACGCCCAGGCCTCGATCATAATGGCAATGAACATCCAAAGGATCATCAGCCAAACCAGCAAAACCCTGTCGAACGGGCCTTTTGCCGGACCAAAGCGCGTCAGGCGCCAGTCGAGCGCGTGGGTCCCGGCGGCCATAAACAGGGCATGGATAAGCGTGCACAAAAACATCATCAACAAAGCGGCACCGATTTTTTCACCCAGCAGCATCGCTACTATCCTCCTGCAGATTTAACCACTTAATGCTGGTCCGATTGTTTCCGGTACTCTTTCACGACCTCATCCAGTGTGTCATAGAAGGCGTCATCACCAAACAATTGGCGCAGCTGGTATCGATTCTCTTCCTTCACGTCATCCATAACCTGGGTAACGACCAGACGGATGTTCTTTTCCTTCAATATTCCATAGAGCGAACGCAGCGTATCCGCCGCAGAAAAGTCTACGTCATCGACCGCGGAGGCATCTATACAAAACCAGCGCAAAGGCGGCTCTGCATTGTTGACAAGCATCGTGATTTGTTCGGACAATTGCTCCGCATTCGCGTAATACATACTATGGGTAAAACGGTAGATCATCAATCCAGGCGCCGCCTGGACCTTGGTGGCCACAGGCTGCGCGCGCATTACGCCCGATTCGGCCGGTACAAGCAGTACATTCTTCGGTCGATAGCCCCGCCGGGTATGATCGATCAGCGACAGCACGATGGCGAGTATGATGCCCTGCTCCACGCCGACGAAAACGACCATCGCGGCGGTGATCAGCGCCACCCAGAACTCCGAACGCCGTTGGTCGAAGATGCGTTTCATTCCATTGATATCGATCAGGTCAAGACCGATCAGAAACACTACGGCCGATAGCACCGCTTCAGGCATGTAGGCCAATGGCCCGGTGAGAAACAACAGCACCAGCAGGACAATTGCGCTGGTGATCAGCAGCGATAGCTGGGAGCGCCCACCGGCGCTGTCCACCATCTGGGTCTTGGTCGGGCTACCGTTGACGACAAAGGTACCGGACAGGCCGGCGCCGATATTGGCCAGCCCCAGGCCGACCAGGTCGGTGTTTTCGCTGAAGCGCTCGTTATAACGCGCGGCATAGGCGCGCGAGGTGGCGGCACTCTGTGCCAGAATGACCACGAACATGGCGAACGCCGTGGGCAGCAGTTTTCCGACGAGATCCCAGCTCCACTTCACATCCGGAAGCCCGATATGGGGCAGACCGCTCGGGACGGAACCCAGTACATGCACGTGCTCCTTGAGACCCAACGCCCAACTGAGAACGATGGCGCCGATCACCGCGATCAGCGCTCCCGGTATCTTCTTCGAGACCTTCTTCGAACCGACAATGACAACCAGCACACTGAGCGCAACGGCCAGCGCGTAGAAGTTGATCTGCTCGATCTGCTGGATATCGTTCCAGATCTTCTGCAGAGTGCCGTGGCCCCCACCTTTGAGACCAAACATGCCCGATATCTCGCCCAGCGCCACCTGTATCCCGACCCCGGTGAGAAAGCCGATGAGCACGGTGCGCGACAGAAAATCCGCCATGAATCCCAGGCCGATGATACGCGCAAGTATCAGAAATCCGGCCGCCATGAAGGCCAGAACCACGGCCAGGGCCAGGTACTGATCTGATCCTACCGACGCGATGCCCACCAGGCCGGCGGCGAGGATGGCGGCAGTTGCAGAATCGGCGCCGACCACCAGATGCCGAGATGAGCCGAAGATGGCAAACAGCGCTGCTGGGATGAGAATGGTGTAGAGGCCGGTGATCACCGGCGTGCCGGCGATCTTGGTGTATCCCATCACCTCGGGAATGGCGAGCGCAGCCAGGGTGATGCCGGCAATGATCTCGGCCGGCACCTGGGAACCTTTGATCGGCAGCAGGCCCTGGAACAGCGGCAGGCGAAAACCCACGGACTTATTATTACCCTTACTCATCCAGTTCTCCTTCAGGAGGATTTTATTTCTTCGTGCGAAGTTACGTGAATTAAGTCACGGCGGTCCGCACGCCCTGCCAGCTGATCGCCACTCGAAATTATCTGGTACCGATATAACCCGGCAAACCATGGGCTTCCGGGCTGCGCACCAGGTTCATTGCGTCTTCGACCACCTCCTCCCCATCACCTGTCAGCTCCAGGCGGCCCTGTTCATCCACAATGAACGCGAAGTCGTCAAAACTGCTCTTACCGGCGAGCACATCCTTGTCCACCAGAACACGCTTGCGAAAAAAATCCGCCCACCTGAATTCGGCAAAAGGCGCGTCGTCCTTTATATAACCTTGTTTTGACCGGATAATCCACGCCAGGCTGCGATAGGCATCATATTGCATATCCTCGATTTTCTTTGGCAGGCTCTTGGGAGGTTGCGGCCCGCCGCCATCGCGTTCGTACAGATACACCCAATTCCGTTCATACATGGTTCTCCAGAAATACACATCGTCCAGCACCGGCGTCGCATTCCACACCACTTCTACCAGCACACATATCTTTTCGCCCAGCTCAGCGTGCAGTGCCTCGTGCAACGAGCGCACCATATGGTGGTGGTCCACCAGATAGAACTTGTTACCCCTTATCACCACCGGAACCGGGCGGGTCACAAGATAGTCGTGCAGTTTTTGCGGATTATGCTTGTGCTTGTGCTTCATTCGCTTGCTCTTTATCTCCACTTCCGCCTTACCCACCGCGAACTGAGTCGGAGACAGCTTGCTGATCGGCAACTGGTGGATCCCCCCGGGCTGGGCGTCTTTGGGACACACGGGGTGATTGCTTTTACAGATGAGCTTGCTCATGGAACGTTCCTCTTGTCTCTGAAATTCAGAACCGGACGAAGCTAGCGGCTATCGTTGGATAAGTGCATCATCCCAGGTATTTCCACCCGTGCAAGTGTATCATCAAAGATCAAGGGGTCTGACCCGAATGGCACTTACTTAAGCTTCTTCGGGTGGCCGTATTTCCGAACATCCTCTTGAGCAATAGACCTGGGCTTGGTGAGTAGTGGAAAAGGTTTGGGTCTCCGTTTCACAGCTCTTGGTTCAATGCGTCCTGGTCGATTACCCACCCTCTGTTGCGCAATAAGGATGAACAGGCCGGCAAGTTGATTGTCATCGTAGCTTCCGACTCCGCTTTTCCTCCAGGCAATCCAGAGTTGCAGGGTGTGTTTGAAGCTGAGCTGTCGAGGTAGCATGTCGGCCAGGAAAGCCGCCTGCGCCATCAGCAGCCGGATGATATTGTAGGCCAGAAGATAGACCCAGATCTCTTTCTCCGCCATTGACGGTGTTCGGCAACTCAACATCTCCATGCTCAAGGTGGTTTTGATGTTGCGCAGATCCAACTCCACATGCCAACGCTCTCGATAAAGCCCCTTCAGGGCGGCTTTGGTTGTCCGCTTTGGGCAAAGCAGCGTCGTCATCAGTATCTTACCGCCAGTATAGAGTTCTCGCGCCTTCAGACTATCTGGTGCTTGGTCGTAGTCAGCTTGCCTCATCCAGGCAGGTTTGATCTTCGGTTTGTGCAATTCAATCACATGGTCACGCTGCCCCAGCCGCTGACCACGACGGAAATCTGTACTGCGCCGTCGTGATCCCTGTTGTTCGAACACGCCATCTACGCCCCGTTCCTGCAATGCACACAATAGAAAATAGGTGGCGTAGAATGCATCGCCCAACAGGACGTCACCCGATTCGAGCGTCTCAAGCATTGATCTGAGCAGAGACTGCTCATCGCTTCCTTTGCCTTGGCAAGGCCCTATGGCCGCATCGAGTACCGCACCACTGGCCAGGCAGATGATACCGACCAGGCGACACAAAGGAAATCCCAGTCCGGGTTGTTGACTGCTCGGTTGGGGATAAATCTCCTGATTGGCCGACGTATCGGGTAGTGTAACGGTAGCACCATCCACCAGCCTGACTGGACGACCTCGCCAGTGCCATGTGTTCGGGGTGCGTTCAGTTATCATGTGTCCGGCATGGCGGGTCAACATCGAGATCATTTCTAATGGCAATCGCTTCCGCGCCTGACAGTAGGCGCCTGTATCGGTGCTGCAGACCGGCAGTCACCCACCAATCTCTTGATTGCGACATCATCTACTACACTCTGGCAAGAGCGATCCTGACTCATCGCTTGGGCCAGAAACATAGACAGCGTTTCTGTGGGGGGAAACAGCCTTTCCCGATGCTCGGGTAACAATAATTCCACTTGGTCCAGGAACTCCGGCCGGTCAGTAGGTTAAAGAAGGCATAGGTGTCGCTATTTGCGGCGTGAGTTCTGACACGATTTTGTTGATGTATGAAAGCACGTTGATAGGATACATCGAGGCTGGTTCCTTGGTTGTTTGGTGTGGGTTTGGCGATTTGCATCTTATCTTATTATAGCTATGTATGTGATATTCGGGTCTGACCCCTTGATCCTGAATGGGAAAGGGCAAGGTTGCCATGATCTCTCTGAGCGCCGGAATCATGAAGCGTTCACTGATGCGCTCCACGGAAAAGACACACTGGAACTGGGTGACCTCGTCCACCGCATTGACGTGATAGACCCCCTTGATACCGTCCAGATCCCCCTGATGGACGGTATCGACCCGTAGGTAACCGGGTTGCCCCTGCGGGTTGGGTTTGCGCCGTTCTCCAATCTGCGAGCGTGTGGGCCGCGTCTTGTCGAAGTGGCGCCGTTGGCGCTGGTAACCGGTGGAATGACGCAGGTTGTAGAGGTGGGAAACCGAGATGTGGGAGAGCTGTTCAAAACGTGCATCTCCATGGATATGGTACATCCGCTCACAGCGCTTTTTCGCGGCCGCTCCGCAGGGTGTGCCATGCAGTTCATCAAGTTCTGCCAGCAGCAAGGCATCCTGCCTTGTGTAGTAACACTGAAAGCCAGCCACAGTGCGCTGACGGCGCTGCACCTTCCCAGTTTTACGATACTGCGCTACCAGTCTGGTCACCGTCTGGCGTGAGTAGCCACTGACCCGCTCCAGGTAGCGTAATACCACTCCACGCTCACGCTGATTGAGGGAAAGATATTGGAACCGCACCAAGGTTTGTCGGATCCACTGATAGCGTTCATCCTTGCCCTCAATGGAAAATTCGATCTCCGTGGTCCCCTTCAGGAAGGCACGAATATCGTCCAGAGTCTGAATCTTCTTGTCGTTCATGTAAGTCACCATGGGTGACCATCATGAACAGGAGGTCCTACCCTTTCAGACTCATTTCACGTTGGAATCAAGCCTTTCGCCCAGACTCATTTCATATTGGACAAGGCTGCCTGTTGACTACAGACACGATAAGCTGCAAGACTGGCAAGCAGCAGAACTATGCGCTGGCCCTGCGCAAAGAGAGGACAACCCGAAACAGGAGAGAGCGATGCCCCTGCACGACAAGGACTCGGTAGATCAAGGGGTCTGACCCCTTGATCAATGCAGGCTGTAGTGCTGTTCGGCTGGCGTCCGCGGGATATCGGCTGGCTGAGTTGCGCATTGCAGTTCCTGGGCACCCTTCTGTTCAACCTCAATACCTTCGATGCCATGCTCCCGGGGCTGGACTGGCTGCAGCAGGACCTGGCCATCTGGGCGCCCGATTTCGCCGGATCGCTTCTATTCCTCGCTTCGGGATATCTGGCCTTCATCGAAACCTGTCACGCACATTTCGCCTGGCGCCCGCACAACATCTCCTGGTGGGTCACGCTTGCCAACCTGCTCGGCTGCATAGCCTTCATGATTTCGGCTGTGTTCGCCTTTGTTCCGCCCCAATCGCCGAGTTTCGATACCGCCGCATTCGCCACCCTGTTCACCCTTATCGGCGCTACAGGTTTCCTCATAGGTTCGCTGCTGATGTTGCCGGAGACCGCGCTTCCGGCAACATCCGATTCGCTGGAAAACGGGGCGTGACTCGCATGACCCAGAGCAAAGGCTGCAACGGGATCAAGATCAAGAGGTCGGATCAATGAATCTGGCACCTTACGGCGCGGTTGCCGCGCTGGTCGTCCACATCCTGGTGGTATTGTTCCTTATTGTCCGTGTCCTGCTCCGGCCGCATCGGCAACCAGCTTCCCGGATCGCCTGGATCGTCGTCATCCTGACGTTGCCGGTGATCGGGATCCTTGCCTATATCCTGTTTGGCGAGGTAAATATCGGTCGCCGGCGTGTGGCCCGACTGCGTCAGGTGCTTGCCGAAATGCCTGACTTCCCCGCAGCCGAGCCCGGCGACGAAGCCAATATGCAGGCAAATGTACCGGACCGGTACCTGCAACTCTTCCGCGTTGGCGAGTCCATCAGCGGCTTTGCGCCGGTCGCCGGCAACTCGGGGCGCCTGCTTGCCGACTCGAATGCCGCGATCGACGCCATGGTGGCCGACGTCGAGGCGGCCAAGCACCATGTTCACCTATTGTTTTATATCTGGCTGCCGGACAGCAACGGCTGCAAAGTCGCGGAGGCACTGCAGCGAGCAGCCGGCCGCGGCGTGAAATGCCGGGCCATGGCGGACGATATCGGCTCGCGTATCATGATCCACTCAACCCACTGGCAGGCCATGCGCGATGCTGGGGTGCGGTTGGCCGCGGCGCTGCCGATCGGCAACCCTCTGCTGCGACCGTTGAGAGGTCGTATCGACTTGCGGAACCACCGCAAAATCGTCGTTATCGATAGCTGCATCACCTACTGCGGCAGCCAGAACTGCGCCGACCCGGAGTTTCGAATCAAACCGGATTACGCACCCTGGGTGGATATCATGATGCGCTTTGAGGGGCCTATTGCCGCCCAGAATCAGCACCTGTTCGCCAGCGACTGGCAAACCGCCGTGAACGAGAGTCTGGCCGGCCTGCTGAGCCAGCCGATCAAGGCCCCCTCGCCAGGGGTTGCCGCACAGGTCATCGGCACCGGCCCGACCGTTCGCTACTCGGCCATGCCCGAGATGTTCGAGTCGCTCATGCATGCTGCCCGCCGGGAACTCGTTATCACCACGCCATACTATGTGCCCGACGAGTCGATGCAGAATGCCCTTTGTGCGGCCGCATACCGCGGTGTGGACACGACCATCGTCTTCCCCGCCAGAAATGACTCCTGGATCGTCGGCGCGGCGAGCCGAAGTTACTATGCTGATTTACTCACGGCCGGTGTAAAAATCCACGAATATGTCGGCGGCCTGCTACACGCCAAGTCGCTGACACTGGACGGCGAAATGTCTTTGATCGGCTCTGCAAACATGGATCGACGCAGCTTTGACCTCAACTACGAGAACAACATCCTGATTTACGACCCTGCATTGACAGGCGATGTGCGGCAACGCCAGCAGGAGTACATCGCGCAGTCATTTTCCATAGAATTAGACGGGGTCTCCGCCTGGCCTATGAGACATAGACTCTGGAACAACACAATCGCGATGCTTGGCCCCCTGTTATGAATAAAACAAAGAATCAAGGGGTCCAAAGAATCAAGGGGTCAGATCACTTGGAATCGATCGCTTGAAAATTTACTGTTAAATTTCAATGATTATTGATGCCTTCTCGAAATCGCCGACTTTTCCGGTCGCCGCCATGCGGGTAGCGTATTACACGTCTTTCGATCATCGCCCGAATCTCTTGCCGAAATCGTTCACTCCCAACAACCGCACCTGTTTCGGTTCCTTTGCGTATCAAGCTTAACTCGGCCTCACCAATGTGGCCTGCAAACAAACCTCGATAAACCGACTGCTGCATACCGGCATCAAAACCGAGTTGTGTGTATAGATGATGGGGAGTAATTACCCTATCCTCCCGACCGAGTGCATTGCATCGATGACTCGACCAGCGATATTCAGCAGGATGTTTAACCATCGCCGCACGCACGGGATTCAACTCTATATAACAACTGCAGATCAGAAGGTATCGTTCCGAGTCGATCAAAGCTGATTTGAAGCGCCCCTCCCAAAGCGTACCCGAGCGACGATACCGTCCGTTCACATAGCGAACATAACCACGCCCGATTGCCTGCATCATGCGAGAAGGACTCACCTTCTGTTCCGGAGTCAATAACAGATGTACATGATTGGTCATGAGTACATAGGCGTGTACCGCGCACCCATGAGTCATGGCTGCCTGATGCAGCGTTTCGAGGTAAATGGTGTAGTCTTCAGTGGAAAAGAAAACCGGCTGGCGGTTATTTCCCCGCTGAACAATGTGTAGCGCCTGCCCCGGCACCACGGTCCTTGGCATACGGGCCATCTCGCACTTCCTTTGCAAGTGACGTAAAAATAAGCGTTTACGCTATCTCAAACAGCATACCGGTTTCAAGTGTTCTGACCCCTTGATGGTGTACTCACATGGCCGTATTGACTATGATCTAGCCTTATTCCCGACCAGCCCCAAAGGCGCAGGAACAAAATTTGTGAATTTTTTCATCACCCGCCCCATCTTTGCCTCCGCCATCGCCCTGGTTATGGTGCTGGCCGGTGTGGTCGCCATGCTGACCCTGCCGATCGCCCAGTTCCCGCCCCTGGTGCCGCCGCAGATACAGGTCTCCACCCAATACATCGGTGCCGGTTCCGACGTGGTGGAGAACACGGTGACCATGCCGCTGGAAGAAAAACTCAACGGCGCGGCTGGCATGATCTACATGTCCTCCAGCAGCACCGACAACGGCGACTCGATCATCAACATGACCTTCGAGGTAGGTTTCGATCAGGACATCGGCCAGGTGGAGGCCCTCACCCGCAGCAACCAGGCACTGTCGGAACTCCCGCCCGAGGTGAACCAGGTTGGCGTCACCATTACCAAATATTCGAGTAATCTGCTGCTCGGGGTCAACCTGACCTCCCCCAACGGGACCCACGACGGGGCCTTTCTGCAGAACTACGCGGATATCCACATCTTCGATCCATTGGGGCGTATACCCGGTGTGGCGAAAGTGAACAATTTCGGCTTGAGCAAGTATGCCATGCGCATCTGGCTGGACCCCTCCAAGCTCAGCAACCTGGGGGTCACCGGCACCGACGTGGCCAACGCCATTCAGGAGCAGAACCAGCAGGTGGCCGCCGGCAAGGTGGGACAGGCACCGGCACCCGAGGGACAAGCCTTTCAGTTCCAGCTCAGCACCCTGGGTCGGCTGGAGCAGGTCTCCCAATTTGAGGACATTGTGGTACGTGCGCTGCCTGACGGCTCGGTGGTGCGGATCAAGGACGTGGGCCGGGTGGAACTGGGCGCGGAGGAATATGACTGGGACACTAAGTTCAATGGCAAGCCCACCGCCTTCCTGGTCATTTCGCAACTGGCCAACGCCAACGGGCTGGACATCGCGAAGTCGGTGCGCGAAACCATGACCCGGCTGGCCAGGAATTTTCCCGAGGACATGGCATGGTCCATCAATTACGACACCACCGTGTTCATCAAGGACTCGGTACGCGAGGTGATCGTCACCCTGTTCGAGGCGGTTGCCCTGGTCATCCTGGTGGTCTTCCTCTTTTTGCAGGACTGGCGGGCCACCCTGATCCCGGTGATCGCGGTCCCAGTGTCACTGATCGGCACCTTTGTCTTCATGGCGGCGTTGGGTTTCTCCATCAATATCCTCAGCCTGCTGGGTCTGGTACTGGCCGTTGCCCTGGTGGTGGACGACGCCATCGTGGTGGTGGAAAACGTTATGCGCAAACTGGATGAAGGCGCTACCGATATCCAGCAAGTCACGCGGGAGGCCATCGCCGAGGTGCGCGGCCCGATCATCGCCACTACCCTGGTGCTGATTGCGGTGTTCGTACCGGTCTCATTCATACCCGGCATGACCGGCCAGCTGTACAACCAGTTTTCCCTGACCATCGCCATCTCGGTGTTTCTCTCCGGCTTCAACTCGCTGACCCTCAGCCCCGCACTGAGCGCGGTGTTCCTGCGCCCGGGCAGCGGCAAGAAGAACGCCTTTTTCCGCGCCTTCAATGGTGCCTTCGATGGCCTGGCCAACGGCTATGCCGCCAGTGTCAAGGTACTCTCCAAGGTCTGGGTGCTGGTCATGCTGAGCTTTGCCGCTCTCGTGGCATTGATGGCTTATATGTTCGAAATCGTACCCGCCGGTTTCGTCCCGGCGGAGGACCAGGGCTACGTGATGATGGTGGTGAGTCTGCCTGAGGGGGCGACGGTGCAGCGCACCAAGGCGGTGATGGCACAGGCGAGCGAGTTGGCGCAGGAAACTCCTGGTGTGGCGGCGTCGATCGCGGTCTCGGGCTACAATGTTATCGACTCCCTCAAACAGCCCTATGCCGGCGTCGCCTTCCTCGTGCTCAAGCCCTGGGATGAGCGCAAGACGCCCGACACCCAGTTGCAGGCCATTATCAGCAGCCTGCAGGCCAAGGTCGCTAAGATACCTGAAGCGCGGGTTCTGATCGTCAATGCGCCGTCCATTCCCGGCTTGGGCTCCACCGGCGGCTTCACTTTCGAGATTCAGGATCTGAACGGCCAGGGGATCGAGGCACTGGGCAAAGTGGCGGATAGTTTCATCGAACAGGCGCGGAAACGCCCCGAGTTGGCGGGTATCTATACTACTTTCAACGCTGAAGCACCAAAACGATTTCTCGAGATCGACCGTGTCAAGGCCAAGACGCGGGGTGTCTCCATCACCGACATCTTCGACACCCTGCAGCTCAATATGGGCTCCCTGTTCGTCAACGAGTTCAATCGCTACGGGCGGGTCTACCGGGTCTACCTGCAGGCCGAAAAAGAAGACAGGGACGAGGTCAGTGACATCGGACGCCTGCACGTGCAGAACAAGGCTGGCGAGATGATCCCACTGGATGCCTTCGTTACCATCAAACCGATCGTTGGCCCGTTTATCATTTCCCATTACAACGAGTACAAATCGGTTGCCATTCAAGGCGGGAATGCACCGGGTTTCAGCACCGGGCAGGCCATTCAGACGATGGAGGAACTGGCGGCAACCGCCCTGCCGGAAGGTTTCGGATTCGAGTGGACAGGACTCACCTACCAGCAGTTGAAGGCCGGCAACATCGCGCCGATGATCTTCGGCCTGTCGCTGGTGTTCGTGTTCCTGGTGCTGGCCGCGCTGTACGAGAGCTGGTTGATGCCGGTCATGATCCTGCTGTCCATACCGCTCGGCCTGCTGGGTGCCCTGGGGACGCTGTACCTGCGAGACATGCCGCTGGACGTGTATGGGCAGATCGGTTTGGTGATGCTGATCGGTCTGGTGGCCAAGAACGCCATCCTGATCGTGGAATTTGCCAAGGAGCAGCGTGAACAGGGGCAGAGCATCCTGGATGCCGCCATGACCGCGGCGCGTCTGCGGTTACGGCCGATTCTGATGACCGCCATCGCCTTCATTGTCGGCCTGATGCCACTGGTCATCGCCACCGGTGCCGGTGCCGGTAGCCGCCAATCCCTGGGCACGGCCGTGGTCGGCGGCCTGACTTTTGCCACGGTGATGATCGTCTACGTGCCGGTGTTCTACGTGGTGATCGAAAAATTCAGGGAAAGGAAGGCCAAAATTACCCCGACGGATACCCAGGCTCAGCCCCAGGCAGGATCTTAATCCAGGATATCGAAATGCAGAATAAGCCACTAAAAAATTCAACCTATAGACAGAGGATCACCCTCAGCTCCTGTACGATATTGCTGCTATTGAGCGCCTGTGGTGAAAAGCAGCAGAAAAGCGCCGCACCTCCGCCACCCGAGGTCAAAATAGCCGAGGTGGTCGAGAAAACGATCCCGATAACCATGGACTTTAGCGCCACAGTAAAAGCGCTCAAGAAGGTGGACGTGATCCCGCAGGTATCCGGCTATATCGAGCAGCGCTACTTCACCGAAGGGGATTACGTGCAGGCCGGCGACCCGCTTTACCTGATCGACCCAAAGCCGTTTCAAGCACAACTCGACGCGGCCGAGGCGACACTCAAGAGGGATCAGGCCAGCCTCAGCCGGTGGAAGAGTGAGGCGGCACGCTACACCCGGTTGGCCAAACAAGGGGCCGCATCCGTGGAGGACCAAGAAAAGGCTGTGGCCAATCTCGCCGAAGTCAAGGCAACCATCGAAAAAGACCAGGCGGATATCGAGACCGCCAAGATCAACCTTGGTTATACCAGTATCTCAGCACCGCTGACCGGGCGGATTCAGCAGACTCGGGTCAATGTAGGCCAGCTGGTGCAGGAGCAAAAAGACGTGTTGACCACTTTGGTGCAAATGGATCCGATTTACGTGGTGTTCAATGCCAGCCGCGGGCAGGTCTATGCAGTGCAGAAACTACGACGCGAGGGCCTGGGCATGCAGCAGTGGGATCAGTTCAAGGCGAGCATCAAATTGCCGGACGGCAGCGAGTACTCACATGAAGGGGTCCTGGACTACGTCAGCGCCAGAGTGAATCCTTCTACTGACACCGCAGAAGTACGCGCCATCTTCCCTAACCCCCATAAAAAAGGGATTGATAGCGATCTGAGGGCCGGCCAGTATGTGCCGTTGACACTGACTGTGGGCCACCAACCGAATACCCTGCTGATCCCCCAGCCCGCCCTGATCCAGAGCCAGGCCGGCATGCACGTCTACGTAGTTGGCGATGACAACAAGGTCGATCACCGCAAGGTAGCCATCGGAGGGTCCTTCGAGCACTATTGGATCGTCAAGGAGGGCCTCAAGAAAGGCGAAAAAGTGATCGTGCAGGGCTTGCAGAAAGTAAAACAGGATACAACCGTTGCCATTGCCAAACCGGACGCTACCAAGGACAAGGCGCCCACCAAAAATCCAACATCATAGCTGATAGATTCTGGAACCGGTGCTGCCGTTACTGCTTTCCGACGATCAAACCGTGAACCTGTGGCGATTCATTTTTGACGACGCAATGTAAGCGAAGATATGCATCCAGACTCTCAGGCCTCTTGTTTCGGAAATACTCTAGTACTCCGTCAAGGCAATAATTTAGAGAGGTTTCTACCCAATCCAAAGGAACGCTCATGAATCACAAACAACATATGATGATCTTCGCGGTACTAATTATCACCAGCGTCACCGTCGAAGCGAAGGATGTCTACAAAAATGTAGATCCACAAGGGAGGGTTGAATTTAGCGATAGGCCCAGCCCTGGAGGGGAAACGGTTGATGTCAATCCCAATGTGGTGGACGTTGCGCCGGTCAAACCTATTCAACCCTCTCCGGCTGCACCCGCCAAGGCGGCAGATGCACCCGACCGAAGTGAAGAGCTCGGGGTGGTCCCGGAAGTTGAAAGCAGCGGCTATAATGATGACTCATACGACCGCAGGGAAAAACTCAGAGAGGCTAAAGAACGAAGGGAACATGGGAACAGCCCGGTCCAACTACCTGCTAACAAGAATCCCGCAAAGGCGACTGTCCACGGCGGCCCACATAGAAAGTAGTTGTCCCTTTAGCTTTAGCAATGGCCGTATTTATTAACCCGACAGCCATATACACTCTCTCTTGTCATTCTGGCGAAAGCCAGAATCTACTTTATATCTATACAATTACTGGATTCCGGCCTACGCCGGAATGACATGTAAATAAGAAGCTGACATCGTCTATCAAAAGGATTAAATAATGAAATACTGCGTTTCCATTCTTATTTTTATTTTATCGCTAGTGCCACAATTCAGTATGGCTGAAGCTGGTCCTACGCTTGAAAGAATCAAGCAAACGGGTGTTGTGCGTATTGGTTTTCGAGAAAACGAACCCCCAATGTCCTATCTCGACGGTGACAGTAAGCCAATTGGCTATTCGATTGATCTATGCACCCGCATCGTTAACGAGATCAAGAGCACCTTGAAAAAACCGGATATCTCTGTTGAGTTTGTCCCGGTAGATTCCGCTAGTCGTTTCAAAGCGATTGTCGACGATAAAATCGACATACTCTGCGGCTCGACAACCAAAACACTTTCTCGTGCTGAACTGGTCGACTTCACACAGCTAACTTTCGTAACGGGCGCGTCATTGCTCAGTCTGGAACAAACTGCTGTTGAAAACATAGCCGGTATACAGGACAAAAAGGTGGCGGTCGTGAAAGACACAACCACGATTGACCAGTTGAAAAAAACTTTAAAAGAGTCGGTTATAGATGCCGAAATTATCCCGGTCGATTCAGCATCGACCGGCATGAAAGCTTTGATCGCAGGCGAGGTGGATGCGTTTTCTTCAGATCAGGTGGTTTTGATTGGATTGGCAATTACCCACGAGGGAGAGGAAAAATTCACTATCGCTGACGATGTGTTTTCTTTCGAACCTTTCGCACTGGCAGTTAAGAGAGGTGACTCGGATTTCCGACTCGTTGCAGATAGAGCGCTTTCGCGGCTCAACAGGAACGGGCAAATCACCCCTATTTACGCGAAGTGGTTTGGGAAATTATCCAAGCGGGTTCCAACCATGCTTGAGGCAATGTATCTTTTGACTGCAACACCAGAGTAACAAGCGGCAGGAGGGGCCAGACTGGCCCCTTTCATATTAAGCTTCACGCCAACAAAACTCCCGGCAGCCGTGCGGAGCGCGTTCTTGAAATGGGGTTGTTGTCTCCGGTATGGTAGGTAAAAACCACCGATAACTTGAGCTCATCTGTCAGGTTCATGCCAGCGGCGTGAAAACTGCGGCAGTGGAAAAACAGAACATCGCCCTGCTCCAGTTCTAGGGACTTGGCCTTCTCTATCATGACCTGGTTCTCTTCCAGGTCCGTCCGCAGAAAAAGCGCGCTGTCCAAACGCCCTTGCTCCACATCCACCCTATGGCTCCCCGGTATGAATTTCAGTGCACCATTCTCCGAGGTCTCCAGACCCAGTGCCAACCAGACAGAGATGAGTTCCGGGCGGTCGAAGGACCAGTAACGGATATCCTGGTGCCACATAGTGGCGCTGCTGTGCCCCGGATGCTTGGTCATGATGCAGTTGTGATGGCATTGTGACAGATAGACATCCTCACGCCCGAACAGCCTGCGCAGGTGATCGCCAATGAGTTTTCCGGCAGCCCAATCACGGAAAACCTGACTCCGGGAGTAGGCATGCAAGAGTCGGCGTGGCGTTCCGCCGCCGGGTTCGTCAGGACCCGCCGGAGCCCCCGGGTAACCTAGATCGGCCTCGAATTCGGCCGGACCCAGCACCGGGTTCAAGTGAGCAAGTGCGCAGGTGCGCATATCGGCTAGGAGGTTCGGGGGGCAAAGGCCGGGTATCACCAAATAGCCGTCCCGCGCGAAAACGTTCGACAAATAGCCATCGGACCTGTCCTGGATAATATTATCCACCTGTTTTCTCCAACATCGGCCGACCTCTAGGTTTCTGTTAAGGGTACTTCGTGAAGGATTGGCGCCGGCATGGATCCGATTGTTCTATCAGGCAAAGCGTTCCTCGTGCCATGGTGCCCAATCGATGCCGTCGGCGTTTCCATCATAATCGACAAACGCCTCAGATACACCACGATAGGCACCCAACAGGCGGTAGGATTCTTCGACGTCCTGATCGCTGAACCGACCTTCGACGGTCCGTTTCAATGTATCTTTGATTTTTTTCGAGGCGATCGATAAACCCGTCCAGCCGGGCACGCAAATTAAGGCGATGGTAACAAACATGGCCAGCCCCAATGCCCTGCCCAGCATTTGCCCGGGATCGGCGAACAAATAGCAAATGGCAAAGCTCGCCGCGAAGATCAGCAGACCAAGACCGATCAAGCTCGACAGCTGCGGCATGAAAAAATATAATGCCGCACTGCTCTTGCTGGGCCAGAGAAAAATCGCCACCAGACTGTAGACCAGGATACCCAGTCCGGTCTCCTGCGCTCGCAATATCGCGGTATCGAAGGCGTTAACAGGATCCGGCCCCGAGTCCATACAGATAATCACGACCACAAAGCAGGCCACCTGCCAGAAGTACGCGCGCTTGCTGCCACTCATCATATAGGCGCAGAAACCGGCATAGATCGACAAGATCAGTATGAAAGCCCGGCGCTCCTGGGCGAACAGAGCGATAAAGGTTGACTACACCACCACCGCCAGCAGCGTCCCGAACATGCGCAATGCGGCCTTGCTCATGGATTGCCCGATCGTTGTCAGACTGACAAAGGCCACAGCAAACCCCGCCCAATAGGGTCTGTCCCAGTCCATTGACAGAGCGATGCCGTAGGCGATGGTCAGCGCCAGTGTGGTCTTGATGGCTTCTTTCGCCTTTCTGGAAAGAATCACTCTAGATATAAAGAGGGCAGATTTATTTTCAACAAATCTGTCCTCTTATATATCTGCCCCTTTTTTAGTCTGCCACTTCCAGCTGACGCTTCTTGGTGTAGAGGTAACGCACCCAGTCGTATTCGAACGGCGAACCCGATTCGAAGTAGCGGAACTCCTGGGTGTAGCGGCCGTTGATAGCGGCCAGGGTATAGTAGGCAATCTGCCGCTGCGGATGGCCGTTCAGCACCAGCGGATCGAAATCTATGGCCATGGCGATCGCGGTGTCGGTGACCAGCCCCGCGGTGTCGCGCAGGGTCGAAGGTCCGAGGATCGGCAGCACCAGATAAGGGCCGGTACCCACGCCGTAGTGACCTAGGGTCTGTCCGAAATCCTCCTTTCTCTGGGGCAGGTCCATAATATCGCTGGCGGGATCGAACAGGCCGGCGACGCCAATGGTGCTGTTCCAGACGAAGCGGGAGGCGGTGTGGACTGATTTTTCCAGCTTCAACTGCAGCACTGCGTTGATGAAATTGCGGATCTCCCCCAAATTACTGAAGAAATTATTGACACCTGTGCGGGCAAACTCGGGCGTCACGAATTCGTAGCCTTTGATCACCGGCAGAAATATAGCCCGGTCGAACTTCGCGTTGAAGTTATAGATGGCACGGTTCATGCCCTGCCAGGGGTCGGGCGCGCCCTGAAGTCGAACGATCTCGCCTTTCTCTACCGCTTGCAGAAAAACCTTATTGGTGTAGCGGGGCGTTTCCTCAGGCCCGCCGTCGATGGTCCGTGGAACAGTACTGCAGCCTGTCAATGCAGACATCAATACCATAACAGGCAGTAGATTTCGGAACATATTCGCGTTGATGGCAAGATTCAGCATGACGGCTACTCCTGGTCCTTAAAAAAATCGACCATGTAGGCCACGTTTTCTTTGTATTCCATATTGCCGAGATGACCGCCGCGCGGGTAGACCTTGATGCGGTCGCCGAAAACCCGTTCCAGATTGGCCAGGTCTTCCGGCTTCAGGATGATGTCGTTGGCATTGGTGACCACGCCAATCTTCTCAGAGCTTGCCAGGTACTCCTCTATCGGCTCCAGACTCAACTGACGGATCAGTTCGTCGCGTGTGAGATCCGGGTACTTCTGCTCGAAATAGGGGATGAACAGCCCGTCGAAATACTTGATGAAATCGGTTTCCCGGTGCACCACCGCACTGTATGTCCCGAGGTCCGTGGTGGAGGTCAGGACAACATTTCGCGGCACGACGAAACCGGACTTCGAGACCACATCCGAGGAGAACGCCATGTTAGCGTAGAGGATACGAAAGAAGACGCCTATCAGCGCGTCCACCTTCTTCGTCGGTGGGCTTATAAGCCTCATAGACAGCGCGCAGAAAATCGCTGCTGGTGAAATCCACTTCGGTATTGCCTTTCTCCGCCTCACGCTGTTTGTAGACCGCCGCAAAACGGTAGATGAGCTGATCGAAAAACACGTTGACCTTATCCAGGCCGCCCGGAATATCGTCAACCATGCGGTCGAGCAGTGACACCGAGTTGTAGAGGCTCCAGGGTGGATTGATCATCAGCACCCGCTGGAAATCGAACATGGTGCGTTCTTCGTCCAGCTTGGCGACGAAGGCGGCGTTCATGCCCCCCAGGCTGTAGCCGGTAATGAAGAATTTGGTTGCCTCCACACCATCCTGCCGGGCCTCTTCCCAGGCCTCCTGCATCACCCGGTAGAGATCCCTCGCGTCCCATTCAGTGTGACCGGGCACCCCGGTGCTGGAGGCGGTGATGATGAAGTTCATGTAGGTCGGCGAGGAGAGGGAGATGACATGGAAGCCGGCCTGGTAAAACGCCTTCTGCATCATGATCGAATTGCCGTCATGATAGCTGGCGCCGGTGCCGGCGATAGTGAAAATCAAGGGTGCCGGGTGGTCCTGGAAGGCTGCCGAGTAACGCATCTTGTCCTCGTACCAGAACACCTCGGGCACCTCCACTCCTCCAGCGGAGTCCAGCCGCAGACGCTGGGTGTCGATCCGCTCCGGCAGATCGGCCCGCAGCTCCTCCGGGGTGCCGATCACCGTAGCGGCGGGGCCACTCTCGATCGGATAGCCGTAATCGTCGGCGCTGACATGAGCAGTCGAGAAAGACAGGTAAAGTACGCCCAGCAGAAATGGCAGTAATCTTTTCATCACGAGGGTATCCCGTCGGAACATGGCTGTTGATTGGGTTCCGGAATCATATCGTATCTGCACTAAGGCGTCAGGTCTTGTCTATCCCACGCCATTCGTTACTCATCAAGCGAGCCCAGACACAAGCAACTTGACAATTCTGGTTTTGTCAACCAACCTATCCACATGCGGAGTATCAAAGTCAGTTCAAAAGTCGACGAGGACGTCTGGAACGAACTCAAGGCGCTCGCCTCGGAGACCCACCAGAATGTGTCCGGTTTACTCACAGAAGCCATACGTGACTATATACAAAGAAAACGTGTGCGCCCGGTAGTCCTTAGCCATCTTGAAGCATCAATGACCGAAAACGAAGCGCTGGGAAAGCTGCTTGCAAAATAAGTCCGTTGTCTTTCTAAGCCGCGACGAGGCACTGGAAATCCATCGCGCCCTGCTGGAACGCTTCCGAGGCCCTCCTGGGGTGCGCGATCCCGGCCTGCTTGAGAGCGCCTTGTTTCGCCCCCGTACTGGCTACTATGCTGACCTTGCCGAAATGGCGGCGGCGCTGTTCGAATCACTCATCATGAACCACCCTTTCATCGACGGGAATAAACGCGTTGCATTCTTTGCGACCGACGTATTCCTGCGCCTGAACGGTTACAAGCTGAAGGTGGATGCAAAAAAAGCACACCGATTTCTGATTGGACTGCTGGAAAACGATTGCTGCAATTTCGATCAGTTACTGCCATGGATACGCAAACATGCGGCAGAAATCCAGTAAGGGGTCAGATTTTTTGTCTTTCGGGGGACAGTATACCTATTTTTCAAAAGTAGTTATGGGATAGGATATTGGCTACTGATTTTTTGCAGACTGTTCAGGGAGGAACGGTATGGCAAGAATTGCCCGGGTGATATTGCCTGATTTTCCACATCATGTCACACAACGCGGCAACCGCCGGCAGCGTGTATTTTTCAATGATGATGATTACGCCCACTATTTGGAACTGATTGCACAGGGGAATGGCACTAAGTTAAGCCCGTAACTTCTTCGCATGCCCATATTTTTCAATCTCCATCCGTGCTTGCTGTCGAGGTCTATCCAATCGCGGATAAGGCTTGGGCCTGCGTTTGACCGCCCGCGGTTCGATCCTGCCGGGTCGATCGGCCACCCGTATTTGCGCAATGAGTACCAGCAGAATTGCCGTATCTTCAGCAGCCCAGGAGAGAAACTGCCGTTGACTCCACGCCACCCAAATCTGCAGCGTATGCTTGAAGCTCAATTGACGCGGCAATACGTCCGCTTGCAAGGCAGCCTCGGCCATGAGCCACCGAATCAGATTGTACGCCAGCAGATATACCCAAAGTTCTTTCTCGCACATCTGTGGCGTTTTGCAGCTGAGCACTTCCATGCCCAGAGTCGTTTTGATGTTTCTCAGATCCAGCTCCACATTCCAGCGCTGCCAATACAGCTTTCCCAGCTCGGCTTTGGGCGTTTTGCGCGGCGAAAGAACGTACTCACCAGCACCTTCTTGCCGACTTGCACCTCACGCACCTTGATTTTATCCGGATAGTCGCGGTATTCCTCTACACTCATCCAGGCAGGCCTGGCGGGCTTGGACCACCACACCAGGTGATCTCGCGCGCCGAGGCGCTCGCCTCTGCGAAAATCGGTGGTCCGCGCACCGTGCTGTTCAAACAGCACATCCACGGCGCGCCTGAGCATCTCGGCGATCAGGAAATAGCTGCCATAGTAGCCATCCGCCAACATCACATCACCTGCGACAAAGCACTCCCTGAGCCCTCGGAACAAACCATGTTCACCCGTGCCCTTGCCTTGTCGCCCGATGGCGGCATCCAGCACCGCTCCATTGGACAAATCGATCACACCCACCAAGCGCGCCAGCGGAAATCCGATGCCCGGTTCCTGCTGCCCATGTTGAGGAAAACGGGTCTGATTCTCCAGCGTGTCCGGCATCGATACGTTGTGCCGTCCACCAGCTTCACGCGCCTGCCTCGCCACAGCCACTGCCCGGGAGTCTGCTCGTTCACCAGCGTGCCGCTTTGCGCGCCAGCGCTGCGACCATCTCCTGCGGCAAGCGCTGGCGTGCCTGGCAATAACCGCTGGTGTTCATGCTCCCGGGGTTCATCCCGACCAACAGACCAGCGATGGCCGCGGCATTCACCGCATTTTGGCAAGATCCATCCGCACTCATGACCTGTCCCAAAAACTCGCCAATACCACCGTTGGGGTGAACTGGCGTTCCCGGTGCTCCGGCAGTTGATCCTCAACCCTTCCCAGCATCTGCGGATTGGTGAGCAGATTGAAAAAATGGTTGGCATCGAACTTTGAACCTGTTTGGCAAGGCGGCGTTGCTGTTGGGCAGATCGACGGTTAAAGTTGCGTTCCATGAAGGTTGGCCTCGGGGTGGGTCGGGTGGATGTCTGGTAGCACACATCTTAACCAATCCCGAACCAACCTTCTTCTTCGTTTTCAACAAATTAGCGCATACCGCTCGTATCGCTGGGGCTTAACTTAGTGCCATTCATTTAAAAGGAGTTTCGATATAAGGTATACGTTACTCCATAACAATCACGAGATAGAGGGGAGAACAAGCATGAACCAATCTTCATGGGGTGAAGTAGCGGCTAGACTGATTTTGGGTATTGCGGTTTTCTTTGTGACATCGGCTGCTACGGCCGCGACTATAACCATCGTGTCCGATAATACGACACCTGGAAACTATAATATTAATCTTGGAGATCTTGGCGCACCCAGCGGAAATCTACCTTGGTTCCCACCGCCGAACACCTTCACTGGCGCTCAGGATGAGGTTTTCGTAACGGAACCAGATCTATCTGCTGCGGCGTCTTCGCTTGGTGATTGGTTGAACGATCCAGCTAATCTAAATAGCAACTGGAGCGCTCCCATGGCAATCCCTCAACTCTGGACTATAAACGACGAGGTCGCTGTGGTTTATGCCTTTGACGCAGGACCTGGATTGCGCGACATAACCGCAAACTTTGATCTCATTGATAACGGAATTCATCTCTGGGTGGATGGGATATGGAAATTTGGAGCGCGTGATCCGGAGGGTAGATCCTGGACAAATATTGCGCTGGGAAACGTTAATGCCGGAACACACTACGTCCAAATTTTACTCGAAGACAGTGGGGGAGCTACGCGTTACATCAACCCAGAGATCACGGCTACAGTTGTTCCGATCCCGGCAGCACTGTGGCTCTTTAGCTCCAGCCTACTGGGACTGATTGGAATATCCAAAAGAAAGAAAATCACATAATCTTCAGCAGCCAAAAATGGCGGCCTTCGGGTCGCCATTTTCGTCGTTGCGAACGGCAATTTTTGGCGTGCGCCGTGCTAAGGCGGCGTTTTTCCAG
>CAWGCA010000022.1:0-21219 GCA_963820955.1 uncultured Gammaproteobacteria bacterium | reverse complement strand
GGCTGCCACATTCACATGCCCCAGGTAGGTTGCCAGCTGCGGTAACAGCCGTTGCACATCCGCGCCTTCGCGGTACCAGGCGACGAGGCGGTGGACGGCCAAAATCATGGAGGCGGGGTTGATAACGCGCACCATCTTCCCGAGAGATATCGGCGATATCGCGTAAACGGACCATGGCACGTTCAGCCATACCCCGCGACACGATGTTGCCGGTGCGGGTGACAAAGAAAGGGCTGGCGGGATCGTTCGAATGATCCTGCCGGCACCGCTCATTGGCGTAGGCCGTCAACACCGCCGTCAACCGGGGACCGATCGGGACCAGCCGTATTTTGTAGAACTTGCTCTGACGGATGGTCAGCAAACTGGTGGTAAGATCGACATCGGCGAGGGTCAATGCGAGGGCTTCGCCGATGCGTAATCCAGCACCGTAGAGCAACAGCAAGAGTGTGCGTAAAGTCGCCCCTTGGAGTGCCATGCGCGGTGTTTCAAGCTCGCCAGCTGCCTTGAACAGGCGGCGCAATTCCTCCTCGGGGAAAATGTAGGGTCGAAACGGTTGGGGCCGCTTGGGCACCGTCATGGACAGCGGCGAATGCATGACGTAGCCGCGTCCCAGCGCGAAGCGATAGAAGCCATTCAACACCTCGTACTTGCGGTGCCAATAGCGAGTCACGGGACCGGTACCGGCGAGATAGCTTTCTACCTGCTGTGGTTCGACGTCGGTGATGACAACATCTCCCACCGCTTTGCAGAAGGCCTTCAGAGTGGTTGCTTCCGTGCGAAAACGCGACCCCATCGACTGTTTGAGTGCAACATAGTCATAAACGACTTGAGCGAGTTTCATAGCAGCCCCCCCAAGTCGAATCGCGCCACCTCACGCAGTCCTGCCAGATCGACTTTGGCATAATGGCGGGTGCTGGTGAGGCTGCGATGACCGAGATGATCGCTGATTGCATCGAGAGACAGGCCTTCGGCCAGGAGATGGCAGGCACAAGCATGGCGCAGTGCCTGTGGACCGCGATGGGGGGCCTGAATACCCCAGTGGTCGAAGCGACTACGGGTCACGTGGTAGAGTCCACCGGCAGAGAGAGGACGGAAAGGCGCTTTGAGGGTGAGAAAGACCTCCCGGCGTCTACCCTGTGGACGCACCTCTTGGAGGTAGCGCACGATGGCGCTGCCCACTTCACGGGTCAGCGGATAGAGTTGTGAACAGTGCTGTTTGGTGCGCATAACAGTCAGCTGTTCCTGGGCCCAATCGATATCCTCGAGCCGGAGCCTGGACACTTCACCGCTGCGCAGGGCATATACCGCGAAAAGCAACAGAATGGCGCGATCGCGGATGTTACGCGGGTGCTGGCTGTCTGCTGCCGGAATCAGCTGTTGGAGGTCTTCCCAGGCAGGACCGGCTGGTAATGTTTCGTTGCGGAACAGACGCGGAGATTCGATCGCTGAGGCGATCCCATTCCGGCACCACCCTTGGTCTTCGGCATATCGAAAGAATGCTCTGAGTGCCTTGGCACCGGTGGCGATGGACACGCGGCACCAATGCACCCCCTGGTGGGCGAGAAACATATCGGTGTCCTCCACGCGAATTTCTGCGAAGGAACGCCGCCGTGCGTTGTAGTCGGTGAGAAACCGCTGGACATGCCACTGGTAATTGGCCGTCGTTGCCGTCGACAACTCGCACTCTTGCTGCAAGTGGGTGACGAAGCTGTCTACCAGAGGGGTAAAGGGCTTCGGCGAGGGTTCCGGAATGTACAGGCGGCCCATGAACCGGAGCCAAGAGGTCGCAGTCTGCAGGAAAAAGATACGCGACCACTCAAGAGTGCGGGACCGATGCCGTCGTTTCTGTTGTCTGGCCCAGCGCTCAGCGGCCGTCTCAATCGCTTGGATTGTGATCAAGTGGCGGGAGTTCAGGTCCAGCTCCTGAGCGACAACGAGAAGTTCCCGCGCTAGGCGCACCAGCGTACCCAAAGCCGCACCGTCCTCTGCGCGTTGAGCGAGAAAGGCCGCACGTTCCGATGCCAGGGGACCCTCGCGCTGACGCGAGAGCGCACAAGGCCGTTTAAATAACTTTTCGAACATTGTCAGATCTCCTTTGTGTAAAGAGACCTGACAAATAACAGATAAGGTTATGTGGCGCCCAGGATCCTATAGAGCAAACATGGACAGTCTATTAGAGCCCCAGCGCCACATAACACCCGGCGCCACAGTTCGCATCTTATGTGCTGCAGCACATAAAATGCGGGAGAGCCGCACGTTCGGTTCGATGAGGAGGGTGTGGAAACGGTGTGATGGTTCGGCTATTGAGGCACCGCCAGACGAAAGGGGCGGCAACAGATAGGCTGAGCCTTAGACCACCGCGCCACATCCTTACTCTACCGAGGACTGCCTTATCAACCGAGCTTATCGCCACTTAAACCCAATCAGTGCAACATAGCGCCCGGTAATTTCTGAGTAACCTACTGAGATGACCCGAGTCGACCCACTGTTGCCGTTCGTGACGACCCGGTCGAAAAGTACCGGAAACTAGTGCTGAATAGGCATGGACTTCAGGGGAATGGGCTTTTATTTTATTAATCCCCCGGACAACATCCGATGGAGCACAGCAGTGCGGCGGTCCATGCATTACTATGACACCCACGTAAGGCAGCGAGTGCTAAAATGTCCACGGATGCGTCCTCGCGAATGCGACAAGGACAAAGCATTGGGCATATGTTTGTATATCCGTACTCTATTTTTCTATTTTTTTTCTGACCGGAGGGGACATGGGGCACAAGAAGTTGAAGAGTTTTGTAGGTTTTCTGGCTTTGCTGCTTCTAGCGGCCTGTGCATCGCCTCCTGAGCGGGGACTCTCTTTAAAGGCACCGTCGTACGCCACGTTGCCGAATGGATCGGAACCGTTGGATCCAACCCAACCTTCGCCCATCTATTCCGCGGTAGCCGCCATTTCAGGCGACAATCTCATACGCTACCTGGAGCGCAAGCGCGGACACGCGTTGAACATTCTTTCCCTTTCTGGCGGCGGCCAGAACGGCGCCTTTGGTGCCGGTTTCCTCATCGGCTGGCGCGAGAGCGGACGGCGGCCGAAATTTGATGTCGTCGGCGGTGTTAGCACTGGCGCATTGCTGGCTACGCACGCCTTACTCGGCACCCCGGCCGACGACATGAAGTTGGAAGAGATGTACACGCAGATCACAAAAAACAATATCTACCAGGATAGAGGGTTCGTCGGCCTTCTGTCCGGTGCGGATTCACTAAGAGACACCGCTCCGTTGCGCGCGCTACTTGCCAAATATATCACCGCAGAGACTTTGAAACGCGTGGCTGCGCTGTACGATGAAAATCGTCTGTTGTTTGTTGGCACCACCAACATCGATTACGGCCAGACCTGGATCTGGAATATGTCGCTGATAGCGAAGGCAGTGGATTTAGAGCTCTATCGCAAGGTATTGCTGGCCTCCGCCTCGTTCCCCGTCGTCTTTCCACCGGTGGAAATAGATGGCCACTTGTTCGTCGATGGGGCCGCCCGTTCGAATGTGGTAGTCCCAGGGATGGGAGGAACGCGGAAGCCTAACCCTCCGCTGTACGGCCCGGGGAATCTGTACCTCATTAACAACGGCAGGGTCACGGAGCCGCCCGAGGCCTTGCGCCGGGCCATTGGTGACGTCGCGGCGACAACGATCAGCGTGATGATGGAACAGTCCATGCAAACAGCTCTGATAAGGTCTTATTTCGGGACAAAGGTACTAGGCTACTCCTACAAGATGGTCGGGATTCCGGACGAGGTAAATATCGGCAATGACGTGCTTGCCTTCGATCCAACCCAGATGCGAACGGCTTTCGATGCGGGGCACGCCCTTGCGATACAACCCGACCCGTGGCAAAGCGCCCCATCCAATTCCGGCGATATTCCCTCCTGGGCTTTGAAAGCGCTGATAGCGCCATAGGTATCAGACGATGCCCAGCAGGAGCACAGCTAGCGCGATGCGTTAGATCGGACGAAGTCGGCGTTGGCCCGCCGAAATTGTTTTGTTCCGGGGGAAAACCCAGCCTCAACAACAAACGATATTAAGAATGCGATGAAGAACAAGTAACTGCTGCATTCTCGCCGTTCGCTAACTGTCCGGGAATGGCAAGTTGTGTTAAGGGTTGTCAGACGCCTGCCCGTTGAACGCTTGTGCGCACTGTCAGACCTGATGCTGGGGGGCAGGCATCTGACAACCCTTAACATTTCAGGTCATCCGACTAAAATACTCAGGAATGAACCGCTTGAACAGACGCGTTATGACGACGAACTCGGCTCCGGCCGGGTTTTTTTCTTATCACCAAATGATAAGTATCGGTTGGGATAAACAGCGGATAAACGTGTGATTATAGAGAGAGGATGAGTTTGTAACTTATTGATTATATGGAGCCGATGGGCGGATTCGAACCGCCGACCTACGCATTACGAATGCGTTGCTCTACCAGCTGAGCTACATCGGCTTGGGAGAAACGAGTGGGGAGTATAAAGAAACACCTGGTAGGGAGCAACCGTAGCTTGGCATCCTCCCGTATCGGTAAAAGTAGTTCAGACAGGCCAAATTTCAGTTGTTCTTTCTCCGCTTCAGAGAACTCATGGCCTATACGCATCGGGCTAAATAAACTGATTCTGTCTTGTAGACCTGACCTGGAATGCTGACTCGGGGCCTTTTCCGGCAGGGTGGAAAGATCCGGGGAGGGGCTGAAAATGGCAGCGCCTTAGTTTGGGTGGCGCTGAAATCTAACTTACTACATCGAAAGAGGTGTGGTAGGTGGGTGAAATAAACCGGACCGAAGGGGAGGGGTATCTCCCCTTCGGTATCACGAAGAAACGACAGATGTTTCCAGCGTAGCTACTTGATGAACAAGCCACCGTTCACAGGGAGATTAGCTCCGGTGACATAGGTCGCTTCATCATCGGTCAGAAAGGCGACTGCGTTGGCGATCTCTTGCGGTGTTCCCATCCGGCGCATGGGGATACCCGAAATGATCGCTTCCCGTACATTGTCTGGCATCGCGAGCGTCATTGGGGTCTCGATATAACCCGGGGAAACCGTGTTTACCGTTATGCCTTTGGTCGCACCCTCCAGGGCTAATGCCATGGTAAAGCCGTGCATCCCGGCTTTGGCGGCGGAGTAGTTGACCTGGCCAAATTGTCCACGCTGGCCGTTGACAGATGAGATGTTGACAATGCGGCCGAATCCCCGCTCCAGCATGCCCTCCCAAACCGGCCGAGTCACGTAGTACACGCTGTTGAGATTGGTGTTGATAACCGATTCCCAGTGGTCTAGCTCCATTCGTTTGAAACTGCTGTCCCGGGTAATCCCCGCACAGTTCACCAGAATGTCTATAGGGCCGTATTTCTCTTCGATCTCCTCGATCATGGTGATGCTGTTTGCCGGGGACGAGACATCACCGGCTACCAGGCCGATCTCGATTCCCTCGGCTTCCCGGGCCTTGCTCCATTCTTCCAGGTTGTCTTTTTCGTTGGGGTGGTAGCTCGCCACTACCCGGCATCCCTTCTCTACCAACTTTCGGCAGATGGCGGTACCTATTCCGCCGGTACCACCAGTGACCAGGGCCAATCTCCCGTTGTCTTTCATTTTCTTGGATACTCCGAAATCAGATATTCAGCTGGATTACTTACCGACTTTGTTCCAGTTGCCGCTCAACGACTGCGCTGATTTCTCGTACCATGCGTGATACTCGCCCTGGACTTCGCTGCCGGTGGAGATTGCATCACGTCCGCCGGCGATCAATTTCTCACCGACTTCCCGGGTCAGGGCAGCCTGGGACTCCAGGTACGCCTTGGGGTCTTTGGTGGTTGTGCTCAATTCCACCTGCTTTACCCCGGTATCAAACCAAATACCAAACATATCTATCTGTTTTTCGACTAATTTATTCCAGGTGCGAAGGTTGATGTCGCCCAACTGGCGGGCTGCCTCATAGCTCTCGCTGGCTACGTCCTTCAACATCTCTAAATTTTCTTTGGGTGTATTCATCTCTCATATCTCCTGTCGATTGTGCATTGCAGCATTTGTTGCAGTGCAGCATAGTATTCCCGGAATGCCCTGTCAAGAGTGAAACACTGCTTTTTCAGCCGGGACAATCGGTCTTTCTAAAAATGGCGGGTGGGTCAGGTGGTTACTGCCGGTGCCGGGTATTCACCATCTTTGGGCGGGGGGCATCATCGCCGTGTTTTCTTGCCTGCACCCAGGTCTATACCCATCGATTGGAAGAGGCTTTTCTGCATATCTGACCAGAGTTCCATATTGCGCTGCGCCATCTCTGACATCGCTGTCATTGGATTGGTGCTCAGTGTTTCCTGCCACTCCTGCTGCCGCTGTTCGAACTGGGTTAAGCTCTCTGCCAGATAGTGGGTAAACAGCCCTGGGACACTGCCTCCGTAGAAACGGATGATCTGAGCCAGCATATTGGCTGTAAACAACGGATCACCACCAGACTCCTCCTCCAGCATGATCTGCAGAAGGGTAGCGCGGGTGAGGTCCTCATTGCTGCCGCTGTCCAGGATCTTGAGTTCTAGTCCCTTCATTACAAGATCGCGGACATCGGACAGGGTTATGTAGCGGCTCAATTCGGTGTCGTAAAGCCGACGGTTGGGGTACTTCTTGATGATTCTCGGCGTAGGCATGGTCGCTGTTTCACTGCAGATGGTGGTATCGCCCAGTGTAGCCTATCAAGCGGGGTGTGGGGATCAGGGGGGCAGATGTCACTGCCCCCCCGTAAGGGCACCGCGAAATATTCGAGCTGTCCGTGTGCTGTAGGGACGCACATCGAAAATTCCTATGGAAGGAGCTTTCCGAAGTACCCCAACTGACAGTGCTCAATACATGTGCTGACCACCATTGATAGAGAGGTTGGATCCGGTAACGAAGGCTGCTTCATCCGATATGAGATAGGCAACGGCGCTGGCTACTTCGTCTGGTCTGCCGAGCCTGCCGACCGGAATCTGAGCCACGATCAGATCGCGAATTCCCTCTTTAATCGCCATCACCATATCGGTCCCGATGTATCCGGGTGACACTGTATTGACGGTGACCCCCTTTCTTGCCACCTCCTGTGCCAGCGCCTTGGTGAAACCATGTACGCCCGCCTTTGCGGCTGAGTAGTTGGTTTGTCCAATCTGCCCCTTCTGGCCGTTGATGGAAGAGATGTTAACGATACGTCCGAAGCCCTGTTCGATCATTCCGCCCAGGACTGGCCGAGTGACATTGAACAGGCTGTTCAGATCCACCCGGATAACCTGCTCCCATTGTTCGAAAGACATCTTGCGCAGGCTTGAATCCCGGGTGACCCCTGCATTATTGACCAGGATATCGATCGTACCGTGTTCCTTTTGAATGGCTTCAAGCTGTTCGACACACTGTTGGTTATCGCCGACATCGAATATGTACAATGACACCTCGTGTCCTTCATCCCTGAGGGCCTGTTGCCACAGGCGTCCCTTATCTTCACTGCGGCAATTGGTTACCACTCGGTATCCATCGTCCAGCAGGCGTCGACAGATAGCGGACCCTATTCCCCGTGGTCCGCCGGTGACCATGGCCAATTTTGCATTCGAATTATCCGACATGGATTTTCCTCCCTTGGGTATGCATTGTTTTACTTCTATTTGTACTGCAACGGTTTTACATGATTGAACCTTGGATTAATCCTCGGCACCCTGACGTTTCAAGTGCGCTCAACTGTCAAAGCGACACCTTGTCCACCACCGATACAGAGCGTGGCCAGGCCTTTTTTTGCATCACGTCGCTTCATCTCGTACAGCAGCGAAACCAGAATACGGGCACCGGATGCACCGATGGGATGGCCGATGGCGATGGCACCGCCGTTGACGTTTATTTTATCCAGATCCCAACCCAGATCGTGATTCACCGACATTGCCTGGGCGGCGAAGGCTTCGTTGGCTTCGACGAGATCGAGGTCCTGTATACTCCATCCTGCCTTTTTCAGGCATTTTGTCGATGCCGGAATCGGGCCGGTACCCATGATCGCCGGGTCAACGCCGGCACTGGCGAAGGAGGCGATTCGGGCCAGGGGTTCCACCCCCAGTTCTTTTGCCTTGCTTTCCGTGGTCACGATCACCGCCGCCGCGCCGTCGTTGATACCCGAGGCATTTCCCGCCGTTACTGTTCCTTCCCGGTTGAAGGCGGGGCGCAGTTTGCCCAGTTTTTCCGCGGTGGTGCCATGACGTGGAAACTCATCTTGATTGAAGATGAGTGGGTCGCCTTTACGTTGAGGAATCTCGACTGGAATTATTTCGTCGGCAAAACGGTTCGCCTTTTGCGCAGCCTCCGCTTTTTGCTGGGATGCCGCGGCGAAGGCATCCTGCTCCTCACGGCTGAATTTGTACTCACGGGCGATATTTTCGGCAGTGACACCCATGTGATAGTTGTTGAATGCATCCCAGAGGCCATCGACGATCATGGAGTCGATCATCTTCCATTCACCCATCTTGTTCCCTTCACGGGATTTCGGTAGAAGGTGGGGAGACTGGCTCATATTTTCCTGTCCGCCGGCGATCACTACCTCGGCGTCGCCACAGGCAACCGCTTGCATTGCGAGATGGACCGCTTTCAACCCACTACCGCACACTTTGTTGATGGTCATAGCCGGAACGCTGTAGGGAATACCAGCGCTCACCGCCGCCTGACGGGCAGGATTCTGACCCGTCCCCGCAGCCAGGACTTGGCCCAGAATCACCTCATCTATCTGCTCTGGCCCGATGCCACTTCGTTCCAGCAGGCCAGCGATGACGTGTGATCCCAATTGAGATGCGGGTACTCCTGCTAAGGCTCCTCCAAAATTGCCGACAGCGGTTCGACCGGCCGCGACAATAACAATATTTTCACTCATAGTTATAGCCCTATGTTTGATGGTTGTGGTGGGATCGAACAGCTTACTCCAAAGCGAACGGTGATGTCTCGGGTTTGGGCCAGACTCTTCCCACGCCTTAAATCGAGAAGTACTGCGAGTGAGACATGCGGTTAGAGTTTATATCGAAGCCTGGTGCGCCCTGGTAGAAAGATTGATTAGAAAAACGGAATGTACCAATAATCTCCAGCAGCGGGTGGATATTGGTGCAGGCCAGTCGTCGCAAAAGGAACGCCCCCATCATCGCAAACCGCCTCATCCATCCGATGTTTTCTGCCCACTTCAGTGTTGATCAGCGCAGTAAAGTCCAGTAGTAAGTTTCTGAACTGTAGGCTACTTCGAAAAATCCCTTCCATGGGATTTCTCAATACAACAATCGAAAGGCGCGATTTCCGATCGCCTTCATTTTCATGCGCTACGTGTACGAAAACAGTGGTGCGTCCCTGTATCACAAGGGCACATCGTATTTTTCGAGCTGCCTTTTCCTTGACCTCCGACTGCGTTGGCTACTGAACCTGTCCGCAGAGAAATCATCTTGATCTAAGGGTATCATGTTGCACTGCACAAATTTCGATGCTAAGGTTTTTAGCACAATCGCCAAACAAGACGGAAGAGACCATGAGTGAAAAAGGTTTATGGAACCAGGACTGGATCGAGATCCAGCAGAAATATTGGGAAAACCTGTCGGAAATGGGTCGCAATGCGATGGGGCTGAAGGCCTCCAGCAAGAGTCCCTGGGAAAGCGCGATGGATCATTGGTGGCAGACCATATCTCCGGCAGCATCTAATCCGGCCCAGGAGTTCATGGAAAAGATGCTGGGGCAGGGTAAGGTCTTTTTCCGCATGGCCGAACAATTTTCCAACAGCCTCCAGGGTTCGGCCCCGACAGCAAATTGGTCTGAGTCGCTGAACAAGGTATTCAGTGACCTGCAGGCGGCCTTTACCGGTGATGCAAAGGGCCTGGGTACCGATTCGCTGCACAAGATGATGGCCTTCTGGGAAATGCCGCTGGATAACTGGCAGCGGATGGTTTCCTCGCTTTCTCTCATGCCGGGGGATATGTTGCGCAATATGCCCCATGGGGCCGACTTCGAGCGTTTTCTTTCCGCTCCCGGACTGGGGTATACCCGCGAAGAGCAGAGTCAGCAGCAGGAAATGGTGCGCGTGATGATGGACTATCAGCGTGGCCTGCAGGACTACACAGACTGGACGCGTTCTTTCTCCACCACGCGGTTGGAACTTCGGCGGGATCTCTGTCACCGAGAACCAACTGGAAGAGCCTTGCGACCTTCGAGTTCGCCCTGCCACCACTGGACGAGCAGCACCGGATTGCGGATGCCCTACGATCAGTCGAATCTGGGCTCCGGGTCGGAACTTGCAAGCTCACGTCCAGCTTCGGAAGACCGAGGTGGCGATTATCGACCATTGGATTGATTCAATTCGTCGACAAGGTCGACCTTCAGTCCCACTATCTCAATTGACGCTTTGCAAAGCGAGCTATGGCCTAAACGCTCCTGCAACCGAATTCCGGGAGACACTTCCCAGATATCTGCGCATAACCGACATCGACGATGATGGCAACCTGTCCGACGAGGACATTGTCTCAGTTGAAGTGGAAGATCCTGAGCCCTATCGCATTAGGATCGGCGACCTTCTCTTTGCGCGAACAGGTACTGTGGGGAAGACCTACTTGGCATCCGGAAGTGAGGGCAACACAGTGTTCGCTGGCTACCTAGTTCGATTCTCTTTGGATACCGATAAAGTTGATCCGCCGATATTGTTTTTCGCTTACACCCGATCCTCTCACTACTGGAAATGGGTGCATAGAATGAGCCGGGTAGGCGTTCAGCCAAACATAAACGCCAAGGAGTATGGGGCAATGCCAGTTGGCTACCAGAGAATAGGGCAGATCAGAGAGCGATCGTCGACAGGGTCGAACTGATTGCAGAAGCCAAGCAGCTTCTCACCGTTCGCGTTGCGGGACTAATCTCCATTAAGAAGTGCATAATGTCTTCCGTCAGCCGGGAGGGTAGTCCGAATGTTTAACGAAGCCAACACCGTCGAAGCCTTCGTCCGCGACCTGCTCTGCGGCGGCGTCACCCATCACACCGCCGTCGGCCCCGGCCTCGCTCGCCGCATCGGCCAGATCTCCGGCCTCGGCTGGCACTACCTCTCCCACGAGAACCTCCCCCGCCAGCCCCAGGAAGCGCTCGTCGAGGACCATCTCAGCGAGGCCCTCATCCGCCTGAACCCCGCCATCGCCGCCCAGCCCGATCGCGTCGACGACGTGCTCTACCGGCTGCGGGCGATCATCATGGGCGTCCGCAGCGACGGCCTGGTCAAGGCCAACGAGGAGTTCGCCGCCTGGCTCACCGGCGAGCGGTCGATGCCCTTCGGCGAGAACGGCGAGCACGTCACCATCAAGCCTCATCGACTTCGACGACCTCGAGCAGAACCAGTACGTCGTCACCCAGCAGTACACCTTCCGCGCCGGCAAGACCGAGAAGCGGGCCGACCTGGTGCTGCTGGTCAACGGCATGCCGCTGGTGGTGATCGAGGCGAAGACGCCGGTCCGCTCCAGCCAGAGCTGGCTCGACGGGGCGCTGCAGGTCCACGACGACTACGAGCGGAACGTGCCCGAGCTGTTCGTGCCGAACGTCTTCTCCGTCGCCACCGAGGGCAAGGAGTACCGCTACGGCTCGATCCGCATGCCGGTCGAGTTCTGGGGGCCGTGGCGGCTCGAGGACGACGATGCCCTGCCGTCGATGGAGCAGGTCGAGAAGGCGGTCACCTCGATGCTGCGGCCGCAGGTGGTCCTCGACCTGCTGGCGAACTTCACCTCTACGCCACGCACAAGGGCAAGCAGCGCATCAAGATCATCGCCCGCTACCAGCAGTACGAGGGCGCGAACAAGATCGTCGAGCGCGTCGTGGCCGGCCAGCCCGAAGAAGGGCCTGATCTGGCACTTCCAGGGCTCGGGCAAGTCGCTGCTGATGCTCTTCGCGGCCCGCAAGCTGCGGCTGCACCCGGCGCTCAAGAACCCGACGGTGATGATCGTGGTCGACCGGATCGACCTCGACAGCCAGATCTCGAGCACCTTCTACGCCGCCGACACGCCGAACCTGGTCAAGGCCGAGAGCCGCAAGGAGCTGCAGGACCTGCTGGGCAAGGACGTGCGCAAGATCATCATCACCACGATCTTCAAGTTCGGCGAGGCCGACGGCGTGCTCAACGACCGCGACAACATCATCGTCCTGGTCGACGAGGCGCACCGCACGCAGGAAGGCGACCTCGGCCGCAAGATGCGCGAGGCGCTGCCCAACGCGTTCCTGTTCGGCCTGACCGGCACGCCGATCAACCGCGCCGACCGGAACACCTTCTACGCCTTCGGCGCCGAGGAAGACGAGAACGGCTACATGAGCCGCTACGGCTTCGAGGAGTCGATCCGCGACGGCGCGACGAAGCAGCTGCACTTCGAGCCGCGGCTGGTCGACCTGCACATCGACCAGGACGCGATCGACGAGGCGTTCAAGGAGCTGACCGGCGGCCTGAGCGACCTGGACCGGGACCAGCTCGCCAAGACGGCCGCGAAGATGGCGGTGCTGGTGAAGGCGCCGGAGCGCATCCAGGCGATCTGCGCCGACATCGCCCAGCACTTCCAGGAGAAGGTCGCGCCGAACGGCTTCGGCGCCCAGGTCGTCACCTTCGACCGCGAGAGCTGCCTGCTCTACAAGCAGGCGCTCGACGAGCACCTGCCGCCGGAGGTGTCCGACATCGTGATGTCGGTGAACAGCGGCGAGGACGAGTACGCGCCGTACCGGCGCGACCGGGACGCGGAGGAGAAGCTGCTCGACCGCTTCCGCGACCCCAACGACCCGCTGAAGATCCTGATCGTCACCTCGAAGCTGCTCACCGGCTTCGACGCGCCGATCCTGCAGACGATGTACCTCGACAAGCCGCTGCGGGACCACACCCTGCTGCAGGCGATCTGCCGCACCAACCGGCCCTACGGCGAGGCGAAGACCCACGGCCTGATCGTCGACTACCTCGGCGTCTTCGACGACGTGGCCCAGGCGATCCAGTTCGACGAAGAAGGGCATCACGCGGGTGGTCTCGAACATCAGCGAGCTCAAGGCGCAAGCTGCCCGAGGCGATGCAGAAGTGCCTGGCGTACTTCGCCGGCGTCGACCGCACGCTGACGGGCTACGAGGGCCTGATCGCGGCCCAGGAGTGCCTGCCGAACAACGAGACCCGCGACCGCGTTCGCCGCGGACTTCAGCTACCTGAGCCGGCTGTGGGAGGCGATCTCGCCCGATCCGATCCTGAGCGCAGTACGAGACCGACTACCGCTGGCTGATCGCAGGTCTACGAGTCGGTG
Organism: uncultured Gammaproteobacteria bacterium; assembly: GCA_963820955.1. GTDB lineage: Bacteria > Pseudomonadota > Gammaproteobacteria > Chromatiales > Chromatiaceae. The sequence continues at coordinate 7,925 of CAWGCA010000022.1, read as the reverse complement.
AAGCCGTCGACCGGCACCGGGCAAGCTGCTCTGGCACGCGCTTGGGCGCCAAGACCATCGAGCTGATCCACGAGAACGTGCACGTCGATGCCGTGCGGGACGACCTCGAGACGCTGGTGCTGGACGCCGACCTGCTCGAGGCCGTGCTCGGCACGCCGGACCCGAAGAAGAAGGCGAAGGAGATCGAGATCAAGGTCGCCGCGCCGGCTGCGCAAGCACCTGCACGACCCGCGGTTCAAGGCCCTGGCCGAGCGGCTGGAGGACCTCAAGAAGCGCCACGAGCAGGGCCTGCTCATCAGCGTCGAGTTCCTCAAGGAGCTGCTCGACCTGGCCAAGGACGTCGTCGACAGCCGAGCGAGCAGCTCCGCCGATCGAGGACGAGGAGCGGGGCAAGGCCGCCCTGACCGAGCTGTTCGAGGAAGCGCAAGAACGACGAGACGCCGATCATCGTCGAGCGCGTCGTCAACGACATCGACGAGATCGTGCGCGTACGTCCGCTTCGACGGCTGGCAGAACACCCACGCCGGCGAGCGCGAAGTGAAGAAGGCGCTGCGCAAGACGCTCTTCAAGTACAAGCTGCACCAGGACCAGGAGCTGTTCGACCGGGCGTACGAGTACATTGCGACGTACTACTGACTTCTAGTCATCCAATAACATCATCCACCGGGACGGCCCCTTCCAGGCTCGCCACCCGCTGCTACGCTGCTTGAGCTCTAGGGGCGCTAGCTCGTCGAATCACGCGATATTGACTCTTCTTGACCCAGCGTCCTCCCAAACACTCTCCGGTCCGCGTCCAGTTCTGACTCCCCACTATGGCCAACCCGCATGCTTCCTGCAATTCCCGATTTCATGCAGATCCGATGGACAGCTAGCATCCTTTCTGCTATATAGCCTACACTCACATACACTGGCAGTAAGCATGATAGGGCTTATGCTCCGAATCGCACGGTGTCATACAGCTCACAGTCACCCACCCTACTGACGTCTGGCGTGGTCTAGATGGCTTTGACAAGCCAGAGGGAGAAACGCAATGTCTGACGACTGTGCTACAAGACGAATCGCTTGACCAGCGTCATTGCACGTCTTGACTTTCCGAGCCCACTTGACGGTCTGAAAGATCAAGTCCACCCCCGATCTACAAAACCATAATATCCAGATTCCCAATAGCAGAACCACAGAAGGCGGTCGCCCTCAGCTTGAGAATATCTCCGAGCGAAACCAGGCAAAGAGATCGGAGGCCACCCTATGGCGTTTCCATGGCAGGGAAAGGGACAAGACATCTGATAGTCGAACCATCTGCGCTAATTGTCGAGTATTCTCTTTACAGCAATTATGAGACGCTCAAAGAAGACTTCATCGTCGCTGTGTCATCCTTCTTCGAGCACTATCCTGACAGCGTGGCCAGCCGGCTCGGACTCCGCTATGTCAACAACATCACAGACGTCGAGGGCGACCTGTTCTCATGGGAGAAGTACCTTGATGACCGAATGTTGTGCCCTTTCAGCTTCTTCCTGGATAAGGGGCCACTGGTTAGGGTCTTTCACAACGTTGAGCTTAACTTCGGCGATTGCAGTCTCCGGTATCAGTTCGGAATGCATAATCCAGACTACCCGGCACCCATCAAGAAGAAACACTTCATACTCGATTTGGATGCATACAGCCAATCGCCCAACTCTATGTCGACATTGCTGCCAACCTCGAATCCTTCACCAACACATCCAATCCTTGTTCGAGGCGAGCATAAAGGAAGGATTAAGGGGGATTCTCAATGCCTGACAACGATCAGCCGTTTTCTGACGAGTACCCTGTGGGGCCTCAGACAGAGGCGCCACGCGAGCCACCTCCTTCCAGCCGCGCCGACTCCATTCCAAGCCTCGATCCTAATATGCAACTTTACGGAGTCGGTAAGCCAACGAGGCACGTCAAGAGAGCCCGGATTATCCATGATCAAGACCTGTGATGGCCTTCAGCGCATATCCCAAGGCGACTTATTTGCCGACATCGACTACGTTGAATACGTTATCGAGGATTTAGGCGTCATTGAGGTATCGACTATAGTCTTCCCCCCTCGCGTTGGTGCTCACTCAAGACTGCGATTTGGAGCGCGACCACATCGACCGCGGCTCGACCCCACAATCCCGAACACAGGATAAGTGGCTGCTTTCCGTCCTTGTCGCACCATTGTATAATGCAGAGCAGTTCTTCCGAGGGGAACACCTTAGCGAACTAAACATGACCATGCAGCAGATCAAGGCCACCAAGAGGCCCGGTACCAATCTGAAGAACAACCAGATTCCCCGTTACCACTACCTTGAGTTCCCTGAAACCGTCCCTATTGTACCATCTGTAATCGACTTCAGAGCACTACTTCTCCGTCGACGTGGACTACTTGCGCGAGATTAGGGAGGCACACTTCGTCTGTAGCGTCTCCCCATTGTTCCGCGAGGATATCTCTCACCGGTTTGCCAGTTTCCTGTCCCGCATCGGTCTTCCGCCCGACTAGAGTGCGCTCCTCCGCTGCGCTCCGTCCTGTAACTCGTCAACGTCTTCTCCTACATACCTTGCCCCCCCCACCCCCGCAAATCCTTCTCCGCCACCAGCGCATCATTCACATCCATCCCCGCCCACGGCCACTCCACCACCCGCACCCTCTCCGACACCCCCAGCATCCTCTCCACCCCCCTCCGCCCGCCTCATCACCATCCATCAGCACCCACCACCGCGGCATCCCCACCAGGTACCCCAGCGCCTCCGCCCCAGGCACATTCCCTGCATCCCCACACGACACCACCCCGCACACATCCCTCAGCTCCTGCCTCAGCGTCAGCGCGTTCAGCTCCCCCTCGCAGATGATCACATCCTCACCTCGCCCAGCCCATCCACCCCGTACAGCACCCCCCGCTTCCGGCTCCCCCGCACGCACACGTACCTCTCCCTCGCCTCCGGCTCATCCCGCCGCACCTTCAACGTACCACAGCTCCCCGCCCATCCAGCACGGGATCACCAGCCCTGACGGGCAGCCACTGCCGCCCCGATCCCTGCCCCCACCTGCTCGCCGGCATCGTACACCGTCCCCGGATTGTACCCCAGCCCCGTCGCCCAGGCTGTCTCCTCCGTCAACCCCCGACTCCACACGTACGCCATCGCCTTGGGGTTCCTCCACAGCTCCTCCTATGCGTACGCTGCGAACTCCCCCGCGCGAGCTCAGACGCTCTTCCTCCAAATGGAGGAACGCGTCAGAGAGATCGACGAGGGATCTGGGTCAAAATCTCTGACAAGACAGTTACCTTTTACTCCCCCGAACGGGTCTTCGCCTACGTTCGCGGCCAGAAGACCCAGATCCGGATAAGGCTATTCACTCGAGGCCAACCCCTGCAGGGCGTTTCTTCCTTCGGCATGAAACACGGGGGTCACAAATGGGGACAGATAATCCTTCGAGCCGAGTCAGACCTGGAGAACGTCGTTGAGTTCTGACCGACGCCCGCAGTCGCATCCAGGACGCTTGAGGAACAACGAAAACAGCTGGTACGCTGAGCTAGAGAGTGACGACGAGGACGACGAGGTGGAGCGGATGTATCAGGCTAGCCAGTGTGGAAGTGACGCGCCTGCTGAAGCGACTGCACAATGAGCGCTTTGTGGCCTACATGGACGAATTTTGTGCCCCAGTGGCGGTCGCTGCGCGAGGAGCTAAACCAGGCTCCGCTGGCCCACGCAACGCGGAAATACTGATCGCGGTGCCCGGGGCCCGGTTGACCTGCGATGGTGCTATGACAGGACGCACTCAGAGATAGCAGAGGAGGGGGAGCAGATGGCCTATACGCAGTAGGTGAGGATGGAAGCTTCGTGGAATACGAGCAGCAGGACTTCAAGGTCGAACACCAGGAGAAGACCATTGAATCCTGGCTTGAGGCGAACCCCGACTCTATAGTCGAGGATGGCGCCCTGATGCATAGGGCGTCAGGTCACCGCGAACCTTGGTGCATCCATTGACCTGCTGGCACTCGATCGGGCGGGCAACGTCGCAGTGATAGAGCTCAAACGGGAGAAAACGCCTCGCGAGACACTAGCTCAAGCGCTCGAGTACGCCTCATTCGCAGAGATGCTTACATCGGAGCAACTGGAGAGCATCTACCAGACCTACACGGAGCCGATGAGTGCGTTGCTGGCAGACTCGCACCGTGAGTTCTTCGAGGTTGGAGACCAGGAGGCCGTAGCCTTCAACAAGGAGCAACGCATCGTCATCGTTGGCGCAGACATCTCGCCACCGATTCGCCAGACATCCATCTTCCTCCGCCGGAAGGGTCTGCGAGTCACCTGCATGGAGTTCAGTTACTTCCAGACGAGCAGCGAACAGCTTCTGTCGGTGGATGTGGCCGTCGGGAGGGAGCCGTTCGGGTCAAAGCCCGTGTCATCCGGTAGCCTGCCAAAAGTGGACAGGGATAGCTTCCTCGGCGCGTGCGACGAGGCGCGGGAGGTTCTTCTTCACGGCTTTGCTCGACATGGCAGACAGAGAGGGGCTTCCTATCCACTGGGGCTCTCAGGGGTTCTCCCTGAATACAGATCTGGATGGCAACCATGTGGCAATCGCCTACGGATATCCACAGCCGACGCGGAGAGGACCAGAACCAACAGAGCGTGTACACTACGTTCTTCATGGTCGGCAAGAAGATCGATGACAGCGCCGCCGCCGTTGAAGAGATGAGAGAGAGTCTTGCGGGCACAGGACTCTTCGTGCCAGGCGGTGGCGAGATCGAGTACTCATTGTGGAAGAGCCATCGGAAGAGCAAGCACGCGCTCTGTCGCAGATCGCTTCCTCACCTTCGCACAGAAGATGAGAGCCATCGCACTAGCAGCCGATAGCTAGAGGCAAGGGGAGGAGCTTCCGCTCATTCACAGGATCAGAGGTCAGACAACATGAAACATCTGCACTGGACGCCCACCCACCGACCCGCTACTGGACTGGCCGGGTCACCCTGCTGGAACCTTCCACGCCATCGCGTCCTCAATTCCAGGGCTACGACTTCCGCACTGGTCTCTTCGATGGCGTTATCCGTTCCTCAGGGTTCCCCGAGTTCTGCCTGCAGCCTGATAGGCGAGGACAGGCGCACAGCCATCCTGACATCATCATCCGCTGTTTCCGCGAGGGCCACCTGCTGCAGGGCGTGGCGTTGGTGGTAAACTGGGGCGGCTTGCATAGGACCAGGCGCTACGTCTACCAGAATCGCCGGCGACCATCGGGACGGTTCTGTCGCAGGCGATGGAGATGATCCGAGAGGACGACTCGGTGGAAGCTGCCTGGTGCTCGCTCAGGCGCACATTGGGCTGGAGCCCGGTGATGACCTCCAAGTGCCTCCACTTCGTGGCCAGGGGCCTGGGGTACGAGGTGAACCCGCCGGTGGCCATTGACAATGCTGTCATTCTGGACAAGGTGTGGCCCGAGTTCTGGGCCCGCATCCAGGCAACTCCACGGCCCTGGGAGCACGATCCGCCCGGGCGTTGGAAGGGCGGAGAGTGGGACTGGCCCGGCTACCAGCGCTACATGACGGCCATCATCTGCTGGTCGGAGCAAAGGGGCTGGACCACCACACAGATGGAGGCCACACTCTTCGCGGAGGCCAGGGGCTGGTAGGCTCTCAGCCAAGGCGTGAGCGTGCTCACGGCCGCTGAGAGCTTGGCAGAATGCGGAGCCCCACCTTCGGTGAGGCTGTGCACTCTGCAGGCGCCCCGTCGTTTCACTCCGGGCTTGGCAGTTCGCGGGACGTCGACGAAGGCGAGGCCCGCGAACTGCACTGAGTGGGACAGTGGCACAGTGGCACAGTCCTCCGCTCGCGAGCGTCAGTCTGAGCGAACTGCTCCGGTTGGCAACCATACAGCTGTTGTTGGCTGCGCCAACGCACGCCATCCAAGTCACCCGGCAAGTAGGAGTTACAGTTCAGACAGAATGCGCATGCTTGCCTTGCCATCCCGAATCGTTTCCCGGACTCTTCAGCCAGCATGGTTGGGACGGTCCATCGATTGCTTCGTCGTGCAAGGCATCAAGAACGGGACCTACCGAGGCTCTGGCGCGCTGGACATCATTCCTTCTTGACCTTCTTTCCTTCGTTGAAGGTCTCACGGTACTCCTCCTTCTCGTTCTTGTCGTATCGCAACCACAGACCGTGCTTCTTGTCATCCTTGAAGTGGCCGATCCCCCAGAGCTGGCCGGACTTGCGATTGAAGATCCACTTCCCCTGCATCACGCCTTGCGGCGACGGCCCCTGGGCGCGGATCGCGCCGGTATTGAAGTAGTAGGTCAGAATGTCTCCCTTCTGCTCAAAGGTCTTCTGGCCGTTCTTGTAGTGGGTAAGCTTCCTCTTCTGCTCCTCGCCCATATTCATACCTCCCTGGCAACGCGATAGACCGTCTTGCTGGATCAACAGCGGTAGCCTTGAAGACTGCCTAACGTCGCAAATCAGCCGCGCCGCTTTTTTGCGTCGGCTGGATTTGCCTTGTTAGCCATATATTTATGGTTCCGTTTAAACTCTTCCAGGGCTATTCTTGCCTAAAGTATTACTACTCCATTAATTGGCTTCGCTGGAAAGATCTTGGACGAAGGTGACCTTGTTCCCGTCCGGGTCGACTGCGTCAACCGTCTTGACGATGTCCGGGTATTCGACTACTTCGCCGAGTGACACGTTGGCTTCTGCGCAGGCGGTGCGCTGCGCGTCGATGTCGCTCACAACAACAATGACCGTTGTGCTGCCCGCCCGATCCGGGTCGGTGGTCACTTGAAGCCACGCTTTCTCGGCGAGTTGCCACTCTGCGACACCATCCACCGGAACAACATCTGCGTCCCGCCCAAGCAACTTCTTGTACCAAGTGACGGCCGTGACTTGGTTCGTCACTGGTACCACTGAAATCACACTATCCAAATTTACGATGGACATATATTCTCCTTTGTTTTCATTTGGTTGGCTAACTAGTAGTTCCACAGAATCTTTCTGCATAAACTGCCTGAGGAGATGACCGCGCAGAACATGCCTGTCTAAGCATCCATGATCCGCGTACTCCAGAGCTCTTCTGTATCATGTCTCCATCTGTGACTCTTCGCAGAATCAACTGGAGTTGTGTCACAGCTTCGTTCGCTGAGCTCGCTTCTTGTCCACGAGCCCACTTCCGTTTCGACACTGGCCGTGAGCACGCTCACGCCTTGGCTGAGAGCTTGGCGCGCCCCGGCTAATCTCCGATGCAGAGGTCGCGAATTACCGTTCTGAAGAGCGTGCCGCTCTTGAGTGGGCGACGAAGAACCTCGGCTCGATGCGAGATTCCCGCGCCCCGTGCCCGGGATTCTTCGCTTCGCTCAGAATGAGAGATGATGTATCAAGAAACCAGGTCTTCGGGCTCTGGGCATAGCCGGACGCGACAAGCCGCGCCCCTGTAGCGGCGGCAGCACCGGGAAAGCGCCGGCAGCCCCACGCTGGTACTCCCTTCTTTCTCCCTTGCTCTCTTTCGCTACAGTGTCCGGTGTATCTACCTGGGACACGCCGCTGCTCACTGGTCGGGTAGTGAGTCTACGAACTCGCTCACCAAGGTGATGTGTGCCTTCTCGTGCTTCCAGGACTCTGAGGTGTGCTCAAGCCAGAATGGGTCCGCGGTTACGACGATGACCATCTCAAGATCGTCCACCAGCACAATGAGCTGTCCGCCATGTCCCCAGGCGAAGTTGACGCGGCGGTCACCTGCCCTGGCGGACCACCAATGATAACCGTACCCGATGTCGCGGAAGCGCCCCACGTTGTCCCAGGCATCGTCCGAATAGGTTTGCAGGGAATCATGCACCCAGTCAGCGTCAACGATCCGCTTGCCCTCATACTCACCGTCGTTGAGATACAACAGGCCAAATTTGGCCATATCCCGTGCCCGCAGGTGGAGATCGCCGCAGCCGT
>CAWGCA010000021.1:0-60547 GCA_963820955.1 uncultured Gammaproteobacteria bacterium | reverse complement strand
TGCCGCTACCGCCATCCGCACCTGTCGGCTGGCGCGGGAACTGCTGGGTGGCCACAACCTGGTAAAGCTTGAGGTACTGGGCGACGAGAAGACCCTGTTTCCGGATGTCATGGCAACCCTCGAAGCAGCGGAGACCCTGGTCAAAGACGGATTCGATGTGATGGTCTATACCAATGACGACCCGATCATCGCCCGGCAGCTGGAACAGATCGGCTGCGCTGCGGTGATGCCCCTGGCGGCCCCCATCGGCTCCGGCCTGGGCATACGCAACCGCCTGAACATTCTGACTATCGTGGAAAACGCCAAGGTCCCGATCCTGGTGGACGCCGGGGTCGGAACCGCCTCGGACGCGGCGGTCGCCATGGAGTTGGGTTGCGACGGAGTATTGATGAACACGGCCATCGCTGCCGCCCAGAAACCGATCCTGATGGCCTCCGCCATGAAAAAGGCGATCGAAGCGGGCCGGGAGGCCTTTCTCGCCGGCCGTATGCCGGCCCGGCGCTATGCCTCCGCCTCCTCTCCGCTGGATGGGCTGTTCTTCTAAACCCGAACCCGCTGTCGGTACCAGCGGTGAACAGCTCGTTTTAGGATAACCCACCATGCCGGAACAGCAATCCCGACAACGCCCGATCCGCAGCTATGTGCTGCGGGAAGGCCGTCTGACCAACGGCCAGCAGCGGGCCTTCGACCAGGTCTGGCCCCGCTTCGGGGTAGAGTTCCACGGCCGGCTCCTGGACCTGCCGCAGCTGTTCGGTAACCACCATCCGATCTATCTGGAGATAGGTTTTGGCAACGGTGAGTCTCTGTTGGAGATGGCCACGGCCAGTCCGGATAACAACTACCTTGGCATCGAGGTACACCGACCAGGCATAGGACACCTGCTGTTGAAGGTCGAACAGCGGGGCCTCACCAATCTGCGGCTGATCCGCCACGACGCGGTAGAGGTATTGCAACAGGGCATAGCCCGGGCCAGCCTGGCAGGTGTATTCCTCTTCTTCCCCGACCCCTGGCACAAGCGGCGCCATCACAAGCGGCGCATCCTCCAACCCCTGTTTGTGAAGGAACTGGCCCATGCCATCCGGCAAGGGGGGGAGTTTCACGCGGCCACAGATTGGGAAGAGTATGCAGAACAGATGATGGAGATACTAACGTCATGCTCCGATTTCGAAAACACGGCAGGCCGGAAACGCTTCACGCCACGCCCTCCGTACCGACCCCTGACCCGCTTCGAGAAGCGTGGTCAGCGGCTTGGTCACGGCGTCCGCGATCTGGTCTTCCGGCGGCGCTGAAAGGGATCGCTCATTGTCTCGACTGCTGCTGCAACAATTTACAAGCCTAGGCCTGGACCCAATCGACCTGGAACTGGCAGCGGGGGAGTGTGTAACCCTGGCCGGCCCATCCGGTAGTGGAAAATCCCTGCTGCTGAGGGCCATCGCCGATCTGGATCCCCACCAAGGCGAAGCAATGATAGACGGCCAGCAACAGTCGCAACTCCCCGCCCCCCGCTGGCGCCATCTGGTAGGCCTGCTGCCGGCGGAAAGCCACTGGTGGGATGACCGGGTCGGCAATCACTTCCCGCGCCCCGACCTCCTTACACTGCAGCAGTTGGGGTTCGACGACGGTGTGCTGGAGTGGGAGATTGCTCGACTGTCCAGCGGCGAGCGACAGCGGCTGTCTCTGGCGCGACTGCTGGCAGGCAGCCCCCAGGCGCTGCTGTTGGACGAACCCACCGCCAATCTGGATCAGCAAAGTGCATTAAGGGTAGAGCAACTGATCGATACCTATCGGCAACAGACGGGGGCCGCCGTGCTTTGGGTCAGCCACGATCCGGAACAGCGAAAAAGGGTCGGCCGCAGAGGACTTGTTATCACCAAGCGGCGACTGGAGGCGGAACCTTGGACCTGATTCAACTCAGTCCTCTGGACCTCTCGGCCGCCGCGCTGCTGGTGTTGGCCCTGGCGGGGCTCTCCTGGCAGCTGCAACTGGGAGTGGAGAAGCGCCTGCTGATCGCGGCGCTACGCAGCGTATTACAGCTGACCCTGCTTGGCCTGGTGCTGAAATCCCTGTTTGCCCAATCCAACCCACTGTTCATAGGTGCCCTGGCCCTGTTCATGCTGGGGGTCGCAGGCTACGAGGTCATGGCCCGCCAGCAGCGTCGATTCAAGGGGCTGTGGGGCATTGGGATCGGCACCCTGTCCATGTTCATCTCTTCTTTCAGCATTACCATGCTGGCTCTGCAGCTGGTGGTGCGGGTGGAACCCTGGTACACCCCCCAGTACCTGATTCCGCTGCTCGGCATGCTGTTGGGAAACACCATGTCGGGGATGGCCATCGCCCTGGACAACCTGACCCGCAGCGCCTGGCAGCAGAAAGGGGCAATCGAATCCAGACTGATCCTGGGCCAGAACTGGGACAGCGCCATCGGCGTAATTCGGCGCGATGCCCTGCGCTCTGGACTGATCCCCATTATCAACGCCATGGCCGCTGCCGGGGTAGTCAGCCTGCCGGGAATGATGACGGGGCAGATTCTGGCCGGCAGCCCACCGCTGGAGGCAGCCAAGTATCAGATTATGATTCTGCTGTTGATTGCCGGGGGCACTGGCCTGGGCGCCATCGTTGCGGTCTGGATCGGTTCGCGCCGCCTGTTCGATGATCGCCAGCGACTCCGCCTGGACCGACTGAGATAGGGCCTCGGCGCCGGAGCTAAATCGGTCAGCGATTTTTCAACTTTTACGCCGGACCAGCTTCAGGATCAACACCACGAATGGCGCCCCGTGGAGCAGCAGGTCGAAGATATCCAGGGGGCGGCTCAAAGTGCCGTTCAGCAGCATTTTCAGTTTTTCCCAGACATGGGGTTCCGGCTGAAACGGGGCCAGTCCCAACAGCAGCGCCACCAGCACCACCAGGCTCAAGGGGAGTTCATCCAGCCAACGCAGCTTATTCTGTAACATCGCTCGTACACTCCGGACAAATGCTCATATAAAGTTCAGCATCACCCTGACTGTAGCAGCAGGCAATGATTTGATCGAACCCCTCCGCCTTGCGCATCTCCGACAGGGCGATCTCTGCCGCCTCCCGCCCCGGATAGCCGTAGGCACCGGTGCTGATGGCCGGAAAGGCAATGCTTTTCGCCCCCTTCTCGAATGCCAGCATAAATGCACTCTGGTAGCAGTTGCGTAACAGTCGGGGTTCGCCACGCCCACCTCCCTGCCAGATCGGCCCCACCGTATGGACAACCCAGGTCGCTGGCAGTCGAAATCCAGGGGTGATCTTCGCCGTCCCGGTCGGGCAGCCACCCAAGGCACTACATGCCGCCAACAACTCCGGACCGGCAGCCCGGTGGATGGCGCCATCTACCCCGCCACCCCCAAGCAGACTGGTGTTGGCCGCATTGACAATCACATCAACCCGTAGCCGGGTTATATCACACTGAATCACGCTGATTGAGCTCATAGGTTATTATCTGTCTCTGGTTGGCAGTATTATCCAGCGCTCACGCTCGGGATACAGGTCCGTCGTGGCGACTCTTTGTTTACCCTGTTTAAACTGCTTGGGGCATCCTGTGGTGGAAAACCGTACCGGTTTCACTCCCGCAACATACCCACCGGTCCTGCATAACTGTAAAGCATCCGTTGCGGCAAGGGCAGCAACGGCTGAAACATAAAGATAATCAGAATAAGAGACCAGGATTATTCATGTCCACACTCACAGGCGTCCTGCTCATCGCACTCATTTTCTGGCTCTGGCTGGATGGTGCCCGAGCCCGTGAAATCGCGACTGGTATTTGTGAGGCTGGTTGCCGACAGCGCGGCCTGCAGTTTCTGGACCAGACTGTGGCGCTGCGTCGGTTCGGACTGCGCTGGACCACCGAGGGCATCCGTGTGCGCCGGCTGTTCCGTTTCGACTACAGCGAGGAAGGGGTCGGCCGGCATGCGGGTCACATCACGCTGGTAGGAATTCAACTGGAAGAGTTAAGCTTTGGACTACCCAATGAAGCAGAAAAGCCAGGGTCCTTTCCGCCTAAACCACCGGAATGAGTCGGGCGTCCCAGCGGATAGCAATATGGCTGCTATTTGACGACCTTCAGAGCGGGTCGCGGCGGACCGGCCGCACCATCCGGCGGAGAGTCTTCCGGTCCTGATGCATCGTCGTCCGGGAACAACATGCCTCTTCCGTTTTCTCTAGCGTAAATACCGAGTACAGCCGTTGGAGGTATCAGCACGTCCATCGGTTTGCCACCGAAGCGCGCGTTGAAGCTGATCATCTGATTACCCAGAGCCAAGCGTTGTACGGCTGATGGACTGATGTTCAGGACGATGCGCCCGTCCTCGATATATTGCCTGGGGATGACGACATCATCTTGCTCCGCCTCCACCAGCAGGTGAGGGGTGAGACCATTGTCCACCAGCCACTCGTACAGGGCACGGATAAGATAGGGCCGATTTGAGCTGATTCCCATCCCGCCGGAAACTACTCGCGCATCTCCCGCTCCATCTCAGTCAGGCTCTGCTGGAAGGAATCCCGGCTGAAAATTCGCTGGGCGTAATCCTCCACTGCCTTGGTCTGAGTAGGCAGTTCTATACCAAGTACGGATAATCTCCAGAGCAGCGGCGCGATCGAACAATCTACCAGGGTGAAATCATCACTCATGAAAAAAGGTTTGGCACCAAATATCGGGGCGGTAACAGTCAGGCTCTCCCGCAACTCCTTGCGTGCCTTGGTTGCCGGCTTACCACCTGCCTGGATTTGATCCAGCAGCCGATACCAGTCCCGATCTACCCGGTACATAAACAAGCGGGAGCTGGCACGGGAAACCGGATCTACCGGCAGCAGCGGCGGATGAGGGAAGCGCTCATCCAGGTATTCCATGATGATTCGGGACTCAAACAGCGTCAGGTCGCGGTCCACCAGGGTAGGCAGAGTCCCATAGGGATTCAGATCCATGATGTCGTCCGAAATATTCACTGGATCCGTGTCGACGATGTCCACCGTGATGTTTTTTTCCGCCAGCACCAGGCGCACTCGATGACTGTATGGACTGCGGGCGTCCGAGTACATGGTCATCACAGATTTTCTGTTAGTAACAACCGCCATACAATCACTCCGAGAATAAAAATCGCGGCAGCTATTCGTTACCGCCAAAAAAAAGAAAAGGGCGCACAGTATACATTAACCGTGCGCCCCTGTGTGCTTGTGTGCGATTTAATGGACGTCTTTCCAATACTCTTTTTTCAACATATAGGCAAAAACAAAGAAGACCGCAATGAACAGCAGCACCCAGACGCCCAGGCGCTTGCGCTCCATCTGAATCGGTTCCCCGACGTAGGATAGGAAGGCCGTCAGATCACGCACTGCGCCATCGAACTGCTCCGGGCTCATGGTGCCTGGATCGACCAGTTCGAACTTTTCGAACACCTTCTGCCCGTCGTGATCCTGGAACACCGCCCGCTGTGAGCCCTGCAACTGCCACAACACGTTGGGCATACCCACATCGGGAAAAACGACATTATTGACCCCGAAAGGACGCGACTCATCAAGGTAGAAGCTGCGCAGATAGGTGTAGATCCAATCCACCCCACGGGCGCGCGTGATGACGCTCAGATCCGGCGGCGCGGTGCCAAACCATGCCGCTGCATCTTCTTCGGCCATGGCTATCTGCATGGTGTCCCCGATCTTATCGGTGGTAAACATCAGATTCTCTTTGACCTCTTCCTCGGTCATGCCCAGATCCTTTGCCATGCGGTTGTAGCGCTGGTATTTGGCCGAATGACAGCTCAGACAGTAGTTGACGAACAATTTAGCGCCGCGCTGCAGCGAGGCCTTGTCTCCCAGATCGATATTGGCCTTATCCAGGTGGGCACCACCACCCGCTGCCAGTCCAAGAACGGGTGCAGCGGCAAGCAGAAATGCAACAATCAGCTTTTTCATTTGGTCACCCTCTCAGGAACAGGCTTAGTCTTGTCCAGCTTGCTGTAGATCGGCATGAGCAGGAAGAACAGGAAGTAGGCTACCGTGCCTATCTGGGCCAGCAGCTTATACAGATCGGTAGTGGGCTGGGTACCCAGGTAGCCGAGCATGATAAAGGCCACGACGAAGATCGCAATCGCGATTTTGAAAATCGGCCCTTTGTACCGGATCGACTTCACCGGGCTGCGATCCAGCCAGGGCAGGAAGAACATAATCACGATGGAGGCACCCATCGCCACCACTCCCGGAAAGGCAGAACCGGCTATCGAGGGCACGGCACGCAGGATGGCATAGAAGGGGGTGAAGTACCAAACCGGTGCAATATGCTCTGGCGTCTTCAACGGATTGGCCGGTTCGAAGTTGGGATGCTCGATAAAATAACCGCCCATCTCCGGGGCAAAAAAGACAGCAGCGGCGAACAGAAACAGGAAGCCGGCGACACCCGCTATGTCCTTTACAGAATAGTAGGGATGAAAGGGTATGCCGTCCGCCGGCGCGCTATCACTCCACTTGTTCCCCTTGAGTCCCTTCTTGATCTCGATCCCGTCGGGATTATTGGAGCCGACCTTGTGCAGGGCCACGATATGCACAAACACCAAGGCCGCCAACAGAAACGGCAATAGAAAATGCAAGGCGAAAAATCGGTTCAGGGTGGCATCCGAGATGACATAGTCGCCGCGAATCCAGACACCCAGTTCCTCACCCACTACCGGCACGGCAGAGAACAGATTTACGATCACCTGGGCTCCCCAGTATGACATTTGCCCCCAGGGCAGCAGATAACCGAAAAACGCGGTTGCCATCATGGCAAGGTAGATGATCACGCCAATAATCCACAACAACTCCCGAGGCTTACGGTAGGAGCCATAGATCAGGCCACGGAACATGTGCAGATAAATGACGATAAAGAAGGCCGAAGCGCCAGTGGAGTGCAAGTAGCGAATCAGCCAGCCCCAGTCCACATCGCGCATGATGTATTCGACCGAACCGAAAGCCAGATCAGCGTCCGGCTTGTAGCTCATCGCCAGCCAGATACCGGTCAGGATCTGATTGACCAGAACCAGCATGGCCAGTGAGCCCATGAAGTACCAGAAATTGAAATTTTTAGGGGCGTAATACTGAGCCAGATGCTCGTTCCACACCTTGGTCAACGGGAAGCGCTCGTCAATCCAATCAACCATGTTTTTCATCGTGCTCATCAGGCAGCCCCTCCATCGTCACCCACCACTATCTTGGTGTCCGAAAGAAATTGATACGGGGGAATTACCAGGTTCGTAGGCGCAGGCACCCCACTGTAGACGCGAGCGGCCAGATCAAACCGGGAACCGTGGCAGGGACAGAAGAAACCGCCCACCCAGTCCGGGCCCAGATCGGCCGGGGCAACCTCCGGCCGGTAAGTCGGGGAACAACCCAGGTGGGTGCAGATGCCAATGGCGACCAGATACTCCGGTTTAATGGAGCGGTACTGGTTCTGAGCGTACGGAGGTTGCTGTGGCATCTCCGAATTGGGGTCGGCGAGTTGAGCCTCCAGGGCCGCGAGATCCTTCAGATTCTGCTCCGTGCGGCGCACCACCCAGACCGGTTTTCCGCGCCACTTGACGCGTACCAGCTGACCCGGTTCCAGCTTGCTGATATCGGCCTCAACCGGGGCCCCTGCCGCTTTAGCCTTTTCGCTGGGGGCCCAGGCCGCCAGAAAAGGATAAACCACAAAGCCGGCACCTACGGCACCAACCACACTGGTTGCAGCGGTCAGAAACCGCCGCTTTTTCAAATCCACGCCATCTGCGCTCATGCTAAAAGACTCCCGGAGTAGGCTGGACGAATCCCGATTCTAGGGAGCATCGGCTCCCCATTGCGTATAGTTAAAAATTCAGAATATGCTGAATTAACCCCATAATACAGACGGCGCATTTTCCACCATGCGCCATCGAAGGTCAATAATCACACACTGGTTAGAAGGATATCAATGCGCTTCATCAATTCAGACCGGGTTAGGGATATCCACGAACTCGTGCTCCAGGCCAAATCTCTCGGCCAGATGTTGGCCAAGCGCCCCCACCCCGTATCGTTCGGTGGCATGGTGCCCCGCCGCAAAATAATGGATCCCAAGTTCCCGCGCCAGATGCACCGTGGGTTCAGAAATCTCACCACTGATGAAGGCCTCCAGGCCGGCAGCGGCGGCCTGCGCAATCTGGCCCTGGGCCGCGCCCGTGCACCAACCGATGCGCCGGATCTTATCGAGCCCCCCGGCAATGTGCAGAGGCTCGCGCCCAAGGGCTGCGGTAATCCTCTCGGCCAGGGCAACGGGTGACTGAGGCGACTCGCTCTCGGCCCACCAAATGAGTCCATCACCCTGTTCCAGCGGCCGCCCTCCAGGGAAGCCCAAGTGCTGAGCCAACTGATAGTTGTTACCCAATCCCGGGTGGGCATCAAGCGGAAGATGGTAGGCCATCAGCCCAATCCCCTGCTGCATGAGGGTCCGGATTCGCCTGCCCTTGACACCGGTCAGAGGGGAAGGCTCTCCCCTCCAGAAAAAACCATGATGAACCAGCAGCAGATCCCCCCGTCGATCCACCGCCGCCTCGATCAACGCCTGACTGGCGGTCACGCCGCTGATCAGTCGCCGAATCTGCCCGACACCCGCGTCAACCTGCAGGCCGTTTGGGCAATAATCATCAAACGACGAGGCCTCCAGAAAACGACTGCAATAGCGTTCCAGCTCATCAAGCTCGACCATAGTCAGCACCTGTCCCTTGTTGAAATTATCGGATTGAAAACCATGTTACGCTAACCCCATGGTCAGTTTTACCGTGCAGCACAAAAAATGCGTAGACTCCTGAGTTTCGCCCTGATATCCATCGCAGCGGGGCTTGCCGCTGCCTTCTTTGCGGTGAAACTGCTGAACCCCCCTGCCCCCCAAGCCCATCCGGACCAACCAGCGATCAGCCGAGGCCTGCCGCCGCAACCGGGGCCAGTCTCTTACGCCTCGGCGGTGGAGGCAACTGCCCACTCAGTGGTGAATATCTACACCACCAAGGTTTCCATTAAACGGGGCAACTCCCTGTTTGATGACCCTCTGTTCCGCCGCTTCTTCGGCGAACGCTTTACGACTCAACCTCGCAAAAGGACCCAGACCAGCCTGGGCTCCGGGGTGATTGTCGCAGAAAAAGGCTTTATCCTGACCAATCACCATGTCATCGCCGAGGCGGATGAGATTCGTGTGGTCCTCGCCAACGGCCGCACCCTCAAGGCAGAGCTCGCCGGCACTGACCCGGACACGGATCTGGCGGTAATACGGGCCGACGCGGAAGATCTCCCAGCGATCACCATGGGCGACTCCGACCACCTGCGGGTGGGTGATGTGGTCCTTGCCATCGGCAATCCCTACGGAGTCGGCCAGACCGTCACCATGGGTATAGTCGGCGCCACCGGTCGCAGTCATCTCGGCATAAACACCTTTGAAAACTTCATTCAGACCGATGCCGCCATCAACCCAGGCAATTCGGGAGGCGCCCTGGTCAATGCCCATGGCCAACTGGTAGGGATCAACACCGCCATCTTTTCCCGTACCG
This sequence comes from uncultured Gammaproteobacteria bacterium, assembly GCA_963820955.1. Classification (GTDB taxonomy): domain Bacteria; phylum Pseudomonadota; class Gammaproteobacteria; order Chromatiales; family Chromatiaceae. The sequence goes on along the minus strand of CAWGCA010000021.1, from coordinate 51,008 downwards.
GCGGATCCGACGGAATCGGTTTTGCCATTCCTATCTCCCTGGCAAAGGGGGTGATGGAGCAGATTCTAAAACGGGGCCGGGTGGTCCGTGGTTGGCTGGGTATCGCCGGCCAGGATATAACACCTGAACTGGCGGAATCCTTCGGCCTGTCACGAATCGAGGGGGTTGTGATCTCCGCCGTACTGGAGGGTGGACCGGCCGACCTCGCAGGACTCGAGCCAGGGGACGTCATCACTCGGATCAACGATCGTGTTCCGGACGACTCTCAGGGCGTGCTGGATATGGTCTCTTCGCTGCCGCCTGGCAGCCTGGTGGAAATTCGAGGCTGGCGGGGCAAACAATCCCTGCGACTGGAGGCAGTCATCAGCGAGCGTCCTAAAATCCGCAAGGAGAGTTAGGCGGTCGGACGAAGCACCCTACTCTCTTCGCCGGAAAGCCACTCCAGGGGCGCCGGCCTGGCCACCCCGTAGCCCTGGGCGTAATCGACCCCGATTTCGCGCAAACGCTCCAGAATGGCTTCATTCTCCACGAACTCCGCAATCGTGATCTTCCCCATTACATGACCGATGTCATTGATGGAACGGACCATGGCAAAGTCGATTTCGTCCTCCATGATATCCCGGACAAAGACACCGTCTATTTTCAGAAAATCCACCGGCAGATTCTTCAGATAGTTGAACGACGACATTCCGCTACCGAAGTCGTCCAGGGCAAAACGGCAGCCGCGCTGTCGAATCGTCTGGATAAACCGCTCCGCCTTGGCCAGGTTGGAGACGGCCGCGGTTTCGGTAATTTCGAAACAGATCCGTTCGGCCGGTATGGACTTGCGGGTAAGCTGCTTCTCGAGAAACAGTAGAAAGGCGTCATCGGTAACCGAATGCCCGGACAGATTGATGCTGCAAAGCCCCAACTCGTTCAGATGCTGTGGTTGGCTCTCCAGCCAGGCAAAGGTGGAACGGACTACCCAGCGATCGATGGTCGGCATCAAACCATAGCGCTCGGCAGCCGATAGAAATACCGCTGGCGCAACGAACTCGCCCTGCTCATCACGCATACGGATCAGTATCTCATAGTGCCAGCGGTTATCCGTCACCCCATCAGTCAACGGCAGCAGGGACTGGTAGTAGAGGAAAAATCGCCCGTTTTCGAAGGCGTCATGTATTCTGCTCACCCAACGCATCTCGCCCTGACGTCGCGCCAGTTCCACGTCATCGTGGCGGAACAGATGAAGGCGATTACGGCCCTGCTCCTTGGCGACATGACAGGCGGTATCCACCGTGCTGAGAACATCACTCAGAGACTGACCACGGATGTGAATCGGCGCCAGCCCGACACTGACTGTGACGTTGAAGTTATGCCCTTCCCATACAAACCGATACGCCTCTACCGCTTTTAGCAGTTCACGGCCGATCGTTTCCGCCTTGTCGAGGGGACAATGTTCCAGCAACAGCCCGAACTCGTCTCCACCGATCCGGGCCAGTGTGTCCCCGGCCCGCGTCCGGGAATAGAGGAGTTTACCGACTTGACGCAACAGCTCGTCTCCGGCGGCATGTCCGCAGGTATCATTGATTATCTTGAACTGATCGAGATCCAGTGCAAACACCGCATGCTGAGTATCTCCCAGCACCAGGTCGTCTAATAGCCGGCTCAGGCGGCGCTCGAATTCCGCACGGTTTACCAGCCCGGTCAGATCGTCATGGGTGGACTGGAAAAGAATCTGCTCCTCCAGTCGAAGGGCCTCGGTACGATCCCGGATATAGGCAGTAAAAAGTGGCTGACCTTGCAGATCGATCCGGGTCACCGTCAGTTCCACAGGGAACTCCTCGCCATCGGAACGCATCGCGGTGGTCTCCATCCGGGTCCCAAGCAGTCGCTTCGGCCCTCCCGCCAGATGACGTTTCAGACCTTCGCTGTGAAGCCCCCGCAGCGAAGGAGGCACCAGCATATCCGCAAGATTCCGTCCCATCACCTCTTCACGCCGATAACCGAACGCCTTTTCTGCCGCAGGATTGAACTCAGTGATATCACCCCGATGGTCCATGGTGACAATGCAGTCCAGGGAAGAGTTCATAATCGCGCTTTTCCGAACTTCACTCTGCAGCAGTTCAGCCATCGTTTCTGTCCGTTTCTGCTCTCCCTGGACGACTCGACGATAACCAAAGAACAGGGGGAAAACCCCAAGCAGCCATACCACACCCAGCGACAGGCCATCGAATAGCAGTCGTTTCCGTTCTTGCGCAAGCAGTCCCTTGAGAGGAAGTGCAACGCCGACCCCACCGGAGATGTCTCCCACTTCGAACCCCTGCCGGGCATGACAGTTCAGGCACCCAGCTTCAATCTTCAGGGGACGCATCAATCGCAGGTAGGGTTCACCCGCCATCTCGGTAAATTCCATCACCTCCGGGATATCTTGATTGAACCTTTGGATCGCCTGTTGCTCCCAGGCATCCGGGGCATTCTCGGGCCTTAAGGGTTTCAGGCTGGTGATGTGTCCGGTCACTCCGTAAAGCGTGCCGTACCACTCATTCAGCTGACGAATCATTCTGGCCGGATTCATCAGGGTCAGCCGTTGGCCAGAAGGGGTCTGGATATCCCGCTCCGGCATATCTGCAAGATGTGGGTCGGGGCCATTTTTTTCGGAAATCGGCACATAAACCAGGCCATGCTCCGTACCCCACAAGCGGAAGGCTACATCCTTGTTGAAGTGTGCCCTGGCTTCGGAAACGGCCATCGCCTGGGTAGCCAGCCGCCCGCGCTGGATATCCAGCAGCAGGATCGCACCAATCAGCAGGGTCCAGGCGACCACCAGCCCCCAGGCAAACACCTTGAGGCCGGGAATGGTTACCGCAAACCGACTTAGCCTTTCAATTTTCTTCTCCATGGCAGGGAAAATAGCGACCCCGAGGAGCGATACTTAAGAACAAATCCCCTAGCCCGCATTTCTCACTGTGCAGGCCCAGAGAGTAGAAGATCACCGGCTTAAACAGCCCTTTAGATTAGGGCCTCAAGGGCGGTCAGAAAGGACTGATTTTCCTCCGGTGTCCCCACTGTAACCCGCAGGCAATCGGCCAGACTGGGGTGAGCACCATGAAGGTTCTTCACTAACACCCCGCGTTCCCGCAGCCCTAAATGAATCTCAGTAGCCCTTTCCGGCGGCACCCTCAGCAGAATGAAATTGGCTTGACTGGGAAATATCTGCAGGCCATTGATTTGCACCAAACGACGGTAGAGTCCCTTGCGTTCCTCACGAATCGCGCGGGTCTGCTCGTCGAACAGGGCCTGATGTTCAAACGCGAACACGGCACTAATCTGGGTCAGCACGTTAATATTGTAGGGCAAGCGGGTTTTATCTATCTCACCAAGCCACTCGGCCGGTCCTGCCAGCAACCCCAGCCGCAGCCCGGCCAGCCCCATCTTGGAGACAGTTCGCATCACCAGCAGATTCTCGTAGCGACCAAGCCGAGGCAGAAAACTGGCATCGGTGAAGGGGGCATAGGCCTCATCGATCACCACCAGCCCCGGAGCCCGCTCGATCACTTGGACCAGTTCAGACTCGGAAAACAGATTGCCCGTCGGATTGTTCGGGTAGGCGAGAAAAATCACCGCCGGCCGGTGCTGTTCGACCGCGGACATGAGGGCCCCGATATCGAGTGAGAAATCTGCCGGGCGCAACGGCACACCGATATACTCAAGGCCGTTGAAGACGGCGATCATTCGGTACATGACAAACCCAGGATCCACCGACAGAACCACCCGGCCGGGTCCGCCGACGGTCATGGCAATCATCTGAATCAACTCGTCCGAGCCATTACCCAGCAGCAGTTCCGCCTGCTCCGGTATCTTCATCACCGTCCGAAGAGACTGCTTGACGGCGGTTGCCTGGGGATGCGGGTAGCGGTTTACCGCCGCGTCCGCCAGCCGCCTCAACCACTGCTCCCGCAGCTTCGGGGGCCAAGTATAGGGGTTCTCCATGGCATCAAGCTTGATCAACCCCTCCGCCTCCGGCACATGATAGGGGGAGAGTGACCGGATCTGAGGCCGAACCCACTCGCCTACCAGACGGTCGATGCTCTTTTTAGTAGTCAATGCTTGTCCATCCTACAATGATCAGCACGGCATTCGGGCTTCTGCGGATTCGATAAGTCGCCGCTCCGACCAGAATCCGGTCGACCAGCTGCTAGCTCATTTTTTAAACCGGTATTCGGCCGACCGGGCATGGGCGGTCAGCCCCTCACCCCTGGCCAGCACCGATGCGGTGCGCCCCAGGGTATCCGAACCCCGCTCGGATACCATGATGAGGCTGGAGCGCTTCTGGAAATCGTAAACCCCCAGCGGCGAAGAAAAGCGCGCCGTCCGCGAAGTAGGCAGTACATGGTTGGGGCCGGCACAGTAGTCGCCCAGCGGTTCGGAGGTATGGCGCCCCATGAAAATGGCCCCGGCGTGGCGGATCTTCCCGACCATCTCCAGGGGCTTCTCAACCGAAAGCTCCAGGTGCTCGGGCGCAATGGTATTGGCGACCTCGCATGCCTCATCCAGATCGCGGCAGAGAATCAGCGCACCGCGTTCGCGCAGCGCCTTGGCGATAATGGACGCTCGCTCCATGGTCGGAAGTAACCGCTCAATGCTGATCTTCACCTGATCGATAAAAGCGGCATCCGGACAGACCAGGATGGACTGGGCATCCTCGTCATGCTCGGCCTGGGAAAAGAGGTCCATCGCCACCCAATCAGGATCGGTCCCTCCGTCGCAGATCACCAGGATCTCGGAAGGCCCTGCCACCATATCTATACCCACCTGCCCAAATACTGCCCGTTTGGCCGTGGCGACATAGATATTTCCCGGCCCGACTACCTTGTCCACCCATGGTATGGTCTCCGTTCCATAGGCCAGGGCGGCGACTGCCTGGGCCCCGCCGACGGCGAACACCTGGCTTACACCACACAGATACGCCGCCGCCAGCACCAGCTCGTTGAGTTCCCCACCCGGGGTCGGCACCACCATGATCAACTCCGGCACCCCTGCCACCTTGGCCGGCAGCGCGTTCATCAACACCGACGACGGGTAGGCGGCCTTACCCCCCGGTACATAGAGTCCGACCCGATCGAGAGGCGACACCTGCTGGCCAAGCAGAGTGCCATCTTCTTCGCTGTAGGACCAGGACGTCATCTTCTGTCGTTCTGCGTAGTCACGGATACGCCCGGCGGCATGTTCCAGTGCCTTCCGCTGTTCTTCGCCAACGCCTTCCCAGGCCTGCTTCAAACGGGCCTGGGGGATTTCCAGATCCGCCCCGTTGTCGGCCTGCCAGCCATCCAGACGACTGGTGTATTCCAGCAAAGCCTCATCACCCCGTGAGCGAATGTCAGCAATGATCTCCTCGACCGTGCGATTCACCCCCTGATCGGAGACGGATTCCCAGGCCAGCAGCTGTTCCAGCTGCCGCCGGAACTCACTATCCGTGGTCGACAAAAGAGTTATTTCAGCCATGGCTCAACCCCTAAATCTACGAGATGCTTAAAAATGCGCAGCGAACAGGCCGGGAAAAGGCATCTCCCCGGTGACCCCTCCCCTCCTGGATTAGCGATTTTCGCTGTCAACCGCCTCGCGCAGTGCCGCCAGCAACCGGGTGACGGTCCCGTGCTTCATCTTCCAGGAGGCCTTGTTCACAACCAACCGTGAGCTGATGTCCGCGATGTGTTCCAGGGGGACCAGGCCGTTGGCCTTCAGAGTATTACCACTCTCCACCAGATCGACGATCAGATCCGCCAGCCCCACCAGCGGAGCCAGCTCCATGGAGCCGTACAGCTTAATGATCTCGGCCTGCTGCCCCTTGGCGGCGAAATGGTGCCGGGCCGATTTAACATACTTGGTGGCAATTCGCAGACGGGTCCCGCTCAACTCAGCGTCACTGGCGCCGGCCACCATCATCCGACAGCAGGCGATTTTCAGGTCCAGCGGCTCGTACAACCCATCTCCTCCATACTCCAGCAATACATCCTTGCCAGCGACCCCCATATCCGCTGCCCCCCACTGAACGTAGGTGGGTACATCGGTGGCCCGAATGATCAGCAATCTCAGCTGCGGGTGGTTCGTCTCCAGGATAAGTTTTCGGCTGCTCTCCGGATCATCCAGCGGCTCGATACCAGCGTGGGCCAGCAGCGGCAGCGTCTGTTTGAAAATTCGTCCCTTGGACAGGGCAAAAGTAATCGGTGTCTCTAAGTTCATGATGAAAAACTAGGCCGGTGCCCTCCTGATTCGGGCACCCAGGGCCGCAAGCTTCTGCTCGATGTTTTCGTAACCGCGATCGATGTGATAAATACGGTCGACCAGGGTCTCCCCTTCCGCCACCAGGCCGGCCAGCACCAGACTCGCCGAGGCTCGCAGGTCGGTCGACATCACCGGCGCCCCGGTCAGCCGCACTACCCCGGCACAGATGGCCGTATTGCCCTCCAGCCGGATGTTCGCCCCCATGCGCTGCAACTCCTGCACATGCATGAAACGATTTTCAAATACCGTCTCCGTGATGGTTCCGACTCCCTCTGCGACGGCGTTTAGGGCAGTGAACTGGGCCTGCATATCGGTAGGAAAGGCGGGGTGCGGTGCGGTATGTACATCCACCGCCCGGGGCCGTTTCCCCTCCATATCCAAACTGATCCAATCCTCGCCCGTTTCGATTCGGGCACCTGCCTCGCGCAGCTTCTGCAACACTGCGTCCAGCAGTTCTGGGCGGGTGTCCCGAATCCGGATGCTGCCGCCGGTGATCGCGGCCGCCACCAGATAGGTTCCTGTCTCAATACGATCAGGCAGCACACGATAGTCGGTACCAGTAAGGTTCTCCACACCCTGAATCCGGATAGTATCGGTTCCGGCCCCGCTGATCCGTGCTCCCATCCGATTCAGGCAATTGGCGAGATCGGCCACCTCCGGTTCACGCGCCGCATTCTCGATCACACTTTCCCCAGAGGCGAGGGAGGCGGCCATCATCAGGTTTTCGGTGCCGGTCACCGTTACCATATCCATCACCAACCGCGCCCCTCGCAGACGTTTGGCGATAGCCCGGATATACCCCCCCTGCAGCTGCACCTCCGCACCCATGGCCCGAAGCCCCTCGATGTGCAGATTCACCGGGCGGGCACCAATGGCACAACCTCCCGGCAGGGATACGTCGGCGCGCCCAAAACGGGCCACTAACGGCCCCAGCACCAGGATGGAGGCCCGCATCGTCTTCACCAGCTCATAGGGGGCATTGAAGTTGGATATATTGCTTGCATCCGCTTCGATTCGCAGCCCTTCTGTCACCGTCAACTGCACCCCGAGACGCCTCAGCAACTCAAGGGTCGTGGTAATATCACGCAGGTGGGGCACATTATCCAGTGTCACCGGACTGTCGGCCAGCAGGGTGGCAGCCAGGATCGGCAGCGCGGCATTCTTGGCCCCCGCGACACGGACCTCTCCAGCCAGGGGGGTGCCGCCGTTGATTATCAATTTATCCATGGGTCTTTGTCACACGGACCCGCCAGGCCCGCGTTGATCATAGGAAAGGCGCGTATGATATAGAAAACCAGCAAGAAACGAAAAGTACCGCCCCCCGAAGCCGGTGGCTTCAGGGTTTTTTGACCTCGGGCAGCAGCGATGCCACGTTGCTCAGCCGGGCGATTCGCATCAGGGATTCCGGGATATTGCGATAGCGGATAGATAGCCCCCGGGAACGCCCGCGCTCCAGCCATTCGAGCAGCAATGCCAGCCCGGCGCTGTCACAACGCTGCACCCCCCCCAGATCTATGATCAATTCCCGCTGTCCCTGAAACAGCGACTCCCCTTCTCCCAGGAGTTGCGGCGCAGTGGCAAACACCAGCTCTCCGGACACCTGCAGGCAGGCCTCTTCCGCGGCAGAGATCGATATTTCAGCCATGGCTACCTGCCCCGCCGGTTGCGCTCTGTCAATTTCTTGATCAACCCGTCAATCCGGTAACGTCTCACCTGGGCGGCAAAACTGCTTCGATAGTTGGAGACCAGGCTCACCCCATCGATGGTTACGTCATAGACCATCCAGTCATCCTCAGCCAGATAGAGACTGTACTTTATCGGGATCGCAGGGGTGCCCCTGCCCTCTCTGACCTCCGTATTCACCACCACCCGCGTCGCCCCCGGCACTAAACGCAGAGGTAGATACTTGATCTCCTGCCCGGAGTAGTTGAGAAGCGCCGAGGCATAGGTTCGGACCAGCAGTTCCCGGAACTCACGGACGAAGGCGGCCTGCTGGTAATCTGCGGCTCGCCGCCAGTACTTACCCAGCACCAGCCTCGACATACGGTAAAAGTCGAAGCGGGGAATGAGGATATCGTCAATCAGACGATAAATCTTCCCCGGAGACTCGGTCAGCTCATCCTTGCGGTTCAGTATCTCGAGCAGGACCCGGTTCGAAGTGTCCCGCACCAGGGCAAGGGGATCCGAAACGGCAAAAGCGGGGAGGCTGAAAAAAAAACCCAGCAGCAACACCAGCCGCCGCAGGGCGCGGCTACTCATCCGTACTGCTCTCCTCCGCCTTACTGAACAAAAACTGACCAACGATCTCCTCCAGAACCAGCGCCGATTGGGTCAGAGAAATCTGATCTCCATCCAGCAGAAAGATATCACTTCCGCCCGGATCCAGTCCGACATACTGCTCTCCCAGCAGACCAGCCGTGAATATCTTGGCAAAGGTATCATCCGGGAGGGTGTTGTAGCGGTTTTCGATGCGCATGGTCACTACCGCCTCGTAGGTCACGGGGTCAAAACTGACCTTACTGACACGACCGATACGAACCCCCGCCATGGTGACAGGTGAACGCACTTTCAGGCTGCCGATGTTATCGAATCGTCCGGTCAACTCATAGCCGTCACTGCTGGACGAGGTACTCAGGTTACTTACCTGCATGGCGAGGAAAAACAGGGCGACAAACCCGGCTGCCATGAAGGCCCCCACCAATATCTCTGTAGATCTGTTTTGCACCATCGATCAATCTCCAAACATGAGGGCGGTTAGAACGAAATCGAGCCCCAGCACCGCAAACGACGAATACACCACGGTGCGGGTGGTCGCGCGACTGACCCCTTCGGAGGTGGGAATCGCTTCATAGCCTTGAAACAGGGCGATCCAGGTGCAGACCCAACCAAACACCAGGCTTTTGATCACCCCATTATATATATCTTTGTGCAAATCGATTTTGGACTGCATCTGTGACCAGAAGGCCCCGTCATCTACCCCCAGCAGCCCAACCCCGACGAAATAGCCGCCCATAACGCCCAAGGCACTGAAGATCGCGGCAAGCAGGGGCATCGAAAGAAAACCCGCCAAAAAGCGGGGGGTCAGCACCCGCTTGATCGGATTCACCGCCATCATCTCCAGACCCGAGAGCTGTTCGGTGGCCTTCATCAGACCGATCTCCGCGGTCAGCGCAGAACCGGCGCGTCCGGCGAACAGCAGTGCAGTGACCACCGGGCCCAGTTCCCGCACCAGGGACGCGGCCACCATCACCCCCAGGGTCTGCTCGGCCCCGAACTGGGATAGAATATAGTGCCCCTGCAACCCCAGCACCATGCCGACAAAGGTGCCGGAGACGCTGATGATCAAAATAGAGAGCACACCGACGGAGTAGAGCTGCCGGATCAGCAACGAAGGCCGCTGTGCCAAGGCCGCCACGCCACCCAGGATGGCAAGCAGCAGCAGATGGGCGCGCCCCAGATGAAACAGGATGTCGATACCGACACGACCCAGGCGCGCAAGCTGCTCTAGCATGGCACCACTCCCGCCCGCTCCAACCAAGCGTCAACCTTCATCATCGACCGCCCGCAGGTCCTGCTCCAGCCCTGAGGCCTGATAGTGGAAAGGGACGGGGCCATCTGCCAGGCCGTGCATGAACTGTCCGGTCCATTCCAGAATAGAATTCATCATGGCCTCGGGGACACCGTGTTCGATCACCTTGCCGTCCGAGATGAGATAGATATAGTCGGCAATTGCGGCCGTCTCCTGCACATCGTGCGACACCACGATGCTGGTCAGTCGGCTGGCGTCGTTGAGCGAACGGATTAACTTCACCAGCACACCCAGGGAGATGGGGTCCTGGCCGGTGAAGGGCTCGTCATACATAATGATCATGGGATCCAGGACAATCCCTCGGGCCAGGGCGACCCGTCTCGCCATGCCGCCGGAGAGCTGGCTCGGCATCAGATCACGCGCCCCACGCAACCCGACCGCCTCCAGTTTCAGCAGTACCAGCTTGCGAATCATCGACTCGGGCAGCCCGGTGTGTTCGTGCAGCGGGTAAGCCACGTTGTCGAAGACGCTGATATCTGTCAGCAGAGCGCCACTCTGAAACAGCATTCCCATGCGCATGCGCAACCGATATAAATCGCGGCTGTTGAGCCGGTGGATATTTTCCCCGTCCACTAAAATGGTGCCGGCCTGAGGCTGAAGCTGACCGCCGATCAACTTCAACAGCGTAGTCTTGCCAGTACCGCTCGGCCCCATGATGGCGGTAATCTTACCCCGCTGGATATCGATATCCACGCCGTCGAAGATGACCTTTTCCCCGCGGGAAAAGCGCAGGCCTCGAATTTTCACCAGGGGATCTGTATCAATCGCCAACGCCGACCATCTCCTGTAATTCGAGATCATAAAGATCCGTGATTGTCCTCTGTCGAGGTCGAAAGCGTCAAGCGGGACTTGGGCCCTGCCATGCAGGCACCAACTTCGTAGTGCAGCCTGTCAGCAGCGGATCAGAATGCCCGCCACAGCGTGTAAAGACCGAACAGGATCACCGTTGTCCCGGCAATCCTGCGCACGGCGCTGGAACGGGCGAGTCGGGCAGCAGCACCGGCCAGCACCCCCATTAACAGCAGGTTCGGCAGGGTGCCCACGGCAAATGCGAGCATCAATCCGGCGCCTTTGAGCGCGCTGCCAGTGGCAACCGCAGTCACCAGCATGCTGTAGACCAGGCCGCAGGGGATCCAGCCCCACAACGCTCCCACCATCAGCGCCTGCACAGGCGAACGAACAGGGATCAGCCTTCGGCTGAACGGCTCCAGGCGCTTCCACAGGCCGCCGCCCAGCTGTTCGACTCGACTGAGCAGCATCCACCAGCCAGCCAGATACAGTCCCAACAGGATCATGAACAGACCGGCCAGAACCAGAAGCAGGCGCTGAGCATAGTAGACGGGCAGCAACTGGGCCAACACCATACCCAGCGCCCCCATTATGGCCCCGGCGACAACATAACTGGTGATCCGTCCCAGGTTGTAGGCAAGCTGAAAAGGCACCATCGCCGCCAACCGTTTCCGCCGTTCGGGTGGTAGACCCAAGGTCAGGGCACCGACGATACCACCGCACATACCTACGCAGTGCACACCACCCAGCAGGCCAACCAGAAAGGCCGTCAGATAACCGTATTCATTCAAGGCTCAAGCCCCGGCCGGTCGTCAGCCTGAGCCGAATCGCCTACCCAGTTTCGCATCAGGTAGCTCACCAGCAGGATCGCAGGCAACCCAGTCGCGGCCGCATAGACGAAAAACGGGAAATAACCGTAACCATCCACGATGACCCCTGAAAAACCACCCAGCAGTTTGGCCGGCAGGGTCATGAGCGAACTGAACAGGGCATACTGGGTCGCAGTATAGGCCGTATTGGTCAAGCTGGAGAGATAGGCAATAAATACCGAGGTTGCAATCCCACCGCTCAGGTTATCCGCGCTGACCACGGTTGCCAGCAACACCAGACTGGGCTCCGAAATCGCCAGCAGCGCAAACAGCAGGTTGGTTCCAGCCACCATCACCGCACCCAGCAGCAGCGGACGCATGATTCCGAAGCGCACCACCAGCAGCCCGCCCAGGCCCGCCCCGGCAATGGTCATGAAAAAGCCAAAAATCTTGGTAACGTCGGCAATCTCCGTCTTACTGAACCCCAGATCCAGATAGAAGGGATTTGCCATCACCCCCATGGTGATATCGCTGACCTTATAGAGGCCAATCAGCAACAGAATGATCGCTGCAAACCGTCCATTGCGGGAAAAAAACTCTACGAATGGACTGACCACGGCATCCAGGAACCAGGAAGTGGCTCTAGCCAAGGGATGGCGGGGTTTGCGGGGCACACCGAGCAGTGATTCAACGCGGGTCTCCAACCTCCGCGTCTCTTCGTTCACCAGAACCCGGGGCTCCTGGATAATCAGCGTGGTACTGATTCCCACCAACATCAGAGCGGACATGCTGAGATAGGCGACGGACCAGGATGTAAACTCGGCAATGTAGAATGCCCCGGCCCCGGCTGCCAGCAGGGCGAGGCGATAACCGAACACATAGGTCGCCGCCATCGCACCCTGCAGATCCTTTTCCACCGCCTCGATACGATAGGCATCGATGGTAATGTCCTGGGTTGCAGAGGAAAAGGCCACCACCAGCGCAAACAGGGCAATTGCAGTGATATCGGTGTTCGGGTCAGTCAGCGCCATACCCATCAACCCAGCCGCAATGCCAAATTGGGCCAGCAACATCCAACTGCGGCGTTTGCCCATCATCCGGGTCATCACCGGCAGGGGCAGGCGATCGATGACAGGCGCCCAGAATACCTTTATCGAGTAGGTGACCCCTATCCAACTGAAATACCCGATCAGGGTGCGCGAAATTTCCACGTCTCTAAGCCAGGCCGAGAGGGTAGAAAACACCAGCAGAAATGGTAGTCCGGCGGAGAATCCGAGAAAGATCATGGCCAAGGGGCGTGGCTGAGTGTAGACCAGCAGCGCCTGGCGCCAACTCCTTCGATGATCGGCTGTGGCCATTGATTGCCGTCCTCAGGAAAAACGAAGAGTATACCCTGGCCCCGCCCAGCTTCCGTCACCTGTCTTGGCGGCAGTGAAATCGGAGCGGTCGGTCCCGCGACCTTGCATCCCGCTCTGGATGGCCGGAAAATGTGCCCGACTCATCGAAAGGATTTGCTCATGCAGGCATACCAGCGGGAATTTCTCGATTTTGCTTTAGACGTCGGGGTACTGAAGTTCGGCGAGTTCAGGCTGAAATCGGGCCGCATCAGCCCCTATTTCTTCAATGCGGGCCTGTTTAACAGCGGGGCCAGCCTGGCGCGACTGGGCCGTTTCTATGCCCAGGCCATTGTCGATTCAGGCACTGCATTCGATGTGCTGTATGGCCCCGCCTACAAGGGGATTCCACTGGCAGCGGTTACGGCTGCCGCACTGTACGACCATCATGGCATAGATGTCCCCTATGCCTTCAACCGCAAGGAGGCCAAGGACCATGGTGAGGGCGGTTCCATCGTCGGACATCAACTGAAAGGCCGGGTGATGATCATCGATGATGTCATCACCGCCGGCACCGCAATCCGCGAATCCATGCAGGTCATCCAGGCAGAGGGCGCGACGCCGGCGGGGGTGGTTATTGCACTGGACCGGCAGGAGCGGGGCCAGGGAGAACTCTCCGCCATACAGGAGGTCGAAAAGAGCTACGAGATGCCGGTAAGCGCCATTGTGCGACTGGAGCACCTGATCGGGTACCTCGAGGAAAAGGCGGGCTCTGAACAGGCATTGCGACAGATCAGGGGCTATCGTGATCAATATGGCGTCTGACCAGCCGGGTGGTGCCTTTATACGGCACCTCGACAGGCCCGCCCCTATCGACTGCAGCTGACTCGATCCGCCCGGATTAAGGTTTCCCTTTGGTTGCCCGATAAACTGGAAACGGGCAGTTTTCACTGAAGTTTTTTCATGTACCAGAGAGCCAAGATATTCACCGCACTGATTGCTGCAACGCTGCTGACCCAGCCGATGGTTGTGCTGGCCGGCAAAATGTATCGCTGGGTGGATGATCAGGGCCGGGTCTATTACTCAGACGTTGTCCCGCCCGCGCATAGCGGAAAGGCGCGCAGCCGTATGAGCGAACGGGGTATTGAGCTGGAAAAGATCGAAGCGGCGAAAACCCGGGAGCAGATCGAGAAGGATGAGGAACTGAAACGCCTGCGGGCAGAGCAGCAACGGCTTATCGAGGAACAGCGCGCCAAGGACCGCGTGCTGTTGCGGACCTTCCGCAGCGACGACGATATCCTGATGACCCGGGACGGAAAACTTGCCTATATTGACAGCTTGATCCAGATCATCCGCAGCAATATCCGCCGCTTGAAACTGAAACTGGAGGAGATGCAGAAACATGCGGCGAACCTGGAACGACAGGGACAGAGCATATCGAGAAATTATTTCAGAGATATCGAGAACACCCGGCAGCAGTTGAAAGACAGCTATGCCGACATTATTCACAAAGAACAGAGCAAGGAGCAGATCCGGCGGAAATACGCTCTCGATCTGGCGCGCTTCCGGGCACTGAAAAACCTAAATCCGGAGCAGGGAATAGTCGCGGAGCAAAGAAAGCGCCGTTCACTGCTGGAAACGGTCGTGATCTGCGACAGCGAACCGAACTGCAGTGCCGCCTGGGAAAAAGCAGAGGTGTACGTTCGAAACCACGCGACTACTCGTCTCCAGATGCTGGCCGAAAGCATTATCATGACAGCCGCTCCCGGCCAGGACTCCGATATCAGTATCACCGTCTCGCGCATTACGGAACAGGGTGAACCGGGCGCCAAACTGTTCATGGACCTGCAGTGTAAAGAGTCGCCTCTGGGGCGGGATTTCTGCGACACCGACCAAGTGGATGAGATCCGTTCCGGTTTTCGCGCTTTTCTTGGCTACAAAGGGGTCGTCAGTGAAGAAAAAGAACCGGCTCCAGAAGTCCCCACTGTGACTCCCACTGGGCCAGGGGGGAAACCCTGAAACGCGTTCGCAGAAACTGGTGCATCAATCCTTCCGCCAGCGCCAGCATCAGACCAGCACCTAACTCAGCGGAGGGTTGCTGAGCCGCCACCCCTTCCCGCATCCTTGCCTCCCTCAGGATCTGCTTGAACTGGGTCTCGATGCGGGAGAAAAACTGCTCCACCCGGGCATGCAGTCGCTCGGTCTCCCCGACCAACGCATCTCCCAGCAACACACGGGTAATACCCGGATTACGGTCGGCGAACGCGAGCAATAGATAAAGCACCTTGGCGCAGCGTACCCGCGTCTCCTTCTCGCTCTCCAGGATTTTATTGATACGGGCAAAGATGGTCTCTTCGGCAAAACTGATCAACCCTTCGAACATTTTCGCCTTACTGGCAAAATGGCGATAAAGGGCCGCCTCCGACACGCCGGCAGCCCGGGCCAGCGCTGCAGTGGTGATCCTCTCCCCCGGGTTCTTCTCCAGTTCGGCCGCCAGTGCCTCGAGAATGATCAGTTTGCGTGAAGTTTTTTTATTCATCAGCGGCGGCGAATCAAAGTACCGACGCCTTCATCGGTGAAAAGCTCGAGCAGTACTGCATGTTCAACCCGTCCGTCGATAATATGAGAGGCATTGACACCCGCCTTAACCGCGTCCAGGGCGCAGGTTATCTTAGGCAGCATACCACCATGGATGGTGCCATCGTCGATCAGTTCATCCACCCTTTCCGTGGTAAGGCCGGTGAGCAGATTCCCGTCACCGTCCAGCAATCCCTCGGTATTGGTGAGCAGGATCAGCTTTTCCGCCTGCAACACCTCTGCCACCTTGCCCGCCACCAGGTCAGCATTGATATTGTAAGAACGACCGTCCCGCCCAACCCCGATCGGGGCGATCACGGGGATAAAATTGCCACGCACCAACATATCGACTACTGAGGCGTCAATACTCTCCACCTCCCCAACATGGCCGACATCGATAATTTCCGGAACCTCGATCTCCGGCCCACGCCTTTTCACCACCATTTTACGCGCGCGTATCAGATCCCCATCCTTGCCGGTAAGTCCTACTGCCGACCCACCATGGCGATTGATCAGATTGACGATCTCCTTGTTGACCAGGCCGCCCAGCACCATCTCCACCACGTCCATGGTCTCGCTGTCAGTGACCCGCATCCCCTGCACGAACTCACTCTGCTTACCCAGCCGCTGCAGAAGATTACCGATCTGGGGTCCACCACCATGCACCACGACAGGATTGATCCCGACCAGTTTCATCAACACCACGTCCCGGGCAAAACCCCGTTTCAATACCTCCTCGGTCATGGCGTTGCCACCATATTTGATGACGATAGTCCTGCCGCGAAAGCGTTGAATATAGGGCAGGGATTCGGTAAGCACGTGGGCAACATTGTGCGCCGCCTTGGGTGTCAGACTCATAACCTGTTCTTGATTCCTTGACTTGAGTTCGTGCAGGCGGTCAAAACGGCAGTTCCAGGCTGGGCTCCAGCGCAAGCAACTGTTGACGGAACACGCCCTGGATCCGCTCCATTGCCTCCGTGCTGTCCGCTTCGAAGCGGAACATAATCGCCGGAGTCGTGTTGGAGGATCTTAGCAGCCCCCACCCATCCACAAATTCAACCCTGATGCCATCGATAGTGATCAGCTTTGCATCCGCAAACTGCCCCTGATCGATAAACCGCTGCACCAGGGCAACACTCTCTTCTTCCGGTAGGGCCAGGTAGAGCTCTGGGGTGCTGACACTTTCCGGCAATTGCGCGAACAGCTCCGCCGAACTGAGCACTTCCGCCGACAATACCTCCAGCAGCCGGGCGCAGGAGTATAGCGCATCGTCGAAACCATACCAGCGCTCCCGGAAAAAGATGTGGCCACTCATCTCCCCCGCCAGCAGGGCGCCGGTCTCCCTCAGTTTGGCCTCGATCAGGGAGTGGCCCGACTTCCACATGATGGGCCGACCACCGTAGGTCAGTATCTCCCCTGCCAGATGCCGGCTCGACTTGATGTCGTAAATCACATCTGCACCGGGTTGCCGCAACAGGACATCCCTGGCCAACAGCATCAGCAAGCGGTCCGGCCAGATGATCTTACCACTCGAATCCACCACCCCAAGCCGGTCTCCATCTCCATCAAAGGCCACCCCCAGGTCCGCCCCGCGCTCTCTCACCGCCTGGATCAGTGCCTGCATGTTCTCCGGATCAGCCGGATCCGGGTGATGATTGGGAAAGCGTCCGTCCAGCTCGCAGAACAGCGCTGTCACCTCACAGCCAAGCGCCTGAAACAACGCCGGAGCGACCAGCGACGCGACGCCATTACCACAATCCACGACCAACTTCAGGGGCCGCAGCAGCTGCACATCTGAGCTGACGCGGTCGATATAGTCGGCTATCAGATCGAGTTCCTGTACGCTGCCCTCACCCTGCAGCAGGCCATCTTCCAGTATAAGACGTCGCAGTTCCTGAATCCGCTCCAGGGACAGGGTTTCGCGGCCGATCACGACTTTCAGTCCATTGTATTCCGGGGGATTGTGGCTTCCGGTCACGATGACCCCTGAACTGGCACCGAGGAAGTGTGTGGCAAAATAGAGAACCGGTGTCGGCACCTCTCCAAGATCCACTACATCGCGACCGCTGGCGGTCAGTCCCCGAGCCAGGGCATCGCTCAGTTTCCGGCTGGATTCACGGGCATCACGCCCAATAATGACAGTCTGTTCTTCCTGCGCAAAGGCAGCAGTGCCGATCGCCTGCCCAATCGAGAAGACTCCGTCCTCGGTCAAGGCTTCACCAACTACCCCGCGAATATCGTAGGCCCGAAATATGCTCTCCGGCGGGATCTGTTTCACCGCTACCGATTCTTCCGCTGCAGGCGATGGCCGGACCGCTGCCTGCGGTGTCGCCTCCACCGCTTCGGAAGCGACGCCAGCCTGCTCCTTTGTTACTCGTTCGGCCTGCAGCAGGGCCGCCTGCGACAGACTGAAACGTTCACTGAGCACCCGCCCCAGCCGCTTAGACAACAGGTACACCAGCAGACCGATCAGTGCGAGGGCCACACCCAGCACCTGCAACAACATCGCGAGCCCCTTCCAGCCAGCGGTGCCTGCGCTGCCCCAGTAGACTGCCCGCCAGATGGTGCCGGAGACCGCGATCTCGCCATCCATATCCGCGGCCGGCGTCTGCTGGCGCGGATAGGTCACCAGAGATACGGCTTTCGACGCGCTCAGTTGCTGCAGCCCGATAAAACCCGGGGCGTCGCCGCTACCCTGAATCGCCTGTTCCAGGAGCTCAAAGGGAAGTGCCAGCAACAGCACCCCTGTCACCTTGCCATCTAGCGACTGGGTGATTGGCGCCGCCAGCGCGATGTGTTGCTGGTCTGTACCGACCTTATGCACCTCGGCAGCAGTGGCCTCGCCCTGACGTTCGACCTGTTTCAGCATTTCCAGGGAGGCGAAACTCAGAGACAACCTCGGGTCAGGACCCGCGCCATCCCAGTCCACAGGATAGATGCCTACCGCCAGCGCCTTGGGCAACAAGTTGGAGAGCCTCTGTTCCCATTGCTGCAGATCCTTCCAGTGCTCAGCGGCGAGCAGTTGAACCAATCGAGGATCGTCCGCAAATCGGGATATCACGGACGAGTAGAGGGCGATTTGATCGGCCAGGCGACCAGCAACGCCTTCGGCCATGGTCCTGGCCTGCAAGACGTCCGCACCATGCATCGCCTGCTGGTACCGGTAGTGGATTATGCCGCCGGAAAGCATCAGAACGACAGCGACCATCAGGACGGTCGTGACGGCGAAATTGCCTATTCCGGCAATGCCGGCGGGCCGCTTTGTCGATTTCTTGAGCTCACCCTGGGAGCCGTTTTTTTTCAGTATACGCATACAGGTTCGTTCCCGATTGCCTCCCTGATCGAGGTTGTTTTGGCGTTCAGTGGCGTCCGGAGTGACCGAAGCCTCCTTCTCCACGCTGAGATTCGGCAAACTCATCCACCACGTCAAAGCTCGCTCTTACCACCGGCAGAATCACCAGTTGTGCAATTCGTTCGCCAACCTCTATGCGAAAAGAATCCTGACCTCGGTTCCAGCAGGAAACAAACAGTTGCCCCTGATAATCGGAGTCGATCAGGCCAACCAGATTACCGAGTACAATCCCATGTTTGTGGCCCAGTCCCGAACGGGGCAGGATTACAGCCGCCAGTTGGGGATCCTCAATGTGAATCGCGATACCCGAGGGAATCAGATGGGTGTCACCCGGCGCCAGCTCCAGCGCGGTATTGAGCATCGCCCGCAGGTCCATCCCCGCCGCGCCGGCTGTGGCATAACCGGGGAGAGGGAATTCATCGCCGAGACGGTGATCAAGAATCTTCAGTTGAATCTGCTTTTCCATAAATCTCCACAATCTCCGTCACCAGCGCATCTGCCAAGCGGTCCTTCTGCATCATGGGCAGCTCCTTTCTCCTCCCTCCTTCCCACAGCAGTGTCAGCGCATTCTCATCTCTTTCAAAACCCCCCTCCGCAGCGCCTACAAGATTGGCGGCCATGATTTTCACCCCTTTAACCCGTCGCTTTTGCTCCGCCTGCTCGATAGGTCGCTCGGTTTCAGCAGCAAATCCCAGGGTAAACGGTGGTCGCGGCAGCGCCGCCACCGCGGTCAGGATATCGGGGTTACGTGTCAGCTTAATATCCATGCTCTCCCGCTGCTTCTTGAGCTTCTGCCGGGCAACTGCCAGGGGCCGATAGTCCGCCACCGCCGCACAGGCCACGAACAGATCGCAATCCTCCACCCTCGCCATGACCGCAGCCTCCATCTGCAGCGCGGTTTCGATGTCGACACGCCGAACGCCGGCGGGGGTAGGCAGCAGAACCGGTCCGCTGACCAGGGTCACTTCCGCCCCCTTTGCTGCAAAGGCCCGGGCCAGGGCATAACCCATCTTGCCGGAGCTTCGATTGCTGAGGTAACGGACCGGGTCGATCGGCTCCCTGGTCGGACCAGCGGTAAGCAACACCCGCACCCCCTTGAGGTCCCCGGTCACCAGTTTTTCGACCAGGCACCGCAATAATTCCTGGGGCTCCAGCATACGCCCGGGACCCTGCTCACCGCAGGCCTGATCGCCCGCTGCCGGCCCCCAAAGCTGGATTCCACGACACGCCAGGAGCGCGGTATTGTCCCGGGTCGCGGGATTGGACCACATTTGATGATTCATAGCCGGTGCCAGTACAACAGGCACGCTGCTTGCCAGGCAGATGGTCGACAGCAGATCATCGGCCATCCCGGCAGCCAGGCGGGCGATGAAATCGCCGCTCGCCGGCGCCACCAGCACCAAATCCGCCCAGCGCGCCAGCTCGATATGACCCATGGCCGCCTCATGGGCAGAATCAAACAACTCCTGGCGTACCGGCCGGCCTGACAGTGCCTGCAGGGTCAATGGGGTTATGAATTGCGCCGCCGCCGCGGTCATCACGACCTGCACCTCGGCACCTGCCTTAAGCAACAGCCGGACCAACTCGGCCGACTTGTATGCGGCTATACCCCCCGTCACCCCAAGCAACAGACGTTTTCCGATCAGTTCAGACATCTGATCCGGTTACCCGATTACCATTCCCGGGACGAAGAGTAACCGAATGTCCGGCGGGCGAAAAGGAGCGTGATTCTGGCCCTTGAGCGATTCATGCGCTATCTTCTCAACAATCAGGGATGAACCACAGGCCAGCGAGGGAGCAAATCATGGCCATTACCGACTGGCCTGCGTCTGAACGGCCGCGGGAAAAGCTACTTTCCAGGGGCCCCGGCTCCCTCTCGGATGCGGAGCTTCTCGCCATCTTCCTGCGCACCGGCGTGCCAGGAAAGAGCGCGGTGGATCTGGCCCGCGACCTGCTCACCGAGCACGGCAGCCTGCGTCATCTTCTGGCCGCCGAGCAAAACCGGTTCTGCGCCAGTCGGGGACTGGGGTTAGCAAAATATGCACAGCTCCAGGCCGTGCTGGAGATGGCCAGACGCCATCTGCGGGAGGGTCTGGCAAGAACGGATGTGCTCACCAGCCCGGATCAGACCCGCGCATATCTCCAGACCCGACTCTCCGATTATCCCTACGAGGTGTTCGCCTGCCTGTTTCTGGATAATCGTCACCGGGTGATCGAGTACGAGGAGCTTTTCCAGGGCAGCATCGACGGTGCCAACGTTCATCCCAGGGAGGTAGTTCGGCGTGCATTATTGCATAATGCTGCAGCCCTGATCCTGGCACACAACCATCCGTCAGGCGTTGCCGAACCGAGCCAGGCGGATCTGCGCATCACCCAACGCCTCAAGGACGCCCTGTCTTTGATCGATGTGCGGGTCCTGGACCATGTCGTGGTCGGCGCCGGAGAGATAACCTCACTGGCGGAACGAGGTCTGATGTAATCGGTGCTCCCAGGCCAAAAAAGGTTGTAACTACCCGGCCATTCTGCTATAAATCCGCCTCTTTCGCTGCCGCCAAAAGAGCGAGTGATTGATTTTTCGGTCGACACTACCCGTATCCGGCCGAAACGATTTTTGAGGATTCAGCAATGTCCAGAGTATGTCAGGTAACAGGCAAACGCCCGGTATCGGGAAACAACGTATCCCATGCCCACAATAAGACCAAGCGCCGCTTCCTGCCTAATCTGCATTATCATCGCTTCTGGGTTGAGAACGAGAGCCGCTGGGTGCGGTTGCGCGTCTCCTCCAACGGAATGCGTATCATTGACAAAAAGGGTATAGACAAGGTTCTGTCTGAACTGCGTGCCCGCGGTGAAAAGGTCTGAGGAGGATTAGACCATGCGTGACAAGATAAGACTCGTATCCAGTGCTGGGACCGGACACTTCTACACCACGACCAAGAACAAACGGAACATGCCGGGGAAAATGGAGATCAAAAAATTTGATCCGAAAATCCGCAAGCATGTGATGTACAAGGAAGCCAAGATCAAATAGCTTGCCCGGCTCCCAGCAGGCATCAAAAAACCCGCCGCAGCGGGTTTTTTGATGCCTGAACGCTGCTCTTCAATCTGCCTTCTGACGCCGGTATCTTGTACCCCGGCAACCGGGACAGGGCGGTATGTGGCCCGCCTTGTGAAAATGCAGCTCCTTACCGCATTCAGCACAAACCAGCGTCCCCGGGCCAGTGACCTCGCCGGTATGGTAAAAAGAGGCCTCCCGGGCCTGTTCGGCAAACCGGTCAAGTTCCACTCGGGTCTTATCCGCCACGCTCGCGAACATCTCCAGCAATCTTTGTTCGACCAGCTTGACGTCGAACCGCCACCAGTTGCGCAACTCCTGTCCCGTTTCTGACAGGCGCAGTGCCGCATCCTTCATGTCCCGCTCCAGATAATCCGACAGCTTCTCCGCCTCCTCCCGAGTCAATTCGTTTAGCTCCACGGCCTTTTCCCGCGCCTGCTCCAGCGATTTTCTCAGGCTTGGAATGGCGCTCTTTTCCGCCTTCTCCAGCATTTCATCCACCCGCTCGAGCATCGTCTCGTAGGCGTCCGACATGCGACTGATGGGATCACGTTTCTCTTCCGGTTCCATGTTTTACTCCTTCTGCTACCCATTTGCGGGACAAGGCTCATCTCTACGACTAAGTTTGTACCAAGCTGGCAGGAACACAAGGGGCATCAATCGCGCTTTCGGTCCTTCATGTATCCCGTCAGCTGGGGTATCCTCTGGCGATTCCGTTTTCCACCCGAAGTCAATTATGCAAGAGAGTTACAACGCGGCCGAAATAGAAGCCGATGCCCAGGCCCACTGGACAAAAAACCGCACCTTCAAGGTAACCGAAGATCCCGACCGGGAGAAGTACTACTGCCTCTCCATGTTTCCTTATCCCAGCGGCAAGCTGCACATGGGCCATGTCCGCAACTACACCATCGGCGATGTAGTCTCCCGCTACCAGCGGATGCAGGGGAAAAATGTGCTGCAGCCCATGGGTTGGGACGCCTTCGGCCTGCCGGCGGAGGGGGCGGCAATCAAGAATAAGATGCCGCCGGCCAAGTGGACCTACTCGAACATCGAATACATGGAAGGGCAGCTCCGACAGCTCGGATTTGGCTACGATTGGGACCGGGAGCTGGCCACCTGCCGACCGGACTATTATAAATGGGAACAGTGGCTGTTCACCGAATTGTACAAGAAGGGCCTGGTCTACCGTCAAAACGCTGTGGTCAACTGGGATCCTGTGGATCAGACCGTACTGGCCAACGAACAGGTGATCGACGGCCGGGGCTGGCGTTCGGGCGCCCTGGTTGAACGCCGTGAGATCCCTCAATGGTTCGTCAAGATTACCGCCTACGCAGAGGAACTGCTGGCAGAATTGGACCATCTGGAAGATTGGCCTGATCAGGTACGCACCATGCAGCGCAACTGGATCGGCCGTTCTGAGGGGGTGCAGATGCACTTCGGCATCGAGGGTTCCGAACAGCGACTCACCATCTACACCACCCGCCCGGACACCCTGATGGGCGTCACTTATATGGCGGTAGCGGCAGAGCATCCCCTGGCGCTGAAGGCGGCGGAACAAAATGCCGAACTGCAGTCCTTTATCCATGAATGCAACCGAGGCGGAACCTCCGAGGCCGACATCGAGACCATGGAGAAACGGGGCATGCGCCTGGGTATCAACGCGCTCCACCCGATCACCGGTGAGCCGGTGCCGATTTTCGCCGCCAATTTCGTGCTGATGGGCTATGGCACCGGTGCGGTGATGGCGGTCCCCGGACACGACCAGCGCGACTGGGAATTCGCCAAGAGATACCAGGTTCCTATCAAACAGGTGATCATCTCTGCGGACGGGTCCGAGTGCGGCATCGAACAGGCCGCCTATACCGAAAAAGGGATACTGACCAATTCCGGCGCCTTCGACGGCCTGACCTCCGAACAGGCCTTCGAGGCAATCGCCGACCAGCTCTGCCAGCGGGGTCGTGGTGAAAAACAGACCAATTTCCGCCTCCGGGACTGGGGGGTCTCCCGCCAGCGCTACTGGGGCGCCCCTATCCCCATGATCCATTGCGAGCAATGCGGCATAGTGCCTGTGCCACTCAAGGACCTGCCTGTGGTTCTGCCTGAGCAGGTTGAATTCGATGCCAGCGGCGGCTCTCCCATAAAAAAGATGCAGTCCTGGTACCAGACCACTTGCCCCGACTGCGGAGGGGCAGCGGAGCGCGAGACAGATACCTTCGACACCTTTATGGAGTCCTCCTGGTACTACGCCCGCTACGCCTGTCCCGATGCCAGCGAGGTCATGCTCGATCAGCGGGC
Source organism: uncultured Gammaproteobacteria bacterium (assembly GCA_963820955.1). Taxonomy (GTDB): domain Bacteria; phylum Pseudomonadota; class Gammaproteobacteria; order Chromatiales; family Chromatiaceae. The sequence continues at coordinate 26,944 of CAWGCA010000021.1, read as the reverse complement.
CGACTACTGGCTGCCGGTGGATCATTACATCGGCGGTATCGAGCACGCCATCCTGCACCTGCTCTACGCCCGCTTCTACCACAAGCTGATGCGCGACGCCGGATTGATCCAATCGAACGAACCCTTCGCCCGGCTGTTGACCCAGGGCATGGTGATCGCGGAAACCTATTATCGTGCCGAACCGGATGGCAGCAGCACCTGGTTCAATCCGACCGATGTGGATGTGGAGCGTGATGACAAGGGTGCGGTGACCAAGGCTACGCTGAAAAAGGATGGCCGACCGGTGGCAATCGGTGGTGTTGAAAAAATGTCCAAGTCCAAGAACAACGGAGTGGATCCCCAGTCGATGGTGGACCGTTTCGGCGCCGATACTGTGCGCCTCTACACCATGTTCACGTCGCCACCGGATCAATCCCTGGAGTGGTCGGATGAAGGCGTAGAGGGGGCTCATCGGTTCGTCCGGCGCCTTTGGAATCTGGCCTGGAACCGGCGGCAGGCCCTGCACGGCCACTGTGCGGAGCCCAAGACCTTGAATGGCGCCCAGCAGGAGGCCCGCCGCGAGATCCACGCGGCCCTGAAACAGGCCAATTTTGACTACGACCGCCAGCAGTTCAACACCGTGGTCTCGGCCGCCATGAAGATCATGAACACCCTCTACAAACTGGATGAGAGCAAAGCCCACCATGCCCTGCTGCGTGAAGGATTCGGCATAGTTCTGCGCCTGCTCGCACCGATCGCCCCCCATGTCAGCCACCAGTTGTGGCGTGAACTGGATTACGGAGATGAGATCCTGGATGCCCAGTGGCCGCAACCGGACGAATCCGCGCTGGTACAGGAGACCATCCAGTATGTAGTGCAGGTCAACGGCAAGGTACGGGCCAAGATCCCGGTCGCTGCTGTCAGCGACCGGGAAGGCATTGAACAACAGGCGCTGTCCGATGCCAACGTCCGTAAGTTTATTGGAGAGGCAACGGTACGAAAAATTATCGTAGTCCCTAACAAGCTGGTGAATATCGTCGCCAAATGACCAGCAGGAGGCTTCCCGGAAGGGTTGAAAATGACGCAGAAAACTATTTTTCCTATCACTGTGCTGCTGCTTGTCCTGGTCACCGAGGGCTGTGGCTTTAAACTGAGAGGAATCCACTCACTCCCGGCCTCGATCAGCCCGCTCTTTATCGAGGGCGTAAGCCGTGAGCACGAACTCACCAATGCCCTGACCAGTCAACTGAAAAGCGCGGGGATTCTGATCATCGACGAACGAAAGGAAGCGAATGCCATCCTGCGCCTCAGCGATTACAGCAGTGACCGCCGGGTGGTGGCGCTGAATAAGAGTGGCAAGGTGGCGGAGTATGAACTTCATGAAGCCCTGCGCTTCGAGCTGGTCGATGGTTCCGGTACCGAGCTGGTATCTTCACAGCAGGTGAGTCTCTTGCAGTCCTACGTCAATCCGGAGGATCGGGTGCTGGGCAAGCAACTGGAAGAGGACTTCCTGCGGCGGGATATGCGGCGGGATCTGGCCGATCAGATCATCCGTCGCCTCGAAACCCAGCTTCAATAATGCGGGTACGTAGCCATGAACTCACGACACACCTGAGCAAGGCCCTGGCGCCGATCTATCTGCTCAGCGGCGACGAACCCCTGCAGTTGCGCGAGGCCGCGGATTGCATCCGTGCCCGGGCAAAACAACAGGGCTACACAGGCCGCGACATTCTGGAGGTGGATGCCAGATTCGATTGGTCACAGCTGATGGCGGAAGCCAACAGCCTCTCCCTGTTTGCTGAACAGCGCATCATCGACCTGCGCATGGCTTCCAGCAAACCGGGCATAGAGGGCGCCCGGGCGCTGGGCGAATATGCCAACCGACCTCCCGTCGATACCCTGCTGCTGATCACCATGCCCAAGCTGGACCGCAGTCAGACCAGCAGTAAATGGTTCAAGCACCTGGACCAAGCTGGCGTCGTAGTCCAGATCTGGCCGGTAGAGGGCGCGCGCCTGCTGCCCTGGCTCGAGCATCGGATGCGTAACCTGGGGCTGACCCCGGCCCCGGAGGTAATACCGATGCTGGCGGAGCGTATCGAGGGCAACCTGCTGGCCGCTGCCCAGGAAATCGATAAACTGCTGCTTCTGCACGGTCCTGGAGTCATCAGCCCGGAGCAGCTGGCCAGTTCAGTCGCGGATAGCAGCCGTTTCGACGTTTACGGGCTGGTAGACAGTGCATTGGCGGGCCAGGCCGCCCGCTGCGTCCGGGTGCTCGACGGACTGCGGGGCGAGGGCACCGCGGCACCGGTGGTACTCTGGGCAGTTAGTCGTGAAATCCGCCTGCTGGCAAGTCTCTCCCGCGAAGTGGAGTCCGGCCGCTCCAGTCAACAGGCCATGGCCGGAAGACGGGATCTGTGGGAGAAACGAAAACCCCTGGTGAGCAAGGGTCTGGGGCGTATGGGCACCCACGGCTGGCAGCAACTGCTCCAACTCTGTGGTCGCACCGACCGAGCCATCAAGGGGCAGGATCCAAGCGACCCCTGGCTGCTGTTGCAGGACATCGTCACCCGAATGGCGGGGGTCCCGGCCATAGGGCATCAGGCGTCGACCTGAACTCACCCTGGTGCCGCCATTTTGTTAGAATTCGTTAAAGTTGCCGCATTCAACAGGCTTGAAATGACCATGTTCGAACAGATCACAGACATCTCCCATTATATGCAGCAGCTAGGTCGGCGGGCACGGGTTGCCTCCCGTCTCCTGGCCGCAGCCAGCACCGGAGTCAAGAATACGGCCTTGCTGGCCATGGCGAACGATATCGACCAGAGCCGTGACAAGCTGATGGGGGAAAACAGGAAAGACCTGCAGGCAGGTGTCGCCAAGGGGCTCGCCGCCGCTCTACTGGACCGGCTGGAACTGACGCCTGAGCGGATCGACGGCATGATAGAAGGGCTGCGCGAAATCGCCGCCCTGCCCGACCCAATCGGTGAAATCTTCGACATGAACTACCGACCCAGCGGTATCCAGGTGGGGCGTATGCGGGTGCCCCTGGGGGTGATCGGCATCATTTACGAATCCCGCCCCAATGTCACCGCCGATGCAGCGGCCTTGTGCCTGAAATCCGGTAACGCCACGGTGTTGCGCGGCGGTTCGGAGGCCTTTCACTCCAATCAGGCCATCGCCGACTGTATCCACCGAGGCTTGGAGAAGGCGGGTCTACCGGCCGACGCCGTGCAGGTGTTGGCCACCACGGACCGCAGCGCTGTGGGCGCCATGATCACCATGCCCGACTATGTGGACGTCATCATCCCCCGCGGTGGGAAAGGTCTGATCGAGCGAATCTCCAGCGAGGCCCGGGTGCCGGTGATCAAGCACCTGGACGGAATCTGCCACGTCTATGTCGACGATCAGGCGGACTGCGGCAAGGCATTCGATATCGCGCTCAATGCCAAGACCCAGCGTTATGGCACCTGTAATACCATGGAAACCCTGCTGGTGGCGGAGAAGATTGCGGGCAAGTATCTCCCGCTGCTGGCCACTGCCCTGCTGGAAAAGAGCGTGGAACTGCGGGGTTGCGAACAGACCTGCCGCATTATCGAGGGATGCAATCCGGCCAGTGAAGAGGATTGGGACACCGAGTATCTCGCCCCCATCCTCTCAATCCGGGTGGTACCAGACATGGAGGCCGCGATCGATCACATCAACACCCACAGTTCCCAGCACACCGACAGCATCGTTACCGAGAACTACACCCGGGCCCGGCGTTTTCTGCGGGAAGTGGACTCCGCCTCGGTAATGGTCAACGCCTCGACCCGCTTTGCCGACGGCTTCGAATACGGACTGGGGGCGGAGATCGGCATCTCCACCGACAAATTCCATGCCCGCGGACCGGTGGGATTAGAGGGGCTTACCTCGGTGAAATTCATCGTCCTTGGGGACGGGCAGATAAGAGGGTGAGAAGCTTTCGAAAATCAGGGGCCGATCTCTCTACTCTATGATCGGCATACTAGGCGGCACCTTCGACCCCATTCACTATGGCCACCTGCGCACCGCGCTGGAGGTCAAACAGACCCTGGGGCTGAAGGAGATCCGATTCGTGCCAGTGGGGCACCCGCCCCATCGCGATCAGCCGGGGAGCAGCCCGCAGCAACGACTGGCCATGCTGAAGGCAGCCACGGCCGGCGAGCCCTCGTTCCGGGTAGACCAACGAGAACTCCAGCGCAGCGGCAAGTCCTATACCGTCGACACCCTGCGCTCAATGCGCCAAGAACTGGGGGATCAGCCGCTGTGCCTGCTGATGGGCAGCGACGCCTTCCGCGGATTCCTGAGCTGGCACCAGCCAGACCTGGTGCTGGAACTGGCCCATCTGGTGGTGATGCAGCGCCCCGGCGAGAAGTCTCCTCAACACTATGCCGACAGGGTCGTCACCACAGTCGACCCCATGCGCTCCACCCCTGCTGGACTCATCCTGTTTCAAGCAGTGAGCCAACTGGAAATATCCGCCACCGCCATTAGAGCAATGCTACGCACAGGCCATTCTCCCAGATACCTGCTACCCGACCCGGTGCTCGCCATTATCCGCCAACAAGGACTCTATCAGGGCCGATAAAAATCAGCGCAACCAAGGAGAACAGACCCGACTCCCACCGCCGGTAGCGGCTTCCATGGGATTTTTTTGTTAAAATCAATTATATCCATGAAAAGCCATCCCATATTCTGAATTCCCTATGCAGCTAGAACAACTTCGTGACCTGGTCCTGAATCTATTGAATGAAATGAAGGCTCAGGAGATTCACGTAATCGATGTGCGCGGCAAGACCAGTATTACCGATCTCCTGGTCATCGCCAGCGGCACCTCCAGCCGCCATGTCAAATCAATGGCCGAGGCGGTGGCTTTCAATGCCAAAGAGGCCGGCGAGCCGCCGTTGGGCAGCGAGGGAGTTAACGAGGGCGAATGGGCCCTGGTCGATCTCAATGGAGTGGTGGTCCACATCATGCAGCCCAAGGTGCGGGACTTTTACCAACTGGAGCGGCTGTGGCAGATGGAGGATAGCCCTAGTCGAAATCGAACCGCCGAAAAACCCTGACAGCGGTGCGTGATGGACCGATTTGACAGGATTTTCGAACTCCACAAACTGCTGAGCTCCACCCGCCAACCGATCCCCCGCCAACGAATAGAGCAGGAGCTAGAATGCTCCAGGGCGACCGCCAAGCGTATCATCGATACCATGCGGCTATTCCTCAATGCGCCGATCCGCTATGACCGGGAGCGTAATGGCTACTTCTATGATCGGGACCAGGGGGGGATGTACGAGCTTCCAGGGATCTGGTTCAACGCCTCGGAGCTGCACGCCCTGCTGAGCGTGCAGCAACTGCTGACCCAGGTGCAGCCGGGGCTGCTGGAACGGCAACTGGCCCCGCTCAGAGAGCGGATCGATCAACTGCTCAAGACCCGGCGATCGGGTGGAGAGGATTTGAACGGTCGTATCCGCATCCTGCGGGCGGCGGCACGACCGACCGGTAGGAGCTTTCAGCTGGTCGCCGGGGCACTGGCAAAACGCCGGCGACTGCAGCTCGACTACTACAACAGGGGGGACGATCGCGTCACCACGCGGGAGATATCGCCGCAACGCCTGGTCCACTATCGAGACAACTGGTATCTGGACGCCTTCTGTCACCTGCGGGGGGGGCTCCGCACCTTCTCGCTGGATGCCATCCGCTCCGCCAGCACCCTGCAGCGATCCGCCAAGGAACTGGAGACAGAAGCGCTCGATGCACACTACTCCAGCGCCTATGGCATCTTCTCCGGTCAGGCGGAACAGACCGCCGTGCTCCGCTTCAGCCGGCAACAGGCGCGCTGGGTAGCAACCGAACTCTGGCATCCGCAGCAGCAGACGAGCTGGCTTGATGATGGCCGATACGAACTGCGGGTGCCCTATCGCCACTCCCCCGAGCTGATTATGGATATCCTGAAATACGGGCCTGAGGTGGAGGTGATCGGCCCCGAATCTCTGCGTAGAAAAATTGCGGACCGGATCCGGCAAGCCTCGGCTCTGTACTCTTGAAAACGCGATTCCACTACAATCCCCGCCAATGAACATCCACCTGATAGCCATAGGCACCCGAATGCCACGCTGGGTGCAGGAGGGCTACCTGGAGTACGCCAAGCGCCTGCCCAAAGAGTGTGGATTGAGATTGGTGGAGATAGCGCCCCGGCACCGCGGCAAAGGCGCTGACATCCGTCGCATCCTGGTGCAGGAAGGGCAACAGATGTTGCAGGCGATCCCCCGGGGATGCCGGGTAGTGGCGCTGGCGGTGGAAGGCAGTTCATGGAGCACGGAAAGACTTGCCGTGCAGCTGGATAGCTGGATGGGGGAGGGTGGTGATATCTGCCTGCTGGTGGGCGGCCCGGAGGGACTGTCAGAGGAGTGCCTGCAACGGGCCGACGGTCGTTGGTCGCTCTCCCCTCTGACCCTTCCCCACCCGCTGGTGCGGGTAGTGGTCGCCGAGCAGATCTACCGCGCCTGGAGTATTCTGCGAAACCACCCCTATCATCGGGCCGGCTGAACCTGACATAGGCGCCCCACTGGTGTAGGGTGATGGTCGATTGTAGTTACGGCAGAGGTTTGCTGATGGAGTCGCCCCTGATCTGTCTCGCTTCCCTCTCCCCTCGGCGGCATGAACTCCTGGAACAGCTGGGAGTGCCGCATCAGCAGATTGCGGTAGCGATAGACGAATCCCTGCAACTGGGAGAATCAGCGGAGGAGTACGTGCTCCGGCTGGCGCTGGCGAAAGCGGAGGCCGGTCGGGCCATGATCGAATCTGGCCGGAAATTGCCGGTGCTGGGAGCCGACACGGCGGTGGTGGTGGATCATGAAATCCTGGGTAAACCGGCCGATCGGGAGGAGGGTATCCGCATGCTGCTGCGTCTCTCTGGCCGCAGCCACCGGGTGCTGACCGGGGCAGCGCTGATCGCGGCACAGTCGGCAACCCGCCTTAGCGAAAGTCGGGTCCGTTTCCGGTCGATCAGTGAACAGGAGGCCCTGGTCTACTGGCAGAGCGGAGAACCCGCAGACAAGGCGGGGGGCTATGCTATACAGGGCCTGGGGGCTCTCTTCGTCTCCCGCCTGGAAGGCAGCTTCTCCGGGGTAATGGGGCTACCGCTGTTCGAGACCGCGGAACTGCTGGCTGAAGCCGGCATCAAACTGCTGGACAAAAAAATACTCGGAGCCTAGATGAGTGAAGAGATCCTAGTCAATGTGACGCCGCCGGAAACCCGGGTTGCGGTGGTGGAGAACGGCGTGGTTCAGGAGCTCATCATCGAGCGTACCGGCCGGCGCGGACTGGTAGGAAACATCTACAAAGGCAGGGTGTGCAGAGTATTGCCCGGAATGCAGGCGGCGTTTGTGGACATAGGCCTGGAGCGGGCGGCGTTCCTCCACGCGACAGACATCTTCAACAGTGACCAGACAGACTGTGAGCGCCCGGACAACATCACGGATCTGGTGCGGGAGGGAGCGGAGATCATCGTCCAGGTGGTCAAGGACCCGCTGGGCAGCAAGGGGGCGCGCCTCACCACTAACATCTCCATACCTTCCCGTTACCTGGTGTTCATGCCGTCGCTGACCGCTTCGGGCATCTCACAGAAGATCGAGGACGAGCAAGAGCGAATACGGCTGCGGAAGATTATCGAGGCGTATGCCCATGACTCCAACCTGCCTGGTAATTTTATCGCCCGCACCGCCGCCGAGGGGGTAATCGAGGAAACCCTGGCGGCAGACATGCGGTTCATCAGCCGGCTCTGGTATACCATCATGGAGCGTCGTCAGACGGCGCCGCCGGGAGACTTGATCCACGAAGACCTGCCGCTGTATCTGCGCGCCCTGCGGGATCTGGTGACACCCGAAGTGGAGAAAATCCGCATCGACTCGAAGGAAAGCTGGCAGAAAACGAAACAGTTTGTGCACAAGCTGATCCCCGATCTGGGGGTGCAGATTGAGTACTATCCAGGGGCGCGCCCGATCCTCGACCTGTACGGCGTGGAGGATGAGATCCAGAAGGCGCTGGAGCGCAAGGTTGAACTGAAATCCGGCGGTTATCTGATCATCGATCAGACCGAGGCAATGACCACCATCGACGTAAACACAGGCGCCTTCGTTGGTCACCGCAACCTGGAAGAGACCATCTACAAAACTAACATGGAGGCGGCCCAGGCGATCTGCCGACAGCTTCGGCTGCGCAATCTGGGCGGCATCATTATTATCGATTTTATCGATATGACAGACGAGGAACACAAACGCCAGGTGCTACGGGCCCTGGAAAAATGCCTGAGCCGGGATCACGCCAAGACCCACATCACCGAAGTATCTACCCTTGGTCTGGTGGAAATGACCCGAAAACGCACCCGGGAATCACTGGAGCACGTGCTGTGCGAGGCCTGTCCCGCCTGCGGGGGGCGCGGCTCGCTGAAGACCGCGGAGACCACCTGCTATGAAATCTTTCGCGAAATCCTCAGGGAAGCGCGCCAGTTTGATGTGGAGACCCTGCTGGTGCTCGCCTCCCAGGAGGTAGTCGACCTGCTGCTGGACGAGGAGTCTTCCAATCTGGCGGAGTTGGAGGCCTTTGTCGGCAAGACCATCCGGCTGCAGGCCGAGTCACTCTATTCGCAAGAACATTACGATGTGGTTCTAATATAATCGATACCGCATCCTGCAGCGCTGCATCGAGTACGGAATGGTCCACCTGGCAAAATCCCTTATCGCCAAACTCTGGCTGCTGCTGATCCTGCTGCTGGTAGTGGCGGCGCTGGTCAGCGGCCTGGGCCGTATTCTCACGTCGGTGGTTTCCAGCTACCGGGTGGAAGTGGAGCAGTGGGCGACGGAAGGCCTGGGTCAGCCAGTGAGCATCGGTCAGCTGGAAGCCAGCTGGAGCGGGCTGCGACCAGAACTGATATTGAAGGATTTCACCCTGCTCGCCCCGGGGAGCGACGATCCCGTCCTGCAGCTTGCCGAAGCCCGCGTCACCCTGGCCCCAATCGACAGCCTGTTAAGCCGGGCAGTCCAGTCTCATGACCTGACCCTGGTCGGGGTGCAATTGCTGATCAAGCGCCGCTCCGATGGCTCGGTGGTAGCCGCCGGGCTGGAGGAGGTCGGCAGCGCACAGGGCAACGCCACTGCCCTGTTCCTAGTCCCCAGCCGAATCAACGTGGAACGGAGCGAGATCCACTGGCAGAATCTGGCGATCGGCGGCGCCCCGGTGCAATTAAGCAACGTCAATGCCAGCCTGCGCAATGCTGGCCGAAGTCATCAACTCGATTTCAGTTTTGACCCTCCCGGCGGTCAGGGGAGCAGGGTGAGACTGATCGCGGATATTCAGGGCGAACTGGATAAACCCCAGGGCTGGGCCGGGGAAGTCTATCTCATGGGCCAGAGCCTGGCTCTGGCCGAGCTGTTGCAGCATCGCATCCCTGAAGGGTATCAGCTACGCAACGGGCGGGCCCGGATGGAACTCTGGAGCGGCTGGGAGAACGGTAAAATACGCTGGCTCGAGGGAAACTCCCTCTGGTCCGACCTGCACCTGGTTCAGCTAACGGCGGCCGCCGACAGTCCGAACAGACGCCTGGAGATCGACCGACTGGGCGGCTATTTTCGCTGGGATTACCAGGAAGACGGCTGGGAACTGAAGATCGAGGACATCGCTTTCGAGCGGCTGGGTCTGAACTGGCCGAATGCGTCCTTCAGCCTCACCAGCCGATTCGACCCCGAGGGTCGGTTACACCTGATTTCCGGCGCCAATTTCCTGCGAGTAGAGGACGTAAGCGCCATCGTCCGCATGTTTCCTCTACCCAACCCGGAGTTCGAGCAGGCCCTGGGCAGCATCCGTCCGCACAGCGATCTGCACGATCTGCGCTTTCGCTATGATGATGAGTCGGAGGGGATTTCCTGGTCGGCGCAAGGCGAGGTGCACGGGCTCTTCAGCAAGCCGTGGAAAAAAATCCCCGGGGTGGAGAATCTATCAGCCCGTTTCTGGGTCGATCAGGAACGGGGAACCCTGCATCTGAATAGTCGGGATACAACCCTGTGGTTCCCCAGGCTCTTCCGCGACCCCCTGAGCCTGCAGCGAGTGCTGGGCCATCTGACCTGGCACAAGCAGCCCGCCGGCGGTTGGCACATCGACGCCCCTGATCTGCAGGCCGGCAACAGCGACATTCAGACCCGGACCCGGCTGCACATGGCATTCCCTCAAACCGCGGAAGAAACGGTATTCATGGACCTGCAAACCGACTTCAAGGACGGCAACGCCAGCACCACCGCCCGTTATCTGCCGGTGGGTATTATGCGGCCAGCGGTAATCAAATGGCTCGATCAGAGCATCGTCAGCGGCCAGGTCCTCGCCGGCAGTTGCGTGGTGCGGGGACCGTTGCGGGATTTCCCTTTCCATAAGACCCACAGCGGGCGCTTCGAGGTCTTTTTCGAGACCGAGGACCTGCTACTCGACTACTGGCCTGGCTGGCCACCACTGGAAAAAGCCACCGCAGATATTCGCTTCCTCGGCAACAGCTTCGATACCTGGATAAAAAGTGCCCGGCTGGCCGGCAACCAGATAACCGGGGCCCACGGACAGATCCGGAGCCTGACCCGGACTTCCCCGTTTGAACTGCACGTTGAGACCGACGGCGCCTTCCGGAACATTCTTCAACTGTTGCGAAATTCACCCCTGTCCAAAGACTTCGGACCCATGACCGGGAAGCTGGAAGTGGGAGGTGAAGCCAACCTTAAACTGAATCTCGCCATCCCGATCAGTGATGGCAGCCCGTTTCAGCTGGACGGAAAACTCCGTTTCCGGGACTCCATTCTCGAGCTGGCCGGGTCGCCTCTGACCATCAGCGGAATAAGGGGCGATCTGCAGTTCGATCAGGAGCGCGTCCGGGCCGAGGGGATTGAAGGCCTGATTTTCGGAAACCCCCTGCGGGTCGACGTCCTGACCCCACCTGACAATCCCCTGATCAGCCGGGTTACGGCCCGGGCTGCGATAAACAGTGCACGACTGGCCGAACTGTATCCTGACCCCACCTGGGGCTTATTCAAGGGGACCGGCAACTGGCGGCTGCAGCTGGACATTCCCTCTCTCTCACCATCCGCCTCCACGCCTCTGCTGGCCAGGGTCGATTCAGACCTTACGGGAATTGCAATCGACCTGCCTGCTCCGCTGGGAAAATCCGCCAGGGAGGGGCGTGATCTCCAGATCTCCAGTGCATGGGGTAAACAACCGCTGCGGCCGCTCCATATAAGCTACGGCTCCGTCCTCGACCTGGCACTCCAGATTGATGACAATCAGCCTGCGTCGACATCAATAGAACGCATCGGTGTTCGATTGGGCGGTGGCAAGGCCCGGATGCCGGCAACCGCAGGCATGGAAATCGAGGGGAGCCTGGAGTATCTGGATCTCTCCCCCTGGCTTGAAAAAATGAAAAGGGAAGCCCAGGGGGCTTCCAAACTTCCGCTCCGGAAACTGCAACTCCAGATCGACCACCTGCGCTGGCAGCAGCTAGAACTCGATCAATTCAAACTCGACCTCAGGCACGACCAGAACGCCCTGACAGGGGCCCTATCCAGCCAACGCTTCGATGGCACCATCCGCATCCCGGATGATCTGCAGCAGCGGCCGATCGAACTCCGGCTCGCGCAACTTGAGCTGATATACGACCCGCAGCGCCTTTCCGCTTCCCCGCAGCAGCCGGATAGCCCGCAAGCGAGCCTGGATCCGGCCCGGCTACCGACCCTGGAGCTAGCTGCGGACAGTCTGCGGATCAACGAAAGGGAATTTGGCAAGCTACAACTGAAAACCAGTCGGCTCGCGACCGGCCTGGAATTGCAGACCCTGTCCATCGTCGCCCCCAACCAGACGCAGTTGACCGCGACCGGCCAGTGGCTGAAACAAATCGACGATGCGGATCGGAGTTCGATCGAATTCGCGATTAAAACAGAAGATCTTGGCCAACTATTGACCGACCTTGGTTACACCGCAAATGTCAAAAAGGCCGCGACGGAAATCAAAGCCAAACTGCACTGGGAAGGGGCGCCTCAGAAGTTCAGTATCGCCGGTGTCAAGGGTGACCTGCGCATGAAGATCGGTAAAGGACAGCTTCTGGAGGTCGATCCCGGCCTCGGCGGGCGCGTCTTTGGGCTCCTCAACATCAACGCCCTGTGGCGCCGTCTTTCCCTCGATTTCAGCGATCTGTTCCAGAAGGGGTTCAGTTTCGACAGCATCAAAGGGGATTTCAGGCTGGAGCAGGGTAACGCCTACACCGATAACTTCCGGATCAAGGGACCAGCCGCCGGTATTGACCTCTCCGGCCGTATCGGTCTGGCAGCAGAGGATCTCGACCAACGGGTAGAGGTTACTCCCAAGGTATCCTCTGCGCTGCCGGTAGCGGCGGCATTACTCGGCACACCGGCGGTAGGGGCCGCGGTACTGGTGGCCCAGCAGTTGCTCGGAAGCAAGGTGGATAAGGCAGGCAGAACTGAATATCAGGTCACCGGCCCCTGGAACGACCCTTTAATCACCATCATAAAGAAGAAGGATCGACCATCAGCCAGTGACAGCGAAAAAAAGCCAGAGGGTGACTCCGATATCTTCTCACAAGGTAACTAGAGGTCAGTCGGAAGCGGCGGTTTCAGCCGGTTAGTGCAATATGCTATTCTCAACAGCCAACATTATGTCCTCTAGGAGGCTGTCGGATTATGCCGAGAACTGAACTAATTGTTCAAAATGTATACGAATTTTCGCCTTCTACGTGAATTTCTGAGAACTCATCACCTGATACTTGGAAAGAATTTACGTAGAAGCGTGTTTCATTCGTAAATCCGACAGTCTCCTAGACGTTTAACCCAGCAGGAAAATTCTTCAATCCATGAGAGACGCCAGAAACAAAGCAGCCGCCATCCAGATGGCCACCGGACTGAGCGTAAGCGCCAATCTGCTGGAAGCGGAACGTCTTGTGGCAGAGGCAGTCGGCAAAGGTGCAGGACTGGTCGTGCTGCCGGAAAATTTCGCCTACATGGGCAGAAAGGACCGCGACCTCGGGGCCCTGCGTGAAACCAGGGGCGACGGCCCGCTGCAGGAATTCCTCAGTCAGCTTGCCAAGCGTTACGGCATCTGGCTGGTCGGGGGAACCATCCCGCTGGAGGCCGATGACAATAGCAAGGTGCGCGCCGCCTGCATCGTCTACGACGATCAGGGTAAAGAAGCGGCGCGCTATGACAAGATTCATCTGTTCGACGTCCATCTGATCGAATCGAACGAAGAGTATTCCGAATCGGAGTCCATCGAGCCAGGTGACCAAGTAGTCGTGGTCGACTCTCCGTTCGGCAGGCTCGGTATTGCGGTCTGTTATGACCTGCGATTCCCCGAACTGTTTCGAAAACTCCTGGACAAGGGCATGGAGGTCATCTGCCTGCCATCTGCCTTTACCGCTATTACCGGCAAGGCCCATTGGGAAATTCTGGTACGGGCCAGGGCAGTCGAGAATCTGAGCTACGTAGTCGCAGCGGCCCAGGGCGGCTTCCACCTTTCCGGCCGAGAGACCTACGGCCACAGCATGATCGTGGACCCCTGGGGCCGAATTCTGGAACAGCTACCCCGTGGTACCGGGTCCATTGGCGCAGTGCTTGACCTGGAGTACCTGGCCAGTACCCGACGCAACTTTCCGACCATTCACCACCGCCGCCTGCAGTGCAACTGATCCAGTGGCCCCTTGGCCGAGGCATTTCCGTGATGGCGGCATGGTTGAAATCCTGATGGAAAGAGGCCATCTGTTCATCATCCCCGGGAACAATCCATAGCAACCGCCCCAACCATGCGTTAGGAATCGATGTCCACACCAATCCAAATTGCCCGCGGCGCACTCCTTGCCCCTGCTGAACTCGAAGACCGTGATCTGGACCGCGTCATGGATCAACTGCTTGGCGCGGAGATCGATGCCGCAGACCTCTATTTCCAATCCAGCCGGCTCGAATCCTGGGTGCTGGAGGACGGCATCATCCGGGAGGGCTCCCACAACATCGAGCAGGGTGTCGGGGTACGCGCGGTCAGCGGCGAGAAGACAGGTTTTGCCTACACTGACGAGATCCTGCTGCCGAGTCTGATGCAGGCGGGACAGACCGCCCGTGCCATCGCCCGCAGCAGCGGACAAGGCGAAGTCCATATCCAGGGTGTTGCCACCCCCCACCAGCTGTACCAGCCATTGAATCCGCTGCAGAGCATGACTGAACAGGAAAAGGTGGAACTGCTCCGTCAGCTGGACGCTGAGGCCAGAAAACAGGACCCGCGGGTTTCCCAGGTGATCGCCAGCCTGGTAGCAGCCCACGACGTAGTGTTGATCGTCAGCAGCGACGGCACCCTCAGCGGCGACGTTCGCCCCTTGGTTCGCTGCAACGTACAGGTCATCGTGGAGCAGGGTGAACAACGGGAGCAGGGCTCCAGCGGCGGCGGCGCTCGGCAGCCGTTTTCCTTTTTTCTGGAACAGGACAGGGCGTTGGGCTATGCCCGGGAGGCGGTTCGCCAGGCCCTTGTCAACCTGGAAGCGATCGAGGCACCGGCCGGCAGTATGCCGGTGGTGCTTGGACCCGGCTGGCCGGGCGTGCTGCTGCACGAAGCGATCGGTCACGGGCTGGAAGGCGATTTCAACCGCAAGGGTACCTCGGCCTTCTCCGGCCGTATCGGTGAGCGTGTTGCGGCTAAGGGCTGCACCGTGGTTGATGACGGTACCCTGCCTGGTCGCCGCGGGTCGCTCAACATAGACGACGAAGGCACCCCCAGCCAAAACACGGTATTGATCGAGGACGGAATCCTGGCCGGCTATATGCAGGACAAACTCAATGCCCGCCTGACCGGTGTCGCTTCCACCGGCAACGGCCGCCGTGAGTCCTACGCCCATCTGCCTATGCCGCGCATGACCAACACCTATATGCTGCCCGGCGACTATGATCCACAGGAGATTATCGCCTCGGTTGATCGCGGGTTGTATGCAGTCAATTTTGGCGGCGGACAGGTTGATATCACTTCCGGTAAGTTCGTCTTCTCGGCCAGCGAGGCCTACCTGATCGAGAACGGCCGGGTGACGCAGCCGGTAAAAGGGGCGACCCTCATTGGCAACGGGCCGGATGTGCTCACCCGGGTCAGTATGGTGGGAAAGGATCTGGAACTGGACTCCGGGGTTGGCACCTGTGGCAAAGAGGGACAGAGCGTACCGGTCGGGGTGGGACAACCCACATTAAAGGTAGACGAACTCACCGTCGGCGGCACCAATACCTGACGTCGGCAGCCGTCGGGGGTTCAGATCTCTGCGCCCTTTCTTCCTGGCATTGCCCAACAACACAAACCTAAACCGATGAATAAACTGAACGAGCTAACCAATCAACAGGGCCAACTGGAGCAGATGGTCGAGGATCTGCTGGCCGAAGCGAAAAGCCAGGGGGCCAGCGCGGCCGAGGCCGGTGTCAGTAAAGATATCGGCCTGAGCGTCAGCGTGCGAATGGGAGAGGTAGAGACGATCGAGCATACCCGAGACCGAGGACTGGGGGTCACCGTCTATTTCGGCCACCGCAAGGGCTCTGCCAGCACCTCTGATTTCAGTTCGGATGCAATCCGGGAAACGGTACGGGCGGCCTGCAACATCGCCCGCTATACGACGGAAGACCCCTGCGCCGGCCTGGCCGATGCAGCGTTAATGGCCACGGAGAAGCCGGATCTGGATCTCTACCACCCCTGGAATATCGAGGTGGACCAGGCGATCGCAACCGGCCTTGAATGTGAAAGTTCGGCGCGATCGCTGGATCCACGCATCACCAATTCCGAGGGAGCGACTCTGAACAGCCACGACGGACTGCAGGTCTATGGCAACAGCCACGGCTTCATCGGCGGCTATCCCAGCAGCCGTCACAGCCTGAGCTGCGCAGTAGTAGGCCAGCAGGGAGACTCCATGCAGCGCGACTACTGGTACACCGTTGCCCGCGCTGCGGGGGAACTGGAAGCCGCAGCTGATGTGGGGCGCAAGGCCGGTGAACGGACCCTGACCCGGCTAGGGGCACGCCGCATCAGTACCCGGCAGGCACCGGTGGTGTTTCAGGCAGAGATGGCGGTCAGCCTGCTGCGCAGCCTGATCGGGGCCATCAGCGGGTCCGCGCTCTACCGCCACTCTTCATTTTTGCTTGACCACCTGGGGCGGCAGATCTTTCCCGAGTTCGTACGCGTTCACGAAAACCCCCTGCTCTCCGGCGGGCTCTCCAGCGCCCCCTTCGACAGCGAAGGTGTGACCACCAGGGCCAAAAATTTCATCGACCGGGGTATCCTGGAAAGTTATGTGCTGGGAAGCTACTCCGCCCGCAAGCTGGGTATGCAATCCACCGGCAACGCGGGTGGGGTGCGTAATCTGGCCATACAGCCGGGAGAGCTTGATCTGGATGGGCTGCTTGGGGAGATGGGCAAAGGCCTGCTGGTAACCGAAATGATGGGGCACGGCATCAACATGGTTACCGGCGACTACTCAAGGGGCGCGGCCGGTTTCTGGGTGGAAAATGGTGAAATCCAATTCCCAGTGGAGGAAATCACCATCGCCGGCAATCTGAAACAGATGTTCGCCGGACTGGCCGCTGTGGGTAAGGACGAAGAGCGCCGCGGCAGCATTCGCACCGGATCCTGGCTGCTGGAACCAATGACCATTGCCGGAGAGTGATTCCCATGTCGAAACAGAGTCAATTTACCATCGAGCTGGAGCAGTTGCAGGGTTATGAATTCAGGGTCAGCTTCGACCTTGAGGGGGTTGACGACCTGCTGGTAGATGAACCGGTCCCCCTGGGGCAGGGTCGTGGCCCCAACCCTTCCCGGCTGGTCGCTGCGGCGGCGGCCAATTGCCTGAGCGCCAGCCTGCTGTACTGTGTAAGCAAGGATCAGCCGCCCGCCGGCAGCATACGGACCAAGGCTAGCTGCACCATGGAACGCAACGAAAAAGGGAGATTGCGAATTGGCAGCATGGAGGTAGCGCTGCAGGTGGCAGGAGAGTTGGAGCAGGCCGTACGTATGAAGCGCTGCCTGGACTTGTTCGAGGATTTCTGCGTGGTTACCGCCAGCCTGCGCGAGGGTTTCCCGATCGAAGTATCGGTGCTCAACGAAAACCAGGAAATATTACACCAGGGCAGCGTCTAGCCCGTGTATGACTCCTGAGGTGATCGATCTTTCAGGGGATTAGTCGGCGGTGGGGACCGGGCTTCCCATAGAGCGAATCCGTTCGGAATTCGAGCGCCGGATCCGCCAGGCTAACCTGGTGGTGGAGGCGCCCACCGGCAGCGGAAAATCCACCTGCCTTCCGCGCTGGTGCGCTGCCGCAGGACGGGTATTGGTAGTAGAACCACGCCGCATCGCCTGCCGCGCCCTGGCAGCCCACGTGGCCCGACAGGACGGCACTCCGCTCGGCGGGGAGACAGGCTATGCCATCCGTTTCGACAGCCGTTATGGCCCGGATACCCGGCTGATTTTTGCCACCCCCGGAATCGCCCTCGGCTGGCTGGCCGACAATGGCCTCTCCTCTTTTCAAATCGTAATCCTCGACGAATTTCACGAACGGCGCTGGGACACGGATCTGCTGGCGGCCCTGCTGCACCACCGCGGCGGCCATCGCTTAATCATCACTTCGGCCACAGTGGAAGGCGAGCGCCTGGCACGCTACATCAACGGGGAACGCCTGCAGGCCCAGGGACGACTGCATCCAGTGCAGATCCGATATGCCGCGGAGGAGGGTACACCAACCCCCCGGGACCTGGCGCAACGTTCGAGGGAGACGGTCACTCGCCTGCTGGAGGAGCAGGCCCTCGTCAGAGGAGACATTCTGGTTTTTTTGCCGGGAAAGGGAGAGATTCAAAGCGCCCAGCAAATGCTGTCCGGACTCCCCGACTTCGAGGTTATCCCGCTGCACGCTGGGATTGACAGCAGGCTTCAGGACCTCGCCCTGAACCGCGGACCTGGCCGGCGTATCATACTGGCAACCAATGTAGCGGAGACCTCCCTTACAATCCCCGGGGTGTCGGTAGTGATCGATTCGGGACTCGAGCGGCGCACCCATCACCGCAACGGACGCACCGTACTTGGTCTGCATCCGGTCTCCCTGGCTGCTGCGGACCAGCGTGCTGGGCGCGCAGGCAGACTGGGGCCGGGACTCTGCATCCGACTTTGGGGGCGCACCGTCCCTCTGGAGGCCTTTACCCCGCCAGAGGTGCTGAGGGAAGAGCTGACCCAGCTCTTTCTCGCTGCGGCGGCGGCCGGTGCAGCGGCGCAGACACTGGAGTTTCCCGACGCTCTACCAAGCCATGCCATAGAGCGGGCCCTGCAGCGCCTGCGTGGCATGAAAGCCATCGACATGCAAGGGCAGCTGACACCCCACGGGCGGCAACTGGCTGCTCTGCCACTGGACCCGCTGTTCTCCCACCTGATTACCGCCATGCCCGACGCCGAGACCCGGGCCGCGATGATCGATCTGGCCGCAACCCTTTCTACCGGGCGCCCTTTGCTGCGGCCCGCGCGAACCCCGGAGGAGGGCAGGGCGTTTAAGGCCTGGACACCGGAGTCGTGTGACGCCACAGCCCGTATCCGTTTGATCCGATGCCCCCCACCGAAAGCTCTCCCGGTGGACCTGGATACACTGCAGGAGGCCCGCTGGCAGAGTCGCCACACCCGCAGCCTGTTGGGCCTTCCCAAGCCGCACAATGCCGAACCACTGCCACGCCAGGCGCTGCTGGAAACAGTGCTCCGCGCCACGCCGGAACTGGCATTCGTGCGGCGCAAAAAACGCCCCCAGGCCCTGGGCAACGGTCATAGTGAGATCGAAATAGGCCGCGAGTCCCTGTTTCCTGAAGATGCCCTGGCAGCGGTGGTCTTCGATCAACATAGCCTGCCCGGCAAGGGAACCCGACATACCCTCAGCTTTGGCATCTGCATGGCCCGGGTCTCTCCGGCAATGCTGGCAGCGGCGGGACTGGGGTCAATCGAATACCGCGATCCACTGTGGGAGCAAGGAGAGTTAAAGCTGCTGGCACAACGCACCTATGCTGGACGCATAATAGCTACTGAACTCCTCACTCCCCGCGGCGAGGTCGCTCGCAAGGCACTGGCGAGCCTGATTCTCGAGCGTCGCCTGATGAAAGGTTGCGGACCACAGCTGGAGACCGATATCGAGGCCTGGAATCTCTATCTGCAATTGGGCCTGGGAACGGGAGAACCGGTCCAAGCACTCCCCTGGCTGGAGCAGCGCCTGGCTGCCCTGGGGGTAGAGAGCGATCAGGACCTGGCGCTGATCGGCCCTCAGGATCTGCGCTTTTGCGGTATTCCGGAATGGGAAAGAGAGGTTTTCGACCAGCGCTACCCACGCCAACTGCAGATGGAGAACATGCGGGTTGCACTCACTTATGACCCCCGGCGTAAAAGAATCACCCTGGAACGACAGGCCGGTAGCCGACGAACCGCACCGCGCCCCATGGATCTGCCGGCGTGGCCCGGATGGAAGGTCTATTTCAAAGACGCTAGCCGTGTCATCAATATCCGCTAGTAGATAAATACGCTCATAAGTTGATTTGGGTTAATGCGCGCCCACTGGCAAGCAAATAGTCTGTTAAGATTTGGCGGCATCGAATGCCTCACCTGATACCTCCGACCTTTCGTCATGGCTAAGAAAAACGATCTACAAACCGTACGCAACATCGGCATCGCCGCCCATATCGATGCCGGCAAAACCACGCTAACCGAACGTATCCTGTTCTATACCGGAGCCCTGTACAAGATAGGGGAGGTGCACGATGGCGCTGCCCACATGGACTATATGGCAGAGGAGCAGAGCCACGGCATCACCATCACTTCCGCAGTCACCAAGGCCGACTGGCAGGATCATCTGATCCAGATCGTTGATACCCCGGGGCATGTTGACTTTACCATCGAGGTGGAACGCAGCATGCGGATTCTGGACGGCTGCGTCATCGTGCTGGATGGTGTGCGTGGCGTGGAGCCACAGACCGAGACCGTCTGGCGGCAGCGTTCCAAATTCGAACTCCCCTGTCTCTTCTTCGTGAATAAAATGGACCGCCCAGGGGCAGATTTCGTAAAGTCCCTGACCAGTATTGGCAAACGACTGAAGGCAAACCCGGTGGCCGTCACCCTGCCCCTGCCGGCGCAGTCAGCGGTGGTCCATTTGATCGACAAAACACTGATTCGTTTTGCCGGTGAACATGGAGAACAGCTATCGACCGAACCTTGCCCGGATGAAATCTGGCGCTCGGTTGCCGAACTGCGGGAGAACCTGCTGATGGGCATCGCCGAAACCGACGACGACTTGGCCGATATGGTACTGGCGGGAGAGGAGCCCGCTCCTGAAAACATCTGGCAATCCCTGAAACGTGGCACTGCGGATGGCCGGCTCTATCCCTGTTTCGGCGGCTCCGCCCTGCGCAACCTGGGAGTGCAACCGCTGCTGGACGCAGTGGTCAAACTGCTGCCTTGCCCCCTTGAGCGCCCCCCATCCACCGCCTTCCTGGACGACGGTGAAGAGGAGAAGGTGGAAATGAAGGACAGCGGGGCGCTGGCTGCCCTCGCTTTCAAGATCCAGATGTGGGAGGGTCGCCGGCACGTCTTTGCCCGTCTCTACCGAGGACTGCTCAAACCCGGAGACCCGGTGGCCTTCCAAAAACCGGATGGACGGGTACTGCAGGAGCATGTCGCCCGTATTTTCGATGTGGATGCCGGCAAAAAGCGCCGCCTGGATCTGGCTCACGCCGGTGATATCGTGCTGCTGGCGGGGCTGCGCCACGCCACCACCGGAGACACCCTGTGCCATCCGGATCATCTGTTGTCACTGGAACGGATCGAGGTCCAGGAACCGGTACTGAGCCTTGCCATCGAGCCCGCCTCATCCGACCTGGAGGAGAAGTTTCTCGATGCCCTGGAAAAGCTCAAGGAAGAGGATCCGACCTTGAGATTTGGCGAAGACCCCGAGACCGGCCAGCGGCTCCTGAGCGGCATGGGTGAATTGCACCTGCAGATCCTGGTCGAGCGGCTGGAAAGGGAGTTCCATCTGCCGGTACGCACCGGTCGCCCGGCCGTCGCACTGCGCGAGACCCTGACCCGCGATGCGCGGGTCGATCTACTGTTCCAACCGACCTTGGATCAGGGCGGCAAAGGGGAAGAGATGAAGGCAAGGGTAACCGTCAGCGTCGCCCCCCTTGAGCGACAAGCGGGAATCAAGATTCTGCTGGAACCTCGGATTCTGCCGGAAGGCTCCCATCTCAGTGAAGCCCAACGGGAGGCCCTGAAACAAGGCGTCACCTTTGCCCTTGGGGGCGGTCCTATCGAGGGCGCAGCGCTGGAGGACCTGGAGCTGCGGGTCGAGGAAGTGGAACTCTTCGGCCACGCCTCGACACCGGAGGCATTGAATGCGGCTGTGTCCCGAGCCACCCGCAAGGCGATTGCGGAGGCCGGACCCGCCCTGCTGCAGCCGATCATGTCGGCGGAAGTAGTCGTGCCGGAAGAGAATCTGGGAGCCGTTCTCGGCGACCTGCAGGCCCGCCATGCACTCATCCAGGACACCGCCCGGGAAGGGGACACGGCGACCATCGCCTGCCAGGTGGCACTGGCCAAGCTGCTCGGGTACACCACCGACCTGCGCAGTATGACCCAGGGCCGAGGCCAGTACAGCACTATATTCGAGCGCTTCGATACCGAGTGACGCGCCAGGGAAAACTGCCTGCAAGGGCCTGTTAACCCAGTGCAATCTCCGGGTTATGAAACGAACAGATCCATCTGCCCCCCGTCCAAGGGTGACCGAAACCGCTGGCAGGAGAGTTCCAGTCCATCGGCGAATCCCAGACGCCGGGTGGCAAGCGTGAATCGCTGAGCGATAAGCCCTGCATAGTCTCCGCTGCCGCCCATGCGATCATTGAATCGGCTGGAATTGACCCTACCCTGCCGACACTCCCGCAATCGATTCATCACCCGGCCGGCCTGCCCCGGAACATGTTCTTCCAGCCAGGCCTCGAACAGCTCGGCCACCTCCCCGGGCAGCCGCAACAGGGTGTATCTGCAGAACACGCCTCCCGCTTCCCGCGCCCCTTGTAGAATCCGTTCCAGCTCGCCATCGGTCAGTACCGGGATAATCGGTGCCACCAGTACCCCGGTGGGCACACCCGCTTGGGCAAGTCGCTTCAGGGTTTCCAGCCGGCGCCTGGGCGTGGCAGCCCGGGGCTCCAAGCGCCGAGCCAGGTTCGAGTCAAGGGTGCTGAAGGAGATGGCGACCTGGACCAGGTTATGCCGCGCCATGCGGCTAAGGATGTCCAGGTCACGCTCTATCAGGGCAGACTTGGTGATCAGCATCACCGGATGCGAATACTCATCGAGGACCTCAAGGATTCTGCGGGTAAGCAGCTGCTCCCGCTCCACCGGTTGGTAGACGTCGGTGTTGGCACCAAGGGCGATCGGGGCACAACGGTAGCCCGATTGCGACAGTTCACCGCGCAGCAGCTCCGGGGCCTCGGGTTTATGCAACAGCCGGCTTTCAAAGTCGAGACCCGGTGACAAATCCAGCCAGGCATGGGAGGGGCGCGCGTAGCAGTAGATGCAGCCGTGTTCACAACCGCGGTAGGGGTTGATCGAGCGGTCGAAGGGGATATCCGGTGACTGATTTCTGCTGATCACACTGCGGCTGGTATCCGCCTGCAGCGTCGTCTTCAAGGCAGGTGGGGGCGGCTCCAGGCTGCCCCAGCCATCGTCCGTTGCCTCCACCTGATGCAGGTGATAGCGGTTAGCGGGATTTGAGGCAGCCCCGCGGCCATGGGGCGCCGGTTTGTTCTCTCTGCTCATGTGCAGTCCGTCGAGGCCTCTTTAGGTATACTGTTCAGATAGTAACATCCTCTGCGGTCCTGACGATCAGCATGTCCATCAAGCGTCTAACCACCGGCAGCAAGCGTGAAACTCCGCTGTTCGACAGCTGCCTGCCGGGGATACCCATTACCCGAAATCAAGTCCAAACTACCGTGCGCTCTGCCACAGGAGTTCAACAACATGATAAAACCACTGCTCACTGCCCTTCCGTTCACGCTGTTCCTGCTCAATGCAACCGCTGGAGACTCCCCCATGACCTACGAGCGCATCAACCTCTCCGTCAGTACCGAGCAGCAGGTGGACAACGACACACTGGTGGCGGTGATGTCCGCACAGCAGGAGGGCAATGACCCCAGCAGCCTGGCCCAGGAGGTCAATCAACGCATCCAGCAGGCAGTGGGTCGTGCGAAAAAGAACCCCGCGATTCGGGTACAGACGCTGGACTACCAGACCAGTCCGATCTACCGAAAACAGTCGCTGGCCGGCTGGCGGGTGCGGCAGTCGATCCGCCTGGAGAGTCAGGAGTCCGCCGCTTTGAGCAAGCTGATCGGGGTGCTGCAGCAGGAACTGGGGGTAGATAATATCTCCTACGCCATTTCCCCTCAGCGGCGCAAAGAGAGCGAGGACCGGCTGATCACCCAGGCCATTGCCCGATTCAAACAGCGGGCGGAGATGATCAGCACGGAGATCGGCCACCCCGGCTATCGGCTGGTAGAGATGAACGTCAACACCCAAGGTCATACCCCCAGGCCCATGCAGGTACGCGCTATGGCAATGGAGGCGCAGGCGGCCGCACCGACCCTGGAGGCCGGCAGTCAGCGGGTGGAGGTCACAATCAACGGCACCATCGAACTGAAGCCCTGAGTAGCGACACGGCAGGAGCGAAAGACCTTGCCCCTACTGACTCCTGCCGTCCGGGCTTCCCTGCCGGTGGCATTCGGCTATGTACCCCTGGGCATCGCCTTCGGCATCCTGTTTCAGGATCTGGGTTACCCCTGGTACTTCGCCAGTCTGATGGGGCTGCTGGTCTACGCCGGTGCCGCGCAATTCATGGCCGTTGGTCTGCTGGCCGCCCAGGCCGGAATTCTGGAGATCGCCGTTTCCACCCTGATTCTGAACTCGCGCCACCTCTTTTTCGGGCTCTCAGTGCTATCCAGGTACCGCACCCGAGGCCTGAAAAAGGCCTATCTGATATTCGGACTGACCGATGAGACCTACTCCCTGATTACCAGCACCAGTGCGCCAGAGCCGGACCGGCAGATCGACTACTACCTCGCCATCACCGCCCTCAACCAGAGTTACTGGGTATTGGGCTGTACCCTGGGAGCACTCGCCGGCGCGGCAATGACCATTGATACCCGGGGCATGGATTTCGCATTGACTGCCCTTTTCCTGGTGCTGGTACTGGAACAGTGGAATCGATTGCAGGAGATCTTCCCCTTTGTCGCCGCCGCACTCTGCGGCGTGCTGGCCCTCAGTCTGTTCAAAGACCAGATGCTGCTCACCGCCATCAGCCTCTCGATCATACTGTTCCTTGGGCGTTATCACCTGCGGGCAGACCACCATGAGTGATCCGCTCTATCTCTCCGCGGTGATCCTGGCGATGACCGGCGCCACCTTCCTTACCCGCCTGTTGCCGTTTCTGCTGTTCCGCAATCGGGCCGAACATCCCTTGCTCAACTATCTTGGACGCTATTTGCCAGCGGCCATCATGACTATTCTGGTGCTCTACAGCCTGCAGGGAGTAGACCTCTTTGTACCCCCTTTCGGCGCCCGGGAACTGGTTGGCGCCCTGGTCACCCTCGCACTCCACCGCTGGCGAGCTAATCCCCTGCTGAGCATCTTTGGCGGCACCGCCTGCTATATGGCCATGATCCAGACCGGCACCCTGGCCTGACCAACCCTCACACTCCAGTCGGACAGGCAACACCGGTGCCGCCGAGACCGCAGTAGCC
Source organism: uncultured Gammaproteobacteria bacterium (assembly GCA_963820955.1). Classification (GTDB taxonomy): domain Bacteria; phylum Pseudomonadota; class Gammaproteobacteria; order Chromatiales; family Chromatiaceae. Next base: position 2,099 of record CAWGCA010000021.1, on the reverse strand, counting down.
GGCAGGGTTCTTTGCCAGGTACTGCTGGTGATAGGACTCGGCATAGTAGAACTCAGGCGCCTCCAGGATCTCGGTGGTAATGGCGTTGTATCCCCTCGCCGTCAGCGCCGCCTGGTACCCCACCTTCGATGCCTCCGCCTGCCGCTGCTGGGCTGTGGAATAGGTATAGATTCCGGACCGATACTGGGTGCCCTGATCGTTGCCCTGTCGCATTCCGTGGGTCGGATCGTGGGACTGCCAGAACAACTGCAACAGTTGCTGATAGTCGATAACGTCGGGATCGAATACCACCAGCACCACCTCATTGTGTCCTGTCAGCCCGCTGCACACCTCCTGGTAGCTGGGATTGGGCGTAAAACCACCGGCATAGCCCACTGCGGTGGTGAAGACCCCCTTGGTCTGCCAGAAACAGCGCTCGGCACCCCAGAAGCAGCCCAGCCCAAACATCGCCTTTTCCATCCCCTTGGGAAAGGGTGGCAGCAGCGGGTTGCCGTTCACCTGGTGCCGTTCTGGTACCTGCAATGGCTCGGTTCGACCCGGCAGTGCTTCGTCCGCTGTCGGCATCTGGGCCTTCTTCTGCATAAATAACATGTTTGGATCTCCAGCCGCGCATTGGTGTGATTCCCATTATCGGGGTAGGTGCGACAGGAATTCCAGACTGAATTTCCAGGGGAATTTAGACGCTGACACAAGAACCGTGCCGGGGGTGCGGGTATGGAAGCCGAAGTTATCCCGGACAATTGTTAGAAATTCGTGATTATTCTGTGACGCCGAGGGGAAGTCTCCGCGCTGAAATCTGTAACTGAAACCACCGGTTTCACCCGATAGCATTTAAACAAGGAGACAACCATGAAATCACTCATAGGAGCCGGCCTGTTATCAGCCACGCTGCTGGTTGCAACGCCGGCGCTGGCCCGCGACATTCAGGTCGACATCACCAATCTTACCCCGGGCATCTATTTCACCCCGCTGCTGGTGGCGGCCCACAATCGTCACACCCACCTGTTCGAGGTCGGCACCGAAGCATCTGCCGAGCTTCAAGCCCTGGCCGAGGGGGGGGATAGCTCCGGCCTGACCGACATCCTGGATTCGGTTGACGGGGTATACAAGGACAATCCAGCCGACGGCCTGCTGGCCCCCGGCGAATCCACCACCGCCCGCCTGAAGGTCCGCGGCCACAGCAACTCTCGCCTCTCCATTGCCGCCATGCTACTGCCGACCAACGACGGGTTTGTGGGTCTCGATGCCCTGTCCATACCCCGTCGCCACGGTAGCTATACCTATTACCTCGAGGGCTACGACGCCGGCACCGAGGCCAACGACGAGATTATTAACGGCGGAGGCAAACCGGGTGTACCGGGAATCCCTGCCGACCCGGGCGGTAACGGCGGAAGCGGCGGCCTGGGGGCGGCCGGTCCTGCTGAAAACGACCACATCCATATCCATCCCAGTAGTCTGGGAGACGCAGACCCCCTCGGGGGCATCAGCGACCTCGACAGCCGCATCCACCGCTGGCTCAATCCGGTGGCCCGCATCGTCATCCATGTCAAATAGGAGAAAACATCATGCAACCTACCATTACCAACCTGTGCAACACCGGCTTGCTTCTGCTTTCACTCTTTGCGCTCTCCCCGGTCAGCGCCGATACTATGAAGAACGAGGGCACCGGGGCGATGATGAAGAAGTCGCAGATGGATTCCAGTTCACATCGACCGGAAATGAAGGGTATGAATAAAGGGATGCCCGAAGCGCAAGGACAGATGATGCATGAGACTATGGACAAACCGAAGATGGATACCAGGCAAGACACCGCAGAGAAACCAATGAAGAAACCCATGCATTGACGGGGCAGGCCCCCGGGCAACCGGGGGCATCCAGCCGATACCTGCAATCAACAGCTGATCAATCCCCATGACCTATCAGGTTCTAATCATCGAGGACGATCCGGATATCGCCCGGCTGGTGGCACTGCATCTGCAGGATATCGGCTGCGAGACCGAAAGCCTGGGCGATGGGGCTGAGGGACTGAATCGATTTCGCCGAGGTAGCTTCGATCTGGTGGTACTGGACCTGATGCTGCCGGGTCTGGATGGCCGCGG
>CAWGCA010000020.1:0-124477 GCA_963820955.1 uncultured Gammaproteobacteria bacterium | reverse complement strand
CGCGATTGGAAAGTGGTTGAACGCTGGGGTCATGGAATCCGGCGAGGTCCGTCACCCAGACCGGGGGACTCCTTCAGGGCGGGGTGGTTTCACCCGTACTCAGTAATCTCTACCTGCATGAAGTGCTCGATTTGTGGTTTTGAGCACGAGGTCAAGCCACGGCTTCGGGGACGGGCGTTGGAGATCCGTTTTGCGGACGACGCGGCGCTGGTCTTCGAGCGGGAAGAGGATGCAAGGCGGGTGTTGGCGGTACTGTCGAAGCGATTGGAAAAGTACGGTCTGTGCCTGAATCCGGAGAAGACCCGTTTGGTGGATTTTCGCAGTCCACCGCGAGCAGGGGGAGGCGGCTCGCAACGCGAGCGCAGCTTCGGGCTACTGGGGTTCACTCACTATTGGGGACGCTCCAGGACGGGGCGTTGGGTAGTGCAACGCAAGACGGCGAAAGATCGATTCACCCGTGCCTTACGGGAGATCGGTCGCTGGTGCCGAGCGCATCGTCACTGGCCGGTGGCGGCCCAGCAGGCAGCGTTACATCGCAAGCTTAAGGGCCACTACGCCTACTATGGCATCACCGGCAACGGGCGTGCGCTGGCGCGCCTCCTCTACGAAGTTCGCCGTCTGTGGCGCAAGTGGCTTCATCGCCGCTCGTGGCACGGGCGGATGACGTGGGAAATTTTTGTCCGTTTGACTGCGCGCTACCCGCTCCCTCAACCGCGTGTTGTTCACAGCATCTACCGTCGTGTAGCGACTCCATAGTCCGAGGAGCCGGATGCCCGAATCGGGCAAGTCCGGATCTGTGGGAGCCCTGGGCGAGAAATCGCCCGGGGCGACCCGGCCTGGATCCCGGCTTTCGCCGGGATGACGGAGTACGAATAGCTCAGAGCTTCCTTAAATATACGATTGAACGAATATATCGGCAAGAGTATATTAAGAGTCTCATGGAGATATCACCGGCAACCCTATTTGCGGCACTTGCTCATGATACGAGGCTCCGCTGCCTGCTCCTCCTCTGGGAATATGAGGAGCTCTGTGTGTGTGAACTCACCCAGGCCATCGGTGCCGCCCAGCCCCATATGTCGCGTCATCTCGGTCAACTCCGCGAGTCGGGTCTGGTCAGAGACCGGCGAGAGGGCCTGTGGATCCATTATCGGATCCACCCGGGGCTTCCGACCTGGGTGAAGAATTTACTCGGCGAGACTGCGGCGGGTACCCGAGGCATAGCGCCGTTCGCTAACGATCTGTCGGTTCTGGCGGTGACGCCGAACCGGGCAGGCCCGCCGCGTTGCGCTTGAGGTCGGTGCCCGGTGGCTTGCTCGAAAGAATATCTAATGAATCTCTGATTTATTCGTACTCCGTCATCCCGGCGAAAGCCGGGATCCAGTAACCTGTTGATTACTTTAAGATGGATTCCGTCCTTAGGTTCATTAACGGTGCGTCCCTGCACTACTGCTCCGGATCTACGCTGCGCTTCGTCCGGAATGACGAATAAATAAGAGGTTCCCTAACAACAATGCCACTGGAAATCAGAAAAATGACTGAACAAAAGAAAGCTGGGGTTATGAAGAGCTTGCTGTTGGTAGTACTTTTGGCTAGTCAGGCGTCTGCTCTGGTTTTTGCCTACGCCCCTGCCGCGACACCCGTTGCGGAGGGTGTCTATGCCATCGTGGGTCCGACTGACGGCCGTAACTACGACAACCACGCCTTGAACAACAACCTTGGTTTCGTGGTAACGACTGAAGGTGTGGTGCTCATCGACAGCGGGGCATCCGCGCAAGGGGCCAAGCTTATCCAGGCGGCCGTTCGGGCGGTCACGGATCAGCCGGTGCGCTGGGTCATCAACACTGGCAGTCAGGATCACCGCTGGCTGGGCAACGACCACTTCCAGCGCCAGGGGGCGCAAATTATCACCCTGGCCCGCACCCTGGATACTCAGCGGCAGTTTGCGGATCAGCATCTGGCCAATCTCAGGCCCGTGTTGAAGGATCGGCTTGATGGCACGAGGCCTGCGTATGCCGATAGGGTCAGCGATGGCGACAGGCTGAAACTCACACTGGGGGGGGTACCGCTGGTGCTTTTCTTTCCAGGGGATGCACATTTTTCCGGAGATGCCGTGGTCTGGTTACCGCAACAAAAGGTGTTGTTCAGCGGGGACCTGATTTATGTGGACCGGATGCTCGGAGTGCTCCCCTGGAGCAATGTGCGCAGCTGGCGTGATGCCTTTCATCAGGCCGAGGCCCTGCAGCCGAAGGTCATAGTGCCAGGCCACGGCGGCGTTTGCGATCTCGAAAAGGCCAGGCGCGACACCGGTGACTATCTCGATTGGCTGGTCGACCAGATTGATGTTGCGGTTTCGAATTGGGAAGAACTCGATGCCGTCGTAGAGCGGCTGAGCGACGCCCCTCAATTTGCGCACCTGAAGCACTTTGACAGCTGGCAACGCACCAACATCAACCGGGCTTACCTGCAGTTGGAGGGGCAGTAGGCCGTGAGCGCTGAGTGTCAGGTAGCGACCAAACCCTCCACCAGAAGTATCCGCCGTATGGAGGCCACCCTGGCCAATCTGCCGGTGGTTCTGCTCATCCGACTCATGAGCATCCCGTTGCACTTTAAGGACATCCGATGATGCAAACCAGTCTGCGCAACTACCTGGTGGTTACCGGAGGCTATTGGGCCTTCACCGTCACCGACGGTGCCATTCGCATGCTGGTGGTGCTCTACTTCCACCTGCTGGGCTACTCCCCTTTCGAGGTGGCGATGCTGTTCCTGTTCTACGAGTTCTTCGGCATCGTCACCAACCTGGTGGGCGGATGGCTGGGGGCACGCATCGGGTTGAACCTCACCATGCACATCGGCATGGGGATGCAGGTGGTCGCCCTTGGTATGCTCACGGTCCCCGATCTCTGGCTGTCTGTGCCCTATGTCATGGCCGCCCAGGCCCTGTCGGGCATCGCCAAAGACCTGAACAAGATGTCGGCCAAGGCCAGCGTCAAGACCCTGGCTGGCGACGGCGGTGAATCCAAGCTGTTCAAGTGGGTGGCGCTGCTCACCGGTTCTAAAAATGCCCTCAAGGGAGCGGGATTCTTCGTTGGCGCGGCCCTGCTCGAATGGATCGGCTTTCGCGGAGCCCTGACCGTGCTGGCAGGACTGCTGCTGGCCGTGCTGATTATCACGGCGCTGCTGTTGCCCTCCGGTTTCGGTAAGATGAAGTCCAAGCCGAAGTTTACTCAGGTGTTTTCCAATCGTGCGGAAATCAACTGGCTGGCGGCGGCGCGCTTCTTCCTGTTCGGCTCGCGCGACGTTTGGTTCGTGGTCGGGTTGCCCGTGTTTCTCTACGCTGTGCTTGGCTGGTCCTTCACCCAGGTGGGGGGATTCCTGGCCTTGTGGGTGATCGGCTACGGCTTCGTACAGGCCTCTGCCCCGAAATTGATTCGGCGCAGCCACCAGGGTCAGGGGCCCGGCGGCGGTACCGCCCGCGGGGCGGCCTTTATACTGGCGATCCTGCCGGCCGGGATCGCCCTGGCCCTGGGGCAGGGGTGGGATCCGGCATCAGTCCTGATCATAGGACTGATCCTGTTTGCAATTGTCTTCGCCATCAATTCGGCGGTGCACTCTTACCTTATCCTCGCCTATTCAGACTTCGACAAGGTATCGATGAACGTGGGCTTCTATTACATGGCCAACGCCGGAGGGCGGCTTGCGGGTACGGTCATCTCCGGCTGGGCCTATCAGGTGCACGGCCTTGAAGGTTGTCTCTGGTGGTCGGCCGGTTTCGTGCTGGCAGCGGCGCTGCTCTCGTTCCGGTTACCTGAAGTGTCTGCAAGCAAGCCAGAGTCCGCCGGTGTTTGACGGCTTGGCAAATCTGGTTGTCTACCAGGGTATGGGGTTCGATTCGGCCTCCCATGTCGGTGCCGCGCTGCACTTCTTCATCATGGACGTAACCAAGATCTTCGCACTGCTGGTGCTCGTCATCTACCTCATGGGTCTGCTGCGCGCGCTGTTGTCGCCCGAGCGGGTGCGTGACTTCGTGCGCGGCCGGCCCGACTGGCAGGCTCGCGGGTTTGCGGTGACCCTCGGCGCAGTGACCCCTTTCTGCTCCTGCTCCTCGGTGCCGCTGTTTATCGGTTTTGTGGAGGCCGGCATCCCCCTCGGAGTCACTTTCTCGTTTCTGATTGCCAGCCCCATGATCAACGAGGTGGCGGCGGTGATCCTGATCGGCATCCTCGGTTGGAAACTGGCCGCACTGTACGTGGCCGCGGGGGTGCTGGTGGCCTGGTTTGGTGGCCTGGCCATGCAGCTGTTCAAGCCGGAGCGCTGGGTCGAAGCGTATGTCTGGAAGATCCAGATGGGGCAGGCCGACCTGCCTGCGCCCGATAAGTCGTTCATCGGTCGACATCGCTACGCCCTGGCGGAGGTCAAAGAGATCGTCGGCCGGATTTGGAAGTGGGTGTTACTGGGTATCGGGGTCGGTGCCCTGTTCCATGGCTTCGTGCCGGAAGCCTGGGTCAGTGAACATCTGGGGGGTGATGCCTGGTACACGGTGCCGGCCGCAGTGGGGCTGGGTATTCCGCTCTACTCGAACGCCACCGGCGTGATCCCGGTAGCGGAGGCCATGCTCACCAAGGGTGTGGCCGTCGGTACGACGCTTGCGCTGATGATGAGCGTGGCGGCACTGTCGGTACCCGAGATGCTGATTCTTCGCAAGGTCATCAAGTGGCAGGCACTGGCCCTGTTTGCTGGTGTTCTGGCCATTGCCTTCACCCTGGTCGGCTGGGGCTTTAATCTGATCACCTGAGGTGATGAATGCCAGAAATCATGCTTGAATCGACCCTGCGTTGCCCGGAGTGCGGATTTCTCAGCACCGAAATTATGCCGACAGACCAGTGCGTCTGGTACTGGGAGTGCCCCGGCTGTGGAGTCCTGCTGCGGCCAAAGGCGGGGGATTGTTGTGTCTTTTGCTCGTATGGCACCGTACCTTGCCCGCCGGTTCAGAAGGGCGGAAAGTCGGGTTGTTGCGGCTGAATTTCAGGAGAACAGAGATGAAAAACATCAAGGTGCTGGGTAGCGGCTGCCGTAACTGCGAGATCACCGCCAACGTGATCGAGCTGGCGGCCAGTCAGGCGAATGTCGAAATTGAACTGGAAAAGGTTACCGACATCGCACAGATCATGGCCTACGGGGTGATGTCGACACCAGGTGTGGTAGTCGACGGGAAGCTGGTACACAGTGGTGGCATCCCCGGACCGGATCTGGTGCGGGGATGGGTGGAAGGCTGACTGCGATCGGTCGTCGGTTCAACGCACAAACCCTGTGCCTATCCGCCGCGGGTTACTATTTCCCCCCGTGCTCGGCAGACGTGAGGAGGGCATGGACTTCAAGGTCGTGTGTCGTCCGCTTGTTATTGAAAATCAGTCAATTCCCCCCTCGAGCATCTTTACCTGCTCCAAAAACCACTGGAGAGACGGCTCATTCTCGTAAAGAGGATGCCAGATGAGTTTGATCCGGAATCCTGGGAAACCCTTTGGCGGTTGCAGAATTTTCAGGCAGAACAACCATGCCAGTGTTCTGCCAATCCTTTCCGGTAAACTGAGAACATAGTCAGTCTTCCTCTACTCTACCTCAAAGCCCTGTCGTATGTGTGAGACCGCCGCCTATTGGGCCCATATATCGACTCTGTATTTCGGGGACGCCCCGCTACCGGAGGAGAACCTAAGTACGATTGCTGAGTGGTGTCCTGGGCATTGGCGTTGCCGGGGCAAATGCCTTAGTCAGGACACAGGTTAACTTCAATGGTGATGTGGCTGAGATTGGTGAGATCTTTTAACAGTGCCTTATAGTGTTCCGGATCTCTGGGATCGTGTGTCACCAGCGAAATAATAACGCCAAAGTGCCGCGGTCGGATCCGCCAAAGGTGTAAATCAGAGATGCGATTGTCGCTATTTGATTCTATGGACTGGCGAATGCGGGATAGCGTATCCGCGTCGGGGATCTCATCGAGCAGTGCGCTACTGGTGTCCCGCAGCAGGCCGTACCCCCAGCGGGTGATCAGTGCGGCGCCGACAAGACCCATTACCGCATCCATCCAGATCCAGCCGAAATACTTGCCCGTGAACAAGGCGATGATGGCAAGAAGTGATGTCAGCGCATCAGCCAGTACATGAAGATATGCGGCCCGTAGATTATGGTCATGATGACCATCGTGATGATGATGGTGGTCAGAATCATGGTGGTGATGTGTGTGGGCTTGTCCACCATGTAAAAGCCAGGCACTCACCAGATTGACCGCCAGTCCAATGACGGCAACCAGGATGGCTTCATTGAACTGAATTGTCGTCGGGAAAAGTAATCGCGAAACCGACTCCACGCCCATCATCAGCGCTACAATGGCAAGCGCGACCGCGCTGGCAAACCCGCCTAAGGCACTGACCTTGCCCGTTCCAAAACTATATTTTGGGCTGGATGCATGCTTACGGGCATAACGATAAGCGAACAGAGAAATCGCCAATGCCGCCACATGGGTCCCCATATGCCAACCATCGGCAAGCAGCGCCATAGAGCCATAGAGATAGCCGGCTACAATCTCAACCACCATCATGCAGGCGGTCAATATCACAACCAGGCGGGTGTTCCGTTCACCTTTCGTGGTGTCCAGGTTGAAATCGTGGGTATGCTGCCACTGTTCGGTGGAATGATGGTGCATAGGTATATCCCACGAAATCGAGTAGGTCAGTTAACTAAACGGAGTATTGCTTGTCATATGAGCTGTTAACCCCAATGGCGCTTACTTAAGCCAAGAAAACCGTCATTCCGGGCGGAACGAAGTGCAGACCCGGAGCAGTGGTGCAGGGAAGCACCGTTCACGAACCTAAGGATGGAATCCAGATTGCTCAAATTTCGCACATTCTGGATTCCCGCCTTCGCGGGAATGACGTTGTTACCGGCTATTTTGGCTTAAGTAAGTGCCATTACCCTTAACCCCTCTCCCGGAGGAGAGGGGTTTTTCGCGTCTTTCGGGTCACCGGACCCCGTTTTCCATTTCGGCAAACTCGCCCTCAATTTCTGCACTGGGCTTCCTGTCCATCCGGCTCACCACTATGATACCCAGGGTACACAGGATAAAACCCGGCAGGATTTCATACATATCGAAAATGCCACCGGACATCTGCTTCCAGACGATAACGGTTATCGCACCAAGAATCATGCCCGCCAGGGCGCCGTTGCGGGTCATGCGTTTCCAGAACAGAGACAAGATGATGACGGGCCCAAAGGCAGCACCGAATCCACCCCAGGCGTAGGCTACCAGGCCTAAAACCGTGCTATCGGGATCGAAGGCCAGCAGGATCGCGATCAGGGCGATCGCCGCCACGGTGAAACGTCCGACCCAGACAAGCTCGGTCTGACTGGCACCCGGTCGCAGTATGGCCTTGTAGAAATCCTCGGTCAGGGCACTGGATGACACCAGCAGTTGGGAGTCGATAGTGCTCATGATGGCGGACAGGATTGCCGCCAGCAAGATCCCCGCGACCCAGGGATTGAACAGCACCTGGGACAGGCTGATGAATACCGTTTCAGAATTCTCCAGGGGCTGATCGGAGAAGTAGGCGATGCCGGCGAAACCGGTGAAGATAGCGCCGTACAGAGAGAGCACCATCCAGGTCATACCCACCAGCCGGGCCTTGGGGATTTCCCGGGAGGACCGAACCGCCATGAAACGCACAACGATATGCGGTTGCCCGAAATAGCCCAGGCCCCAGGCCATGAGGGAGATGATGCCAAACAGCGTCATCTCGTGAAAGATATCCAGCCTGGCAGGATCGACATCGGCCACTTTGGCGACGGTTTCGCTCCACCCGCCTTGGGTGGTGACCACTACGACGGGCACTACAACCAGCGCCAGAAACATCAAAATACCTTGGAAGAAATCAGTCCAGGATACCGCCAGAAAACCACCCAGGAAGGTATAGGAGACGATCACAGCGGCGCCGATCCACAGGGCCGTGTTGTACTCCAGCCCGAAGCTCTTCTGGAACAGGGTAGCGCCGGCCACCATGCCGGAGGAGGTATAGAAGGCGAAGAACAGAAGAATGACCAGGGCCGACACCACCCGCAGCAATTTGCTGTGATCGTGGAAACGATTCTCCAGGTAATCCGGCACCGTGATCGAATCCTGGGCGACTTCGGTATAGACCCGCAGCCGTTTGGCCACGAATTGCCAGTTAAGGTAGGCGCCGATGGACAGCCCTACTGCAATCCAGACCTGATTCATGCCGGACGCATACATGGCACCGGGCAGGCCCAGCAACAACCAGCCGCTCATGTCCGAGGCACCGGCGCTCAGGGCAGCGGTTCCACCGCCCAGCCGGCGGCCACCCAACACATAGTCGGAGAGATTGTTGGTGCGGCGGTAGAAAAAGAGGCCGATAGCCAGCAGTGCGACCAGGTAGACGATAAAGGTGATCAGGGTGGGGGTGCTCATGGTCATGGCTGTCTACCTCCGTTCGGTGAAGAAGGTAATCAAGGACAAAATCACCACAGCGGTCATCGGGGCGATAAGCCAGAACCAGGTGGCCGAGGATAAAGCAGATTCCATGTTGTTCTCCTATCGTTATTAGTTAGTGCCTGTTAACACTACGCGGATATCCATCGACGGAGGCCATTTTTTCGCAGGACAAGGCGCACTGAGCGCCGTATACCTGCCGTGCATTAATGAAAGTGCAACGCTGGACATCAATATAGTGTTACCAGGCCATAGGAGAGAGTACCCGAAAATATCCTATTGACCCATCGCTAGAATGAGGCATGGTCGACAGGGGAGACCCGTGTCACTCGCCGATCTGATCCCGGCCAGAGAGACGCTGCGACAGGTGCCGAAGACGACGCTGCTACCAGTAGTTTTCGGTGAGAATCTGACCGGGTTCTCCTCGGCGGTGCTTCTTCAGCCCGCGCAGTTCGAGCTGCGCCTGCGTATCCTGCACCATGCCTTTGTTGCCACAGACCATCACCTGGGAGCGTTTCACATCCAGGTTGAGCCCCACCCGGTTCTCCAGTTTCCCGTTTTCGATGGCCTCGGGAATACGCCCATGGATGGCGTAATTGGTATTTTGCCGGCTAACGAAGGGCACCATGGTAAATTTGTCAGGATCGCGTTCGTTGAATCCGTTGATCGCTTCCTGATAAGCCAGTTCGTCCGCTGTGCGTACGCCGTGTACCAGAATGATTTTGGAAAACCGCTGCCAGGGGAGCTCTGAGCGCAGGATGGAAATGAAGGGACCGATAGCGGTCCCCGTTGCGAGCAGCCATAGATGATCGGCGTCGGTAATATGCTCCAAGGTCAGCAGCCCTACGGGGCGGGGCGCTACCCACAATTTGTCGCCCTGCTGCAGGGAGCTTAATCGGTTCGACAGCGGCCCGTCAGGTACCGTATTGAAGTAGAATTCAAGGAATTCATCCTCTGGCGAATTGACGTAAGAGTAGGCTCGGGCCACTCTTTCCCCGTCGATATCCAGTGCAAGGCGGGTAAACTGGCCAGCCTGAAAGGGCTCCACCGGCGCTTCGACCTGCATCATGTACAAGCCATCCGTATAACGCACATTGTCGATCACTCGGCCTTGTACCCAATTACTCATCGTTCTGCCCTCTGCATTTACCATCTTGCCTTCTCTATATTAATAAACCAAAACCTAGTAATTTAGTCAAGAATAGTTGGAGACAGCTGCGAAGAATTCAAACCCACTAGGCACCCTGTCCCAGGGCGACCGCCAATCACGGAGGGGTACAAACTGTGTATCAGTGGGGTTGTTTTTTATAGGGAATGCTCGTTACCATCAGGTTGGTTTCTGTTGGCCGAAGGCTATTGGTGCCGATGCATCGGACTTATTCGAACACTGCAACAATAAAAAAGAACCGTATTGCGCGCGCTGGTTTGATCTGTTTCGGCTGGCTCAACGTTGGTTTCGCGTTTGTCGGTGTAGTCCTGCCTGGGCTGCCCACGACCCCGTTTCTGCTGGTTGCTGTCTGGGCCTTTGCCCGCAGCTCCGAACGGTTTCACGACTGGCTGTACAATCACCCGCGGTTTGGACCATCCCTACAGGCCTGGAGAGACCACCGCGTGGTATCGGTGCGCGCCAAGGTTGTGGCGGTATTGACTATGGCGCTGAGTCTGCTCTATACCCTCTTCTTTATCGCTGAGAATTGGGTGATGCCCACCCTAATGGCCTGCGTCATGTTGCCCACGGCTGCATGGTTGGTCACCAGAGCGAGCCGGGTGGAGGCGGCAGATACCTCGATTCCGGTGGACGTCGAGCGCTGACGAGACAAATTGGGGGTGGTGGCTCCCCAGGCGTGCAGCTTCAGAGTATCGAATCAGCATGTATTCAGGGTACTTCGAAAAATCCCTTCCATGGGATTTTTCGATACGGCGATCGAAATCCGCGATTTCCGATCGCCACTATTTTCATGCGCTTGCGTGCATGAAAATAGTGGCGCATCCCTGCACCACACGGGCACCTCAAATTTTTCGAGGTGCCCTTCAGGCTGTTCTTTAAATTTACGTAGGGGATAGGTACATGTCCAAATGGTTCTCGGTAAAACTAGCCGTTATTTTTTTTCTGCTGATTGTCGGAGGCATCCTGGCTGAGGGGGTCTTATCGTCGACCCAAGCGAGGACCACGGCAAATCCCAATGTACCCACGGATCAACTGGCGCTTCTGCTCCAGCCTATGTCCAAGGAGGAGCTTCTGATTGAGGCAGACGGCTGGCTCGCGCACGTCAAATCTGCGGTAAAGAAGCTCAATGCGGCGCAGCTCGAAATCATGAAGGAAACACAGAAGGCCGAAGCCAAGGCAGAGAAAGAGAGCAAGGAGCAGAAAGACACGGAGTCAGCCGCGAATGCCGACATGGCCGAGGCGGACGAGGGAAAATCGGAGGTACTCGACGAGATTACCGAACTTAACGGTGTGAGAACCTCGAGAATCGATCGGCTCAATGTGGTGCTCGATGAGATCAACGCGAAGATCGGCATGACTGCCGACGGCACAGAGAAAGAAGATGTGCTGCCTTATAGGCGCTATATCAATGCCGTCAGCGGCCTTAACGTAGACGTCACCGATACTGAGGCTGCTCTGTCCACGATTGTCGGCTGGGTCGCTTCCGATCAAGGCGGCATTCGCTGGGCCAAGAATATCAGCGTGTTCCTAATTACCATTATCGTCTTCTGGGTATTGGCACGCTTCGTCAGCAAGGGCGTCCGCAAGGCCATCTCGGTAGTTGAGGGCATGTCGGTGCTGCTTTCGACCTTCATCGTCGGTATGGTCCAGCGGGTCATAATGATCATCGGTATCATCGTCGGGCTGGCGGCTCTGGAGGTGAATATCGGGCCGCTGCTGGCGGTCATCGGCGCTGCGGGTTTTGTCGTCGCCTTTGCCCTGCAGGACACCCTCTCCAATTTTGCCAGCGGTATTATGATCATGTTTTACCGGCCGTTCGATGTCGACGACGTGATCGATGTCTCCGGCATCATAGGCAAGGTCCAATCCATGAACCTGGTCACTACCACCGTCATGACCTTCGACAACAAGCTGATGATCGTACCCAACAACTCGATCTGGGGAAATATCATTACCAATGCCACCGGCAGCGAGCAGCGGCGGGTGGATCTGGTCTTTGGCATTGGCTATCAGGACGACATCACCCATGCGGAGCGCGTTCTAAAGGAAATTGTCGATGCCCACCCGCTGATCCTGAAGGACCCTGAACCGGTGATTCAGTTGCACGAACTGGCGGATTCCTCGTGTAATTTCGTCTGCCGCCCCTGGGCCAAAACGGAGGATTTCTGGACCGTCTACTGGGACGTCACCCGCAGTGTCAAGGAAAGGTTCGACGCAGAAGGCATCTCTATTCCTTTCCCGCAGCGTGATGTGCACATCATCCACGAAAACCCATCGACGGCGGAAAACAAACCTGCCGCTCTGCCCAAGGCATCCACGGCGGCAAGACCGGCAGCGGATCAGGCAGGGCTGGAGGTGGATGACTCTGAAGAGAGTGTTTAGCGCACCCTGGTATGGTCAGGCCAAGACCGAGCCCCGGGAGCGGGGATCGCTTCCGCCAACACCCGATATATCGAATCGGTACAAACCGGTTTCATAGAACGTTCATATGGTTCCGGAGGCAGGCGCTGCCTGACAGCGGATAACTTCACTCTATCATTTTGTAATTCATAGCAATTACTATATTTCTTCAAAGTTGGCACGGCATCTGCCCTATCTCGTGCCATGCATGAACGCCAAGGGGACAGGCAGTGATCCAAAGCGATCGAACATGCGTAACAACTACCAACATCAACTCTGAAACTGGAGAAAGACCATGAAAACGAATGTAGCCGCCACCGCCACCCTGATCTCTTCGCTTCTGTTTGCCGGCAGCAGCCTGGCCGGGGCCATCCAGAGCGACTCCGAAGGCGATATGATTTACGGCAATGGCGAAGTAGCCGCCAGCCCCTCCCAGGTCTTTGTCTACACCGGACCGGTGCAGAGCGAAGGCGAGACGGATTTTCTTTACAACCGCGACGGGCAGCCAGATTCAGCGCTGTTCCAGTCACCGGAGCGGGTAGCGGATGACCGGGATATGTCGACCGACCTGATTTACGGATCCTGATATCCAACCCCGCTAGAAAGTTAATAAAGGCCAGCAGGATTAATCCTGCTGACCGTTTTTGTTGGCTGCTGCGGCAGTTTCGCGGCAAGTCCCGGGTAGTTACCCTCCTTACTATCGTTTTGAATTTCCGCTTTGTTCGTCACTCTCCCGCCTCCTTGGGTTTATCGCTGTCTGGCTCATCCACCGTGTAGATTTTGAATCTGGTTCCCGGTTTTTCCAAAAAAAGGGTTTGGTTTTTCCGGACTCGCTTGGGTCTTGCGAAATATCATTGAGTTTTTAATTCCTGAACGGCTATAAAGTGGCCACCGTAGATGACCAGACTATTCTCACTGCCCAGAATCCTGCGCCCGCAGATTCGGTGTCAACCTCCGGCAGTCAGAAGAGAGTCTACTTTCAACCCATGCAAAGGAGCAGTACCCATGCGTGTAGTAAAACCCCTCGTTGTATTGTGTGTGATTGCGGCCGGACAGGCCTGGGCTCAAGCCCAGTGGCAGCCTCTGCCAGAGCAGGCCCCCGCGCCTGCGGACAATCAGGCTACCCCGGAGAAGATCGAACTTGGAAAAATGCTCTATTTCGACCCGCGACTCTCTTCCAACGGCACAGTGTCCTGTTTTTCCTGTCACAACGTGATGGAGGGTGGCGATGACCATCGTTCCACGTCGATCGGTGTGCATGGGCAGGCAGGCGGTCGCAATGCACCGACGGTGTGGAATGCAGCATTTCTATCAGTCCAGTTCTGGGATGGACGGGCGGCCTCTTTGGAAGATCAGGCCAAAGGACCGCCGGCGAATCCAATCGAGATGGGTATGGCAGACCTGGATGCCGCTGCTAATCGCATCCGTGATATTCCCGGCTATAAGCCCTATTTTGATCAGGTCTTCGGCCCGGGAGAGAATATCAATATGGACAACATCGCGAAGGCGATTGCAGCCTACGAAAGAACGCTGATCACACCAAACAGCCCCTACGATCGTTATGTTACGGGAGACAAGGCTGCATTGAGCGAACAACAGATACGCGGCATGGAGACGTTTGCCAATACGGGCTGCACTGCCTGTCACTCGGGCCCGAACTTCAGTGGGCCCGTATTAGCAATGGGACAGGGTTTTTATCAAAAGTTTCCAACCTTCACCAGTAGCGAATACGTGACCAAATACGGTCTGATGGATGATGTAGGTCGCATGCAGGTGACCAAGGCGACCAGCGACAAGAATATGTGGCGCGTCCCGACGCTGCGCAATCTCGATTACACCGCGCCTTATATGCACAATGGCGCGGTCAAATCTCTACCCGATGCAGTTGAGGTCATGGCCAAGACGCAACTCGACAAGGACCTTGATGAACAGGCGGTGGACGATATCGTGGCCTTTTTGGGAGCGCTGGTAGGCGAATTCCCCGAACAGACTATGCCACGGCTGCCAGCAACGCCAGGCGACCTACTCGACTGAGAGGCTTTACTGCCAGTCTCTCCATTCCCAGGGTATCCTTGAGATAAGCCTGGTTACAGCGGAGAGGCGTTCTTTGGGGGTAGCATTTCTGTCAATCAACGGGAACTGAGAGCGGCCGGCGTAATGCCGGCCGTTTCTCAATCGCCTGCAATTTTTTGTTTCTGTCCTTCGCTGGATGGGCACGCAGCCCGGTGCCTTTGCCTTTGAACCAGCAAGGTGCAGATCTTCTCAATCTAGCATTGGATTTGTCAGAAAAATTTACGGTTCGGGTTCTTCCAGTTGCATAGGAGAAAATACCTGTCTGTTTCTAAAAGAAAAAATTAGATGGCATCATTTTTGCATTACTTCTTCAGAAATACTACATACGACCAAACTCAGGAATTAAAATTATGAAACGTTTTTTCATCGGAACCGCCCTAGTCGCGCTGTTTTCGCTGGGTTCGGCAAACGCGGACACCTTTATTTTCAGCGATTACGACGTTGATCCCGGTGAAACGGATCTGTTTAGAATAACGATTACTCAGAGCGCGGTTCCGGTATTGGATCCGCTGGTAGGTGCGCTGACCTATGATCTCTTTGCCTTGCCGGGCAGCAGCGACGAGCCGGATACGATCATGACACTGCTGAGCGACGACGGCAGTCGAACAGTGATTGCGGAAAACGACGATGCCAACAGCGCCGACCCTTCGGACCTGACGAGTTCTCTGTCCCTGTTTCTCGATCCGGGTACCTACCTTCTGGCAGTGAGCGGTTTCAACAATTTCTATGGGTCTCCAAACCCGGCTTCCGCGGCGACGGGGTATTCCCTCGCCATATTCAACGATGTAGGTGACGCCGGGTACTTGGGTAGTGAATTCGCCCCGGTTCCCCTGCCTGCGGCCATGTGGCTGTTTCTGTCCGGCCTGATCCCCACATTGCTGGTGCGCCGGCGCTCAGCGTAGCAGATAGTACGCGGCGGTCCCGGCGACACAGAGTCGGCTAATTATTGCGAAACGGGTGAGATCCAGATCCGGATTGATCTGAGTCACAACTCAACCGCCGACCCCGGTTCCCTGGAAGGCTCCCTCCGCAGGTATGCTGCAGCAGGCAGTAGGGTGCCGAGGGAACAGCTATCCGGAGAAAGATTAGGGTCCGTGGCAGCGATCTATCAATTCCAAAACTTACCTTGATCACGCGTTTCTGATACTTGCCTACCATCTGGAACGCTCTCTTCAACTCAGACTTATCCCCGTTTCGTTGCCGGTTTCATACCGGTAGTCCTTACCATGAAGCCATCTTGCCGGCGGTTTTGCTCCTGAATTTCAGCACCAGGGGAACTTGAGGTGAAATCTCTCTCTAAAAGAGATATATACTTTCTGACGAAAGACTTAAGGAACCTCTGATTAATTCGTACTCAGTCATCCCGGCGCAGGCCGGGATCCATTAGCTTATTGATTACTTTAAGATGGATTCCGGATCTACGCTGCCCTTCGTCCGGAATGACGAATAAATCAGAGATTCCTTAAGAGGGATGACACTCAACCACCACCGGATTCCCAGGAACCCCATGATGCGAAATTATCTGTTGATCGCCGCCATAGCTTTTGTTGCCGGGATTTCTATAGGCAGTTTCGCGGTCGGACAACGGCAAGCGCCCAAGTCGCTCGAAGAGGTGCGCTATTCCACACCACAAAATGCGGCTTCAACCTCCCTGATCGTACAAAACAGCCCTGACTCCCCGTTACCTGATCAGGCTGATGAGCCGTCGGTCTCGGGTGAGGACAAAGCGCAGGCAGATCCCCTAAACAAGGTACCCGAGACAACGGGCGAGTCCGAGCAGATCCAGGTCCTTCATTCCCGCTGGACGAACCTGGAGAGTCTCGTCGACCTGCTTGCGACTCGGGTACGCGGCCTGGAGCAGGAATTGACGGCTATTAAATCTGATTTTGCAAGTGAGCGTGAGGAGCTAACGGAAGGAACCGTAGATGTGCTGCCGGTGGATACACCTGAAGACCGTCGCATTGCGCTGGTGGCTGCCGGCGTGCCGCAAACCACTGCGGAAGAGATTGTATGGCAGCAGTCTGAATTGGAGATGGAGCGACTGGAATTGCAGGATCAGGCCATGCGTGAAGACTGGTACCGGACCAGCCGTTACTATCGAGCATTGAGAGAGCTGAACGGGCAGACGTTGGATCTCCGCGCCGAGATCGGAGAGCAGGCCTACGACCGATATCTGTACCAAACGGGCGAGCCCAATCGTGTGAACGTCAAGTCGGTGATTCAAGGGTCGGCGGCGGAGCAGTCCGGGCTTTTGCCTGGGGATATCATAGAAACCTATGGCGGCGAGCGTGTTTACACCTACTCGGATCTTCGAAGCGCTACTACTCGAGGCTTAAGAGGTGAGACAGTACCGGTGCTGATTCGCCGAGGCAATGACTTCATGGAAGTAATCATGGATAGAGGTCCTATGGGAGTGCGACTCGAATCGCGCAGCGCATCTCCTGACGGCTGATATGGTTGTCTTGCTCGTCCTATGAGACCGTTCTCTAACCTCTATTGAGTACAATAGCCAGCACGTCTATTTTTTTCCCAGCTTATGCTGTCTTCAGTTTATAAGACTTGAGAGGAAATCAAGATGTCCTTGCGGTGCTGCATCTTATCGAAAAACCACGGGGAGATTATTTTCGCAGTCAAATATGCTGCCCTCGCACCATGATTACGGCGATAGTTCTTCTTGTCCCGCAATCATCCTTCCGAAGCCTCGATACAATGCTTCGCAATCGTATTCATAAACTCACCACCATAACGTTCGAGTTTGGTCTGGCCAACACCATTGATCTGAAGGAATTCTTCCACTTCGGTGGGTTTGTCGCGTGCCATCAGCAGCAGCGAGTTGTCGCCAAAGACTACATACGGCGGTACCCCTGCCTTATCGGCGAGGGTTTTACGCAGCGCACGCAGGCGCTCGAACAGGGTTTCGTCATAGGGCCCTATGGCTGAGGTGTCTTTGAGTGCTTTAGTTTTGCGTTTCGATTTTTCCCGGATACGCGGCAGAGCCAGTTGTAGTTTTTTTTCACCGCGCAATACTGGACGTGATTGCGGGGTCAGACGCAATACCGAATAGCGCTCGATATCCTGCAGCAGGTATCCGTGATGGATGAGCTGACGGATAAGACTGGACCATTCCAGCGCAGTCTTGTTATCACCGATGGCGTAGGTGCTCAGCCGCTGGTGACCCAGTCGGCGTATGCGATCGTTATCTACGCCGCGTAGTACATCGATAACGTGCTTGATGCCAAATCTCTGCCCCACACGGTACACGCAGGACAAGGCCTTGCGTGCATCCTCAGTTGCATCAAAGGTCTGCGGTGGGTCAAGGCAAAGATCACAATTGCCGCAGTCTTGCTCAAGTTGTTCACCGAAATAGTTCAATAAGACTCGACGCCGGCAGGTGACACTTTCGGCAAACGCGATCATGGTATTGAGTTTGTGCAGTTCGATTCGTATCCGCTCCGGGTTATCCCCCGTTTCAACCAGTTGTCGCACCAGGACGATGTCCTGGGTGCCGAACAGCAACAGCGCTTCGGCGGGCAGCCCATCACGCCCGGCCCGACCAGTCTCCTGGTAGTAACTCTCGATATTTTTTGGAAGATCATAGTGCACAACAAAACGCACATTGGGTTTGTCGATTCCCATGCCAAATGCCACAGTAGCGACTACCACGTCGATCTCGTCGTGCAGGAACTGCTCCTGCACCCACTGGCGCTGCCCTGACGAAAGTCCTGCGTGGTAGGCAGCGGCACGAATGCCTTTTTCATAGAGCTGAGCGGCGAGTCTTTCCACCCGTTTTCGACTCAGTGCATAGATGATGCCCGCCTTGTCCTCGTGGGACGTGAGGAAATGCCGCAGTTGGTTGAAGGGATTGTGTTTATCCAGGACTGAATAACGAATATTGGGGCGGTCAAAGCCGGTGATATGGCAGGGTGCCTGTTCAAGATTCAGCACCCGGCGAATATCCTCGCGGGTTTGTGGATCAGCTGTCGCCGTCAGGGCGATGCGGGGCACGCTGGGAAACAACGTTTCCAGCTGGCCAAGTTTTGCGTACTCAGGGCGAAAATCGTGTCCCCACTGAGAGACACAGTGGGCCTCATCGATGGCGATGAGGGCGATGTCGACCAGTTGTAGTCGTTCGATGAAATCGGGGCGCATGAGCCGTTCCGGGGCAATATAGAGAAGATCCAATTCCTGGTTGTGCAACTGAGTCAGAACTCGGCCGGCATTCTCTGTATCCAGTGAGGAGTTGTAAAAGGCCGCCGCCACCCCATTGGCCCGCAGCGCATCAACCTGATCTTTCATCAGGGAGATAAGGGGCGATATGACAATTCCCACCCCGCGGCACAACAAGGCGGGTAACTGATAACACAGTGATTTTCCACCTCCGGTGGGCATGAGCACAAAGGCTGAGGTTCCAGCTGCCAACTCCTCGATAATCTCACGCTGATGCGGTCGGAACTGGTCATAGCCAAACACTTTGCTCAGGGTCCGGTTCAGACGGTCGGTGGTTTGTTGATTTGTATTCACCTGATTAGTGTACCCCGCCACCAATTCCGTAACCAAGATTCGTAGACATTGATTCCAGTTTGAATCGTGGGTTGAATCGATAACTGGATTCTGACAGATTACGGGGTAGACTAGTACTCCTTCAAGATGATACGGATGGACCAAAGGATAAAGCGGTTTGGCTGATATACAGCATCTGTTTACCCGTTGGCTTGGGCGTCTCGTGGATATCAGGCCACAGGAAGGGTGGGCGCTGTTTTGGTCGTTTAGCTATTTCTTTTCCCTTCTGTGCAGTTACTACATTGTGCGTCCACTGCGCGATGAAATGGGAGTGGCCGGTGGTGTCGAGAACTTGCAGTGGTTGTTTACCGGCACCTTTATCGTGATGCTGGCAGTCGTGCCCGTCTTTGGCTGGGTTACGTCGAGTTACCGACGCAGCCAATTTCTACCGGCTGTCTACATATTTTTTATCCTCAATCTGCTTGGATTCTATAGTCTTTTTCATTCCGATATTTCGCATGTTTACTTAGCGCGCGCATTTTTTATCTGGGCCAGTGTGTACAATTTGTTTGTCGTATCCATATTCTGGAGCTT
The DNA here is from genome assembly GCA_963820955.1 of uncultured Gammaproteobacteria bacterium. Taxonomy (GTDB): domain Bacteria; phylum Pseudomonadota; class Gammaproteobacteria; order Chromatiales; family Chromatiaceae. The sequence continues at coordinate 105,248 of CAWGCA010000020.1, read as the reverse complement.
TATGGCCGATCTCTACAGCGACGCGCAGGCTAAACGTCTTTTTGGTTTTATTGCCGCCGGGGGCACTGCCGGGGCGATAGTCGGGCCGCTGTTGACGACTGCGTTGGCACTACCGCTTGGCCCGACGAACCTGTTGATTGTGTCCGCCGCCTTTTTGGGTTGGGCGGTATTGGCGATTCAACGCCTGATTCGGTGGAATGCGACCACGCTTAAAAAACAACTAGCCAGGCAGAAAGATGAATCAGAAGATGCAAAGAATCAGCCGTTAGGTGGTGGCGTGATGGCCGGAGTACAGTTGGTGTTCCAATCACCGTATCTGCGAGGTATTGCGATTTTGATGGTGTTATATACCACTCTTTCCACTTTTTTGTATTTTCAACAGGCGCAAATCATCCGCGATAGTTTTTCCGACAGCGCACAACGGACAACCGTGTTTGCCGCCATTGATCTGGGGGTAAATGGATTGACCATCGTGATTCAACTGTTTCTGACCAACCGTCTGATCAAAGCCCTTGGACTGGCCTGGACCCTGGCGCTGGTGCCCTTAATTCTATGCGTGGGATTTTTGGCCTTGTCTTTTATGCCGGTGCTGGCGGTATTGGTGCTGATACAGGTAATTCGGCGCGCCGGTAACTACGCTGTTATGCGTCCCGCAAGGGAAATACTCTATGTCGTTTTAGACAGGGAATCCAAGTATAAAGCAAAGAACTTCAACGATACGGTGGTGTACCGTGGTGGTGACGCCGTTTCGGCATGGGTCTACGCAGGATTGCGCAGCCTGGGTCTGGGTCTGTCTCACATGGCATTAATTGCCGTTCCGCTGGCGGCAATCTGGGCCGCTTTGGCCTATCGTTTGGGTAGACAGCAGACAGTATTGGCAGAGCAGTCTGATCTGATGAATACAGAGTGATTCGAATAAACAGGAGGCGGTATGTTGATCCCAACAGTCAAGTTCAGTCGACGTCGTTTTCTACAGCAATCCGTTGGCCTGGCGGTTGCAGCTGCAAACTGGCCCCTTTTGTTGTCTGCCAGCGAACTTGCACCGATAAAAAAGGCCATACCCGGCACGGGTGAACTCCTGCCCGTTATCGGGATGGGCACCTCGCGTACCTTTGATGTCGGGAGCGATCAAGGTCTTCGGCAACAACTGACAGAGGTACTGCAGACGTTTTTTGATCACGGTGGCGCGGTGATTGACTCTTCACCCATGTATGGAAATGCGGAACAGGTGACAGGTGATTTGCTGAGAACTGTCAAGAATAAACAGGCTTTGTTCGCCGCCACCAAGGTGTGGACCAGGGGGCGGCAGGAAGGTATCAGCCAGATGCAACGCTCCAGTCAGCGCATGGGAGTCAAGGTGTTTGATCTGATGCAGATACATAATCTGCAAGACTGGCAGGTCCACCTTGAAACGCTCAAGGCCTGGAAGGCGAATGGAAAGGTTCGATATATCGGCATCACCACATCTCACGGTCGTTTTCACGACGAGTTGGAAGTCATTCTGGAGAACGAACCTTTTGACTTTGTTCAGTTCAGCTACAACATTATGAATAGAACCGCAGAGGAGCGCCTGTTACCTATTGTCCGGGAGCGGGGAATAGCCACGCTTATCAATCGGCCTTTTGCGCGGGGGGAGTTATTTCGCCTGGTTAAAGGAGAAGCTTTGCCTGCCTGGGCGGCTGACATCGACGTACAATCCTGGGGGCAGTTCTTTTTGAAATTTGTAATATCGCATCCGGCGGTGACCTGTGCTATTCCGGCCACTTCCAAGCCCCATCACATGCTGGATAACATGGGCGCCGGTTTTGGGCGTTTGCCGGATATGGCAATGCGCAAACGCATGATTGAGTATATCAGCGCCCTGGGCTGAAAATATCAGGATAGATAAAGGCTGAATATACGCCGTGCGGGACGGAGTACTAGTCTCAGCTCACTTACTTGGCCAGCAATCGGTCCAACTGATTGGCAAAGGCTTGACGATCGGCCTGGCTGAACAAAGCGGGTCCCCCGGTGTCTACTCCGCTACTGCGCAGGGTATCCATGAAATCCCGCATGCTCAGGCGTTGGCGGATATTGTCTTCTGTGTAGAGCTCACCGCGTGGATTCAAGGCCAGGCAGCCTTTGGCGATTGCCTCTGCGGCCAATGGGATATCTGCAGTTATCACCAGGTCCCCCGCTTTCGCCTGCTGGACTATGTGGTTGTCCGCAACGTCGAAACCGGCTGCCACCTGTATCGAACTGATATATTGGGAGCGGGGCACTTGAAGGGGCTGGTTGGCGACCAGGGTCAGCGCCACACCCACCCGGTCTGCGGCCCGAAACAGAATCTCCTTGATCACTTTCGGGCAGGCGTCGGCGTCGACCCATATCTGTTTTGAGTTCATCAATCTTCCCGGCAGGTCTATTGTAATCATTGGCCAGGGCATTATACTGCAACGCCTGGTCACGCCCACGGCCGCGCCTCTTCCCCCTCACCAGGAATTCCCAATGTCCGATGCCACCCCCCCTGTCACCAGCTTCCGTCGATCTGAATCTGCCCGGCCCGTTGTTGACCGCGCTTGACGAGGTTGGATATGAAACCCCCTCCCCGATACAGGCCCAGACCATTCCCCATCTGCTGGAAGGTCTGGACCTGCTGGGACACGCCCCCACCGGAACCGGCAAGACGGCCGCTTTCGCCTTGCCCCTGCTGGCGCGGCTCGACATCGACCGTCAGCAGGTGCAGGTGATGGTCCTGACCCCAACTCGCGAACTGGCGATCCAGGTAGCTGAGGCCTTCCAGCGTTATGCCTCCCACATCAAGGGTTTTCATGTGTTGCCGATCTATGGCGGGCAGGACTATTCAGGACAGATAAGGCAGCTGAAGCGGGGCGTGCATGTGGTGGTTGGTACCCCGGGCCGGGTGATGGATCACATGCGCAAGGGCACGCTTAAACTGGATACCCTGCAGGCGTTGGTGTTGGACGAAGCGGATGAAATGCTGCGCATGGGTTTCATCGACGATGTCGAATGGATCCTGGAGCAGACACCAGCGCAGCGTCAGATGGCGCTCTTTTCGGCGACTATGCCGAAAGAGATCCAGCGCATCGCGCGGCGTTATCTGCGTGATCCGCAGGAAATAGCCATTAAGACCCGCACCGCCACCGCGGATACCATTCGTCAACGTTACTGGCTGGTCAGTGGCCTGCACAAGCTGGATGCGCTGACCCGGATTCTGGAGGTGGAGCCTTTCGATGCGCTGCTCATGTTTGTACGCACCAAGACTGCCACTACGGAGTTGGCCGGACGGCTAGAGGCCAGGGGTTATTCGGCCGCGGCGCTGAATGGCGATATGGCGCAAAAACACCGGGAGCAGATGGTCGAGCGTCTGAAACAGGGTTCGCTGGATATTCTGGTGGCCACCGATGTCGCCGCCCGTGGCCTGGATGTGTCACGAATCAGCCACGTGGTCAACTACGATATCCCTTATGACACCGAGGCCTATATTCATCGCATCGGCCGCACCGGGCGGGCAGGCCGCCGGGGTGATGCCATCCTGTTCGTCGCGCCCAGGGAACGGCGGATGCTCAACGCCATCGAAAAGGCAACAAGGCAGAAAATCGAGCCTTTGGAGCTACCCTCGACAGAGATGGTAAACAACAAACGGATCGCCGATTTCAAACAGAGTATCAGCGATACCCTGGCTGCGGGTGAACTGGATTTCATGCAGAGCCTGCTGGAACAGTATCAGCAGGAACACGATGTGCCGGCGCTGGAGATTGCGGCGGCGCTGGCCAAGATGTTCATCGGCGATCGTTCGTTGTTGTTGCCACCGGAAAAAGAGAAGCCCGCCCGCCCCAGTGCTGCGCCAAGACAGCGTAAGGAAAAGGCTGAGCCGCGTCAGCGTGGCCCGCAGACCCGCTCCCCCAAGGGCATGGAGCGGTTTCGCATCGAAGTGGGGCAGAAGCACGATGTAAAGCCGGGTAATATCGTCGGTGCCATTGCCAATGAGGCGGGGCTGGACGCTCAGCACATAGGGCATATTGATATTCACACGGAATTCAGCCTGGTCGATCTGCCCATCGGCATGCCAAACGAGGTGTTTCAGGGTCTCAAGAAGACCTGGGTATGCGGTCAACGCCTCAATATTTCGCGACTTGAGCAACCGGGAGTTAAGAAAAAGGCGGGAGCAAAGCGAAAAAAAGCAAGGAATAAGACCAGCGGATAAGTTTCTGTTATACTCCCTTTTTTTCGGGTGCCTGATTCGGTCAGCATCCTTTGCGGCCTTAAAGGTTGCTGGAAAAACGCTTGAGCCGTTTGCCCCTCCTACGAATCTGGGCCTCCCGCTTAACTAGAAAATCCCCTTATCCAGCCCGGACCGAATCCCTCCAGCAAACGCTGTCGCAGGGAGGGCAAGACTGGAGTAAATACCCCAATGTCATTTGATACCCTCGGCCTGTCGGCCGAACTCCTGCGTGCCGTCGGCGAGCAGGGTTATACGGAACCCACCCCGATTCAGCGTAAGGCGATCCCCGTTATTCTGAAAGGCAAGGATGTCATGGCCGGTGCCCAGACCGGCACCGGCAAGACGGCCGGTTTCACACTGCCGTTGCTGCAACGGCTGAGCGTAGACACCACAAAAAAAGGGCGGCGGCCGGTTCGGGCCCTGGTTCTTACCCCGACTCGGGAGCTGGCAGCCCAGGTGGCCGACAGCGTGGAGATCTACGGGCGACACCTGCCGCTGCGGTCGGCGGTGGTCTTCGGTGGTGTCAAGATCAATCCACAGATCGAGAAACTGCGGCGGGGTGTCGATATCCTGGTGGCTACACCGGGCCGTCTGCTGGATCACGCCGGTCAGAAGACGGTGGACCTGTCGCAGATAGAGATACTGGTGCTGGATGAAGCCGATCGCATGCTGGATATGGGTTTCATTCACGATATCCGCAAGGTGCTGGCGCTGCTGCCGAAGAATGGCGCACGCCAGAATCTGCTGTTTTCCGCCACCTTCTCCGAGGAGATCAAACGCCTTGCCGACCGCCTGCTCAATCGCCCCGAACTTATCGAGGTGGCACGCCGCAATACCGCCGCAGAGCAGATTGAGCAGGTGATTCACCCGGTGGACAAGCACCGCAAGCGGGAGTTGTTGAGCCACATGATCGCCTCTCGCGACTGGCGTCAGGTGCTGGTGTTTACCCGCACCAAGCACGGCGCCAACCGTCTGGCCCAGCAATTGGAAAAGGACGGTTTAGGGGCTGCCGCCATCCATGGCAACAAGAGCCAGGGTGCTCGTACCCGGGCACTGGCCGGGTTCAAAAGCGGCGAGTTAGGGTGTTGGTGGCCACCGATATTGCGGCCCGTGGCCTGGATATCGATCAGTTGCCCCACGTGGTGAACTACGAACTGCCGAATGTGCCAGAGGACTATGTGCACCGCATCGGCCGCACCGGGCGTGCTGGCAACGAGGGTCAGGCGGTTTCCCTGGTGTGCGTGGATGAGCATAAGCTGTTGCGGGATATCGAACGGCTTTTGAAACGCGAAATTCCCAATATGGTTCTGGCAGGATATGAGCCGGATCCCAGCATTCAGGCAGAGCCAATTCAAAATGGCCGGAACGGAAATGGGCGGTCCCAGCCCCGAAAACAGGTAGTGGGCCGATCTCGGGTGAGGTCGTCGGCAAAAAGATCGACGACTGACGGGCACGGACCCGGACCGGATCGGTCCGGGGAGCAGCCTACTCGGTCTAAACCCGCGCACAAGCATGTGCGACGAAAATCCAACGATTCCCAGGCAAAGTCACAGCATCGGCATCCGCGCTCTGCCCAGAGTAGAGAGAGGGCGGCGCTGCTAGGCGGCCGTATCCGGGAAGAGTAACCAAAGCCCCCTGACCTGGCCCTCTTCCCCGCCAGGCAGGGGGGCGCAGATCAGTGGCACATTGGCACAGCGTTGTTCTTTTCTCCCCGTATGAGTATTGCGCAGTCCCGCGGACAAGTCTGTTAGCGTAGCAAATGGCATCGATATACTGAGGGGGACAGCGTTTGCTATTGATCATCGATCACAACAGCATCGTCAACCACTGACGCTATTTTCTGTTTAGGACCTCACCTCATCCGCTTTGGGATCTGCATCACATGGTGTATCTGACCGGTTCAGCCTGGATTCAGCAAGCTCCGGCTATCTTATTAAGTAAGAGTTAGGAAGCGACGTTGAGGAGATGACCGATGAAACGCACGAAGTTTTTTCAAGTATTTGCAATGTCAGTAGCATTTGCCCTTGGTTCCCTGGCGGTGACTCCGGTAACAGCGGGTGGCGATTATCACCAGAGACAGGTTCAAAAGCAGTACAAGCACGAGCAGAGACCGGCGCAGCATCAGCGATGGTCGAAGCAGCGGCATCATAGCGCCAAGAATTATCGCGGCGATCGCTACCGCTATCAGGGCGGGAAAAACATGCATCATAGTCGAAATCGGTACGATAAAGGGTACAACCGGGGCTATGAGGATGCGCGGGACCGCTATGATGACGACGACGACCTGGCTCTGGCGCTTGTGACCGGCGTTCTCCTGTCGAACATGATTTTTTATTGATTAGTGACACTGATAGCCGGGGAAAGATAAGGGTTGCGAATACTTCGTAACCCTTATCGTTTTGTTACTTCCTCTGTTACTCCACTGGGAATAAAGCATACACTTGTCCACGCCGCCGCTTCGCAAAGGTAGCTGTTTCCAGTCCCTGTATATAGGGCACCTTGAAAAATTTGAGGTGCCCCTGTGGTGCAGGGATGCGCCACTATTTTCGTGCGTGTAAGCGCATGAAAATGAGGGCGATCGGAAATCGCGCGTTTCGATCGACGTATCGAAAAATCCGATAGAAGGGATTTTTCGAAGTACCCTATATTACCCTCCGCTGCAGGGCTTAAAGTACTATCAGGGCTGCGAGCTGTTGTTTCAGTTCGGTTGTTACGGCAGAAGACTGACGGTAGACCTCCTCGGCTCGATAGAACTGCAGCGCGCGTACATCTCGAATTTCCGGACGGAGATAGATGTCGGGCCGCTGCTCTTTAAGTTTCTGAGTGAGGATACGTTGTTCCATGTTGTGAATGCTGTAAAAAAGGGTTTCGGTGTAGGAGGGTGGACCGTCATGTCCGGATAGTTCACCGGTGACGTCCACCGCGATGGTCAAGTCGCAGTCGGGCAACTGATCGAAAGGCAGGGGATTTACGGTGCCCCCGTCGATCAGATGCCGTCCCTGATACTCGACCGGCTCGAAAATACCCGGAATGGCGATGCTCGCCTTGATCGCGGGCAGCAATGCCCCGGAACGAAAGACTACTTGTGCTCCACTCCATAGGTCGGCGGCCACGACCGCTAAGGGAATCTCCAGCAGACCGAAACGATTATGACCGATCAGTTCTCCGACGTAATGGATAAAACCGCTACTGTCGATCAGTCCACCACCGCCAAGCTCCAGGTCGAAGAACTCCAGCCATTTGAAGGTCTCTTTTTCGAACAGGATATCTGCCAGTGTGTCCCCATCCTCAACGGTCAGTTGACCGATCAAGTGGCGTAATTCGGCGCCAGACCGTCCGGCTGCGTAGAGTGCACCCATCACCGCGCCGATGCTGGTTCCGGCGATGCGATGGGGGCGAATACCCAGTTCATCCAGTGTCTCGAGAATTGCCACGTGTGCCAGTCCCCGGGCTCCCCCGCTGCCGAGCGCCAGACCGATGCGGACGTCGTCTTTTGCCGGACGGCGCCCACAGCCGGTCAGTAGAGCGCTGGCTGCGGCTACGTGGATAAACTGCCGGCGGGTGAGTTTCATCGCTTTCACCTTTTTCTGAGCGCGCGGGATGTATCTGAGCGCGCGGGATGTATCTGAGTCGGGCATTTTACGCCGGAGAATGAGGAGATTCATGGTGATCATCTCCTCGCCCTCTGACCGGTCAATATTTTGTCGCGTAAAGACAAGTGCGTGTCTATGCAATTGACTATGATTTGAAACCAGTGGCCGTCTGGAAAAGAAGGACATCTGCGGATGGACGACAAAGAAAAAAAACTGCGGGACCAAGTGGCTTTGTGGCGCAACCTGATAGAAGGGCGGGAATGGCAGGGTGAGGAGCCAGTGTATCCAAGGATGCGGGATGCACTGGCTGGTGCCGAGCAGAACTTGAAACAATTTTTGCTGGAAACAGGCCGAGGTACACTAGAGGCAGAAAACGCAATGAACGACGAAGGGAGGCGTGGTTAGGGGGGATCAGGGACTTCGGTATGTTTGAATAGGTTTTTCAATGACCGATATCATGGCGTTATCTATTCGATTTGTAAGAAAATAAAAAATTGTGTTGAATTATTGGAGCTCGCCAATGGTAACAGTTCGTTGTGTCGCCGCGATTCTATTTGGTCTGGTTGCCCTGCATGTTCAGGCCGATGAGATCGCCAGCCGGAATTTGGCATGGGTGACCATCGAGCATGCCGATGGGTTGATGGTACAGATTCCCGCTCCGGCAACTGATAAGCTGGTCGATCAGGTCCGGCAGTTGCGCTCCAGTCTTCTGGACCGGCAGGTGGCGCTTAGCGAGACAGTGGAAGAGACCCGTTTCGATGTTGCCGACACGCTGCTTTCGGTGATTCTGCCTGGCGGGCTGATATACGCCTCCTATCGGAAATTGAGTAACGATCGTGCCCAGGCGCGTCTCGCGAATGTAACCAGAGAATTGAGCGACTTGAGCAAGGGGCTGTTGATGCTCAAGGCTGAGAGTGGCGAATCCATGCTGGCCCTGGTGCACTAGTACTCCTTCAAGATGATATTGCCCTATTCAGCGAGCCGAGAAGCGGTCAGCGGCTAGGAGTACTCGTCCGAAAACAGATCAGCCTATTTGAACTAATTCGTCACGAAGATGGGAAATCACTTGCCTCTGATTTCAGCCTCCGTCAAATTCGCCTTAGGGGGATAAAACGGACTTCCGGGGCGATGTTCCTTGTGGGCCGAACTGTATTTGCAAAAGGGACTTCCCTGTCCCTTCTGGCCATCTAGTTGCTTGAGAGTTTAACGCCCAGAGTCTCCAGCGTGCGTATAGTCAGGCCGCCTCGCGGGAGGTCTTTGGAACGCTGATAATTGTCTACCGCCCGCAGCGTGGCGCCACCCACAACACCGTCAGCAGAACCTGGGTCGTACCCTGCTTTTTTGAGCGCTTCCTGCACCTGGGTCACGATCTCCTTGGTCATATTGGTTTCGCACAGAACCTGGCGCCACTCCAGCCTTTCGTCTCCCACCTTGGAGCGTTTGGTGACGCTCTTGTACTCCTCAGGAATCTTGGTCCGTTTCTCCTCGGCTTTGGCTACCAGTTTACGTACCTTGATTAGGTCATAGACCGCCGGTGTCTCCTCTTTCTTGACCGTGGCCGGGGATTTCACAACCCGTTTGGTAAATTTCTCGAATTTGGCCGGAATCTCTTTCAGGCAGATCTGATTCCCAGTCCACTTGCCTTCGGGTTTGGCGGTGTCATGAACTGCATGCCAGCTGAATTTCGCATCCGCAACCTTGACCTGTTTGGCGACGGTTTTGTAGCCCTCCGGTGTTTTGGTGCGCGTCTCTTTTGCCGGCGAAACCAGCTTCCGCAGTTTGACTGTCTCGTAGACCGCTGGGATCTCTATTACCTTGATAGTCGCGGGGGATTTCACGACTTTCTTGGTGATGGTATTGTAAACTGCGGGAATCTCCACCAGGCACATGATTTCGCCGGTGGTGTTATCGACCTTTTCCACCAGGCCATTACCCTTTTTCCAGACCGTCTTGGCCGGCTCCACCAGCACCTTCTCGGTAACTGTCTCGTAACTTACAGGAACCTCGACGATCTTTTTGGCGGCCTCCTTGACCAGCACCTGTTTTTCAACCACTTCATACTTTGCGGGAACGATTTTTATGTTTTCCGAGGCTTCGCTGACCAGGACGTCCTTGGTTTCGGTTTTGAACTGGGCTGCGAGATAGTATTCCTGGAAGCACATCCCGGGGATTGCTGCCTCCACATCAACACCGCCAGCCTTGGCCGCGTCAAGCAGCGTAGAGCTTACCGGCACACCACGCTTGTTTAATGCGTTGACCCAAAGGGTTTGCTGAGGGCTGATCTCGATCTGGTCGGTGACCGTTTCGTATACAGCAGGAACCGGAATCAGTTTGCTGGAGGCTTCCTTGGCCAGTACTTTTTCCTCGACCCACTCATATTTGGCTGGTATGGAGTCGATCTTCTCCGATGCCTCCTGCACCAGGACTTTTTCTGTCTTGGTTTCGTATTTCGCCGGAATCATCACCTTCGCATAGCATTGCCCGGGTTTGGCATCAGGCAGCGTGTTAGTGTTGTCTATCGGCTCTGCCTGAGCCGCTGAGCCCAACAGGGTGAACCCCATTGAAACTGCTATTGTGACTCCCTTATTCATCATGTTGTGTTCCTCATCCGTCGTTAGATTAAAAAATCATCCGCCGATCCACTCGGCGCACTCCTGGTACCCCGGCGAGGCCGCGATGCCTTTTCGTTGTAATAAATTTAGAAAATCAATAAATATTCTAAAGATCAAGCTGTTGTATGGTGGCGAGTAAAATCGGCCGAAAGGCCTTTTGTCGATTCCTCTGAAACCGCCCTGTCGGCTAAGGCTTTCCGGAAATACCAGGCTCCGCTATGCGCAATGTCCAAGTGAACTCGGAAGTGGAGTGGATCACGCGAGACGAGCCGCGCAACAGGCATGGATTGTTCGATAGTTGGCTCCGCGTGGGCATATTTAGCAGTCGGTACAGAGGTTTCCAACCAGCGCTGTGTCTAGACGTCGTTAACGTAGTCCCGGTCTACGGGGGGTATGGTAATTCAATTCGTGGAGATACAGGGAGCTGAATTTGCAGAAATTTGCGCTTGTTCACAATTTAAGCTCCGCCGGAGACTATTGTTGCCTGCCTTCCTCCAACACAAGTGGTTAAAGAGCAAAGGGGTCTGGTAGGGGGACTAGCCGCCATAGATTGCCAAAAGAATGGTTTCAGTTTTAGATATCAGTATAACTATATGAAATAAAAATAAAAAAAGACATGACTCTAAAGGGCGCGAATAATTAACAATTTTTTTCGCAAATTCTGGTTGATCACCCGGGGATTGGGCGTGGATTCAACAGCGGTTTACGCAGAGGGTCTCCTTCAGGTGCCTGGCAATGCGCTGCTCCAGCCAGAATCGCCGATACCAAAACCCAGGGCCGTCGATAAAACCCACATGCCCTCCTTTGTCCGATAGCTCGAGTGTAACGGCGGGGGAAAGATCACCATTGCAGGGTAGGCTGTCTGGGTACATAAAAGGGTCATCCAGAGCCTGCAGAATAAGGGTTGGGGTTGTTATCCGCTTCAGGTAGGGCTTTGAAGTCGATTCCGCGTAGTAGTGATCTACCCCGTTGAACCCGTTCAGAGGGGCGGTGATCTGATCATCGAACTCGCGGAAACTGCGAAGGGAGTCTACATCGACCTCAAGCGGCACGGAGATACGGCGGAACTTGCGTTTGTAGGAGGCCCGCAGATGTCCTAGAAGATGTTGACGGTAGATACGGGAGACACCCCGTTCCAGTCGAAGGGCGCAGTCGTTGAGATTGAAGGGAACAGAAATTGCGATGGCGGTCTTAAGGGTTGATGCATCACCCTGTTCCCCCAGCCATTTCAACAGCACGTTACCTCCGAGGGAGTAGCCGATTGCAGCAGCGATGGCCTTACCCGATCTGGCCTGGATGTGTTGCAAGACGAGGCCCAGATCGCCGGTATCGCCAAAATGATAGCTTTTCGGCAGTCGGTTCGGTTCGCCGCCGCAGCCGCGGAAATGCATGAAGACTGGGCGAAAATCCTGCTGATACAGGGTCTCAAGTATGCCTTCCGCATAGTGGGACCGGATAGATCCCTCTAACCCGTGTAACACCAGTATCAGGGGCCCGCTATTGTTCCCTACCCAGACGAGATCGAGAAAATCCCCATCTGGTAGTTCCAATCGTTCCGGCGTGATTGGGAATTTCCGGGTTTTCCGAAAGAGCGCGGGCCAGATGGTCTGCAGATGAGGCCAGGACAGCCACCAGGCGGGTTCGAATTCGCTCTTCGTGATCATGGGCAACATCTGCAGGAGGTTGGGGGGAGTGTAGCAGTATTCTCCGCTGTCTGATGTCACAGGCAATAGTGTTGATGTGGTGTCTGGCTTATCCCGTAAATTCCCGCCGTATGTTGGTTTTCTGTCGGCGACAGCTTTGTAAATTGATTGTCTTGGAAACACCAAATCGGGTATTTTTGTTAGTTGGGAGGTGGTCGCCATTTCCTGAGGCGGCATTGACTACTGGGAAGGAGCAAAGAAAGGCGGATCTTAGGGGGAACTGATCGAACGTTTTCCAGAAAAGATTTGTCGTGATCAGCGCATGGGTGGAGTTGTGGCAGACAAGAAAAAATTGAAAAAAGAGATGAAGGAACTGAGACAAAAGGCGAAGAGAGCCCTGTCTTGCAAGGAAGAATTTCAGCAGGAGATCAAACGTTTGAAACAGGAGATCTCGCTGCGCGATGAGCAGATTGGTGATCTTCGGCGTAAGGTTAAAAAAGTAGATTTAAAGACCAGATCCGGTAATAAGACTGCTCCCAGGACGCTTCGCAAGAGCCAAAAAAAGAGCGTGGCCACGGATCAGAGAGAGGCCTGGAAAAAATACAGTTATCTGCGGGACAGGTACGAGTTTTATCTCGATGATGACAAGGACAAAACCGAGGCGCGCAATCTGGCTAACCTGGATCTAATAGAAAGGTATGGATCAGAGTTCGGATATTCTGAGCAGCAGTTGACCGATATCCTTTCCTGATCGGGATTATGATTGCCGACTCCAATCGAGCGCTGGTGATACGGACCCGGTACGTCAGCCCTGAGCTCCGGGAAGCATCGGTTCCCCTCGATTTTCGATTAGGGCTGCCCCCAGGTGTCTGCCCATAACGGGTTGCTGCCTGGTTTTGGTCCACTCTGTTGCCAGGGCGAAGGGTATTGCCCGGGGGATTGGTGGGTATTTGGAGTCATCGGGGCCTGCGCCCTGGACCCGGGCACCTGAGAATAGTTCCCGGTCCATCTTTGGGATCGACCAGCCGAGTCCTGAGGCCTGAACCGGTATCCCGTGTTGGCCGGACCTTGCGGTCGATAGCTTGGTTCCAGATCACTACGGCCTATGTTCCTCGGGGCCTCGGTATAGCCTTGCCATGCCGGGGCGGTTTCATAAGGGTAGCCTTGCCATGCCGGGGCGGTTTCATAAGGATAGGCTTGCCGATCTGTCCCCGTTTCGGTTTGTCCCTCTTGTGTTCGGAATCTGTAACCTTCCTGTGGCGAGGAGAAACGTGCACTGCCGGCCGGTGGTGCGAAGGTCTGATGGGGCATTCCATACTGAGACACCGGCGGAGAGCGGTAATTCCTGCCTTCCCGTTCCCGGCCCGTTCTATCCGGTAAGCTATTCGCAGGTCGGGAAGGATCGTTCGGGCGGTAAGTGGATTGTTCGGATTCGGTTTGATTCGTCACTCTTTCCTGTTCTTGAGGGGCGTCATCAAAAAACCAGAAAGAGGCTGCTCCCGCAGCTAGAACAAAAACGATCAGCCAGGGTTTGTTCACATTCATAAAACAGCTTCAGTATCCATTGTTTCCCAGGCCTTTGGTCCCGTTGATTAGGAGCTAATTTCCCAGTCTACCCCCTTACCAAAGGTCCAGGGTGCCACGTCAGTATCTATAGGTTTGATTATAGCTGGATTTAACAGTTCCATTGAGTTTGTAATATGGGTGGATGAAGCTCTGATTAACCTGCAGACCCGCGTCCTGATGACCGGGTACACTGGATCATTCTCCAATGCGGAGAGTATTGCACGGACTGGACCTGGGTTACAGGATTTTCAGCAATTGGCAGCAACGGAAGACAAACAGGTTCAGGTAAGTCGTCGCTCAGATCTGGTACTTCTTGAAGAGTTCCTGACGGACGGGACAGGTGCATACCCGCTGTGAACCGATCTGAGAGCTGTAGGGGCAGTCTGTTTCGTATCCACAGACGAGAATGCCAAAGTGCGCTTTTTCACGCTGGAAGTCCACTTCGCAGAGTGTGTAGTGTCGGTCGTTGAGACAGGCGTGATCCTTCTGGCACTTGTCTGCTTCTTTGACGATCTCTAACGGCAATTTGAAACTGACGGGAAAATCCATATCTGATTGATTGCTCTGGCCTTAAGCGTTCGGTTTGGATGCTATATTTCAAATCAGTGTAGCAGATCAACAACGGAAAAGGCGTGAACCAGGCCCTAGTCAGTTTCCTTGAGGGACTCTATAGTTGCCGGCTGGATGGAGCCTGGTGACATGGCGTCTGCTTTTTCAATCACCCTTCCCACACCTGGTATAACGTTGGATCGGCAAGGATATCCCGAAGCGATTCACTCAGGATTCGACCCCACTGAACCGCCTTTTCCTCAGTGGCAATCAGATCCTGTCGGATTTCGATGGCGATGTGTGGCAGCCCGGTGGATTCTGCATGATGATCGATGGTGTAGTCGGCTTGATGTTTACCGGAGTAGGGCAGATTGTCACCGACGATGATTCCGTTTGGGTGAGCCCGGAGACTTTTCAGCAGGGGCAGCGCTATGCGCGGATCCTTGTCCCACATCAGTCCGATTTGCCAGGGTCGCGTCTGGCCGGCCATCTCTGGCGTGAAGCTGTGAATGCAGATGAATGCGGGCACGATACCCCGCCGGCGGAAGTGCAGTAAATGCCTGTCGATAGCAGCACGATAAGGCAGGTAGAAAGAGTGTACTCGCTGTGCTTTTTCTTCCCTTGTCAGGCCTTGGTTACCTGGTATGGCGACAGTGTCGCTCTGCTCGGGTATTAGCGTCGGGTCTTCCGGACTGCGGTTCAGATCTACCAGTAGACGGGAATATCCGGCCAGCACGGCTGGAGCGTTCAGCTGTTGGGACAGGTAGTGAAGCACCTGACGAGTTCCTATGTCATAGGCTACATGCTGTTGCAGTATCATCTCTTCCAGACCCAGATTATCCATGGCCGCGGGGATAGTATTGCTCACATGATCACCGACGAGTAGTAACCGACCGGTGCCCTGTTCGTTGATAATGGACACAGGCGGAGGATCGTTTGGGCCGATCAGGGAAGGCCCCCCATGTGCAAGGCCAGGGGCGCCCATTTTTTCGGAGTCTCTTGTATAGTTACCCATTGTTCGAATATTAACATCTGGTCCCGTTGGAAATTTATGGGTTTAGGTCGTGCGGGCCGACGCTATTTTTTCAGATATCATGGTTTGGAAATAGAGAAGCCTGGCAGAATCGTTGGTAGAGCGGGTACAGATTGGCATAGTCATGGCACACTAGGGATTGAAATAGCATGTTCCAAACCGTTGTTGTCACTTATCCCGAGTTCAAAGCAGGGGAAAACCAGGCAGGGAAATTCCTACAGCTCGGTCTCAGAGGAAAAAAGTATTTACTACTCGCTAGTCGCGACCAGCATCGCTTTCACAATCAGATTCTGGCGCATTTCCTGGCAGATCAGGGTGCCGCCTGTCACTGGACGAACGACGAGGTACTCCAGATAGAGGAACCGGCACTCATCATCGATGGCGGAGGCAGATTTCAGCTCGATGCCGAACGGCAGCTGCTGATCCTCAGTGACAATTCACTGGCCTATGGGCGCTTTGACAATGAGCAGGTGCAAAACGCATTTGCTTCAGCAGAGGGTAACTGGAGTGAGCTCAAAATCGCTATTGCCGAATGAATCATGGGTTATATTGCATCGGCAACCTTCCACATTATATTTTTCTGGCAAAAACAAGAATCCGTTGTGCAGTCAGATGGTTTTTAGATTAAAAATAGCCGGAACGCCAATTCCGCGAGTGACATGGTCGCTGCTGAGACCGTTACTCTTCGTTTTTTTTTCCATGTCTGTTTTAGTCTTGGTGTGCCCTGATCTGGCCGCCGAAACCATATATCGATGGGTGGACGAGACGGGTGCGGTTCATTTCAGTGATGTCCCACCGAAAAGCAGAGTCGGGGCTGTCGAGGTCCTGGAAGTCGCAAGGCTACCCTATGCAGCGCTGGCAAGCTCAAACCAATATTATTCGGTTGTCAATCAGGCACAGCGTCTCGAAGAGCAACGACTTAGGAGGGAAAAGGCGCTGGCGGAGAAAAGAAAATTGCAGGCGGAGCGTCGCTGGATTGAAGAACAAGAATCGGTTGATTCCTTGCCGGAGGCGCCTGGAACCGGTGTCTATGCCTTTCCGGCGCCAAGCTACGGATCATTTCGTCCCTGGCGGCCACCGAGAATCAGACATCGTTATTTGGAGAATCATCCGGCCTACGGGTCGTTTCGGCCTCGTCATCCCCCACCTTCCTTCGCTACTCAGCATGGAATAGGCAAGCCCCCTTCCCGGCATCCGGCCAGATAGACTATTTGAGGCCTGTCCCGTTGGTTAAAATCCGCCTATTACTGTCAACCGATCATTTCCGGAAAACGAGGGTCAGAGTGTTCTTCTGATCGTCGAGAACAACCTGGTAGCGCCCTAGAATATTCATTCCAAGAAGGGCATTGTTTCCAAGCGATTCATCGTCAATAAAGGCGGTCTCTACATCAAGGATGGTTTCGCCGCCTAATTGTATGAAAGGTATCTTTCCCACACTGGCCGTGACCGGGCCGTTGGCAGTTTGAACCTGGCGCGCCGTCATTTGATCGCTGTCAAGGTCGAGAGTGGTGAGATTTGAGCGCGGCAGGACGAGATATGAGGAGCCTGTATCGATCAACAGGTCGGATCGCATAACCTTGCCATTATTTCCACCCAAAACAGCCTGAACCAGATGATGAGTTCCCCGTCGACTGGTAGGGAGGACGATTTTGTCCGGGGGCGGTGGAAGATGTTGCTTGAGCCCCATGATAATGATTCGCTCCAGGTCGCCTTGGCGCGATCTCACTAGTACGTGGTTAAAGTCTTTCAACAGCCTGCTGACAATCGATACAGCATCGCCTTCCATCGCAACGGAAGGCTGCGATGCGGTCTGTTCATGCCCGGACAGAGTGAATCCATATTGAGAAGCCAGTTGATTCAGCTGCTCATAAAGTGAGGATGGAGGGGGCATTTGGCGTTCTTCGTCGCCCAGCAGAGCGCCAGATGCAAGCCACAGGCTGGTGAACAAAAGCAGGGGTTTCATTGCTGTCACGGTAACCGCTCCTGAAACTGAATCCTGAGGCACACGAAACACGGTCTTTATTGTCCAAGTAACCCACGGAGAAATCCATCTTTGGCGTTGTCAGGTCTTGGAATCAGAAGGTTATAATTGTTTTATTCTTTGTTTTCAATTGGTTGAATATTTCATTCCTATCTGTGTACTTGCTGTGAAAGACTTCGGTCAGCTGATTTTTTCTTTTTCTGTACGAATTGGGTACGCGGGGACACCCGGTTAGTGGCAGGATAACGGGTATTCTTTCCACCACTGCGGTTTAGTGGGAAAGTGGGTTATCAATCCTCTGACAAGACATAAGGGTCAATTGACTGTCAAACAATAATCTAAAGGGGTTTGTATAATCAAAGTATTGAGATTTCACTCGAACTTGAAATCGGTTTTTTCCATGCCCTCTAGCGCAGGAGTGGGGGAAAGCCTGATGGCTATGCAAGTACATGCCGCTGCTGATGCGGAATAGGTTAGAGCTCAAGCGAATGTCCTCATTCGGGAAAATTGGGAAACTCAAGGAGCATCTGAATTCGCTCTGGTGGAGTCCCTTGCCTATTGTTCTGGTGGTATTGCTGGGTGTTTTGATTACCGATCTTGCTTTCCGGGAAGTGACCGGCTGGGAAGAGCAGAAGGCACAGATTGCATTCGGTGAAGCCTCTCGTGACAGGGTCCTTGTAATCCAGCGGGAGATAAAACTGACGCTGGCAATCGTGGAGGATATTGCTGCATTCTTCGATGCCTCCAGCAATATAGGCAGGCGTGAATTTCGAGAGTTTCTCGGTCCGGTTCTGAAGCGCTATGAAGCGATTCAGGCACTGAAATGGGCGCCACAGGTATCGGCGGAAGAACGTGCCGACTTCGTGACTGAAGCGAAACGAGGATTTTATCGCTTCGAAATAACTGAGCGTGATGATAACGGCAACATCATCGATGCCAGTATACGTCCAGAGCATTTTCCTGTTCTCTATGTCCAGCCGTACCAAGAAAACAAAGATCTGCTCGGCTTTGATCTGGCGTCGGATCCGAGTATGTTGCGAATGTTGCAGAAGGTCAGGAATTCGGGCGAGATACAGCTATCACCGTTGGTATCGCTGGATGTGAACGACAATGCCCCCTCGCGCTTTCTGGCATACATGCCGGTTTACCATCGGGATAGAGACGACAGCGAATCGCTTGAAGCAGGGATGGAAGATAACGATAGCGCGTTCATCGATGAACCACAAAATCTGGAGTTACGAGGATTTGCAATTGGGGCTTTTCGCGTAGCCGACGTCGTGGAGCGCGCCTTGGGATACCTGGTTCCCAGTGGGATAGATCTGCGGTTTTACGAAGTGACAGCAGAAGGTGAGCAACGGTTGCTGTATGAGCACGCATCACGCTTTCAGCAGGCTAGTTCGAGTGTGACTGATGGGGGGCGGGTGAATGAGCAGTCAAACCGTGAGCTGACTGAGACTCTGAAGGTGGGGGACCGGGAGTGGAAAGTTGTCTGCAAGCCCCTGCCGGGGCGATTTCTGGCCGATACCTGGAGTGGCTGGATCATCATGTTCGGCGGGTTTTCTTTCACCATCTTGCTCGTCATCTATCTGTTTACTCTGCTGGGTCGAGCAAGACAGGTTCGGCACCTGGTATCTGAACGTACGGAGCAGTTGCTCAGTGCCGTAAACGCACTCAATAACGAGGTAAATGACCGGAAGCACGCAGAACAGGCGCTGCAGAGACTCAACGAAACCCTGGAGCACCACGTAGCGGTGAGGACCAACGAGGCTGAGCGACGGGCAGCCGAGTTGGAACAGTTCGCTTACGTGACATCACATGACCTGAAAGCGCCTCTACGGGCAATATCCAATCTGGCGGGTTGGCTGCAGGAGGACCTGGACCAGAAGTTGACGACAGAAACCCGCGAACAGCTGAATCTTATGCAGGACAGGGTGAATCGCATGCAGGCGTTGATCGAGGGGTTGCTCGATTATTCGCGGATAGGCCATATGGGGTTTGAAGTCAGCCGGGTAGACGTAGGCGCCTTACTGGAGGAGACAATTGATTCATTGTCCCCACCTAAGCGGTTTAAGATTAAAATCGGTTCCGATATGCCTGTGTTTAAGACCGACAGTCTTCAATTGGGGCAGATATTCGCCAATCTTATCGGAAACAGCATCAAACACCATGGAGGCAATAAGGGGCGGATATGGATCAATGTGGAAGATAAAGGGGCGTTTTTCGAGTTTTCCGTAGCCGATGACGGGGCTGGTATAGCACCTGAATACCATGGAAAAATATTCATGATGTTTCAGGCGCTGGAAGTAAAGGATCATGGGGTTAATACCGGTATCGGATTGGCCTTGGTAAAGAAGATTGTTCAGGAGCATGGAGGTTCGATAACGGTAGATTCCGAGGCGGGCAAAGGTGCTTGCTTCCGGTTTACCTGGCCTAAAAAACTGGAGTCATAAATTACGTATGGACAAACTAGCACTCCTTCAAGATGATATTGCCCTATTCAGAGCCCACTCAAACGGACAAGGCAAGGCGCAGTCCACAGGGAATGGCATGCCCTTTCCAAGGACTGCAGTACTAGGAATCAGCGGCTGTTTTTTAGAAACGTTGTTACGGAGCACGCCCAATGATTGACGCGAAGGCGGGAATACTTCTGATCGAAGACGATCGGGTCGATATTATGACCGTTCAACGCGCATTAAAAAGAGGGGGCGCCAAGAACCCGCTTTACGTGGCGAGAACGGGAGCGGAAGCACTTGGTATGTTGCGTGGCGATGGTTTTCCCAAGATCGAACCGGAACCGGCACTGATTCTGTTGGACCTGAATCTGCCGAAAATGAATGGCATCGAGTTCTTGAAAGAGCTGCGAATAGACCCCCAGTTCCGCTCGCTGCAGGTAATCGTGCTGACGTCATCGAACGAGCCCAGAGACCGGGCAGCCGCCTTTGAATACGAGGTGGAGGATTATATCGTCAAACCCCATTCATTCGAAGAATTTACCAAGGCGATGAAAGTGATACTGAAATACTGGGTTGCTGACAACGAATAATGCAACAGCGTAAACTGATATCGTCCCTGCGAGCCAGGTGAGCCTGTCGATTGCAGAGTTAAAGGTAATGGTCTGTATCAAACGGCTCATACTGGATGTGCTTAAACCCCACCGACCGAATGCGCTTGATTTTGCGAGGGCGTTGGCTGATCTGGGTAAAGACACGAAAATCAATCTGACCGTCGAGTCGGTGGATGAAAAAACCGAGAATGTTCTCGTGGTGGTGGAAGGTGAGGACATCGATTTCACTGCGATCGAGGAACAGATCAACGAACTGGGCGCCACCGTGCATAGCATAGACGAAGTGGAGGTCGTCGGTACCAGTAACGGACCGAATGACACTGCTTGATGCAGGAGGGTGAGTTCAACCGTTTTCTGCTCCACCTTCGGCGGGCCGAGGGCATCTCCCGCCGTTATTTCATCACCAATGGTTTTGATGGAGCGCTCACCATGCTGGGTCTGATGGTTGGCTTCGCCTTGAGCGATAATGTCGCTATGTCGGTCGCGATAAAGGCCTGCTTCGGTGCGGCGGTGGCGCTGTGCGTGAGTGGTATCAGCAGTGCCTACCTGAGTGAATTGGCGGAGAGAAAGAAGGAGTTGCAGGAATTGGAGAAGGCCCTGATCGTTGACCTCAGTCAGTCCGACTACGGCAAGGCAAGCCGTTTTGTGCCGGTTGTGGTAGCTATGGTCAACGGACTTACCCCGTTGCTGATTTCGTTGCTCATTGTTACTCCCGTGTGGCTTGCGGAGCATGGAGTACAATTTGCTGCATCGCCTTTTTTAACAGCGATTCTTGTCGCATTTTTACTGATATTCGGAATGGGAGTCATGCTGGGAAAGCTAGCCCGGGAGTTCTGGCTTTGGAACGGATTGCGCATGCTGGTGGTGGCGATAGCTACCGTATTGATCATCTTTGCCGTCAGTGGCTGACCCTCAGCCCTTGATGCAGGCCATCGGTACCAGTCGCGCCACTTTCCGCGCCAGTCCGGCCCGATGCGCGGCGTTCACCACGGCGGAGACATCTTTGTAGGCCCCCGGGGCCTCCTCCGCCACTCCGCGCAGTGAGGGACTGCGTATCAATATTCCGCGGGCCATCAGATCGTCGACGACCTGCCTGCCTTGCCACTGGCGGGTTGCAGCACGTCGACTCATGGACCGGCCGGCACCGTGACAGGCGGAGCTGAAGGAACGTGTCTCGGACTCCTCTGTGCCGCTGAGGATGTAAGAGGAGGTTCCCATTGAGCCGCCGATTAGCACTGGTTGACCGGTGGTTTTGAAGGCGTCGGGAAGATCCGGATGGCCAGGGCCAAAGGCCCGTGTTGCCCCCTTTCGGTGGACAAACAGGCGTTGCAGTTTTCCGTCGACCCTATGCTCTTCCTGTTTACAGGTATTGTGGGATACATCGTAGAGCAGCTTGAGTTCCGCCTGGGGAAGTATCCGCTCAAAAGACTGGCGCGCCAGGTGGGTGATGATCTGTCGGTTGGCCAGGGCACAGTTGATCCCGGCGCGCATGGCACCCAGGTAATTTTCACCAACCAGCGAGCGGATGGGGGCGCAGGCCAGTTCGCGATCCGGCAGACGAATGCCATGCTGCCCGGCGGTGATCACCATCTTTTTCAGATATTCGGTGCCGATCTGATGCCCGAGACCACGGGAGCCACAGTGGATGCTGACTACTACATCGCCCGATCGGATTCCGTACTGGTTGCCAATATCCTGGTCATAGACCTCGACGACTTCTTGGATCTCCAGGTAATGGTTGCCCGAGCCGAGTGTCCCCATCTCCTCTCGCTGGCGCTGCTTGGCGCGTTGGGAAACCGCCTTTGGAAGGGCGCCCGCCATGCAGCCCTGTTCTTCGATTCGCTCCAGATCCTTGGCAACACCGAAACCTCGACTGACCGCCCAGCGGGCACCTTCCCGCAGCATGCTCTCCATCTCCCGGTCGTTCAGGCGAATATTCCCGGTGCTTCCCAGGCCCGCGGGTACGCTGTAAAACAGATCGTCCACCAGTTCCTTCCTGGCACTCTTCAGCTGTTCTCGGTTGAGACCGGTGAGCAGGGTGCGGACGCCGCAGGAGATATCAAAGCCCACCCCTCCTGCGGAAACCACCCCCTCCCGCTCGGGGTCGAATGCGGCTACGCCACCGATGGGAAAGCCATAGCCCCAATGGGCGTCGGGCATGGCGTAGGATGCCTTGACGATGCCGGGCAGCGAAGCCACATTGATCGCCTGCTCGAACACCTTTCGGTCCATGCCGTCGATCAGCTCGTCGCTGGCGTAGATGATAACCGGTACCCGCATGGGTCCGGTGGGTTGGATTTCCCACTGGTATTCGTCACGCTGGATCAATTGTTCCCTACTCATGACATTTCCCTTGAGTCATTGGTCACACATCGACTACGCACTGGGCCATCCAGCTTTCGTCAGCCTGTTGTCTGACTGCGAGTTCGGTATAGGTGGCGCCTTTTACTTCAACCGCCGGCGAGTGGCGGGCGAGATCGATGGCTTCGCCCCAGGCGGTCGCCGTGAGGGTCTGTGCCTGGATGGATACTGCGAAACGGCTGAAAAGCATACGACGGGTAGAGATTTCGAAGATCAGCGAATTGAGCCAATCGGCGAGCAGCAGTTCCCGGTCAGGGGAGCTGCAGTGGATGGATACTGCCTCACTCGGTTTGACCGATGCCGGGTTGGTGATGACCGCGATCAAGGCGAGCGCCGCTTCCTCAAAGGCGTGTTCGACCGTTTGGCCGAAGCCGCGTACTCCGATGTCGGCTTGATGGTGAAAATGTTCCCACCGAATCTTGCTCATATCCAAGTATATAGCACGCAATCGACCATCAGGAGTCAACCGTGTGCCAGCGGTAAAATAGCTCGAAAGTAGTGCATTGGCACGCAATTTCTGCCGGCTTGATGCTGCTATGATGTAAACAGGAGGTACCTGGTATCTATCGGTAAAGAGAGAAGGGGTTTGTTTTGGGGACCCCATCAGCGGTAAGAAGCAGGGGGGTTTCCATCGGTGAGAGGCAACAACAGGGGTGTGCCGATGTTTGATAGTCAACAGATGCTGCGAGAGATCGAGGCGGATGTGAAATACACCCGCGGCATGATCGGAAAATCGAAGCTTGACAGCCGGGTGATGGAGGCGATGGGTCAGGTTCCCAGGCATGAATTCGTTCTTCCCGGAGAACTGGGACGGGCCTATTACAACGGGCCCCTTCCGATCGGACACGGGCAGACCATCTCACAACCCTATATCGTAGCCTTGATGACGGATCTCCTGAACCCGGAGCCGGAGGACGTGATCCTGGAGGTGGGGACCGGCTCCGGTTATCAGGCCGCCGTCCTTTCTCAAGTGGTGGGGCAGGTCTTTACCATGGAGATAATTGAGGCGCTTTCTGAACGGGCTGCCGGCGTGCTCCATCGGCTGGGATACACCAATGTGGAGTGCCGCACGGGGGACGGTTATTACGGCTGGCCGGAACAGGCCCCTTTCGACGGCATTATCGTGACCGCTGCTGCCGCTACCATCCCGCAACCCCTGGTGGATCAGCTCAAGCCGGGCGCGAAGCTGGTGATTCCGGTGGGCCTGCCTTATTCTCACCAGGAACTGATGCTGGTGGAGAAGGAGGAGGCGGAAACCACCGCCATGCGTAGCATACTGGGGGTAGCCTTCGTGCCCCTCACCGGTGGGTCTGAAGGGAGAGAGAAATGAACCCGCTGGAAATCTGGCGAGGGTTCAATCAGACTGGCTGAAATGGCCGCGACGTATGCCCTTCATCAACGTCTGAAACTGGTCGCTGGTGACGGCGATGAGCAGCTCGTGATCCCCGGCCTCGAAGTAGACCTTTGCCAGACTGGTCAGCGCCTCGTCCAGCACCGTCTCTGTTCCATAGGCCTTTCCCAGGGGCGGGAATGCACCGGACTGACAGTCCTGGAAAAGCTCATCCGCCTCCTCTTCCGACGCCAGGTGCAGTTCCCGATTCAATTCGTCCCGCAACCGATCGAGATTCAGCCACTCGCTGGCCGGTATGACCGCCAGCAGATATCCCTGTTCGTCCTTCAGGACAACAGTTTTTGCAATGTGGGCGTCGTCTATATGGGCGGCGGTAGCGGTTTCAGCGCTGGAATAGGTCTTGGGATGAGAGACTGTCTCGTAGGCGACATTCCCTTCCCTCAAGGCCTTCAACAAACGGGCTGCAATAGTCATAACCTCTCCTTTCGATTTTTTTCCAGAAGGGATACTAAAAAAATAGACCAGAACCGCTGATTGGTCAGTGTCCTTCTGTGGTCTGGTATTGCTCGATAAATCGCTCCAATCCCTGCCGATAGTGGGCGCCGCTGCTCAGGAAGCCCCCGTTGTGGTCGCCGCGAATCTCCAGAAAATGCTTCGGTTGATTAGCCGCGGCATAGAGTTGCTGCCCGTGGTGAAAGGGTATGATTTCATCGTTCCGGCTGTGAATGACCAGGACAGGACCCGAATAGGAGCGAACATACGCCCTGGTGTCGTAGCGGAAGCGTGACAGCCAGCGCGCCGGGATCAGGGGGTAGAGTTCCGCTGCCATGTCCGGTACCGAGGTGAAGGCCGATTCCAGTATAAGCCCCCCGGGCCGATGCCGGGAGGCCAGGTGAGCGGCTACCGCGGCCCCCAGGGAGCGGCCGAACAGTAGGATATTCCCCGGCAGGATAGATCTCTGTTCCGTCAGGTAATTCCACATGGCCTGGGCATCCTGGTAGCTACCCTGTTCCGTCGTTGACCCTTCGCTTTGGCCAAAACCCCGGTAGTCGAAGATCAGAACCGCGAGACCGAGGTCGTGAAAGATCCGCAGAGAGTCGAGACGGTGGGAGATGTTGCCGGCGTTGCCGTGGCAAAAGAGCAGCGTCCCGCGTGGATTCGCCACCGGCAGGAACCAGCCGTGTAGCGTTACACCATCCTCGGTGGGAATCTCCAGCGACTGGTAAGCCAATCCTATCCGATCCGGCGTGGCGGTGAGCCTGCGGGAGGGGAGATCCGGATAATAGAGCAGCCGTGACTGGGAAAAATAGAGTATAAGGACGAACACTCCGTAGGCCGCCAGGATGATCACGATAAAGGGCCAGAGGTTTTGCATGGAGATACGGGGCGTGGATTGGGTATTGAGCTTTCGGGAAGAGCTCACTTTACGGAAAACCCCTGGTTCTCTATAGATCCCTTGATCTCTGTTACCTGCTCCTGACCCCGGGTCTCCAGCACAAGCTCAACTTCGGTCTCTTCCAGTTCCACCTCGCTTACGGCCCGATTCTGGGAGATATGCAGGATATTGGCGTGGTGACCGGCGACCAGCGTGGCCAGTTCGGCAATACTCCCTGGCTTGTCGGGTACCACTACCTTGAATCGTGCGATACGGCCGTCGATCTCCAGCCCCCGCTCCAGGATCTTCGATAGCATCGTCATGTCGATGTTCCCGCCGCTTATGACGACCACTACCTTACGATTTCTGATCTCTTTCA
The DNA here is from genome assembly GCA_963820955.1 of uncultured Gammaproteobacteria bacterium. Classification (GTDB taxonomy): domain Bacteria; phylum Pseudomonadota; class Gammaproteobacteria; order Chromatiales; family Chromatiaceae. Next base: position 79,516 of record CAWGCA010000020.1, on the reverse strand, counting down.
GATGGCCGCTGTAGAGGGCGGCAAAACCCACTGCACCGGCGCCCTCCGCCAGGGTTTTCTCGCGCTCCAGCAGGACCATCACCGCGTTGGCGATCTCCTCCTCGGTGACGGTGACAATCGTGGAGATCTGGCGCCGGACGATGGGCAGGGTCTGCTCACCAACCCGGGCCACGGCAATACCATCTGCCAGGGTGTTGGTTGTCCGCTGAGGCAGGACCCTGCCGGCGCTGATGCTCTTCTTCATCGCCGGCATACGCTCGGCCTCAACACCAACCAGCCTTATCTCCGGCCGTTGTCCCCGGATCGCGGTGGCGATACCGGCGATCAACCCGCCACCGCCTACCGGAACGACCACCAGATCCATGTCCGGGACCTGTTCTAACAGTTCCAGGCCAATGGTCCCCTGTCCGGCGATGATATCCGGGTCATCAAAGGCATGAATGAAGGTGTAACCGTGCTGGGCCTGCAGTTCCAACGCCTTTTGCTGGGCCTCATCATACCCTTTGCCATACAGGACTATCCTAGCGCCGAATTCCCGGGTGCCCCTGATTTTTGCCAGCGGTGTGGTTTCCGGCATCACCACTGTGGCCTGGATGCCGCTGATTCTGGCTGCATGGGCAACCCCCTGGGCGTGATTTCCCGCCGACGCCGTAATTACCCCCACCCTTTTCTGTCGTTCGTTCAGCTGGAGGATCTTGTTCAGTGCCCCCCGATCCTTGAAGGAGCCAGTCAGCTGCAGATTCTCCAGTTTCAGAAACACCTCGCAGCCTGTCAGATCACTGAGTATCTCCGCCCGGGCGCAGGGGGAGTAGAAGACGGAATCTCCAATCCGTGATCGCGCCTGTTCGATATCCGTCAGTGTGACCATGCCCGACTTCCTTCTGTTCGCTTCGGCCGCAGCACCGGCCTGTAAAATCCGTGCTTTACTTAAGATAGTACAACGTTCCAGATAGGTCGCTGTGAAGACACGAACGGGATAAAGGAAGTTTTTCATGGGCGAGATTTTTGACTATGTCGATGATCTGGGGCCGACCAAGGTCGTTCATTTGTACGAACCCACCCATGGTCTCAAGGCGGTATTGGTGATCGACAATGTGGCGGCCGGACCGGCGATTGGGGGGTTGCGTATGGCACCGGACGTCAGCACCCGGGAGTGCGCGCGGCTGGCGCGGGCGATGACGCTCAAGAATGCCGCGGCCGGGCTGCCTCACGGTGGCGCCAAATCGGTGTTGTTCGGCGACCCGAAGATGCCGAAAGATGAAAAGGAGCGGCTGATACGGGAGCTTGCTAGCGCCCTGCGGGAGACGCGGGAGTACATATTCGGGCCCGATATGGGGACGGACGAGGAGTGTATGGCCTGGATAAAGGACGAGATCGGCCGTTCGGTGGGGCTTCCCCGGGAGGTGGGAGGCATCCCCTTGGACAAGATCGGGGCAACCGGCTGGGGCATCAGCCAGGTGGTCGATGTGGCCCTCGACTATTGCGATTTCGAGTTGCAGGGGGCACGCCTGGTGGTGCAGGGCTTTGGCGCGGTGGGGCGGCACGCCGCTCGCTTCCTGACCGCCAGGGGGGCGATTCTGGTGGCGGTGGCGGATTCCCGAGGCACCATACACCACCCGCAAGGTCTAGATCTCGACGAGCTGATTGCGTTGAAGGATGAGGGACGCAGCGTCATCGAACACGCCAGAGGGGAGAAGTTGAAGCGGGATCAGGTGATCGATGTGGCCTGCGATATCTGGATCCCGGCGGCCCGCCCAGACGTCATCCATGAGGACAACGTACATCGGCTGAACACCCGGTTGGTGGTACAGGGCGCCAATATTCCCTTCACCTATGGGGCCGAGAAGGTGCTCCATGAACGGGGTGTCCTTAATGTCCCCGATTTTATTGCCAATGCGGGAGGGGTGATCTGTGCCGCCATGGAGTATCAGCAGGCCAGTCAGACGGCAGCACTCCAAAGCATTGAAGAGAAACTGCGGGAAAATACGGATCAGGTACTTGCCGAGGCCAAGGCCAAAGACATACCACCCCGTGACGCGGCATTGGTGCTGGCTACGGAACGGATCAAACGGGCCATGAGCTACCGGCGCTGGTCCTTGTTTTAGGAGGCGGGTATGTACCGCATACGTTTCCATGGCCGTGGCGGACAGGGTATGAAGACCGCCAGCCGCGTTTTGGGGACGGCCTTTTTCCTGCAGGGCTACGAGGTTCAGGATGCACCCCGCTACGGTGCAGAACGCCGGGGTGCGCCAATCTTTGCATATGTCCGCGCCGACCGAAGCCCGATCAACGAGCGCGGTGTTATCCGTTGCCCAGATCTTGCGGTGGTTGCGGACGACAGCCTGGTCCCAATACCTGCTGCCGGGGTATTGCCCGGGTTGGACGGGCATTCCCTGTTGCTGATCAACAGTCACGATTCCGCCGCAACCTGGAAGCAACGGCTCAACCTGGCCGGTCCGGTGCTGATTCTGCCGACCCCGGAGGAGACGGCAGATCGGGCCGAACTACCTTATGTTGGGGCCGCCTGCGCCGGCGCGGCGGCCCGGCTGATCGGGGCTGTATCCAGGGAGTGCCTGGAACAGGCGATTCGGGAGGAACTTGGCCACCTGGGCCAGGTCGTGGTGGGAAAAAATCTGGAGCGGGCGTTGGCAGCCTACGATGGGATGGCCGCTGACGCCGGGGCGGTGTCCGAGACCAAGGACGCGCCGGCAACGGACTGGCGGGCCCCAGCCTGGGTCGATATGTCGTTTGAAACGACCGGGGCCTCAGCGCCGACGATCCACGCCTCCGATACCAGTAAACAGATGCAGACCGGGTTGTGGCGGACCATGCGTCCGGTGGTCGACTACGACCACTGCAACCGCTGTTGGTGGGTGTGCAGTACCTTTTGTCCGGACGGCGCCATAGCGGTGACAGAGGAAGGACAGCCACAAATCGATTACGATCACTGTAAGGGGTGTCTCATCTGCGTGACCCAGTGTCCGCCCCACGCCATTGAGGCGATCCCGGAGTATCTGGCGGTCGCGCGCGACGACGCAGAGGGGGTGTCATGAAGTGCAATCTGTTGACCGGCAACGGGGCCGCGGCCTGGGGCGCTCGTCTGGCCCGGATCGATTACGTACCGGCGTTTCCCATCACGCCCCAGACCGAGATCATCGAGTCTCTCGCGGCCTGGATCGACGCTGGCGCAATGGACGGCCGGCTGGTCACTCTGGAATCGGAACACTCCATGATCACGGCCGCCGGTGCGGCGGCTGCCACCGGGGTACGGGTATTCAGCGCCACCTCCAGTCAGGGCCTGCTCTATGCCATGGAGATGCTCTATACAGTCGCGGGCTGGCGGGCGCCGTTTGTTCTGGTCAACGTCTCCCGGGGGCTGTCGGCACCGATCACCCTGGAAGCAGACCATAACGACATCCTGGCGGCGCGGGACAGCGGCTTTCTGCAACTCCACTGCGCTACGTGCCAGGAGGTACTGGACACCGTGCTGTTGGCCTATCGGTTGGCGGAGGACAAACAGGTACGGCTGCCAGTGTTGGTAAACCTCGACGGATTCTATCTCTCCTTTACCCGTGAGCCGGTGGAGATTCCATCCCAGGAGCAGGTCGACCGGTTTCTTCCCGCCTTTGATGCCGGCGACCTGAAATTCCGTGCCAGTGTGCCGGAGAGCCAGGCCGTGGCGGTGCTGGGCGGCGCGCCTTACTCCTATTTCCGCTATCAGACCCAGTTGGCGGCTTGCAATGCCCTGACCGCCTACGAATGCATTGCCGAAGAGTTCGCGGCGTTGTTCGGGCGTCGCCACGAAGCCATTGAGGCGTATCGCTGCGAGGGTGCGGAGTATCTGTTTCTGATGATGGGTTCGTTCGCGACCAAGGCAAAGGCGGCAGTGGATCAACTGCGCTCCGCGGGCTGGTGGATCGGTCTGCTGCGGCCCCGTCTGCTGAGGCCCTTTCCGGCAGCGCTGTTTAAGCAGATGCTGGGGGGCAGGCGGGCGGTCGCAGTGATTGATCAGAACCTCTCCGTCGGTGCCGGTGGTGTGTTGCACACGGAGGTGGCGGCCGCCCTTTACGGTCAATCGGATGCCCCACCGGTGCTGGCCAGCTTCGTCGGCGGACTGGGGGGGCGGGATATCGCGCCGGAGGAGTTCTTCCAGATGGCTCAGGTGATTCGACAGGCGGCGGAGACGGGTGAGGCGCTGCCTCCCCGCCTGCTCTACACGGAGACGGAACTGCGGGAGACGCGCAAGCTCCAGGCGATTGCCCGCGCGGAACGACTGGATCTCGGAGAGGGCCCATGAACGGAACTGCGTTCAAAAGTGTGAAACAGCTGCCCTCCACCCATCTGCTCGGCAGCGGTACCCCGATGTGCGCCGGCTGCGGTGGGCTGGAGGCGCTGCACCAGATCTACGACGTCCTGGGCGGCAGGAGCGTGTTTGTCAATGCGGCGGGTTGTATGACACTGCTTGCTGTTTACCCCTTTACCCCGTTTCGGGGTTCCTGGCTCTATACCGCCATGGCTTCGGCGCCCGCCGGCGCCCAGGGGATACGGGATGCCCTGGATATTCTGCTGCGCAAAGAGCAGATCGGGGCGGAGGAGGATCTGCAGGTGGTGGCCCTGACCGGTGATGGCGCCGCCTATGGTATGGGATTGTCCGCCACCTCCGGCGCCATCGAACGAAGGCTCGATTTTCTCTATATTTGCTATGACAACGAGGGCTACGGCAATACCGGACAACAATATTCGGCGGCTACCCCCCATGGCGCAAGAACCGCTACCAGCCGCGGGATCACTGGTTTTACCGGCTACAAAAAGCCGCTATTCGATATCTGGGCGGCGCACAAACCGGCCTATGTCGCCACGGTGATCGGTGCCGAGCCGCTGGATCTCGCCCGCAAGATCGAAAAGGCCAAAGGTCAGAAAGGACCACGGCTTATCATCGCCCTCTCGCCCTGTCCCACTGGCTGGGATTTCGATCCCGCTGAGTCGGTGGCTATCGGCAAGCTGGCGGTCAAGTGCGGTATGTGGCCCTTGAAAGAGTATATCGACGGCCGTGTGGCACACACCAAACAGCCGACCAGAAGGGTGCCAGTTGAGCGGTATCTGGAGAAGCAGGGTCGTTTCGCCCATCTATTTCATCCACAGCGCAACGAGGTCCTGCTGTCCGAAATCCAGGCGCGGGTCGATGCCTATTGGGAAAAGGTCGATTCTTAAAGCGGTCGATAGATATGTTGCTTTTCGCCGGTTATCTACCTGGTTGGCGAGGACGCCGTAAAACCATCCATGGTGGCTTGACGCCAGCATCCCTGCTGCCGACACCTCACCAACCAGGTAGATGACCGGCAAGGGAAAAACCGACATTAAATCTGGCCGGGTTTTTCTCCCGGGGTGTTGAGGGAGCATCGAGCGTGAAAAAGAGCTATTTTCATCGCGGTGGGGAGGAGCCGCTGCTGGGCTCCACCATTCCGGAGCATTTCGCCTCGGTGGTGCGGCGGCATCCACGGCGGGAGGCAGTGGTTTCCCGGCCGCAGGGGCGGCGACTAAGCTATGCCCGGCTGGCACAAGAGGTTGACCGGCTTGCCCGGGGCCTGGTGCAGTACGGGTTTGGCCGGGGAGATCGTATCGGCATCTGGTCCACCAACAATATCGAATGGTTGTTGCTGCAAATGGCCACCGCCCGTATCGGCGCCATTCTGGTCACTATCAATCCAGCCTATCGCGCCAAGGAACTGGCCTATGCCCTGCAGCGATCCCAGGTGCAGGGTCTATTCGTCATTCCCGCATTCCGCGGCAGCGACTATGTTGCGATGCTGATCGAACTGCTGCCGCAGCTTCGCCAGGCAAGGGAAGAGGGTTTGAGCAGCCCGGATTTCCCATTTCTGAAGAGACTCGTGCTCTACGATCCGGCGCGGCCTGAAAACACCGTTAGCCCCGTTCCGGGGTTTGTCACCTGGCAGCAGCTGTTGCAGGCCGGCGTGGAAGTGCCCAACGACCTTATCGATCAGTTGACGGAGACCCTGGACCGGGACGATCCGATCAACATCCAATACACATCCGGTACCACCGGCTTACCCAAGGCGGTGGTATTGACCCATCACAATATCCTGAACAACGCCTGGTTTGCCGCCCGGGCCCTGCATTTTTCGAGTGCCGATCGGCTCTGCGTTCCGGTGCCCTTTTACCATTGTTTCGGCATGGTGGTATCCAACCTGCTCTGCTTATCCGTTGGTGCCTGCGTGGTGATTGCCTGTGAACACTTCGATCCTCTGCAGGTGCTGCAGACAGTAGCAGCCGAGCGCTGCACCGCTATTCACGGTGTACCCACCATGTTCATTGCTGAACTGGAAGATAAGCGATTCCAGGAGTGCGACTTGTCCAGTCTGCGCACCGGGATCATGGCCGGTGCTCCCTGTCCGCCTATCCTGATGCAGCGGGTGATACGCGACATGCACTGTGCGGAGATATTGATCGGCTATGGCGAAACCGAGGCCTCCCCGCTGACTCATCTCACTTCCCGGGAGGACGGCCTGCAACGTCGCACCGAGACGGTGGGTAGCAATCTTCCCCACCAGGAGGTCAAGGTTGTGGGCATAGAGACGGGGGAAACCCTGCCGTTGGGGGAGATCGGGGAAGTCTGTTTTCGCGGTTACCATGTCATGCGGGGCTACTATCAGGATTCCGTTGCTACCCGCGAGGCGGTGGATCAGCAGGGCTGGCTTCATTCCAGTGATCTGGGCGTCATGGAGGCGGAGGGCTACCTGCGGATCACCGGCCGGCTGAAGGAGATGATCATCCGCGGAGGTGAGAACATCTATCCCCGGGAGATCGAGGATCTGCTCTATACCCATCCCAAAGTTTCGGCCGTGGCGGTGTTCGGTGTGCCGGATGATTACTACGGTGAGGCGGTGATGGCATGGATCCAGCTAGTGGCCGGGGAGCAGGCCGAGGAGCAGGAGATCCGGGATTTTCTTTCGGTCAATATCGCCCACTTCAAGATTCCGAAGTATGTCTGGTTTGTCGATGAGTTCCCGCTGACCGTTACCGGTAAACTCCAGAAGTTTCGCATGCGGGAGATGGCGCTCGAGCAGCTGGGCCGTTAGGCCTTACCGTTCTTCGTCACCGCCGCTGCTGTGGGAGGCATAGTGCTGGCGCAGGGCAATCCACTCTGCCAGGCGGAACTGAATATGGTGATTGATGGTTCCTTCGGGATATATGCCGTTCGCATCCGGCGTACCGGCCGGCAGTCCGGTGAGCAGTTCCATCGCCTGTTCCACGTGGTCGACAGCAAAGATGCTGAATTGACCAGCCTCTGCTGCCTCCACTACATTTTGATGCAACATCAGGTCCCGGACGTTGACGGCGGGAATGATGACCCCTTGCCCCCCACTCAGGCCGCGGGCCTTGCAGATCTCGAAAAACCCTTCGATCTTCTGACAGACCCCGCCGATGGCCTGGATCTGCCCATGCTGGTTGACGGAACCGGTGATCGCCAGAGACTGTTTCAGCGGGATGTCTCCGAGGGCCGATAGCAGGGCGCAGAGTTCGGCCGCGGAGGCGCTGTCCCCTTCGATTAGGCCGTAGGTCTGCTCGAAGACCAGGCTGGCGGAGACCGACAGGGGTTGGTGTTTGGCGTAACGCTGCCCCAGATATGAGGTGAGGATCAAAACACCTTTGGAATGGATGGGGCCGCCCTGTTCGCTCTCCCGCTCGATGTCGATGAGTTCGCCTCCTCCGATACGTGCCGTGGCACTGATACGGGTAGGCGCGCCAAAGGCGTAGTCACCGAGTTGAATGACAGAGAGTGCGTTGACTTGAGCCAGCTGCACGCCCTCGGTTTCGATCCGGATCCGGCCATTCAGCACCTCTTCCCGAAGCTGCTCCTGCAACTGGTTGACGCGGCGTGCCTGGGCATCAATGGTCTGCTGTATATGCTCTTTTCGGATCAGTTGACCCTCCGCCTTTCCAGCGCGGCCGTCCGCCTCCTGTAGCAGATCAATCAGGCCGCCGAGATTAAGCGAGATCTTTTCTCCATCCTGGGCACGCCGCACACCCTGTTCGATGATTTGCGCAACACCGTCACGTGTAATGTCACGCAGTCCCTCACGCCGCTGCAGGGTGGCAATGAGCCGGGCGTAGAGCAGTTCGTTTTGTTCTTTCCTGGGTAGCAGTTCGGCGAAGTCGGCCGTTACCTTGAACAGCAGGCCAAACTCCGGTTCGTACGCCTTCAGCAGATAAAAAAGCAGTCGGCTGCCGATCAGGACCACCTTCAGATCAATGGGAATGGGCTGAGGCTCCAGTGATATGGTGCTGACCAGACTCAACTGCCGCTCCAGAGACTCGATACGGACTTCGCGTGCCTTGAGTGAACGTTTCAGTCCATCCCAGGCGAAGGGGTTGATCAGCACCTTTTCCGCATCCAGGATCAGGTAACCACCGTTGGCCCGTTGCAGGGCCCCGGCCTTGATCAGGGTGAAGTCGGTGCGCAGGGTGCCTAAGTGGGCGATGTGCTCGATTCTTCCTACCAGGTTCTGATAAGTGGGATTGTCCTCGAAGATCAGCGGGGCGCCCTGAGTATCGGCGTTGTCCACCAGAATGTTGACCTGGTAACGGTTGAATTCCGGGTCCCGGGGAGACACTGTACGCTCATCCGATTCCCCCGACTGGCGGAACTGATCTACATGTTCAATGATGTCTGCCTTTACCGCAGCGAGGTAGGTCAGGATTCGTTCGAATTGTCGATAGCGCTTTTCCAATTCACTGATGAATTCGCTCACGGTCAGTTCTACCGTCTCCCGGTCCAGCGCCTTGAAGCGTTTCCGCATCTCCCGTTGCCACTCCGGCAGGCGGCTCATGGTCTCTTTTAGGTCCTCTTTCATCTCCTCCATGGAGGCACCGAGTCGTTGCTGTTCCTCGTTCGGGAGTTTGTGAAATTCCTCAGTTGAGAGAATCTTCCCCTCTTTCTGTGGTGTCAGGGTAAATCCGGTAGGGCCGCGTAACAGAGCGATCCCGGAATTAGCCGCCTTTTCCCCCAGTTCGGCGGCGGCCTGGTCTTCACGTGCCTTGAAGTCGTCGCTGATCTCTTTTGCCCGGCGGCGGTATTCATCACCCTGGAAGGCTGCCGGTATGGCGTTCAGGAGATCATCGATCAACTGCTCCATATCCCTGCGCAGGCTGCGGCCAGTGCCGGCGGGTACATTGAGTACAAACGGGCTGTGCGGATGCTGAAAATTGGCGATATAGCACCAGTCTGAAGGTGCGGGCGCCTGCGCCGACTGTTTCTGCAATGCCTCTCGCACCAGCGTGTGGCGACCCAGACCCGTCGCGCCCATAACATACAGGTTGAATCCTTCGTGGGGCATGCCGACACCAAAATCGATGGCCTCCATGGCACGTTCCTGCCCAATGGTCTCCGACAGGGTTTCCAGTTTTCCAGTGGTGTCAAAATCCAGCAGTTCAGGATTACAGGCGTGGTAAAGCTCTTCTGCTACCAGCGGTTCATTCACTCGGCTATTACCTTTCATTCCCGGTTGGTCCATTTTTTTTCTACCTTTCAGTATAGATAGGATGAGATTGACAGAATCAGCAAGGAGTCACTCACGGACGATCAACGAAGGGGAGTTATAATTGGGCGGTATGTTGTTACGGTCCACCAACGAGGAAAGAACAGGTGTCAAATATTAACAGATTCTGGTTGTCACTCGCAGTAATTACACTGCTTTTTGTCGTTCTGGCTGGCGGCACCCTTTTTTATCGGATGGTCAGCCACATGGGGACGATGGGCCAGTTGATGGGACAGATGACCGAGCAGGTATCGTCCATGAACAGGGAAATAACGGCGATGCGGGTGGCCGTAGAGAAGATGGAAGGACATATGGAGGGTATGGGTCGCTCGGTAGTCGAGGGAACAAGGCAGATGGAGAGAGTCAACCCGATGCGCATGATGGAGGGGGTTGTTCCGGGAACGAGATAACCACCGCATGGCCCACTAGTCGGGCTACACGAGATGCTGGCCGAAACATAAGGGCACCTCGAAAAATTTGAGGTGTCCGTGTGCTGCAGGGATGCGCCACTGTTTTCGTTCGCGTAAGCGCATGAAAATGAAGTAGATCGAAAATCGCGCGTTTCGATCGCTGTATCGAAAAATCCCATGGAAGGGATTTTTCGAAGTACCCATAAGTGCAGGCCTCGCTGAGGCACCTCCAATAAGCAGCGATGCCCCATTCTTTCCCCCCTCCGCACCCCCTGGCGCAGCTTATAAAAGGGGCGCCATTGGTTCCCCTCTGATATGCAGCTATTTCTATCATATTTTACGTTAATTCAATTGGTAAGCTGAATTCTGAGCGTAGAGGATCCAACGCTAGAGGGTTAAAGACATGCTGTCGTCGGCCGAGAAACTTAAGGTTTCGGATGTAACTTCAATCGGCAGATGGGGTTCTGTCCCGGCACCGGTGGGAACTGCGGAGATGAGCAATGAGAGTGACGCGACTCGGGACTTTTGGAATCAGGCACAAAATTTGGTTGGGCTTCCTGATAGTGCTGTTGATTTTGGCCGCCGTATCCAGTCTGGCGTTGATCCGGTTCTCCGAGGTAAAGACCGGTGTGGGGAAGGTGGTGAAAGAGCATCAACCGGCCGCTCTGCTGTCGAAAGATCTGGAAACCCGCGTTCATCAATCGGTCAGTGCACTGGGATTCTTCCTCTCCACCAAAGAGGAGATCCATAAGAGCGGATATTTGCAGAAATTGGATGATGCGGAAAAACTGCTTGTTGAGCTCAAGCAACTCCCTGCGGTGCGGTTGGACTCCGAATCCGTGCGACTGACCGGCGAACTGGAAAAGGGGTTGTCCGATTTCCGAGTCCTGGGGGATCGGTTGATCGAGCTGGCCGTCAGTTTCGAAAAGATGTTCCCGGGAATCGCCTATGCCAATAGCAAACTCAATCCGTTAAGCCGCCAAATGGCGCAACTCAACTATCAAATGATTGCCTCTGAAGAGGAGGAAGAGGCAGACGAAATGCGAAAGCCCCTGTTGATGGATATTGCAGAACTGCGCTATGTCTGGAGCAATGTCATGAACGGGGTTCGCGGATATCTCGCCTTCCGCACCGATTCTACCCTGGCGGATCTGGACCTCTATCTTAATCGCAGTGAGGAGCTGCTGGATAAGCTTTCCGGCTACGGAGACGATCTTACCCTGGATCAGTCGGATTCGCTGGCTCAGATCAGGACCATCCTGGCGCAGTACAAAGATAATGTAGTCGCACTCAAGGAAATCCACGGTGGTGCAAAATGGCGTACAGACGCCTGGATCGTGAGCAGTGAGGTAGGTCCGCTGTTCCAGGCGATAGAAACCCAGCTTCGATCCCTGGTTGATCGGCAGGTACAGGCCATCAGTCGAACTAGCCTGGAACTGCTGGACGAAGCTGCGACAACGACGCGTCTGGTTGGCATGTTGATGCTGATCGGCCTGCTGGTGGGTGCCGGACTGGCCTGGCTCTCTGGAAGGTTTATCACCAACTCTTTGCGACAGGTTGCCCTCGCCATGCACGAAATCGCCCAGGGAGAGGGTGATCTTACCAAGCGGCTGCAGGTCGCAAGCCGTGATGAAATTGGACTATTGTCCGAAAATTTCAACACCTTTATCGCGCGGATTCAGGACCTTGTTCGGCACACCGCCAGGGCCACGAGCGAGGTGATCTCGGCAGTGGTCCAAACCGAGGAAAGCACGAATGTTATCAGTGGCAAGGTACTGGAACAGCAGGCCGAGACCGAACAGGTGGCCGCTGCGGTCACCGAGATGGCAGCGACCATCAGCGGGGTGGCCCGCAATGCCACCAGTGCGGAAGCGGCTGCCGAGGCCGCCAGAGTGGAGGCTGAACAGGGTCACGCCATTGTCAAACAGACCGCATCATCCATTCAGTCATTGAGTGAAGATGTCAGCAGCACCGCGGAGGTGATTGCCCAGGTGGGTGAAGCGAGTGAGCGGATTGGTTCGGTCCTCGACGTGATCAAAGGGGTTGCTGAACAAACCAACCTGCTGGCACTCAATGCCGCCATCGAGGCAGCCCGGGCAGGAGATCAGGGGCGGGGATTTGCGGTCGTCGCCGACGAGGTGCGTCACCTGGCGAATCGCACCCAGGACTCGACGATAGAGATAGAACAGATGATCGGCCAGCTCCAGGATGGTGCCCGCGATGCGGTTGCGGCTATGGAGGCGGGTCGGGAGAAGGCCGATGCCAATGTTCAGCAGGCAAACCGGGCCCGGCAGTCACTGGAGGCGATTACCGAGGCCATCGGGACAATCAACGAGATGAATACCCAGATCGCCACCGCCTCTAACCAGCAGAGTACGGTGGCCGAAGATATTAACCGCTGCATCGTCAGAATCAGCCAGGGCAGCAAGGACGCGGCCCATCACTCCCATGAAACCGTTCACACCACTGAGTATTTGGGAAAACTGGCCTCGCAGTTGCAGGAGGCGGTTCAGCAGTTCAAGTTGACAGGTGATGACAGTTTTCATTTTGAGACCGCGAAATCTGCTCACTTGGCCTGGAAGGCGCGGCTGCGAGGTTTCCTGGATGGCAGTCATGCGTTGAGTCAACAGGAGGCGGTTTCCCACCGCGAGTGCGTTTTGGGGAAATGGTATTACGGCGAAGGGCTGAATAAGTACAACCACATCCCGGAAATGAAAGAGTTGGAGATGCCGCACCAAGAGTTGCACCGGATCATCAAGGAAATCGTTTCACTGCAGGAGGCGGGGCAGCGAGAGAAGGCCGAGCAGGTCTATCTGCAGGTCGACCCCCTGTCGAGACAAATTATCAATCTGCTGGAAAAAGTGGAAAAAAAGGTGCGTGAGCATTGATGCGTTGTCAGGTGCGCAACAGCCATTGCTGGATTTTCTGATGCAGTTCCTTCACCCCAACCGGCTTGCTCATATAGTCGCTGATGCCCGCCTCCAGGCAGCGTTCCCGGTCACCGGGCATCGCCAGCGCCGTCAATGCGATTATCGGTGTATTCGCCATAGTCGGATGGGCACGTATTTTTCGCGTCGCTTCCAGGCCATTCATAGTGGGTAGTTGAACATCCATGAGGATGATGTCCGGGTGGGTGTCCAAAGCGGCCGCGATCGCTTCCACACCGTCCCGTACGGTGGTTACCTGATAATCCTTCTGCTCCAGATAGGCAGCCAGCATGGTGGCGTTGGCTCGGTTGTCCTCAGCCAACAGAATTCTGCAGCCTTTGAATCCGTTTTCGGCAAGGGCCTTTTCTGCTTGTCCCGGTTCTGATTCGAGCTTGGGAAGTAACCCGGTTTCTGACTCCCAGGGTAGATAAATATTGAAACGACTGCCTTTACCCAGGGCGCTCTCCAGGCTAACGCTGCCTCCATGCAACTCGGCTATGCTGTAGACAAGGGTGAGGCCCAGTCCGGTTCCGTTGTATTCGCGGGCAATCCGGCTGTCCAATTGCACAAATGGCTTGAACAATCTGTGTTGTTGTTCTTCGGGGATGCCTATCCCCGTGTCCCAAACACTGAAACAGACACGCTTACGTTTTGGATCACCTTCAACCTCCAGCCCAATTTCTTTCCCTTCCGGCGTGAACTTGACGGCGTTGCCGAGCAGGTTGACCAGCAGTTGTTTAAGGCGGCGGCTGTCGCCCGAAACCCCACGCACCCGTGGGTCAATACTGGAGGAAACGGATATGTGCTTGCGCAGAGCAGATTGGTGTATCAAGCGCAGGCTGGCCTCACACAGTTGTTCCACTGGCACTGCGTCCCATGCCAGTTTCATTTTGCCCGCATCCATCTTTACTACGTCGAGAACATCATTGATCAATGAGAGAAGATGGTTGCCACTTTCGTGAACGGTTTCAACGGCTTTTGCCTGCTGCTCGTTCAGGGAACCGTACATCCGATCCCCAGCATCTCGGAAATGCCGAGGATTGCAGTGAGAGGAGTTCTCAACTCGTGGCTCATGATTGCCAGGAACTCATCCTTTGCCCGGGCGATGCGTGCCAGTTCCGTGTTGGCCAAGTGTAACTCTCTGGTGCGTTTATCTACCCGTTTCGCGAGCAGGGAACGCTCTTTTTCCAAATCGGCATGGGCCTTATTCAAGGCACCCAGTGTCCGTTTTCGCTCGGTGATGTCTGAAAAAGTCACCACGGCACCAATCAGTCTACCCTCCTGTCGAATGGGGTGAGAGCGGTATTCCACCGGGAAACTGCTGCCATCCGGGCGCCAGAATACCTCGTCATCCACGTGCGCTGGTCGACCGTCACGATAGGTCTGAGAAGCCTTGCACTTTTCGATGGGGCAGCGGGAACCGTCCGGGCGTGTGTGGTGCATCATATCGTGGATCTGTCGCCCGAGGAGTTGCGAGTTGTTCTTATAACCAAGCAGCCTTAGTGCGGTAGGGTTGCAGAATGTGCAATGACCCTTCAGGTCCACTCCATAGATCCCCTCGCCGGAGGAGTCCAGCAACAGCCGGGTGCGTTCCTCGCCCTGGCGCAGGGATTTCTGATACTTGGCGAGGCTTGACTGCATGGTGTCAAGCGCTTGAAGTAGTTGCCCGGCCTCGTCCCGCCCCTTGATTTCAATTTTATTGGAGAGATCACCTTCCGAGATTCTCTTGGCAACCGCAGTGGCTGTGGCGATGGGGCGGCCAACCGAGCGGTCAAGCAGCCACAGGATCAGTATAACGGCCGCGGTCATGGTGGTGATCACGATAATCAGGATATTTCTTTCAACCCGAGCCACCGTGGTCGCGATTGCGGCGAGTTGTCTGGCCTTATAGGAAGTTGCGGAAGCAACCACCTTGTCCAGCAGATCGGTGGGTTCACGATCGATGCCGCGGACTTGTCGATCGACGGCAAGATGGGGAGTGGCCGCTGTGGCATCGTAGAGGCGCAAGGCCTTGCGGTACTCTTTCCCGAGCCGTAGATGGGCCGCCAGGAATTCCTGCGCCGTCTTTTTTGCGTCGGGTTGCTCCTTCAGTATGTCGATGAGATCTTCAATGGCGCTGCGGGTCAGTTCTTCCTGATCGAAGAACTGTCCTAAATACTGGTCGTAGAGCGCGCGCTCTTGGCCCCGCAGCAGGATGTTCTTCCACTCCTGAACCTGTTTCTTGAAATGAACCTGGGCCGTAAGGCTGGCCGTCTCGATCCGAGCCGAGTGGTCATAGAGCTTTGCTGCTCGGGAGGTGGCACGGGAGTAGAAATCGAAGGCATACAATCCGATGCCGAGGGTTATCGCCAGGGCCAGAGCAAAAACCAACCCGTGTTTTGTTCTTATATTCATGGGTTTTATAAGCAGCAGCGATAGTCAGATGTCAGGTTCGTTGGGGCTAAAGCGCTCACCTGATGGAGAAAACAGCGTATTTTATAGATTCAGAATATCAGATTCTGTTCCAGAGAGACCGCGAATCGTAGCAGGGTGGTCTCGATGCCGGGAAAAACGCCAACATCCGCAGCCTCCAGGCGTCGAGGGCGGTGTCAAGAACACCCCGGATCAGGGGCCTTTTCAGGAAGCGAAGTAGCATTTATGAGACATATGTTGTTAATATGCAACAATATTGGAAATCATGACCCGGAATATGAACCTGGTGGTAACTATGTTGCATTTTGTTCGGTGCTGTTCCAGTTTATCTCCAGAGCCTTATAGGGAATTAAATTCTTTCATCTATGAGGGTATGAATTTCTTTCTCATCAGTCAGATAACAGTAAAATATAATGATCTGAATCAATGAAACCATTGGATTATTCTCATCCTTGGTCCATAATAGATAGTGTAGTAAAACCAATCAGACGCGACTAAAAAGGGAGAATTGCAAAAATGTCAAAAAATGTCACAGAAAGTGTTTGTGTTGTCTGTGACCATGAGATAGTGCAAGGGGTTGCCTGCGATTGGCGACCTGAGGATTGTCCATATTCATACGACGCAAAAAAACACTCCAGACGTTTTACCCAGCAAAATGCCATGTGGGCATCGTTGCTAGGGGAAACAAGCGAGTATGATGCTGTTAGAAGTGATACCTGAGAAGGTGTGCGACCCAACGAGGCGGTGGGCGCAGGGGTGCGGATTTTGCCCCAAAACGTGATAGGGAGCGGTTTTAAAGCATCGGTCAATTTAGAATAGAAATAAATTACAGAAAAATCCCCTGTTTGCTGGCGGTAAGTATTCGTTAACTGCCAATGATGAAGGTGCATATGGTTTCTCGTATGCGCCTTTTTTTATTGGTGAACCCGTTTTTTGATATTCAGCGCCGCGAAGAGATTTCTTGGGGTAAACGCAAGATTGAGTGATACCGGAGATTAAATCTGTTGATTTGAAAATATCAGGATATTATTAATAATTTAATTATGGAAATGGAATTCCAGTAAGGATTGAAGAAAGGAGATTTCAGAGCTGTCAGGACGCAGGAGGTAGATTATGAAAGCGTTGTCTACTATTACCTCCGCAATGCTCGCGACATTGCTGTTGGCGATACCCTCTCAATCACACGCGTTTTTCTTCGGGTTTGGCAGTGGCTTCGGCTTCCATTTCGGAGGCGGGGGCTGGGGCTATCCCGGATACTATGGCTGGGGCCATCATCCTGGATACTATGGATGGGGTTATCCCGGCTTCGGCAGATACGCCTATCATCGGCCATATCCCTTTTACGGGGGCTATCCATACTATGCCCACTACGGCGCTTATCCCGTGTACCGATATCCTGTGAGGCCAACGCTTCCGGTAGCATCGGCACCTCAAGTCGCGGAGAAATAACTTGCGGTATAGGAGATAGGAGTCTGCTAGGAGCAAGAAATCCTTGTAAGATCGATGTTCAGCAGAGCAGGGCCAGCGGGGATTCCGTTGGCCCTGCTGTGTGTGAGCATTTGAAGCGGCGGACCAGGCTGCCTGATTGTTTCGAACTGTAGCTCCAATTCCAGTTCCTGGCCGCAACCCTCGGATCGAAGAGACGGGCCGATGACGATAGTCGCCAGCCGTGTTATACGTTGGTATGGGATGCTGTTTAAACAGGCTCTAATATCCGCCTTAATGCGGTATTAAGCGATCGTAGCATTTTGGGCGACCCCGGATCAGGTATCGATTCGGTTACCTGATGACAGCCGAGGCGGGCCAGGCGATGCAAGCGGGAGTGGAGAACAGCGTTGGTTAATGTCGGACAAGCGGATACAGATCACCTGACGCTGCCGTTTTTCCACAGCAAAACGCCCCCGCTGTGAATACGCTCGGCAGGATGAGGAAGACCCTCTATCCCTGCGGCTAGGGCAGGGGAAGATCAGGGAGAATCCGAACTAGTTTTTTGTATCAGGCTTTTTTGTTGGTGTTAATTCAGGGCTTTCTGAAGTCCTGGTCCGATTTCCGCTGGCCAGGAGGAAGATAGCGATGGCAAGGATGGTAACAATACCGCTCAGAGTGAAATTATCTACGATCACAGCTTAAGTCCCCTTTTACTGCTTTTTTAGAGGTATGTGGAATTCTAATATAGGTAGCGTCTATGCGTCAAAAGTCTCCAATTAAAATTTTTCAGTGGGATATAAAAAATACTATCTGCCTTGCTCCGAAGGAGGCGATGACGAAGTTACTATTCGTCATGCTACTGACCCTGTCTTTCGTCTCTGTCGGCGCAGAGAATCCGCCGCTCCTGGGCTACGGCGTAAAATCATGCGAGGACTACCTGAGTGTCTTTGCGGATTGGGAGCAGGGGGAGGAGGAGGCGATCGGGCAATATCTCTTCTACCGGGAGTGGTTATCGGGGTTGGCAACCGGGCTTTCACTGGCGACCGGAATGGACGTGCTGAAGGGTGTAGAGATCAGGGCAGCACTCAGGCGCGTGCAGGTGAACTGCGACGAACATCGGGATGACGATTTTTTCAATGCGAGTATGCGGTTGATACGAGTGTTGAGCAGTTCGAATTGAATGGATGTGCTTATCCGATTTCAGGACCCCGTCCGGTCGCAGTGGAACTATAGATGGGTCCTCGAATAATCCTCTCCACGGAGATTTTGAAACGGCGCTCAGAAATATTAATACACTGCTTTAAGTGGCGGTTAGACCGAAGAGTTTCTGGGCGTTGCGGGTAGTGGCCTCGGCGATCTCCTCCAGCGGCGCCTGCCGCAGCGTGGATACCGCTTCCAGGACCCGGCCTAAGCGGGCAGGTTCGTTGCGTTTCCCTCGGTTCTCCGTGTCCGGTTGATCCGGCGAATCGGTTTCCAGCATGATTGCCTCCAGCGGCAGAACGCTGACCAACTGACGCAGGCGTTTGGCACGAAGATAGGTTATCGGGCCGCCGAAACTCATCAGGAATCCCAATTCGATCAGGCGACGGGCCTGCTGCTCGCTTCCGGAAAAACTGTGGAGTACCCCCCGGATGCCGGGATAACGGCGCAGGGTATTGATGACTTCCTCCACTGCCCGGCGGGCGTGGATGATAATCGGTAAGTTATATTTTTGCGCCAGCTCAAGCTGGGCCTCGAAAAAACGCTGCTGGCCTTCGCGGTCGGGATGTGCAATGAAAAAGTCCAGGCCACACTCGCCAATGGCTACCGGTGACTCGTTCTGAATCCAGTTCTCCAGCGCGATGATATCGCGTTGCCGGTGCTCGGACAGGAACATGGGATGCAATCCATAGGCCGCATGGAGCCCTTGGTATTGGCCACAAATTTGTCTCACCCGGGGCCACCAATCCGATTTGATAGACGGGACGATCTGTCGTTTCACACCGGCGCCAAGGGCCCGTTGATAAGCGGCTTCCCTGTCACTGTCGAAACAGGAATCGTCAAAATGGCAGTGGGAGTCGATCAACTGCATCCTGCTGTCCCGATATTGTTTACTCTTGATGGGCAGAGTGTAACCCAAGCGGCGTCCTGGGCGGATAAGTATAGTGCGTTGGGTCAGGTATCCACAGCACTGGATATTTGGTGATGAAATCGGCAGGATAGCCCAGTTGCGGCTGCCACCCTGCCCGAGCTAAGGGCCTGCGGATGGGCTGCCGTGGAAGGCTTGGAGGCTCGGTTAGAATCCACTGTCCATATGTTAGCCGGAACCCAGGATCGGTTTTTCCCCGCGAAAAAGCATTCGGAATTTAACTATGAAGGTTGTCTCCTTTAACACCAACAGCATCCGGGCCAGGTCGCATCAGTTACAGGCGCTCAAGCAGAGATATGACCCGGATATTATCGGGATCCAGGAGACCAAGGTACAGGATCCCGATTTCCCCGTCGACATGATCGAGCAACTGCAATACAAGGCCTGCTTTTTCGGCCAGAAAACCCATTACGGGGTAGCATTGCTCTCCAGGCGCGCCCCCCTGTCGGTGCAAAAGGGCTATCCCTCGGATGCGGAGGATGTCCAGCGACGTCTGATTACTGCGGTCTATGAAACCGACCGCAGTGAACGTGTCATCGTGATCAACGGCTATTTCCCCCAGGGGGAGAGCCGGGATCATGAGACCAAGTTTCCAGCCAAGCGGCAGTTCTATGCGGACCTGATCACCTACCTCGATGAGCAGTACAGTCCAGGCGACAATCTGGTGGTGATCGGTGATATGAATGTTGCGCCCCGGGACAGTGATGTCGGTATTGGAGCCGACAACGCCAAACGCTGGTTGCGAACCGGTAAGTGCAGTTTCCTGCCGGAGGAGCGGGAGTGGATGCAAGCGTTGATAGACTGGGGGCTGATCGATACCTATCGCAGTATTCACCCGGACGCGGACGACCGTTTCAGCTGGTTCGACTACCGCAGCCGTGGTTTCGAGCGGGAGCCCAAACGCGGATTGCGCATTGACTTCATACTGGCTACAGCGCCCATGAACTCAAGGTGTCTGGACGCGGGCATCGCCTATGATATACGGGGTATGGAGAAGCCATCGGATCACTGCCCGGTCTGGGCCGAGTTTGACATCAGCTTGTAGCGACGAATTTTGTGCCAATGGCAGCCGCGATCTTCCGTTTCTATGAGGAGTTGAACGACTTTCTGCCGGCGCACAAACGCAAACAGGACTTGACGGTTGAATTCAATCCGCCAGTGCCGGTACGACATCTGATCGAGACCCTGGGCGTCCCGCATACGGAAGTGGAGATCATCCTGCTCAATGGCGAGTCCGTGCCGCTCGATCACCCCCTAGCGGATGGTGACAGAGTGAGCGTCTACCCGATGTTCGAGTCGGTCGATGTCACGCCATTGCTGCGCCTCAGGGAACGACCACTGCGTAACCCCCGGCCCCGGTTCCTGGCGGATGCCCATCTGGGGAGACTGGCTGGCTATCTCCGAATGCTGGGGTTTGACACCCTGTTCGGGGACAAACTGGAAGACCGCGAGCTTGCAGAACTTTCATCGATGGAACAGCGGATCCTGTTAACAAGGGATCGGGCGCTGCTGATGCACCGGATAATCACTCATGGCTGTTATATCCGAGCGTCGCGGCCCAGGGATCAGCTGAGCTACCTGGTTGAACGCCTGGATCTGTGTGTCTTGATGCAGCCGTTTACCCGCTGTATACGGTGTAACGGGGTGCTGCAAGCGGTTGAAAAAGGAGAGGTTGCCCCGCGCCTTCCGTCGAATGTTCGTACCACCAGGACAGAGTTCCGGCGCTGCATTCAGTGTCGGCAGGTCTATTGGGCGGGAAGTCACTATCAGCGGATGCACTCCTTTATCCATACGCTCTGCCAGGAGCAGGTGGATGCCTGATGCCTTTGCCCCGGTTTATGGGGTATGCTGTGGCCGGTTCGTGTTTCTCTCCAGTCAGGTCCGAAAAGACGGGGTAGAAATCGACTTGATAGCTTAGAGGATTAGGTGGGATGTATCGCGCAAACCCTTTTCTACTCCCTGCGATAGGGGGTTTTCTGTTGTTTTTACTGTTGCTGCTACCCGGCCCGGAGATTCAGGCGGAAGAGCAGTGCCTTAAAGTGGTTTTCAATCAATACTGTCTGGGTGGAGATATCAGGCTGCTGCAGCGACAGAAGCCACAATTCATACATCAGCAACAGGAGGGTGAGCGTTTTGCTCTGATCTACGGCGAAGGCCGGGAAAGGATCTATATTCTCTCTTTCCAGAATCGAATTTATAAGATCGTACGCAAGTATCAACCGGCAACCCGCCTGAATTATCTGGATTTGAAAGAGCTTCTTTCCAGTAAGTATGGGATACCTGAGGACTCGAGCCTGTACCCGGAAAAAGCCAAGGGACTAGCATCAAAGATTGGGGCGATACGCCGCGGTGAAGGGCGGGCCTTGCTCACCTGGAAACCACCGGGGGAAGAGTGGTATCTGCAATTGGGTTGGAACCGGGAAATGGGGCTGAATCTTGCCTATATCATTAATCGACTGGATGGGAAACAGCGAATGACCCAGGAGGAGGGATACTAGTATCCCTGCTTCAGGCCAGATGTCCCAGCAATAGCTCACCATTTTCCGCCAGCCCCTGCAGCCTGACCTCCCGGATGTGATTTTCCAGTTGCCCCGACTCCTGGCCGATGATTGCGATCTTAAGGAAATTGGGGGTATAACCGCTCCAGGCCCCATCCGTATCCTTCTGGCGCCCTTCGATCAACACCGGGAAACTGCGGCCGACATACCTTTCCAGGGTTTGCCGCTTTAACTTTTTCCCCAGTTCATGCAGTTCCTGACTGCGTGCCCGGACCGTTTCCCGGGGGACCGGGTCAGGCAGGGAGGCCGCTCGGGTTCCCGGCCGCGGCGAATAGGCGAAGATGTGGAGGTGGCCGAAGCCGATAGTCTTCACGAAATCCTTAGTCTGCTGCCATTCTTCCTCCGTCTCTCCGGGGAAGCCAACAATCAGATCGGTGGTCAGGTTGAAGTCCTCGATCTGACGACGCGCCTGTACCACCAGTTGTTCGAATTCGCTGCGCTTGCAGCGCCTTGCCATTCTGCGAAGGACAGTGTCCGAACCGCTTTGCAGTGGCAGGTGGAGATGGGGCATGAAACGGGAATCAGCGAACAAGGACCAGAAATCCTTCGTCAGGTCCCAAGGCTCGACAGCACCCAGACGCAGTCTTGGGACATCGGTTGCAGCCAGAATTTGGCTCACCAGTTGCGCCAGGCTGCTACCGCAGTCGCTGCCGTAGCCACCAATGTGTACGCCGCTCAGCACCACCTCCTGAATACCCTGGCGATGGAGCCTGTTGATTTCAGTGATGATATCGTTTACCGGACGACTACGCTCATCACCTCTGGCAATAGTGACGATACAGAAGGTGCACTGGTAGCGGCAGCCGTCCTGGATCTTGACGAAGGCACGCTGCCTGCCTCGGCTTAGCAGACTATGCTCAGCGGGGAGCGTGGCGCGTTCAGGCAGGGTATGCAGATCCAGTTCCCGGCTGGCGATCTCCACCAACCGGTCTTTGTCCCGGTTGTCGACTACCAGATCGACGCCCATGGTTCGAGTGGTCTCCCCTGGGTCGAGTGACGCGGAACAGCCGCTCACCACCAGTTTGGCGGCGGGGTTATCCCGGTGAGCCCGGTGCATCAGTTTACGGGATTTCCGAACCGCCTCGGCAGTAACCGCGCAGGTGTTGACCACCACCAGATCGGCAATGGTGGGATCGTTGATTATCTGATGGCCGAGGGCCTGGAAGTCGCGGGACCAGGTTTCCACCTCCGCTTCGTTCAGACGGCAGCCAAGGGTCTTCAGGTGTATGCGCATAGTGTCAACAGACCCCAAAACGGGTTTACCACTCGCTAAGCAGATAAAGCCGCGCAAGTGTACGCCAGCGGACAGCAGATTCAAGTACGGGCTCACCGATTGAGCCTTGTATATGATAATAATATTAAAAAAATGGTCTAACATAGTAAAAGATAAAGAGTTATCATGGCCATATATGATTGAGTACCTGTCCGGTTACACCTTTATCATAGTGTCCTCTCTGGTGCTGCTGTTGTTGAGCGGCACGGCCTTCTGGTTTCGCCAGTCCCGGGTTCTACGACTGTTGGAAGAACAGCGGGAGTATTCGGTTTACGGATTCGAACGACTGGAGGAACTGGTGCGGAACCAGGAGCGGATCCTGTTGCGCGAGATGGCACAGGAACGCGAAGCACGTCGTGAGGAGATACAGGAGTTGCAGCGGCGGCTGTTGGTCCAGGTCTCGCGTCTCTACCAGGCCCTGGAAAGGCGCTTCGGTGAGATGCAGAGGGATATCGTGGAAGATGCGGGGCATCTGCGCACCGATTTGGTGGAGCGTTTCGATGGGCTGCAGCAGACCCTGGCCACCACCTTGGCTGAGGGTCGCCTGAGCCAGCAGGAGGGGTTGGCTCGGGGTATCGAGGGTATATCGCGACAGCTGCTGGAGGGGCTGGGTCGCAATGCCGAGGAACTGGGCCGCCGTGTGGATGGACTTACCGAGTCCACCGATCTGCGATTGAAGGAGATTGGTGGACAGGTGGAGCGGCGGCTCAGCGAGGGATTTGAGAAGACGACTCAGACTTTTAGCCGGGTGCTGCAGCATTTGACCCGGATCGACGAGGCGCAGAAGCGAATCACCGAATTGTCCAGCAATGTGATCAGCCTGCAGGAGGTGTTGTCCGACAAACGCTCGCGGGGTGCCTTCGGTGAGGTGCAGCTCAATGCCCTGGTACGCAATTTAATGCCGGAAAACAATTTTTCTCTGCAGCATACTCTGAGCAACGGGAGTCGGGTCGACTGCATGCTGTTTCTGCCGGAACCGACCGGTAGCATCTCTATCGATGCCAAGTTCCCGCTGGAGAGTTATCAGCGGATGACGGACGGTGAGCAGGTCGAAACCGAGCGGGCCCGGGCGGCTGCCCAGTTTCGTCGCGATATTCGCAAGCATATCAACGACATTGCCGGAAAATACATCATACCAGGCGAAACCTCTGACGGTGCCATGATGTTCATTCCGGCCGAGTCGGTGTTTTCCGAGATCCACGCCCACCACCCGGAACTGGTGGAAGAGTCCTACCGGCAACGTGTCTGGCTTGTCTCACCCACTACCATGATGGCGATCCTGACTACCGCTCGGGCAGTGCTCAAGGATGCGGCGACGCGCGAACAGGTAAACGTGATACAGCAGCATCTGAATCTCCTGTCCAAGGATTTCAGCCGCTTTCAACAGCGCATGGAGCGTCTCGCCCGCCATATAGGGCAGGCACACAAAGATGTGAACGAAGTGAGTGTTTCGGCGCGCAAGATCACCACCCGTTTCGATCAGATCGAAAAGGTGGAGATCGATGATCTGCCGGAGCTGGAGAGCGGGTTGTTAGCTGCGAACAGGATTGGCGAATCGGGTTAATCCGTGGGCTCCGGTCCTCACCCCGCGAAACCCGGGGGCATCAATCCAGGGGGTGGTGGAGAAGGCGAATTGACATGCAGCAGCAGTCTCCAGCCATCTTCTGAGCGCCGGAACACATTGGTTGCGTAGATCGGCGGCTGGCGTTCTTCGGTTCCCACCGGGGAAACCATCTCTTCCAACAGGTGAATGGCGATGTCGCCATGTTCGATCCACTGCAGGTGGTTGACAGTGATGTCCACCCGCCGCGCAGGATCCAGCAGGGTTTTCCACAGCTCACGAATAGTCTGCTTGCCATACTGAAAGGCCTGCATCGGCAGTAGGCAGCCCGCCTGCGGTGAGTCATCCCAGGCCGACATCATTTTCTCCAGATCACATTCGTCGATGGCGTCATAGTAGGCGTCTTCTGCATCCGCCGGCGTGTTGAAAGTAATGCTCATGGGCGTCTCATATCGGGCAATGGAAAGGTGCATGTTGGCACCGGGCAACAAAGCATTCAACCCGCCGGGTCCTGGGCCAGGGATTTCCGTTGCAGACCGTTCGTCGAAAAAAATGGCTAACACTGCTCCCATGGCAGGTTCTGGAAACGCCAGCCATTGACGCTGCTGCGGTGATGGTCATCATCGAGTTCACCCTCAAACCCTTCATGCACGTGAAACACCCGGGTGAACCCGGCCTGGAGCAGTGCCTTGCCCGCTTCCAGGGAACGTTTGCCGCTGCGGCAGATCAGAATCACCGGGGCGCATCCTTCGTCCACGATGCAGACCGCCCCCCCCAGCAGGAGTTTGCGGATGTCGGTGACGAAGTCGGGGTTTTCTACCCAGTCGGGTTCGTCGATCCAGGGTACATGCACAGACCCTTTCGGATGACCCACGAATAGAAATTCCATACTCGAGCGTATGTCCACCAGGACAGCACGGGTGTCATCCTGGGTCATCTGCCAACTCTGCTGGGCTGTCAGTCCTATCGGTTCGGCTTCACTCATCGCTACCTTCCTCTAAAAAACAATCCGAATATCCTGGTGTGAATAAGGGGCTCTGTTAGGGGTATCCGAAGTTCATCGGAGTGCTGACCCACCCATTCTTCTGTGTGAAGGCATTGATCCGGGTCAGCGCTTTCTCTACACCCTTCCCGAGTATATATAAATTAAATTTATATAAATGCAAATAGAATTTTGTTTGTTCTGTTAACGTATTTCGAGCGGTCGATTTAGCTCACGCCTTGGATTCCTTAAGTCTATGACCGGATTTGCCGTTACCGAATCAAGGGTTTCCAAAAAAAGAAGATAGGCAGGCGATTGGAGCGGATGATAAGTACCCATCGAAGTATCGTGTTTTTGGTCCCGCGTTGGTTCTTGCTCCTGGCTTGCTTTCTGGCCGGCCCGGTGTACGGCGATCAGGCCCACCAGGGCACAGCTGACACCCGGGTGCTGATCGACGTGTCCGGCAGTATGAAAACGAACGACCCTGACAATCTTCGGCGGCCTGCACTCAGGCTGCTGGTGGGGTTGTTGCCACCGAACACCCGGGCTGGTGTCTGGACCTTCGGCCAGTATGTCAATATGCAGGTGCCGCTTGGCAAGGTAGATGAGGCATGGAGGGAAAAGGCACGGAAAGGGGCCGGCGAGATTCATTCCCGGGGACTTTTTACCAATATCGAAGATGCCATAAGACGCTCCATCGCTGACTGGGAAGGGGTGAGCAAGAGGTATCGGCGACATCTGGTCCTGTTGACTGACGGCATGGTGGATATTTCCAAGAATCCGGCAGAGAACACGGCTTCGCGGAAACGCATCCTGGAGCAGCTGCTACCCAGGTTGAAGGAATATCAGGCCGGGGTGTACACCATTGCACTTTCCGAGCGCGCGGATCACGAGTTGATGAAGACCCTGTCCAGCGAAACCAACGGCTGGTACGAGCAGGTCAATGACGCGAGTCAGCTGCAGCGGATATTCCTGCGTATCTTCGAGAAGGTGGGACGGCCTGACACCGTGCCATTGAAAGGTAATCGATTTCAGATCGATGACAGTATCCAGGAGGCCACGCTGCTGGTATTCCGCAGTGGCGAGGCCACGCCGACACGGATAACCACCCCGGAAGGCAAACAGTTCGACTTCAAGAATCCCCCGGCCAATGTTCGCTGGCACCGGGACGAGGGTTACGACCTGATGACTATCTCAGATCCCCGGGCGGGGGAGTGGCAGATAGAGGCGGCGATGGATCCGGACAACCGTGTAATGGTTGTCACGGACTTGAAAATGATGACTTCAGAATTGCCCGCCAGGATGCTGATGGGCGAGCGCGTCCCACTGTTTGTTCACTTCTCCAATCAGGGTGAAAAGATTATCGAACAGGCTTTTCTGGACGTGGTCAATGTGAAAGCCGAACAGCAGGATGCCGGCGGACCGGGGGAACCTCGTCCAGTTTTCGATGATGGGCAGGGTGAGGATGTGGAGAGCGGGGATGGCATCTTCAGCCTGTTGATCGGAGAGGGGCTGCAGGCGGGTAGGGCGGAGCTGATCGTCAACGCGGAAGGCAGGACTTTTCAGCGGCAGGAGCACCAGAGATTCGAGTTGCTTTCGCCGGTTTCTGTGGCCGTCATTCGTGACCAGGATAGCGGATTTGTCACGGTGCAATTAACGCCGGATAGCGAGGCACTGGACCCCCGCTCGGTTGTGCTAGACGCCGGCCTGGTCGCGTCCGGTCATGATACGGTGCCTGTGTTGCTGCAGCCGTCGGAGGATGGGAGTGTCTGGGAGACGCAGGTCGATCAAGGTGAACTGTCGGGAGAATGGACTCTGGGGATTCGGCTTTCCGCGACGACGCTGTCCGGCAGGCAGCTTGCGTTGGACCTCGAGCCCATCGCGATCAGTGGCGCCGCGCCAGCCCAGCCGGTGGCAGAGGCTGTTTTAGAGCCTGAAACCGTGGAGCTGGAAGCGGCGGAGCCATCCGCTCCCGAACAGGCATCCTCGGACTGGGTCATGGACGCAATGATCTTTGCTGCGGGCAATCTGGTCGCCCTGATTCTGGTCGCTGCCGGATACTGGGTGATACGCCGGCGGCGCGCCAGAGATAACATCGTGCTGTTGGATGACGAAACGGAGGATCTGCCCGGTGACGAAGATTGATTCGCTGCTGTTGTTGTCGTTGGGCGAATTGCTGGTGGTGACCACCCTGCTCTCCATATTGATGGTTGCGTTTGCCGTAATCCGCAAGAGACGCGACCGCTGCGCCGCCCTGCGTCTCATAACACGCATTAAAGACGGCGAGGCAAAGCGTTCGGCAGAGACCGAGAATATCGTGCAGCATAAATACGGCATGGCGGGCCGGGCACTGGAAGGGTTGGTCAAAAACATCAACCGGCAGGAGAAGATTTTCTACCAGCGATTGATCAACCTCTATCTGAAGCGCGATGCAGACGCGCTGGCGACCCTGCATATCGCCTTTGAGGGCGCTACGGAACCCTACCGCAGTCTGGAACTGACCCAGGGTACGGGAGTGACAGTGCCCCGGGAAGACGAAGATCAGTCAGCGGAGTTGAAACGCCTGCAGGAGGAAAACGGGCGCCTGTCCCAGGAGTTGGCTATCAGTATGGATACCCTGGGGCGCATGCTCAGCGAATACTCATCCATGTATGCCGGGGGGACCGGTGAAGAGCTGGACAAAGAGAAGATGTTGGAGATGTTTCGGGCTGAGGCGATCGCCGCGGCGACCGGACCTGATCAGTCGCCGGCTGAACCAGCAGTCACAGCTGGCGAGTCAGGGACCGAGGAAACCGCTGGTGAGGTGGAGCGCTCCAGTGGGGATAGCACCGCACTAGACGATACGTTGGAATTCGAGTCGGTTCAGCAGCTACCGGAGGAAAGCGGAGAGGCTTGGGCAACCGAAGTCGCAGAGTCGCCACCCGCGGAGGGGGAGGGCGATGCCGCGGAACAAGAGTTGGCAACAGCCGTGCAGACTGAATTGGGTATAGACTATGACACCCTTGATGAATTGATGTCACTGGAAGATGGTCTGGAAGGCGCTCCAGAGGAGGGCGCCCCACCCGAATCAGGTGCGGTGGAGGATAGTCGGGCCCCAGCCAGAACACAGGGTTGAAAACGCTGACGAGGGCAGGCAAGGATGCCCTGAAAGATCAGGATTTTCGCTTTTTAATCTCGGCCAGCTCTTCTTTCATTTCCTGCAATCTAGCCGTCAGCTTCGCTAGCCGGAAGTCGTTGGCTGAGTCGTCACGCAGGGCGATCTCCAGTTGTTGAATCGCCGGTTCCAGGGCACCTGAGAGATAGTAGTATTCGGCCAGATACTGATGCCCCAGGCTTTCATTGCCGCTGTCCCCGGCCGCCTGGGCGAGCAGTTCGAAGAGCGTTTGATCCTGCGCGCGGCCCGCCAGCTGTTTCTCCAGTAGTTTCAGCGCCTCTTTTGCCTTTCCCTGATCCAACAGCAACTGGGCGTAGAAGACCGACAGCGGATAGTTGCCCGGATGTAGTTCAAGTCCCTCACGGGTTACCTTGAGCGCCTGCTCTGGGCGCTTGGAATCCTTAAACAGCAGGGCTTGGGCGACGATGTAGGCGATCTGATCCGGGCGTTTTTTCAGCAGCACATCCAACTGTTCCTGTGCCTCTTTGTATTGCCGGTTACCGATTAGTGACAACGCGTAACCGTAACGCTGCCCCTCCTCGTTACGGAAGCGACGGGTGCTCAGGGTATCGCGAAAATGGATGACTCCCTGCTTGGAGCTCTTGAAACTCAGCGCCTTCAAGGTGGCCTTGAGCAGGTAATAGTTCAAGCTGTCAGCTCGCTGCCGATAGGGATACTGGTCGGCCCTGGACCTGGCTTCGGCGATACGGTTGCTGGTGATCGGATGGGTACGCAGAAACTCAGGTAGTTGGCCGCTGTCATAGAGACGCGATGACTCGCCCAGACGCTCAAAGAAGGTGGGCATGGCCTGGGGATCGAAGCCGGCGGCCGCCAGGGTCTGAATCCCCAGGCTGTCCGCTTCCTCTTCGTGGGCACGGGTAAAATTGATCTGGCGCTGGGCCACCCCGGCCTGTACTGCGGTGGCGGCGCCCAGACCGGCCTCCATGTTGTCGGTGGCGGCACCCAATACCACTGCGGCGATCGCCAGGGCCGTCGCCGGCAGGCTCACCTGCCGTACCGCGTTGAAGGTCCTCACCAGGTGGTTCTGTGTGACGTGGGCAATTTCATGGGACACCACCGAAGCGAGCTCGCTTTCCGACTGACTGGTGGTGATCAGGCCGGTATTCACACCGATGAATCCCCCGGGACCGGCAAAGGCATTCACCGTGGGGTCGTCTACCAGAAAGAAATGGAAAGAGCGCCCCGGCATGTTGCTGTATTCCACCAGGCGGTCTCCCAGTGACTGGATATAGGCGGTCAGCAGCGGAGTGGTAATAACCTTCATGGAGCGGTTGACGCTGCGCATGAATGCCTGACCGAGTCGCTTGTCCTCGGCGGGTGAGAGCAGATTCCCGGAGGGGTCTCCCATTTCTGGAAGGTTGAATCCCTGGCTATGGCCGGCGGGAGTCAGCCCCAGCAGGAGCAGCAGTAATAAGACCGGCAAGCTGCCGGCGGCGGGAATCAAGGGGTGGTAACGCATTTTCGTCATGGCTTGGCAAGCGCCTAAAGTGGAATTTGGTTACGATTCAGTTCAGCTGAATGCGTTGTCCCCAGGGGACCTGAAGTTTGCCCTTTACCAACCAGAGCACTGGATAAGGTGGTTGTGCATTGGGGAACTCGCCCTCTGCGTCGGTGAAGTACACCAGCGTTTCCGGCTGTAGGCCTTGCTTTTCGACCCACTGGAACACCGGTACGAAACTGGTGCCGCCACCGCCTTTGAGTTCTGCTGGAAGCGAGAAATTTTCCCACGGCTCATACACCCAGGGCCCACTACCAGAGAGTTCGGAATCACATGCCAGAAGGGTTACGCGGGCCCGCATTTGGCCTTTTAAGGCGTTGATTTCCGCCACAAACTCTTCGAACTCATTATCCCCAATGGAGGCACTGGTGTCGAGGGCGACCACCAAGTCTATCTGGTGGCTGCGCAGGCTGGGCAGGATGAAATCTCCCTCCCGGCGGGAGGGGCGCATATAACTATAGTCATCCCTCGCGCTGGATGACAGGTAGCGTGCCAGCAACATGCGCCAGGGCAGCTGAGGTTGCAGCAGGTGGTCGATCATGCGGGCCAGGGAGCCGCCAAGTTTCCCCGCTTGCATCGCCTGTTGGGCCGCCCCGGCCATGCGCTGCTGCCACTGAATGCTGAGAGTCTCTTGCTCGTCCGGGCTCAGGGGTTGAGGTTGGGATGCCTGACTGCCGCCGGATTCGGGCTCCGACGTATCGGGCTGATTACCCTGCGGCGAAATGTCCTGATTGGGCGGTAATGAGTCTTTGCTCTGAGAGAGATCCCGTTCAGTCTTGCCGGATCCGCCCTGCTGCTTGTCCTGATCATAGGCATGGTTGTCCAGGGTCTCCTGATCCTCGAATTCGTCGAGCATCGGGTAGATCTCTTCCGCTGTCATCCCTCGAAACTGCTCCAGCAGCAGGCTGCCGGTAGGTGCTGTCAGGCCGTCGTCCACCAGCAATGGATTGATGGCGAAGTCGCAAGCCAGATCCCAGCGATGACGGATACGATGCCGGCGGCGGGCAAAATGGGACAGGGCGCAGTGCAGTGCCTCGTGGGCCAGGACGAACTGGGTCTCATCCAGGGTCAGGGCGTCCACGTACGCCGGGTTGAAATAGAACTTTCGGGCGTCCGTTGCAGTAGTGGGGCACCAGTTTGGATCAGCCGGTTCCATTGGCAGCCGTAACACCAGCGCACCCAGAAAGGGTTTGTCGAGGATCAGCCGGGTACGCGCCGCGGCCAGTTTGGTTTCGATGGGGTCTGGGCTCAATGTCTTGTCAGGTTTCAAATTGTTCAGGCAGAGGACTACAGGCAAAGGCTCGACGAATGTTCACTCGAACAGCATGACATCCGAGATGGCCTGGGCCCAATCCGCGAATTGGGGGACCTCGAATACAGCGCTGCCGATCGCCCGGTGCATATCTGACACCAGCATGACGCCCATCTCCCGCTGGGGGAAGCGGCCGGCATACGCCAGAATATTGCCAATGATCTCCCCCTGGTTCGGAGTCCCGTCCGCCCGGATTGCCCGCCCCACCAAGGCCGCAGCGACGGCATACTGCAGGTCGATCTCTTCCGGCACCGTGACTTCCTCGCCGGCGACAATCCCATCCAGGTCCGGCATCTGGTCCAGACTGTTAACAAAGGCATGAAGCTCCACGCCCGCGGCGGGACCGACACAGGCCTGCAGTGTCCCCTGCAGCAGTTGCGGGTGACCGGCGAACTTCTGTAGTCCCCGGTGGGCGAATTCCCAGGAACGGGGCGAGGGGAAGGCGATCGGGTTGTGGGCCGGGTCAAAATCGAATAACAGTTCCGGCCGAAAGCGGAGAAAGGCAATGACCCGTTCATCAATGCCGTTGCGATAAGCCCATAACACCCAATCGTCCAGATTGGTCTCGAATTCGAAATGGGAGAAGCGGTTGGCCAGGGGCGCCGGCATGGTATAGGTTACCCCTCGGTCTCCTTGGCGGTTGCCGGCGGCGAAGATGGCCCAGTTGTCAGGTACCTTGTACTCGCCGAGTCGACGATCCAGGATCAACTGGTAGGCCGCCGCCGAAACTGCCGGTGGCGCTGAGGTGATCTCGTCCAGGAACAGAATCCCCTCGGAACCGTGCCGTTTGGCATCCGGCAGCAGAGCAGGAATAGCCCATTCGACCCGGTCATCGGATCGGAAGGGGATACCCCGCAGATCGCTGGGTTCCATTTGTGACAGACGGATATCGATGACCGGCACCCCGTGTGAGGCAGCGATCTGCGCCACCATCTGGGATTTTCCGACACCGGGTGGACCCCATAACATGACCGGGGTGTGGTAGCCTTGGTGGGTACTGGTGAACTCGCGTTCCAGGATGATAAACAACTGGGCGGGACGCATTACAACTCCATATCAGCAAACCTGAGGACGGTTGCCACTTTTACATAAAAAGGTTTCGTACGATACGCTTGATTTGTTTGTAAACGTCAGGTGCATCCTTGTCCATTACCTGGTCGATTACCCAGCGGTTCTCCTGGCTCGCCCCCATCACCTGCTGGATCTCAAATCCGAGATGGCGTAGAAAGGGGTAGCTCGGCCCCTCTGCACTGAACCCGAGTGCAGCGTAGTCCGTTGAACGCTCATTGAGCCGCGAGATGAATTCGGCCCGATAGTCGCCAGCGCCCATCAGGTCGGTACTGTTCTCCTGCATGTGGTCCCCAAGGCGCATGGCAAGCGCTGTGATAAGGCTGCGCCGGGCCTCATCTTCCAGCGTTTCGTGGGTCAAGCGATCCACCAGCTGAATCTCGAAGATCAGGTACTCAGCTATGACTGTCAGGCGCTGCAGGTCTGTCTCGTAGATATAGCGCTCGCCATGTAAGCCGATGGCCTTGTCGATGGCGATCTTCCACCCGTTGAAGGCGATGGCCCCGGCGATCTCTTCCAAAGAGCGTTCCGCGTCTTCGTTATACCATTGGCTTTTGATGCGTACTGCCACAATAAATCTCCAAAGGCCTCCGGGGTTGCCAGGATTGGCATGGCCTGCGAGGCGTGCTAATGTCGAATAACAGATAATTTTACTGGGAAAAGGCCGGGGGTGAAACCCCGGGCTGCAAGCGGTTAAAGACGTGCAGGCAGAAAGACTCAACAAACTTCGTGATAGGGTGCAGCACAATTGTCATATCTCGGATGCCCGGCACGGCTCCGAGTACGGCCTCTGCACCTATTTAATGAAGATGCGGGAATTTTTCCGCTGGGAGAGGGGGCTGGGCTTTTCCGATACGCTTCCTCAGGGTGACGTGGGCGATTGGTTGAGCGATCGGGAGAACCTGTGGGCGGAGCTGGGAGAGTCCGAGTTTGCGCCGCTCCAGATCGATGGACGGGAGTACGATCCGTTTGACGCTGAGTCCGTCAACCAGGCCTTGTACGGCTATGGACTGGTCTACAGTGGTGGCGTTGGAAATTCCGGCAGGCCACACTTTTTTCTCGGAGAACTGCAGCACTGGGAGCATCGCGAGGGCTTCTCTCTGCTGGTATCCGGTCGCGAACTGGCGCGGGATCTGACGGCACCTCCGGCCATGAGCAGAGACGATGTGATCTTCATCCGGCGGGAGTCACTGCGCCGCATGCTCTGGGAAAAACTGGAGAGCTGGCGTTGGAATCGTCCGGACAACGCCATGGGAAGGGCCTTTTCCTGCTACGACTTCGAGCGGGACCTGGAAGGTTCGCTGGAAATGATGACCGACAGTGAGTTGGATCTGGTA
This sequence comes from uncultured Gammaproteobacteria bacterium, assembly GCA_963820955.1. Taxonomy (GTDB): domain Bacteria; phylum Pseudomonadota; class Gammaproteobacteria; order Chromatiales; family Chromatiaceae. The sequence goes on along the minus strand of CAWGCA010000020.1, from coordinate 45,890 downwards.
TTACTCCACGAGCAGGGAGAGTGTGGTGCCGGTGCATTGCTTGGGGCGCAGTGGAACGAGATGCTGCGGGACTTGAGTCATACACCCGCGGAGCTGGCGGCCCGGGCGGTGAGGGATCACCTGGCAGACTGCATGGTGACTCTGCCTTCGCTGATTGACATGCAAAGACCTCATTCCATCCATTTTTTTATCGGGAACCTGAGCGCCATGCGCCGTGAACTCTTCCCTCAGCTGCGCTCTGCCTACGACCAATGGCTGGCGAGTGGAGATCCGCAGGCAATCCGTGAGACGGCGGATCGGGGCAAGCACCATTGGGAATCGGTTGCCGCAGAGATGCTGGCACTGCACAGCGAACATGGTGGCGCGGCCGCTGCTCCCATTAGGGCCCTGATGCAAGAGTGCGCGCTCTGAACTGGTTCGATCTGTGAAAAAGAGCGCGCTGCAACCGGATTGGCAGTCTAATTGGGTACTTCGAAAAATTCCTTCCATGGAATTTTTCGATACGGCGACCGAAAAGCGCGATTTCCGATCGCCTTCATTTTCATGCGCTTACGTGCGCGAAAATAGTGGTGCGTCCCTGCACCACACGAGCACCTCGAATTTTTCGAGGTGCCCTGATGACTACTCGAATTCGGTCCCGCTTATCTCACCGGAGTTGTCTATCCTTATCCGCTGTATACCAGGCAGACGACTGACAATATAGCCGGCGCTTAACATGGCGAGACCTTCGTTGTCGGTCTCCAGTGCGGTCAGCAGTTTATCGGCTGCGATCTGGCAGCGTTGCCTGCGGTCGGGATCGGATACCCAAGTCCGACCCATCTGAACCCCTTGCCCCAGGTTGGCATCAAGACGGTCGAAGGCATCCTGCGAGGAGGTCAAAAACTCATCCGGCAGGTTGAGGTTCATGGAATAGTCGTCGACGATGATGTTGAGTTCCATGTCATACTCTACTTCTGATTTGCCTTACCGAGATTAAGTTGACGAGCCGCATTTGAGCCTGAATCAACCGCGATCAGAATAGACTCTGGTGGTTCATTCACGTCAATGGCTGGCCATCTATCTCCAGGTGGTTAGGATGAACGTGGGTGGCGACCAGTTCACTATACTGTATTTGAACCATATCCGGGCAGGAAAAAATGCCAGAATCAAAGCTGTTGGCCATCATTGAGATGGGGGGATATCCGGATTTCACCTCCGTTTATCAGAGCAAGGGTTACCAGGTAGAGAAGTCCTATTCGATCCGTAAGGCACAGTCTTGGCTGAAGAGGAACCAGCCGGCCCTGGTAGTGGCGGAGTTCCATTTTGATCCTGACCTGCGCGACCGGATGGGCAATCTGGAGTCGCTGATGGCCAGCCTGCAGCGTTATGCGCCGGCGGCAAAGGTGCTGGTTTTTATCGACAAGGATCATCGGCCCCGGTTGCGGAAGATGGAGGTGCGGTATCCGGTTTTTGCGGCCCTCGACTATCCCATCGACCCGCAGCAACTGGTTGAAGTGCTGGAAGCGGCCAGTCGTTAGCATTTCCATCTTTTTTTTTGGCGCCGGGTACTCTCTCGGGCAATACGAATCTAAAAAAGGGTAAAGGCAAGGGCGGGAGGTAGCGGAAAAATGTTGTTGGAAATCCCTGGGGTATTGAATCCGGCCCAGTTGGAAAAGATAAACCAGATCCTGGCCGATGCGGAATTCGTAGACGGTAAGCTGACCGCGGGTATGGCAGCGCGCCGGGTAAAGCACAACGAAGAGATGAAACAGGAGCCGAAACGGATGGAGCTACTGATTCGGATCCTGGTCTCCAGCCTGGCGCATAACGAGACATTCAACAGTGCGGTGCTTCCATACCGGATGGCAGACCCCATTTTTGCCCGCTACCAGCCTGGTATGACCTATGGTGATCACGTGGACGACCCGATTATGGGCAAGAGCGGTCCGCGCTTTCGCACCGATGTCTCGATGACCCTGTTTCTGCGTGAGCCGGAGAGTTACGAGGGCGGTGAACTGGTGATTCGGACCTCCTTTGGTACCCGGGAGGTCAAGCTGGCTGCAGGTGATGCCGTGATCTATCCTTCGTCCAGCCTGCATCGGGTGGCGGAAGTAACCGGCGGCGAAAGGCTGGTGGCCCTGGCATGGATGCAGAGTCACGTGCGTGATCCGGCCAGGCGGGAACTGCTCTACGAACTCAATCAGGCCCGGGAGCAATTGCTGCGGGACGCGCCGAAGGAACGGACCACGGGGCTGGTCGACAAGTCTTTCGCCAACCTGGTTCGGATGTGGTCGGACGTATGATCAGGCCCAGGACCGATACTCGGTGGATGCCGGTGGGGCAGGACCCCACCGGCCAGACCTGTCGCAAGGAGTAAGGCCTTGCGCTCGCGGATCATCGATCCCGGGGAAACCCTGAAATCAATAACCGCCTTTACGCTTGGTCTCTGGCAAGCCAGCGATCTTGCCGGCTTGTTTGGCCGGACCCATGGGGAAGTGGACATAGAGTGCCTTGGCGTCCACCTTGTCCAGATCGGTCCAGACTCCCTTGAAGTGTTTCACCATGTTGCGTTCGTTGGGCTGATTGCCACTGTTGTTGAAGTACTCGTCGCGCAGAAAGTTGATAACCTCCCAGGCCTTCTCGGACAGGGTGATCCCCTCTGCTTCGGCAATAATATTGGCCACGTCTTCGCTCCAGTCCGCCTGGTCTTCAAGATAGCCGTTGGCGTTGGTCGCGATGGTTTTGCCGTTCACTTCGTATGACATTGGACTCTCCTTCTGGAACAAAACCTTCCGGGCCGCAGATAGCGCTTTTTGATCAGGCAGTAGGATCAACAGCGGCCCAAAGAAGGAACTTAGAAAAAGATAATATATTAAAACGGACTGCTGGAAAATGGAACGCAGTCTATTAGAAACTTTTTTGCGGGAGGAACAGCCCCAAACCCATCGAGCGCAGTGGTCCGATGCCCTGTTCCTGTAGCGTGACCGCATCTTCGTGGGGAAGATCAGCCACCATCAGGCTCTTGGTGGGGATCGGGCCCTCTGGCATGGTGATTGTATAACTTCTGCCGCAAAGCACCTTTTTAAATCGGAGATTCAGCGCCTTCAGTTCACCGATCGCCCATGCCATGAACTCATCCTCGTCCCATTCCGGGCGGGTTGCCAGATAGCGGCTGTAGAGGGTGTTAGTCATGCTCAACAGCCGGGACTTGTGATCCCCAACCTCCAGCCGGTGCCCGCCCACCGTTAAAACCTTTCCCGAGAGGACGGCGGCGTCTTCGATCCGATGGCGGGGTAGTCGCAGCGTCAGTTTGGTCCTGCGGGAGAGCTGGAGCAGTTCGTCAGCACCCTGCGGTCGCTCCCAGCCGTTCCCTGAGTCCGCGCCATGGATGATATGCAAGCCTGCCAAAGCCTCCTGATCGAACCAGGGGAGCACCTGTCTGATCTGGTCAGATAGTTCCCAGGCATGATCCACGGGCAGGGTGGCGCAGCGGATGCTGAACGTCAGATCCACTACATTATCCGGTATTACAAACTGATTCTTGTTTGTGTCTTCCTGCCAGTACATCGCTATTAAAACAACTCCGTTAATGTTTGCTGCTGGTTACTGAATATCTGGGTTCCTAATCCTGCGCTCAAGACGGAATTTTGTCTCGCAGTTCATCCCGGTCGAACCACCAGGGGTCACCAATCAAAAGTTCCAGCACCCTGGACAGGCGGGGCAGGAATTTCTGCGGTTCATCCAGTTCCAGTTGCTTGACCCAGAAATCGAAAATCTCCTGTTCCTCCACCTGGCTGTGCGTGCGAGCTACCTGGCCCAGGATCTGATTGGTGAAAAACAATAGATCTTCCCGCTGTTTGCCCTCGGCACGGAGGTCAACCAGATAGCAGGCGGTGGCTGCGGCGACAGCCGCTCCATCGGATCGCTCCGGGCTCTCATCCACCAGATGCTGCAGCATGGCGACACTGAGTTCCGGGTCCACCGGGAAGGTCACACCCAGCCAGATTCCGTGGGCCAGCGCCTTGACGGAATCCGCTTGGTCGCTTTGGAACATGATGTCGCAGGCTTCGACCCCGCGCAGCCAGAGTTCATCCTCCAGCGCTTGATCCAGGGCGTCGCGTGCAATCGTCCAGGCCTCTTCAAACCGGTTCAGCTCGAGCAGTGTATAGCAGCGGTCCAGGGCTAGCTGCAACCGGTCGTTTGCGGGGGCGTCTTGGGGCAGGGAATCGATCTGTTTCTCCAACTCTTCAATGCGCAGCACCGCCAGCTTGGCGGGCTCGATTGCATCGCCGGAACACTCGTTGTTGCCTAAATAGGCCTCGCTCTGCAGATATTTCATTGCTTTTAACTGTCCCAAAAACCTGTCTTCGTACCTCTGTGAGGATTCACCGAGAGGATTGTTTTCTCTGCACCGACCGGAGATTCAAATTGACCGCTGAGCCGATACTGGATTGAGTGTCTGCTCATTCAGGTAAAGGTCGCTTCGAGCCGATCTTCCCAGTCCTGTGGCGTGTCCTCAAATTGGGGTTTTACGTCGATGCGAAAAAAAATCTCCGTTTTGGATTTCTCTTTAACCACCTCCAGCAGTTCCTCGAAGGAACCCACCTGGGTATTCTGAATCAGAATCTCGCTGAGATAGAGCATGCCTTAATTCCCCGTGCGCTTAACTGTCAAATTACATCAATCACAAGGCGAGCCTGCATCAAATATAATAGAATACCCGTCCCATGTTTTGCGCTGCGCTATTTGCGGTCTCTTTCCCGGCATTTGAAGTGGCGGAAAAATTACCTAGTAAAATACTGCGCTTTTACTATTGAACCTCATTCGCCCTGTCCGGCGCAAGTTTAAAATCGGAAAGCGAGGGAAGTGTGCCAATGGTTTTCAGAAAATCATTTTTCATGCGTCAAATTCACAAGTAATCGTATCTTATTGTTGGTAAAGATGAATATCTAAATACATAGGTAGTTAATTCATATATTTGAATTAATTAATATATCTCTTTATGGATAGATTTACTTTCCTGCTACCCCCCCCATTAGCGGGATATTGTGCTGCATTAGGAGATTCTAAAATGCATCGAATGCTTGGAGCAGGGTGGTCGAATCCGCCCCTTGATTAGAGATCGATTTTAAGGTTCGCGAACCCAGGGCTTCAGGCGAGCCTTTCAACAGATTCTGAAGTAGCCGTATTTGGTGAAACGGTAAGCCCGGGACCCCGAAGATTTAAACCAATAGGAGATTCTACTGATGGCAAAACCGATGCATGACACACCCATGCTGGACCAGCTGGAGAGTGGCCCATGGCCAAGCTTTGTGACCGGCCTCAAGCGTCTGGCCAACGACAACGATATGATGGTCGACCTGCTGGGGCAGCTGGAGACCTCCTACGAGACCCGCAAGGGCTACTGGAAGGGGGGCACTGTCGGTGTCATCGGTTACGGTGGCGGGATCATTCCCCGCTTCACCGAACTGAAGGACGCAAACGAGAAGCCGATCTATCCCGCCGCGGCGGAATTCCATACCCTGCGGGTGATGCCGCCTCCGGGCATGCACTACGACACCAACACCATCCGCAAGTTCTGCGACATCTGGGAGAAGTACGGCTCCGGCCTGATCGCCTTCCACGGCCAGTCCGGCGACATCATGTTCCAGGGCTGCAGCACCGATAATGTCCAGCCCGCCTTCGACGCGATCAACGAGATGGGTTTTGATCTCGGCGGTGCCGGTCCGGCGGTTCGCACCGGTATGTCTTGCGTGGGCGCGGCGCGCTGCGAGAACTCCTGTCTGGACGAGGGCCGCACCATGCGTATGCTGGTGAACAATGCGCTGGACGACATGCACCGTCCGGCCCTGCCCTACAAGTTCAAGTACAAGGTATCGGGCTGCCCGAACGACTGCATGAACTCGGTGCAGCGGGCCGACCTGGCCACCATCGGCACCTGGCGTGACGACATGAAGGTGGATCAGGCGGAGGTCAAGGCGTTTGTGGCCGACAAGGGCCGCAAGTATGTGATCGACAACGTGATCACCCGCTGCCCGACCAAGGCGCTGTCGCTGAATGACGACGACACCCTGGCGGTAGACAACCCGTCCTGTGTACGCTGCATGCACTGCATCAACGTAATGACCAAGGCGCTCTCCCCGGGCGACGACAAGGGCATCACCCTGTTGTGCGGTGGCAAGCGTACCCTGAAGATCGGCGATCTGATGGGCACTGTGATTGTGCCTTTCCACAAGCTGGAGACCGATGAGGACTTCGAATGGCTGGAGGAGTTGGCCACCGAGATCCTGGACTTTTTTGCCGAGAACGCCCTGGAGCACGAGCGTACCGGCGAGATGATCGAGCGCATCGGCCTGACCAACTTCCTGGAAGGTGTTGGCCTGGAGATCGATCCGAACATGATCAACCAGCCGCGCATGAACCCCTACTTCCGGTCCGACGACTGGGATGAGGAAGCGGCCAAGTGGAACGAGCGTCAGGCGGCGCAGTAAAAGCCCCGTGATGCGGTCCGTCACCTGGGTGACGGACCGTGACGACTCGCAGAACAGATTCAGAAATCGAACAGAATTTGGAGGTAACAAATGGCTGACGCACCTCGCATGCCGATTGAGAGTGGCGTACCGGAGATGGAATCCTACCTGCACCCGGTGCTGAAAAAGAACTACGGCGCATGGAGCTGGCACGAACGTCCCCGCCCCGGTGTCCTGCATCACGTGGCCAAGAGTGGCGACGACATCTGGACGGTACGTGCTGGCACCCAGCGTCAGATGGATCTCTATACCATCCGTAAGCTGATGGATATCGCCGATGAATTTGCCGAAGGCTATGTCCGATTCACTATCCGTTCCAACATGGAGTTCATGGTCTCCGAAGAGTCCAAGGTTCAGCCCCTGATCGATAAGCTTACTGCCGAGGGCTTTCCCATCGGTGGAACCGGCCCGTCGGTCTCGATGATCTCCCACACCCAGGGCTGGCTGCACTGCGATATCCCGGGTACCGATGCCTCCGGTGCCGTCAAGGCATTGATGGACGATCTGTACGAAGAATTCACCAAAGAGGAGATGCCCAACCGTGTGCACATCACCACCTCCTGCTGTCAGATCAACTGTGGCGGCCAAGGTGATATCGCCATCAACATTCAGCACACCAAGCCGCCGAAGATCAATCATGATCAGGTAGCCAATGTCTGTGAACGGCCGGCGGTTGTTGCCCGTTGTCCGGTTGCTGCGATCCGTCCTGCCATGGTCAACGGCAAGCCATCGCTGGAAGTCGATGAGAAGAAATGCATCTGCTGCGGCGCATGTTTTCCGCCCTGTCCGCCGATGCAGATCAACGATCCGGAACATTCCAAGTTTGCGATCTGGGTGGGTGGCAAGAACTCCAATGCCCGCTCCAAGCCGACCTTCCACAAGCTGGTCGCCTCCGGCGTTCCCAACAATCCGCCGCGTTGGCCCGAGGTTTCCGCCGTCGTCAAGCAGATATTGAGTGTGTACAAAGCGGACGCCAAGGATTACGAGCGCGTTGGCGAGTGGGCTGAACGCATCGGTTGGCCACGGTTCTTTGAAAAGACCGGCCTGCCTTTCACTAAGTATCACATTGATGACTGGCGTGGCGGTCGTGCCAATCTGAACGCCTCTGCGCACATCCGCTTCTGATTCGGCTGCTCGATATAAGGGATAGCAAATGAAATTTGCGATTCAAATCAACGAAGGGCCTTACCAGCATCAGGCATCTGATTCGGCCTATATGTTTACCAAGAATGCGTTGGAGAAGGGGCATGAGATATTTCGCGTCTTCTTCTACCACGACGGTGTGGGCAACAGCACACGCCTGACCTCGCCGCCACAGGATGACCGGCATGTCGTGAACCGCTGGGCCGAACTGGCGGAAAAGCACGACCTGGATATGGTGGTCTGTGTGGCCGCTGCTCAGCGTCGTGGCGTCGTCGATGACGGCGAGGCAGAGCGTAATGGTAAAGACGCTACCAACATCCATCCCAGATTCCGGATTTCCGGTCTGGGGCAACTGGTAGAAGCGGCCATCCAGTCCGAGCGACTGGTGGTTTTCGGCGACTGAGCACAGGAGAGTAAACAATGTCCGAAGATATTAAAAATTTCCTGTACCTCAATCGCCGTGCACCCTATGGCACTATCTATGCGTGGGAGTCATTGGAAGTCGTACTGATTGGTGCCGCCTTCGATCAGAAAGTGAGTCTGGCGTTTGTGGATGACGGTGTATTCCAGATCGTGAAGGGTCAGGATACGTCCGATTTGGATATGAAAAATTTCTCACCAACTTATTCGGCCCTCGGCGATTATGATGTCAACCAGCTCTATGTGGAGCAGGAGTCGCTGGACGAGCGTGGTCTGACCATCGACGATCTGATGCATCTGACCTGGGAGGACGAAGACGAGGATTGGGCGGAGAAGGATTCTATCCGCGTGGTGAGTCGTGCCGAGCTGGCCAAGATCATCGAAGGTCAGGACGTCGTCTTCAGCTTCTGAGGGGAATGAGCTGTCATGAGTGAATTGCATACTGTAAACAAATCGCCTTTCGAAAAGAGCTCCTTCGACAGCTGTATGGAGCATGTTTTAGAAGGCAGCGCCGTCCTGCTCTACGAGGATGGGGTTTATGCCGCAATGAAGAACATTGCTGCAGAGGGGAAGGTGAAGTCCGCCCAGGGTGTGAAGTTCTTTGTACTGGGTCCGGATATGAAGGCGCGCGGACTCACTGAAGACCGGGTAACCGATGGGTTCGAGATCGTAGATTACGGCAAGTTTGTTGACCTCGCTGCTGAGTACGACAAAGTGGTGGCCTGGGTCTGATACCCACAATACTGAATTTTCACTATCTGAACTTTTGGAGAAAATATTATGGCTATAGAAGTCAATGGCAAGACCTTCGAAACCGATGAGGAAGGCTATCTGGTCAACCTGGCCGAATGGGAGCCGGGTATTGCGACAGAGATGGCGAAAGAGGACGATCTCGAGCTGACCGATGACCACTGGGATATCATTAACTTCTTGCGGGAGTACTACGAAGAGTACCAGATCGCCCCTGCCGTCCGCGTTTTGACCAAGGCGGTTGGTAAGAAACTGGGTAAAGAGAAGGGCAACAGCAAGTATCTCTATGCCCTGTTCCCCTACGGCCCTGGTAAGCAGGCATGCCGTTTTGCCGGCCTGCCGAAGCCGACCGGCTGCATCTAAAGCCGATCAGAACGGATCGGGAGGGTGGCCTGTAGCGCCCTCCCGTACGTAAAGCCTGGATTCGGCGAGGTACCTGTCTGGTACCGGAGCCAGGATAAAATCCACAGAGGATTGCAGGAACATGTCGTCTTTCATCGCGTTACTGTTTGTCGTGGCGACCCTGGTACTGGTGGTCGGCGTAGCAAGAAAGGTTATTCAATACGCCAGGACGCCTGCGCCGTTAAAAATTCCCACCACTCCGGCCCCGGTCAGTGAAGCCGGTGTGGTTTTACGCCTGTTTCGTGAAGTGGTGTTCTTCGAAAGTCTTTTCAAGAGCACCAAATGGACCTGGATTTTCGGCTGGATGTTTCATCTGGGACTGTTCGTGGTGCTGCTGCGCCACCTGCGCTACTTCATCGATCCCGTCTGGCTTCCCATCGAACTGATTCAGCCGTTCGGTCTGTACGCCGGTCTTGCCATGGTGGTCGGGCTGGTCGGGTTGTTTCTGCGCCGGGTTTTTGTCGACCGGGTGCGCTATATATCGTCACCCTCCGACTACCTGTGGCTGATGCTGCTTTTGGTTATCGGTTTCAGTGGCCTGATGATGACACTGGTGGTCCACACCGACATCGTTATGGTAAAGCAGTTCTTCACCGGTCTGGTTGGTTTCAGTATCGGAGAACTGCCGGTAGACCTGCCACTGATTGTCCACCTGGTATTGGTCGCCGTGCTGATGATCCTGTTTCCGTTCAGCAAACTGCTGCACGTGCCGGGGATCTTTTTCAGCCCTTCCCGCAATCAGGTCGACAACCCGCGGGAGAAGCGTCACCTCGCCCCCTGGGCGAAGTCGATGGAAGAGCAAGAGCAGAACTAAGCGGTACCAGGCCAACGAGGTTATTACATGGCTAAGGCTAATTTTGAGGTCCCGGAGCTCCAGGAATACGTGGAGGTGCCGGCAATCGCTGAAGGTGTCATGGCACACCTCAGCCCGTTTGTGGCCAAGCCCGATCACAACACGGACCTGAACTTTCCTGGCGAACTGGTCGACGACTGGCATGATAAGACGCTGGAGAAGCTGGACGACCTGCGTAAGCGCTTCCGCTCCCTCCAGGTCTACCTGGATGCCTGCGTCAAATGCGGCGCCTGTACCGACAAATGTCACTATTTCCTCGGCACCAGTGATCCCAAGAACATGCCGGTGGGTCGTCAGGATCTGCTGCGCAAGGTCTACCGCCGCTACTTCACCTTTGCCGGAAAATACTTTCCCAAGCTGGTAGGGGCCGAGGATCTGACCCGCGAAACCCTGGATGAGTGGTACAGCTACTACCATCAGTGTTCCCAGTGTCGCCGCTGTTCGGTGTTCTGCCCCTATGGTATCGACACCGCCGAGATCTCTATGGCAGCGCGCGAGATCCTGGATAGCATCGGCTACGGACAGAAGTACTGCAACGAGATTATCGCCAAGGTCTTCAAGATCGGAAACAACCTTGGACTTCCGGGGCCGGCGCTGGCAGATACCCTGGAAGGTCTGGAAGAGGACGTGTTTGATGATACCGGGGTCGAGGTCAAATACCCCCTGGATCAAAAAGGGGCGGATATCCTGCTGGTCACTCCGTCGGCGGATTTCTTTGCCGAACCCCATGTGGACGGGCTGATTGGCTATGGCAAGGTGTTTCATGAGGCCGGCATCAGTTGGACCCTGAGTTCCCATGCCTCGGAGGCTGCCAACTTCGGGATGTTCATCGGCAGCTACGAAAACATGCGGCGGATATCCCTGCGCATTCGCAAGGCGGCACTCGATCTCGGCGTCAAGCGGATCGTATTCGGTGAGTGCGGGCACGCCTGGCGGGTGGCCTACGCCTTCCTCAATACCCTGGCCGGCCCGTTTGATTTTCTGGATCCGGATTACCCGGTGCCGCAGCACATTATGGAGTTCACCTACGATCAGCTCCAGAAGGGCAATCTGAATATCGACAAGTCGGCCAACGACGATATGACCCTCACTTTTCATGATTCCTGCAACGTGGCGCGTGCCACGCGCATGGGGCCCAAGCCCGGCGGTCAACTGGAGTATCCGCGGGCGGTGATCAAGGCGGTCTGCAACAATTACGTCGAAATGCACCACGATACCATCGGCGAAAAGACCTTTTGCTGCGGCGGTGGCGGTGGCTTGTTGACTGACGACTTGATGGAGGTTCGGGTCAAGGGTGCGCTGCCCAGGATGACGGCCCTCAAGAACGTGATGGAAGAGGAGGGCGTGACCCACTTGGCCGCCATCTGTGCCATCTGCAAGAGCCAGTTTACCAAGATGTTGCCTTACTATGGGATGGATATGGATCAGATCGTCAGCGTCCATCAGTTGGTAAGCAGTGCAATCATTCTGACCGGTCAGAAGACCGGGGAGGATGAAGAGGAAGAGACAGAGGAGGTTGAGGTTTAGCGGCCGAAGGAGAGGCCCGCTGGGGAAAAGATTCGAGCCGGCAGTCTGTGCCAAAAGGCTGGCGGATGACAAATAAAGTTAACTATTAATTGGGTTAAGGAGACAAAGAGAATGGCGACTCCTACTGAAGAGATGAAAATCAATGTGAACTTCCGTCGGTACGAGGAAGGGGAAACCGAGTGGGACGACTGGAGCGAAAAGATTTTTGTCCAGGACACCTCTCACAAGTGTCCGACCTACATCCATAAAACCCCTCCCTGTCAGGGCAGCTGTCCGTCGGGCGAAGACATTCGCGGATGGCTGGCTATTGGCCGTGGTCAGGAGTTGCCACCCGAGGGTATCGAGCGCGACGAATATATGTTCCGCCGCTCGACCGACGCCAACCCTTTTCCCTCGATGATGGGCCGGGTCTGCCCAGCGCCCTGCCAGGATGGCTGTAACCGCAACGATGTCGAAGACTATGTCGGTATCAACGCGGTAGAGCAATATATTGGCGACACCGCAATCGAAAAGGGTTTTACCTTCCAGGCGGGGGCCGACACCGGCAAGAAGGTCGCTGTGATCGGCGGTGGTCCTGCCGGTATGGCCGCGGCTTACCAGCTGCGCCGCATGGGTCACGCGGTGACCCTGTTCGACGAAAACGAGGAACTCGGCGGCATGATGCGCTACGGTATCCCGGGCTACCGTATTCCCCGCGACAAGCTTGATTACGAGTGCAACCGCATTGTCGCCATGGGGGTGGAGACCCGCATGAACACCCGCGTCGGTCGCGACGTTCCGGCGGCTGAGGTGGAGCAGGAGTTTGGTGCCGTTCTCTGGGCCCTGGGCTGCTGGAGCGGCCGCGGACTGCCGGTTCCCGGTTGGGAGGGAACGCCCAACTGCGTCAGCGGCGTGGCCTTCCTCAAGGCCTTCAACGAAGGGCGAATGAAGGTGACCGCCGACAAGGTGATCTGCATCGGTGGTGGCGATACCTCTATCGACGTGGTCTCGGTGGCTCGGCGTCTGGGTCATGTTCAAACCGAGAATCCGACCGATCGTCCTGAGCTGGTGGTGCATGACGGCTATGTCGCCCACGATACCGCGATGGCGGCGAGGGCCCAGGGTTCCGAAGTGACCCTGACTTCCCTGTTCACCAAGGACAAGATGATGGCGGCGGAGCACGAGGTCATTGACGCCACCACTGAAGGTGTGACCATTCTGGATGGCGTCATGCCGCTGGAAGTGATCAAAGGCGAGGATGGCCGTGCCAAAGCCCTGAAGATCTGTGACTGCACCATGGATGGCATGAAGCCGATCCCGACCGAAGGGACCGAACGGGTGCTGGAGGCGGATCTGATTGTTGCTGCCATCGGCCAGGGGGGCGATCTGAGTGGCCTGGAAGATCTGGACAATGGTCGCGGACTAATCGATTCCGACAAATTCTATCAGGTGCCTGGAAAGGCGGGTAATTTCGTTGCCGGCGATATCATTCGGCCCCACCTGCTGACTACTGCCATCGGTCAGGCGTCGGTTGCGGCGGACAGTATCAACCACTACCTCAACAGCGAGGAGCAGGCCAAGCGGCCCAAGGTCGACGTGCACCACTTCGATCTGGCGCAGAAACTGCACGAGGCGGGTCTGGATCCGGAACACTTTGATCCCAAGGAGGGCGACCTGCGCGGAACCGCCGCGGCGAAATATGCTATTCACAACTACGAGGACCGTTCTGAGCAGGAGGTGATACCCTCCAGTGACCTGTTCCTGGGTCACTTCAGCTTTACCCCGCGCATTAAGCGGTCCGAAGATGTGCCAACCGCGGATGAGGTGCTGGGTCATTTCCATGAGCGTCTGCATGTCTACACCGATGAGCAGATGATTAACGAAACCAAGCGCTGCATGAGCTGCGGCATGTGTTTCGAATGCGACAACTGCGTGATCTTCTGCCCCCAGGATGCGGTTTTCCGGGTGAAGAAGAACGAGTCCACCACTGGTCGCTATGTGGATACCGACTATATGAAGTGCATCGGTTGCCACATCTGCAGCGACGTCTGCCCCACCGGCTATATTCAGATGGGTCTTGGCGAATAGGAGCGGTAATGCATAGTTCAACCGGCATCAGGCGGTTCGCCGGACTGTTCGTGGGTGGGCTGCTTGCGGCCCTCGCCACGGGGGCCATGAGCGAATCTGCTGTTACCCCGGGATCCAAGGCCGCCGGCATGGAGTCCTGTGTGGAGCCGACGGCCGAGATGCGTCGCAACCACATGGACTACCTTAAACATGAACGGGTTGGGACCGTGCACCAGGGAATACGCGGCAGGAAACACAGCCTGGCGGGCTGTATAGATTGCCATACCGCGAAAGATAATGCCGGTGTTTTTATGCCGGTCAACGCGGAAGGGCAATTCTGCGATGGCTGCCACACCTATGTGGCGGTGAATGTCACCTGCTTTCAGTGTCACCGCAAAATCCCGGACGCCAAGGCTACTGCCCGTCCGTTGGCCGGAAAGGATGAACAGGGCTTGAACGGACATCGCATGGGGCTGCAGCCTGGTGCCGGACATACCGTCGTCCTGGAGGATGGATCATGAGCAAGCACAGTGATCAGCCAGATCTGAAGAGGCGGGAGTTCATTGGCAAGACGGTGCTGGCTGCAGGGGCGGCTACTGTTGCCCCCGGGGTGCTGCTTACCGTTGCCCATGCGGTTTCCGAAGAGCAGGGTGTCTCCGGCGGAGTGCGTTGGGGGATGCTGATCGATTCCAACAAATGCGCCGCTGACTGCACCGCCTGTGTCGATGCCTGTAACCGGGAAAACGGTATCGATCTGCATCTGAAACCCGAGGGGCAATCCGAACAGAAGTGGGAGACCCAGCGGCCCCAGTGGATCCGCAAGGTGAAGTTGAAGGACCGGCAGACCGGCGAAGTCACCAACCTGCCGATGATGTGCCAGCATTGCGAGTTTCCGCCCTGTGTCGATGTCTGCCCTACCGGGGCTTCGTTCAAGCGGGCGGACGGTATCGTGATGGTGGATCGCCACACCTGTATCGGTTGCCGCTACTGCATGATGGCGTGTCCCTACAAGGCCCGCTCATTCATCCACGAAAATGTGATTACGGAACAACTGACTGTGGCACCACGCGGTAAGGGATGCGTAGAGTCCTGCACTCTGTGTGTGCAACGCATCGACGCGGGGAAGACAACCACCGCCTGTCAGGAGGCCTGTGCAAAGGACGGACACAAGGCAATTCTGTTCGGCGACCTGAAAGACCCTGACAGCGCTATTTCCAAGTCGCTGCGGGGGAAGAGCAGCCGCCAGATCCGCGCGGATCTCGAACTGAATACCGGTGTCCGTTACACCAACGTCTGATCGGGGAGGTCAGCAGTCGATGAAAAAGTTGCACTATAGTGAGCTTTGGTGCAGTTCCCCCAGGTTTTGGGGTGGTCTGGCCTTTCTCGTTTTCATCATCGCTCTGGGTCTCGGCGCGGCCTACTACATGGAACATAACGGTCACTGGGTGACCGGGATGAGTAACCAGGTGGTCTGGGGACTCCCCCATGTGTTCGCGATTTTCCTGATCGTTGCGGCCTCAGGTGCCCTCAATGTGGCCTCTATCGGTTCTGTCTTTGGCGGTCCCATGTACAAACCGCTGGGGCGTTTTTCCGGGCTCCTGGCGATTGGCCTGCTGGCCGGCGGCCTGGTGGTGCTGTTGCTCGATCTGGGTCGGCCCGAGCGGCTGATCGTGGCCATTACCACTTATAATTTTAAGTCTATATTCGCCTGGAATATCTTTCTCTATACCGGCTTTTTCGTCATTGTCGGTGTTTATATCTGGACCATGATCGATCGCAGCGTCAACCGCTTTTACAAACCCCTGGGATTCGCCGCCTTCTTCTGGCGTCTGGCCCTGACTACCGGTACCGGATCAATCTTCGGCTTCCTGGTCGCCCGGGAGGCCTACGACGCCGCTGTCATGGCGCCGATGTTTATTATTATGTCCTTCAGTTACGGCCTGGCATTTTTCATCCTGACCCTGATTTCCGCTTTCTGGTGGGCGGGGCGTACCCTGGGTGAACTGCGCTTGGCCAAGCTGAAGAATCTGCTCGGTGTGTTTGTCGGCGCGGTACTTTATTTCGCTGCGGTCTATCATCTGACCAATCTATACATCACCCAGCACCACGGGGTGGAAAGGTTCATTCTTCTGGACGGCGGTGTCTACACCATGATGTTCTGGCTCGGGCAGGTGTTAATCGGTAGCGTGATTCCCTTGTTTCTGCTGTTCTCGCCGGCGTTTGCCAATTCCCGCGCGGCCATTTCAGTGGCCTCTATACTGGTTTTGATCGGCGGTTTCTTTCAGCTCTATGTAATCGTGATCGGTGGGCAGGCCTATCCCATGAGCCTGTTTCCGGGTAAAGAGGTGCTGGAAAGCAGCTTTTTTGATGGTGTGGTGGCCGATTATACGCCCACTCTGGCGGAGGCCCTGCTGGGTATAGGTGGCGTGGCGGTTGCCATGACCCTGGTTGCCATCGGCTCCCGTATGCTCAAGGTACTGCCGGAGACCCTGGAGGACTCCGACGAAGTAAGCGCCTGATTCGCTGAATCAAACCGATAGCAAAAATCCACCGTTGGGTCACCAGGGGTGGATTTTTCTTTTCCGATGCACGGGGCAGGTAGTGGTCGCCAGGCAACCCTGCTGCAGGAAAAGGTCAAGGGTGGTATCCTCCGAGTCTCCTTCAGAGCAACCCAAGCCGGTGTTGCTGTAGTCTACGAAAATGGCCTATCTGTTAATCTCTGCTGCACATAAATCCTCCGGCAAGACAAGCCTCTCCATAGGTCTCACTGCAGCCCTTTCTGCCCGGGGCATGGCGGTGCAGACCTTTAAGAAGGGGCCCGACTATATCGATCCGCTCTGGCTGTCCGCTGCAAGTGGGCGTTCCTGCCGCAACCTCGACTTTTACACCATGTACCGATCCGAGATTCAGGAGGAGTTCGTGCACGCCATGGCCGGTGCCGACTTCGGGGTTATTGAGGGAAATATGGGGTTGTACGATGGGCTGGACCTGGACGGGAGCAACAGCAATGCGGCCCTGGCCGCTTTGCTGCAGGCGCCGGTAGTGCTGGTGATCGATGCCCGTGGGATGACCCGGGGGGTTGCCCCATTGATACTTGGCTACCAGGCCTTTGATTCTGCAGTCCGGATCGCGGGGGTTATTCTCAACAAGATTGGTGGCAGCCGACACGAGGACAAACTCCGACGCGTCATCGAGCACTATACGGATGTCCCGGTGGTGGGCGCGGTCCACCAGTCGCCGGAACTGGTCATAGATGAACGTCATCTCGGTCTCGTTCCCAGTAACGAGGCGGAGCAGGCGCGGGACAAGATTCGTGCACTGGGCAATGCCGTGGCATCCCAGGTCGATCTGGATCGAATCCAGGAGATCGCGCGCAGCGCCCCACCGGTTGCAGCGGCGAAGCAGAGACAAGCCGGTCAGGTAACTCGCGATCGCGTTCGAATCGGCTATCCCAAGGATCGGGCGTTTGGTTTTTATTATCCGGGGGACCTGGAAAAGATGGAGCAGGCAGGGGCGAAACTGATCAGTTTCGACAGCCTGAGGGACCCCCACCTGCCGCAGGTGGATGGCCTGTTCATAGGAGGCGGATTCCCGGAAATCGTGATGGAGGAACTGGAATCCAACACCAGCCTGCGACAGGAGATTCGGTCCTTTATCGAACAGGGTGGGGCGGTCTATGCCGAATGCGGTGGCTTGATGTATCTGGCCCGCAGCCTGACCTGGAAGGATAAAACCTGTAATATGGTGGGTGCGATTCCGGGCGATGCAGTGATGCACGACAAGCCGCAGGGCAGAGGGTATGCCCGGTTGCAGGAGGCCGGACAACATCCCTGGCCTCAGCCAGAAGCCACGGTTGCGGAAATCGCGGCCCACGAGTTTCACTATTCGGCACTGGAAAACCTGGATCCTGGAATGCATTTCGCCTATGACGTAAAGCGCGGCAGCGGGATCGATGGCAGGCATGATGGAATCGTTTGCGCTAACATGCTGGCCAGCTATGTACACCTTCGAGATGTGGGCGGCAACCACTGGACCCGCCGCTTTGTCGAGCATGTGAGATCCTGTAGCAGGGGAGTGTAGTGATGTTCAAGATGACCGAGACCGCAGCCAATCAGGTGCGTACCGCTGCCAAACAGGGCGGTACCGAGGGGATGGCATTACGCATGGCAGCGCACAAGAAAGAGGACGGCAGCTTTGATTACCTGATGGGGTTCGACCAGTTGAAGGATGAAGATCTGCGCGTCACCTCCCACGGGGTGGATGTTATTATGGCGCCAGAGTTTGCCCCGCTGCTTGACCAGACGGTCATGGACTATGTGGAGATGGAGGAAGGGGATTTTCGCTTCATCTTCCTCAATCCTAAAGATGCCAATTACACCCCGCCAACGGATGCCTGAGGAGCACGAATTTGAGCAGAATGTCTGACTCAGACGGTACCAACAACCGCCGACACGAACGAGTACCCCTCAGCAGCCGGATTCGCATCAGCCACGATTCGTTTGGCTCGGTTGTGGTCAAGACGAGGGATATTTCCCTCGGAGGTGTCTATCTCATTGTCGACGATCTCACCATGCCTCCTCCCGGCACCGTGATTGAAGGGCAGATTCAGGACGAGATGGAAGACCGCCCGATAGTCCTAATGGAGGTCGTCCGCGTCGAGCCGAATGGTGTCGGACTGAAATTTCTGGAATAACTAATTTTCGACGACACTATGGAACTCTCCAGCGAAGACGCCCTGCGCCTGAACGTTCTGCTGGCAAACAATCCCCTCGCCATTCGTATACATGAGTCGAGCATGACGCTCTACGGACTGCTGCAGGGCAGTGAGGCGACGGTCAAGCTCAACCCCATCGGCAGCGACGAGAGGTATCTCAAACAGATTCGCGCTTTCCTGTCCGAACGGGCCCTCGGTAGTCCGGGGGGTTATCCCTTCTATCTGCAGCGCTGGACCCGCATGGGCCAGATGCGGGACGAGAGTCTGGAGAAACTGCTGATGCTGGGTGATCCGACTGCGGTGTTTGCAGTAGTCTGCGCCGGTGGCTTGACCGACGAACTGGCGCGTCGCGCCTGGTGGGCGTCGGAAGAAGCGGAAAATGCCCGGCGCATGCTGCAGACCGAGGAGGTGGTAAAGGGTCTTACGGGAAAATTGCTGGCTCGTTATCTGGTGGATTATCTCCCTTTCGAGACCGAGACTGAGACCATGATCGAATCGGTTCGAATGGCCTTGCAGCCAGGCTTACTGGACCAGGCGGGTAAGCTCAAACTGTGGAAGAAATCGGCCCGTAAGACGCCCTACCTGGTGGGGTTTATCGCGGCAATACCGGATGATCTGCCGGAACATATTCCGCCGCGTGCAGACTTTGGTCGTTTGCAAGGCTTACTGACACCGCTAGCGGAAACCGGTAACGGGTTCGCCGCTCTGCTGCTGGCGCTTCTAGCCGGCAGTGGCCAGACTTTTCTGGACACCACTCTGCGTATCCTGGCCAAGCCGCCGACGCAGGACGTGGTGAACATCACCTTCGATGTGGTGCGAGAGTATTGTTCCGTCATACGGCCAGAGGGTGACCCTGATCTCTCATCGGAGCAACTGCTGGTCGAAGCGGAAGCCTTTACCAGGGTGTCACCCGATGCCCGAGCGGTGCTGGCGGTGGCACCGGAACTCGAAGCCGAGTTGCTGGCGCTGCGTTTCCTGTCCGGTCTGGGTTATGGTTTACTGCGACCGGTGCTCAAGGGCAGCAGCGCTATGGGCAGTCTGATGCGACGCAAGCTGGAGCCGGTTCTCAACCCGTTGATGGGGCAGTTAAACCTGCTGCGCGGTAGAGCCGAAGCTGAGTGAGTAGCCCACTAGCGCAAACAAGAAACCACAGAGTACACAGAATGCAAAGAGAAAAATCGGAAACAGACCAGCTGTTCTGATTTCTTAACCTTGAGCGCTACGCTCTGTGTCCTCTGTGGTTCAAATAGGGCCTATCCTTCCCCTCCCTGATGGCTCTGCTGAAAGTCCTTGGCCAGGTTCTGTTGAACATTCGCGGGTACCGGGTCGTAGTGGCTGAAGGAGATTTCGTAGCTGCCTTCGCCACCGGTGATGGACTTGAGCCTAGAACTGTAGTCTTCCAGTTCGGCCAGCGGGACCACACCGTTGATCACCATCCGTCCAGCGCTTGCCGCCTCGGTGCTGCTTACCCGGCCGCGCCGGGTGGAGAGGTCGGCGGTAATGTCCCCCATGGCATCGCCTTGGGCCACGACGTGAATACTGACGATCGGTTCGAGCACCACAGGCCGGGCCTTCTCCAGGGCACTGTGAAACGCCTTCTTTCCGGCGGCAACGAAGGCCACCTCCTTGGAGTCCACGGTGTGATACTTTCCGTCGTAGACGGTGACCTTGACGTCCTGAATCGGGTAGCCAGCCACGTATCCCTCTTCCAGGGCCAGATGCACCCCTTTTTCCACGGCCGGAATGAGCTGACCTGGGATGACACCACCCTTGACTTCGTCCACGAACTGGAAGCCTTCACCGCGGGCCAGGGGGGCGATGCGCAGATACACTTCGCCGAACTGGCCGGCGCCGCCGGTCTGTTTCTTGTGGCGGTGGTGGCCTTCCGCCGGTGCGCTGATGGTTTCGCGATAGGGAATGCTGGGTGGCCGGGTATCCACGTGCACGTTATAGCGCAGTTCCAGCTGTTCCAGTACCACCCGCAGGTGCAGATCCCCCAGGCCGCGGATTACCGTTTCATTGGTCTGGCTGTCGTGTTCCACCGTCAGGCAGGGGTCTTCCGAGACCAGTTTGTTCAAGGCATCGGAGAGTTTCTGCTCGTCACCCCGCTTTTGCGGAATCAGGGCCAGGCCGAACAGCGGCATGGGGAAGTTTTCCGGTTGCAGATGCAGGTGGTCTTCGTCGTGAGAGTCGTGCAGCACGGCGTCCCGAAACAGTTCTTCCATCCGGGAAACGGCACAGATATCACCGGGAATGCCCTGTCCCATTTCGCTCTGCTCCCTGCCTTGCAACTGCAACAGGTGAGTTGGTTTCACCGGTTTGCGTGCTTCCCCAATAAACAGCTGGCTGTTAGGCGTGACAGTTCCCTGATGGATGCGAAACAGGCCCAATCTGCCGCGAAAGGGGTCGTTGCTGATTTTGAACACATGGGCAATGGCGTGTTTTTTCGCGTCGCAGGAGACATCCGCCGGGACTGCCTTATCCCCTTCACCCTTGAGGAAGTGGGGGGGATTGCCTTCGGATGGGTCGGGCATCAACCGGGTAATTACCTCCAGCAGTTCATCGATGCCGGCCCCACTGGTGGCTGACACGAAGCAGATGGGTATCAGGTGGCCCTCCCGCAGGGCCTGCTCAAAGGGGTCGTGAAGCTGTTCCGGCTGCAGGTCTTCACCCTGCTCCAGATAGAGCTCCATCAACTCCTCGTCCACCTCCACCACCTGGTCGATAATGGTGGTGTGAGCTTCGGACACGGAGGAAAAGAGGGTTTCTTCGCCTTCCGGTTTGAAGAAGCAGTCCACTACCTTGTCGCCCGACGCGGCGGGCAGGTTCAGCGGCAGACAGACATCGCCGAAGATCTCTCGAATCTGTGCTACCACCTGTTCCAGTTTCGCCTCGGGGGCATCGATCTTATTGACGATGATCAAGCGGCAGAGATCGTCCTCCTTGGCGTGCTCCATCATGGTCTGAGCAGCGGGTTCCACCCCGGCCTCCGCAT
The DNA here is from genome assembly GCA_963820955.1 of uncultured Gammaproteobacteria bacterium. GTDB lineage: Bacteria > Pseudomonadota > Gammaproteobacteria > Chromatiales > Chromatiaceae. The sequence continues at coordinate 24,531 of CAWGCA010000020.1, read as the reverse complement.
TGATCACCACCGCGGCGGTTTCCACTGCATTGAGCACGCCGAAGGCGCGGCCGAAGAAGTCATTCAGCCCGGGAGTGTCTAGAAGATTGACGTGTTTTCCGTCCTTTTCGAACCACGCCAGCGCAGAATCCAGGGAGTGCATGAATTTATGTTCCTGCGGGTCGAAATCACAAACGGTGCTCCCCTTTTCAATAACGCCCTGGCTCTGTATCGCGCCAGCGCGATACAGAAGGGCCTCTACCAGCGTCGTTTTACCGGCGCCTGACTGGCCCACCAGGGCGATATTCCGGATATCGTGGGTGGTGTATGCAGGCATATTTTTCTCCTTAGGGATGTTCTTGATAGCTGAAGGTGTATTGAAACGGAATTCTCGGATTATTATACAGATGTTATCCAAAAGGATGTTGCCTTCAGGCGCTATGATCCTGATCAAGCTTCTCGCTATCGGTTGCCGCCTGGGGGTGACGGGAAGTGGATTCAACTTCCGATTCGAATTGCCGCTATTTTCAGCAACCGTTTCTTACCTTTGGCGATTCGACCCCGGGCGTTGAGTTGAATGCATGAGATCTTCCACTCCTGGCTGAGTATGCAGTGCCAGATGATTCATGGTGTCTCCCGCGCTGTGATTATCCTCAGCCCATCCGCCGAGGGCAGGATACAGACGGTGGCTGCCTGGCCGGAGGGTGCCAAAGGCAGTCCTGCTATGGAAGCGGCAGCAGAGAAGGCCGCCGCAAGTCGCAAGCGCGTGGTTCACGGCGGCAATCTGGACTTGGTTGATGGGGTGATCATCGCTGCGCCCCTGCTCCTGGGCGAGCGGTTACTGGGCGTAGTCGCGGCCGAGATGAGCAGCCGCGACGAGTACCAGCGGAAGGTCGCGGTCAAGATGCTCAAGATCGGTGTCGCCTGGCTGGAGGTGATGATCAACCAGCGCCAGGCAGCAAACAGCGAGCGTCTGGCCGGCGTGGTCCAGTTGCTGGCTCAATGCCTGGAGCAGGAGCGGTTCGAGGCGGCGGCCACAGTCTTTGTCAATCAACTGGCAGCCCAGTTGGACTGCTCCAGGGTGAGCCTGGGATTGCTCCGGGGTAGCCGGCATCGGGTGGTGGCCATATCCCATGCGGCGCAGACGGGCCGGAATGCCAATCTGCTGAAAGCGATTGGCGCCGCTATGGATGAATCCCGGGACCAGGGCTGCAGCATCGTCTATCCACCGCGTGAAGAGGGACGGGTACCTATCACACTGGCCCATGGTGAGCTTGCGAAGCGCAGCCATGTGAGGGCGCTTACCACGGTGTTGCTGGTGGTGAACGGCAGGAGTATCGGCGCGGTCACCCTGGAGCGCACGGAAGAGAACCCCTTCGACCCGGACAAGGTACGACTGTGTGAGCAGATTGCGCTCCTGCTGGCCCCGGTGCTCGAGCTGAAACAGCGCGACGAGCGCTTGCTGCCGGGTCGGATCTGGGACGCATTCAAGAAAGGACTGAGTGTCCTGTTCGGTCCACGTCATGTCCTGGCGAAACTGGGGGCAATACTGGCCGGCGCTGCACTGGTATTTCTAATTGTAGCTACTGGCCCTTATCGGGTCGCGGCGGACGCGTACCTGGAAGCGGCTATTCAGCAGGCGGTGGTGGCGCCACAGGAGGGGTATGTGGCCACTGCTTCTATCCGGGCCGGGGATCTGGTGGGCAGGGGGGCACTGCTTGGCACCCTGGACAGCCGCGATCTGGAGCTGGAAAAGAGCAAATGGCAAAGTGAAAGGGACAAGATACGCAAGGAGTATCGCAGTGCCCTTGCATCCCACGATCGGTCTAAAGTGAGTGTGCTCAACGCCCAGGTGGCCCAAGCCGAGGCGGAGCTGGAATTGGTGAACGAACGGCTTCGGCGAACCCAGCTGGTCGCGCCGTTCGACGGCATAGTGGTCAGCGGCGATCTGAGCCGCTCCCTGGGGTCGCCGGTGGAACGGGGCCAGGTGCTGTTCGAGATAGCTCCACTGCATGCCTATCGGGTAGTGCTGCAGGTGGATGAGACAGAGATCAGTCATATCCAGGTGGGATTGCGAGGGCATCTTGCCCTTGCCGCCGTTCCCGACCGGCCTCTGCCCCTGGTGGTGGACAAGATCACACCGGTGGCCGAGGCATCTGAGCAACAGAATCGTTTCCGGGTAGAGGCCCGTCTGGAGGTGATGGAAAGACTGTTGCGGCCCGGAATGGCGGGAGTCGCCAAGATCGAGGTCGATCGGCGTCCCCTGCTGTGGATCTGGACCCACCGGCTATTCGACTGGTTGAAGCTGCGGCTTTGGTCCTGGTGGCTGTGAGTCCCGGTGTCTGCGGATCCTGGCAATGAGTGATGCCGTCTTCAGCCCCCACTGGTACCGGGTCGCTGATCTGCGCCCCCGTCTGCGCGATCACGTGCGGGTGCACCGTCACGAGTATCGGGGGCGCCGCTGGTATATTGTCCAGAACGAACTCCTCGGGCGACACCATCGCTTCAGTGACGAGGCCCATCAGCTGATCGGGTTGATGGATGGAAAGCGTTCGGTGGGACAGATCTGGGAACTGGCCGCGGCCCGTCTGGGAGACGAAGTGCCCACCCAGGACGAAGCCATTCGCCTGCTGGGACAGCTGCACGGCGCCGATTTGATCCAGAGTGATGTTTCGCCGGACGTGCTGGAGCTGTTTCAGCGTCATCGACGTCGCCGGCGTGAAGACCGTCGGCGCCGCTCCGGAAACCCCCTTTCACTGCGTTTTCCGTTGTTCGATCCCGAAAAGCTGCTGCAACGTGGACTGCCGCTGGTCCGGCCCCTGTTCAACCGCTGGGTGCTGCTGTTCTGGTGCCTGGTCGTATTCACTGCTGCTGTGTTGGCCCTGATGCACTGGCGGGAACTCAGCCACAGTCTGGATGACCAGGTATTCACCCTGCAGAATCTGCTGTTGCTTTGGCTCACCTATCCCCTGGTCAAGGGGTTGCACGAATTCGGCCACGCCTTTGCCACCAGGGTATGGGGGGGTGAGGTTCACGAGATGGGCATTACCCTGCTGGTGCTGATGCCCGTACCCTATGTGGATGCCTCCGCCTCGTCCGCCTTTCCGGAAAAACACCGACGGATGCTGGTCGGGGCGATCGGCGTGATGGTGGAACTCCTGGTTGCGTCGCTGGCATTGTTTGTCTGGCTGAATGTGGAACCGGGCCTGGTAAAGACATTTGCCTACAATCTGATGCTGATCGGCGGGGTCTCCACGCTCTTTTTCAATGGCAACCCATTGCTGCGCTTCGATGCCTATTACGTGCTGGCAGACGCTATCGAGATCCCCAACCTGGCTGGCCGATCCAGCGCCTATTATGGCAATCTGGTCCAGCGTTATCTGTTTGGTGTACGGGATGTGCGGTCGTTGTCCACCCTGCCTGGGGAGCGGGCCTGGTTTCTCTGCTACGGGGCGGCCGCCTTCGTTTACCGTTTCTTCATCCTTTTCGCCATCATCTTCTTTGTCGGTAGTCAGTATTTCTTCGTCGGTGTTCTGATTGCGATCTGGGCGGCCGTCAGCATGCTGCTGATACCGCTTGTGAAATATCTCAAATTCCTGCTGAACAGTCCGCGACTGGCCAGAACCCGGGTCCGTTCGCTGATGGCGGCGGCTACCCTGGCCTTGCTGCTGTCCGCATTCCTGTTTTTCGTCCCCATCCCCCTGAGGACCACCGTGGAGGGGGTCGTTTGGCTGCCGGAACACGCCCGGGTGCGTGCCGGTACCGACTGTTTCGTTCAGCGGGTGATTGCCCGGGAGGGCAGTTGGGTAGAGAAAGAGCAGCCGCTGATCGAATGCCAGGCCCCATTTCTGCAGGCCAGGCTGCAGGTGTTGCAGGCCCGTCGCCAGGAAATCGATGCCCGGCTCAGGGCCGAAAAGCGGGAAGAACGTGTCAAGGTGCAGATTCTTAGAGACGAGATCGACATGGTGGACGCGGAGCTGGCCAGAGCGCGGGAGCAGGCAGCGAAACTGATTATCCGAAGTTCGTCGGAAGGCCGCTTCATTCTACCCCGGGCGGCCGATCTGCCACATCGTTTCGTCAGCCAGGGCAGTCAGATCGGTTATGTTCTGGAATTCTCCAAGCCGCTGGTGAGGGCGGTGGTGCCCCAGGATCAAGTGGGACTGGTGAGGGAGCGAGTCGACGAGGTCCAGGTGAAACTTTCTGATCGCTCGGGACAGACCCTGAGCGGCCAGATGCTGCGCGAGGTGCCGGCGGCGACCGATGAACTGCCCAGCGCCGCCCTGGGTACCCTCGGAGGTGGCTGGATTGCCGTGGACCCCACTGATCCCTCTGGCTTGAAACCCCTTGAGTCGGTTTTTCAGTTCGATATAAATCTGTTGGACGCGCTCGGGGTGAGCCACGCCGGCGGCCGTGCCTATATCCGGTTCGATCATGGGGCCGAACCATTGATCCACCGCTGGTACCGGGATCTGAGACGCATGCTGCTGAGGCAGTTCGATGCCTAGCACGCTGATTTCACCGGGCATGGTGCTGGGCCGATATCCCGAACGACAGGAACCGGACACCGGCGTTCTCGATCAGGCAGCAGAGCGGCTGTGGCAACGATTCCACAACCAGGGACGTTTTCGACGGGCTGGGCTGCGCGGTTTCGTGCGGCGGGTCAATCGACACACGGGTGCACTCACCCCCCTGTCGGAACAGGCGCTTTATCAGGCAGCCCGCCAGGCCGGATACCGCTTGCGCCGGGATGGCCTGAGTCCCGGGGCGGCGGCGCGCGCCTTCGCCCTGATCAGGGAGATGTCTGGGCGCATTCTGAAGATGCGTCATTTCGACGCCCAGCTGATGGGTGGCTGGGTGATGATTAACGGGGTGCTGGCGGAAATGGATACGGGGGAGGGAAAAACCCTGACCGTCACCCTGCCGGCCGCAGCCCTGGCACTGGCCGGTATCCGGGTGCACGTCATCACCGTCAATGACTATCTGGCCGCCCGCGACGCCGAATTGATGGGGCCTCTCTACCGTGCCCTGGGCTTGAGCGTGGGCAGCATCGTCGAGCAGCACACCCCGGAGCAGCGCCGGGTAGCCTACGGTTGTGACATTACCTACTGCAGCAATAAACAGATTGCCTTTGACTATCTGCGTGACCGTATGCTCCTCGGTGACCGACCGGGCACCATCAGGTTGGAGCTGGAATCCCTCTGTGCCGGCGAACAGGGCAGGGAGGAGAAGCTCCTGATGCAAGGGCTGAGCTTCGCTATCGTAGACGAGGCGGACAGTGTGCTGATCGACGAGGCACGAACGCCGCTGATTCTTTCCCGGGAACGACCGGGTGACCAGCAGGAGGAGATCTTCCAACAGGCCCTTTCACTGGCTGAGAAGCTGCAGCAGGGACACGACTTTCATATCGACCGCAATGAGCGGGAACTGTTCCTCACCGAAGACGGCCGTCAGCTGGCCGAGTCTCTGGCGATCTCGTTGGGTGGCGTCTGGAGCGGCTGGCGCCGGCGGGAGGCACTGCTGAAACAGGCCCTCAGTGCCCAGTATCTGTTTCATCGTGACCGCCACTATCTGGTACAGGATGGTGAGGTGCGGATCATCGATGAAAACACCGGTCGGATTATGAAAGACCGTTCCTGGGAGCAGGGTCTGCATCAGATGATCGAGGCCAAGGAGGAATGTGCAATCACCGGCCAGCGGGAGACCCTGTCACGCATCAGCTATCAACGCTTTTTTCGACGCTATATGGGGTTGGCGGGGACCACCGGCACGGCTCGCGAAACCGCCAGCGAGCTCCACAAGGTGTATGGTCTGCAGGTGGTTGCGGTGCCGACCGAGCGACCCAGCCGTCGCCGTTCCAAGGGGCAGCGGATCCTCAAGACCCGGCAGGCCAAATGGCAGGCGGTGGTCCGTCGCACCCAGCAGCTGCGCGACCAGGGCAGGCCGGTATTGGTAGGGACGCGCTCGGTGGAAGACTCTGAACAACTCAGTGAACTATTGACCGAGGCAGGTCTGCCCCATCAGGTGCTGAGCGCCCGCCAGGACCAAGGTGAAGCTGAGATTGTCGCCCGGGCAGGAGCGGCAGGTTGTATTACGGTGGCGACCAATATGGCGGGGCGGGGTACCGATATCCCCTTGGGCAAGGGGGTGGTGGAGGCCGGCGGGCTGCATGTGATCGCCACCCAGCGCAACGATGCCTGGCGCATCGACCGGCAGCTGTTTGGCCGCTGTGGCCGCCAGGGAGACCCGGGCAGCTATGAAATGCTGCTTTCTTTCGAGGATGAACTGGTGGCTGATTTTTACACCCCTGAAGGGGCTCGAACGCTTCGCCGGCTGCTCGCCTGGCCGCTGCCGCCGCTCCCCCTGCTGGCGCGGATGGCAATGCGTCTTCCCCAATGGGCGATGGAACAGCGCCACCGGCGCATGCGTAAAGTTTTCCAGCAGACGGACGATCAACTGGAAACACTTCTGGCTTTCTCCGGACGCCGGGATAAGAGCCTCTAGGGTGTCTTTCCTGCCATCCGCGTGCGGCGGATGGATCAACCGAAACACCCTCGAAGCATCCGGTGATCCTGGAACGATTGGGAATCTGTCATGACAAATCGGAAACCTTGGGCGCTTGGGCTGTGTGGCTGGCTGGCGCTGTTCAGCCTGTCCCTGCCCGCCGCCGAACTGCAGGAGCTCGACGGCATAATCGAGCCCCATGCAACCGTGAATCTGAGTTTTCCCGTAGAGGGGGTGGTGGAGATCATCCATGCGGACCGCAGCGATCCGGTGCAGGCGGGTCAGGAAGTGGCCCGGCTGGAGTCGACCGTGGAGCAGGCGGCGGTTTATCAGGCCCGGGCACAGGCGAGACGGAACGGCGAAGTGATGTCCAAGCAGGCCAGCCTGAAATTTGCGCGCAGCAAGCTGGCCCGAATAAAAGAGCTGTTTGCCAGCAAGGCGATCTCCAGTCTGGAAAAGGAAGAGGCCGATACCCAGGTTGCCCTGGCCCGTATGGAGGTGAAGCAGGCCGAGGAAGCCAAAGAGGTGGCGGCACAGAATCTGAAACGGACCGAGGCCGTACTGGAAAGGCGCCGCATCAAGAGCCCGATCAGCGGGGTGGTGGTGGAGCGCTTCGCCTCCCCCGGAGAGTTTGTCAAAGAGAACCCGGTGCTGAAGATCGCCCAGCTCGATCCCCTGCGGGTGGAGGTGATCGCCCCGGCCTCCATGTTTGGTAAGGTCAAGGCGAACATGGCGGCCGAAGTGCTGCCGGAATCGCCGGTAACGGGAAATTTCGCCGCCAGAGTAACGGTGGTTGACCAGATCATCGATGCGGCCAGCGGGACCTTTGGTGTCCGCTTGGAACTGCCAAACCCGGACCTTAAACTGCCGGGAGGATTGCGCTGTCGGGTGAGACTTCTGCCCGGAACAGAGAAACAGTTCAGTCAGGGTGAGGCCAAGCCAACAGTTACTCCCGTGCCTGCGGTGAAGGTCGCAGTCAGCGATCCGGGCAAGGCGGTAAAAATTGAAGAAGTGGCGTCGCCCACCGTTTCCCAGGCCAAATCTCCCGCGCCGATCCAGGCCCGGGTGAGCGGCAAAGACCGTCGGTCGCCAAAGGCCCCGACGCCCGCTGCTAAAGCGGTCTCCACTGCCGGGAAAGAGCCGAAACTGGACAGCTGCGCCCTGCTGGGTCCCTTCAACTCCAAACAGAAGATCGACCGGGTGCATAGGTCACTGCAGGCCGCGCAGGGAAACCTTGCGTTGCGGAAGAAAAAGAAAATCGAATCCCAGGGCTACAGTCTGCTGGCGCCACCGCATGTCACGGGAGAGAAGCAGCGGCAATTCATCGCCCGATTGAAAGAGAACAACATCGACGACTTTCTGGCGCTGCGAAAAGGTCGGTTCAAAGGTCGTCTGGCCCTGGGGCATTTCAAGGAACGCCAGTTGGCCGAAGAGCGTCAACTTGAGCTTAAGGAACAGGGTTTTTCCTCGGAAATCGAAGCCCGCTTCCGTGTCCGCCGCTGGCTGGAACTGAAACCCGCTCCCGATCCGAAAGGCAGCAGCACTGTGATGCGGCAGATTGAAACGAACTGGCCTGATCTGGACCTCAACCTGGTCGCCTGCGTAGAGCAGACCACTGACGGTCGGATGGAAAAACTGGTCAGTAAGTAGCGGCGGGCTCAGGGTTTCAACCAAAGTTATTTATCGCGCAGCACACCACCCTGCAGAGCAGCATTGATTGATAGACTCGAACTGAGCCATAGCTCCAGCAGGAAATATCCCCCAGCTCGGCCGCAGTCCCTTCGTTTACCTAAGGAACCTCTTATTCATTCGTCATTTCGGACGAAGCGCAGCGTAGATCCGGAGCAGTGGTGGAGGGATGCACCGTTTACGAACCAAAGGATGGAAGCCATCTTAAAGTAATCGATAAGTTACTGGATCCCGGCTTTCGCCGGGATGACGGATTACGAATAAATCAGATGATTCCCTAAAGTCTGAATCTGTAGCCGGTTCAATTCCGTGTCAAAGACGCGGGGTACACCAGCATCTATTCCGTATGTGAGTGAACGTCCGGTGGCAACAGGAGGGCTATGCTTGATGAACCTTCCCACTCAATCGTATTATTCCTGTCATCAATATCTTACTCATCACCCTGAAAACGTCATGAAATACACTGCCCTGGTGTTCTTCGTCACGTGCTATATCGGGATCGCACCTGTGTCAGCGGGATCTTTGCTGGCGGCCGCACGGGCAGGTAACAACAGGCAGGTGGATCGAATTTTGAATTCGGGGGTCGAGAGCCGCGAGCGGGGGGCCCATGGCGAAACGGCGCTGCACTGGATGGCGTTTCATGGCAACCAAGCCATGGTCAGGCGGCTTATCGCCGCGGGTGCCGGCATAAATGATGCGCTTGAAAAAGGCAGCACGCCGCTGCATCTCGCGGCATATAACGGCCATACAGGCGTGGCAAGGTTACTGATTGCGCATGGCGCGAAGGTGAATGCCCGAACCGATGACGGTATCACGCCGCTGGACTGGGCCAGGCGCAACGGCCACGGAGCGGTGGCGGAACTGCTGATAGCCCACGGCGCCAAGGCCGGACAACAGCCCTCCGGTGAGGTAGAGGAACCTGTTGTTGCCAATGGCACTCAGGCCGGTCGAACGCCGTCCGGTGATGGAGTTGCAGCCGGTCAGCGGAAGATCAGAATGGCAGACCTGAAGTATTACCCCGGACAGGATGATAATCTGAGGAGACACAACTTCCCGCTATCACCTGAAAGTGCATCTATCTTGTCCGATAAACAGAATAAAAAAATCGATTCCCCGGATAACCCATCCCAGGCAGCGTCGTTTCGAATACAACTTGCAGCGCTCAGCTCTGAGCAGCGTGCTGTCGACGCCTGGGCGCGGTATCTCAGAGAGCACCCCGACATCCTGGAGGACCTGGAGCTGATGCTGGACACGGTCAGCTCGAAAGGGCAAAGACTCCACCGAGTACAGACGGGTCTCTTGACCAGGCGCCATGCCGAATCGATGTGCGATCAGCTGAAACGCCGTGGTCAGCCGTGTATGGTGATCGGCCCGGAATCGCTGTAATTCGCAACGGATTTACTGCAGTCGTTTCTCCGCAATTTCCTTCTAAGGTTCGTGCAAAGACTCTGGCTGACATCAATGCCAAATAGTGTCCGTCCGTAAACACCTGCGTTCTTGGAACCACGTCATCCCGGCGAAGGCCGGGATCCAGGAAATTCGACGCCATAATGGACTGCGGCCTTCGTCGTAATGACCGAAATGGCTGTCATCGGTCACTAATTAAAATCCATCTGATGACTTTTTGAATGTTGCGACACCTGCAATCTCGCCGCTGCGCCAGACGTTGCCCAGACTGGGAGTTTCCCGAGCCACTGGGTTACCCAAATAGGCCCTAAATTCTTGAGGAAAAAATTTCCTAACCTTCTGTATTTATTTAACTATTCTACAAATCGGCCGCCATAATCCTGAGATCTTCCGAAAGATTGATGCTGAGCGTGGAGAACTATTTTTTTCCATGGCTCTGGCCTGCCCGCAAAGTGAAGTATACAAGCTTCGGTTAATACGACCTTTTTCCGGATTCGAGCCATGCGCAAGAGAAAAAAACCCGCCGCCCCCACCCGCGAACCTCTGGTGTTCGAAGAGCTGGAACCCCGAATACTTTTCTCCGCCGGGGTGGAGGGTGTCCTGCTCGACACGGACGTAATGAACGAACTGCTGGACGAAGTGCCGGTGGTGGAGTTTGTGCTGCCGGCGCTGGAAGAGGCGACCCCAGTGGAGGCCGCCGACACCCAACCCCGGGAACTGGTGGTGGTGGACATGGCTACCCCGGACTACCAGCGGCTGGTGGACGATATTCTGGCTGAGGCTGGGGAGGACAGGCGGATCGAAGTGGTTTTTCTGGACGCATTCGACGATGGTGTCACCGAACTGGGCGAGGTACTTGCAGGTTACACGGATCTGGACGCCGTTCACCTGATCTCCCACGCCAGCGATGGCGCCGTCTCCCTGGGTGGCTCAACGCTCGATTTCGATACCCTGCTCAACCGCGCATCAAGTATCAAGCATTGGGGCAATGCCTTCACCGAAGCGGGGGACTTACTGGTCTATGGCTGCAACCTTGCGGCCTCGGCCGATGGTCAGGCGCTGGTCGATGCCCTGGCCCGGCTGACCGGCGCCGATGTAGCCGCCTCCGATGATCTGACTGGTCACGAGAGCCAAGGGGGTGACTGGGAACTCGAGCACCAAACAGGCGCCTTGGAGACCTCCACGCTGTTCAGTGAGGAACTGCGGCGTGACTGGACCGGTACCCTCGACACCGAGCAAGTAACGGCCGATTACCTGGTCACGCCGCTGGCGTTTGAGGAGAACAGCGGCCAGTTCGATGAGTCTATCGACTATCTGGCACGCGGTGATAGCTATGCGGTCTACCTGACCGACACCGACGCGGTCATCCGGCTCGACGGGGATGATGGTGGCCATGTGCTGCGCCTTGACGTCGTCAATGCTGACACAACGGCCGCCGTCAGCGGTGACAATCGCCTCGAAACGACCAGCAACTATCTTCATGGCGATGATCCGGACGGCTGGCGCACGGGGGTGGAGAACTTCGGTGCGGTGCGCTACGAGGGCGTCTACGACGGCATCGATCTCGTCTACTACGGCAACCAGCGCCAACTGCAGTACGACTTCCATGTCGATCCAGGGGCCGACCACACCAAGATCCGCCTGAACTTCGAGGGCGCCTACGACCTCGCCATCGGCGAAACCGGCGAACTCGTGATCACGCTGAACGAGGCCGGCGACCAGGTCACCTTCAAGGCGCCTTACTCTTACCAGACCGCGGGCGACGGCACGCTCGAAGAAGTCGCCAGCAATTACGTGATCCGTGCCGACGGCACGGTGGGTTTCGACGTCGGCGGCTATGACGCAAGCCGCGAACTGGTCATCGACCCGACGCTCAACTGGGCCAGTTACTACGGCAGCACGGGAGCTGAAGTCGCCAACGATGTGGCCGTCGACGCGAGCGGCAACGTCTATATCGTCGGCGACTCGACGACGGCGGGCAGCCTGCCGGCGCCTACTGCCGGTCCTCTTGCCCCGGGCGCTGGCGGCCTGAAGGACGCCTACGTCGCCAAATTCGATGCTACCGGCGGCCTGGTCTACGCCACCTACCTGGGCGGCACCGCAGACGAAACGGGCGAAGCCCTCACCGTGGACGGCTCGGGCAATGTGTACCTTGCCGGTGTTACCGCCTCGACAGACTTCCCGCTGGTCGGCGAATACCAGAACAGCCTCGCTGGTAGCGACGACGTCTATCTCGTCAAGCTCAACAGCGCCGGCACGTCGATCGACTACTCGACCTATCTCGGCGGCAACAGCACCAACGACGAGTCCGTCGGCGGTATCGCGCTGGACCCGGACAATACCGGCCGGGTGATCATCGGCGGGTCGACGCAATCGAACGATTTTCCGACCAAACTTGCCTACGACGCTACCAGCGACAACGACTTCGAAGCCTACCTCGCCGCGTTTGACACCAATGCCACGGGCGAAAGCTCACTGGTGTACTCCACCTACTTCGGTGGCGTGGGCGGCAACACCACGATCAATGACATCGCGGTAACCACGGGTGGCAAGATATCCTTCACTGGACACTCCTCATCGTCGACCTCGTTCCCGACCAGTGCCAATGCCTACGACAGCTCGGCAGTCAACAACGATGCCTACGTAGGTCAGCTCAGCACCGACGGCGCCGGCAGCTGGACACTCGAATATTCCAGTTTCCTCGGCAGCGAAGGCACTGGGCACTCGGAATTCGGCGAGGCAGTCACGGTTGATGCGGCCGGCAACATCTACATCGCCGGGAGGGTGGACAACGGCAGTTTCCCGACCAAGAACGCCTACGACCCAAACTACAATTTTAGTGCTGACGTCTTCGTCGCCAAATTCGACCCGGACGCGGTCACCGGCCCGGATTCGCTGGTCTACTCGACCTACTTTGGCGGCTCAGGCTACGACACGGTTACCGACATCGCGGTGGATGCCGACGGCAACCTCTTCCTTACCGGCAGCACCTCGTCCATCAACCTGCCTTTGGAGCGGGAGATCGACAACAGCCTCGACGGCTCTAAAGACGCCTACATCGCGGTGCTCGGCCCCGCTGGCAACACGCTGGAGTTCTCCACCTATTACGGCGGCGAAAACGACGACACCGGCGAGGGCATCGCCCTGGGGTCTGCCACCACGGTTTACGTTACCGGAGATACCAGTTCGAGCACCGGCGTTGCCAGCGGCAGCGGCGAGTATCAGACTTCCTTCGGGGATACCGACGGCTTCGTGGCCCGCTTCGAAAATCTGCTTAACGAAGACCCTGTCGCGACGAATAACAGCTACACGGTCGCCGAAGGCGGCACGCTAAACGGCAACGTGATCAGCGACGACACCGGCGCCGGTATCGACAGCGACCCGGATACCGATCCGCTGACCGCCAGCGTCGTCGATGGCCCGTTGCACGGCACGCTGGTGCTGAATTCCGACGGCTCGTTCACCTACACGCCGTATGACGGCGCGCAGGGCACCAACTTCGCCGACAGCGACAGCTTCACCTACCAGGTCAGCGACGGCAACGGCGGCACCGACACCGCGACGGTCAGCATTACCGTCACGCCCGATGCCACCAACGAGGCCCCGGTCAACGCCGTGCCCGGCGCGCAGAGCGTCGACCAGGACACTGCGCTGGTGTTCTCGGATGCCAACGGCAACCGCATCCTGCTGCGCGACGATGCCGGCGGCAATATCATCGAGCTGACCCTGACCGCGACCAACGGTAGCGTCACGCTGGCGAGCACGACAGGCCTCTCTGTTACCGGCGGTGCCGATGGCAGCCCAAGCGTGACCGTGCGGGGCACGCTCACGGATCTCAACAATGCGCTCGGTGGCCTGAGCTTCGATCCCACAGGCGGCTATTTCGGCAGCGGCTCGCTGCAGGTGGCGACCAACGACCTAGGCAATAGCGGTGCCGGCGTGGCCGAAAGCGATACTGACGTCATCAGCATCACCGTCAACGAGGTCAACTATTTACCGGTGATCACCTCGAATGGCGGTGGCGCCAGTGCCGCGATCAGCGTCGACGAAAACACGCTCGCGGTCACGACTGTCACCGCAAGCGATGGCAACCCGGGCGATACACTCAGCTATTCGATCAGCGGTACCGATGCGGCGCGGTTCAATATCGACAGCGTGACCGGGGCCCTGACCTTTAAGGCCCTGCCGGATTTCGAGGCACCTGCCGACGCCAATTCGGACAACGACTATCAGGTGACGGTCACGGTCTCCGACGGCAACACGGGAGCCGATACCCAGGACATCACCGTCACGGTCACCCAGGTGACCGACCCGGGTGCCGCTGTCTGGTCAAACTCCTCGAATACGCCGCAGACCAGCAACTGGGACGGCAGCAGTTTTGGGGCGACCAGCGGTACCGACGCGCTCTCAGACCGCTACCGCACGGTGCAGGGCGCCGACGCGCCGACCCGCGACGAGAAGATCGTGGTCGGGGTGGACAACTCCGGCAACGTCACCGGCGAGCTATGGAATGGCTCTTCGTGGAGCGCCCTGCCGCTCAGCATGGGCACGGTCAGCGAGACCTACTGGTACGGGGCCGAGGTCGCCTACGAACAGCAGAGCGGCGATGCGGTCGTGGTCTGGAACGACAACAGTCAACCCGCCGGCGACAAGCTGCGTTTCGCGGTCTGGGACGGCAGCAGCTGGTCGACGCCGCAGAGCATCGGTCTCTATACCGGGACCGAACCACAGAATCTCCGGCTGGCGTTCGATCCGGGAAGCGATAGCCTTGCGCTGGTCGTCAGCGACGTGACTGCCGACGATCATGTGATGATCTGGGACGGCTCTGCCTGGGTCGGCGCGACGACGCTGGACACCTCGGGCTCGGCCGAAAGCGATCAGTCCGCCATTGCCGTTGCATTCGAGGCACAGACCGGTGACGCGATGGTCACCTACGGTATCGAGGGCAGCTCGGCGGTGTACTACCGGATCTGGGACGGCTCCAGCTGGAGCACACAGGCCAGCGTGCCGGCCACCGCCGGCGTGACTGATGACGCGGCCTGGCTGGTGACTGCCAACGACTACACGACCGACCGTATCGCGCTGGCGACCATGAGCGGGGCGGGCGAGGTCTGGCTGAACGTTTGGGATGGCAGCGCCTGGGACACGTCGGTTCTCGCCGAGACCGGTACCACTGGCACCATCTACCCAAACCTGTCTGTTGCCTTCGAGAGTTCCACCGGGCAGGCGCTCGCGGTCTATGGCGAGAGCGGTAGCTCGATCGTCAAATACCGCACCTGGGATGCCACGAATGGCTGGTCGGCCGAGGCCGATCCGGTCGACAGTCCCGACCTCGGCGCGTTGCCGAACAGTATGACCCTGGACAGCGGTCCGACCAGCGACCACGTCATGCTGTCGGTGCAGGATGCCAACAGCGAAATGCACTACGTACTGTGGAACGGCAGCGCGTGGGATTCGGATAATGTCCGGTTGACCGATACTGGCGAGACCAAGAACCAGCCGTTCGTGTTCATCTACGACCAGGATGGCGTACTGGTCGAGCCCAACGCGGCACCGGTCAACACGGTGCCGGCCACGCAGAACACCGCGGTCGACACGGCGGTGGTGTTCAGCACCGCCAATGGCAACCTGATCAGCGTCGCCGACTCGGATGACCCCAGCGTCGAGGTCACGCTGACGGCGACTAACGGCGTCTTGACGCTGAATCCCGGTGCCACGGGCAGCCTGGCCTCGATCGTCGGAGACGGCACCGACGCGGTGACCTTCAGCGGTACCGTGGCCGATGTCAATGCCGCACTCGACGGCCTGCAGTTCGACCCGACTGCCGCGTTCGAGGGCTTCGCCAGCGTGCAGATCACCACCACCGACTTTGCCGCCGGTGGCGGCAGTCCGAAGACCGATGTCGACGCGGTCACCGTCGAGGTCGGCGACGTCAACACCGCACCGGTCAACAGCGTGCCGTCGACCCTGACCCTCGAACCGATCGTGCAGAACGGCGCGCTGGTGTTCTCGTCGGCGCGCGGTACCGCGATCACGATCAGCGATGCTGACGCCGGCGGCGCAATCGTCCAGGTCACGCTGGACGCGACCAACGGTACGCTGAACCTGCAGACCACCTACGGCCTGACCTTCAGCGGCGGTGCTGACGGCACCGACGACGCGAACATGACCTTCACCGGCACGGTCGCCGACATCAACGCCGCGCTCGAGGGCATGACCTTTGTCGCAACGGGCGATTTCGTCGGTACGGCGACTGTCCAGATCACGACCGACGACCTCGGCAACAGCGGCGCGGGCGGCGCGCAGAGCGACACCGACAGTATCGACATCACCGTACAGGAGCCGAACAACGCCCTGTGGCTGACCACCAACGACGACGTCGTCGGTGGCGGGGCGCCCGGTCTGAACGAATGGACCGGCGGCAGTGTACTGAACGTCGGCGGATCGCTGACCCTCGAACCGAGCACGACCTCCGGTACCTTCTCGGCGGTGTTCAATCTCGATGACTTCGGCGACGGCGACACCATTGTCACCGGCACCCACTATGTCTCGCGCGACATGACCGTGGGCACGAACAATGTGCAGCTGTATGCCGGCGACTTGCTGCTGTCGGTGAATACGAACGAGAATCTGGACGGCGGCCTGACGGTCGACGACCGGGACATCTTCATCTTCCGCCCGACCGAGGCCGGCGACTACAGCGCCGGCAACCTGACCCTGCTGTTCGACGGCAACGATATCGGGCTCGGGACGCTGACCGCGTTCACGCTGGTGGAGCATGACACCACGGTCGGTGACGTGACACTGAGCGCCGGCGAATTGCTGCTGGCACACGGCGGCAGCACCAAGAACATCTTCCGCTTCGAACCGGGCACGCTCGGCGCGACCACCGGCGGCACGCTGACCATGCTGCTCAACGGTGGTGACATTGATATCGGACAGGATGATCGTCGCCCTGGACCTTGTTGAGCAGGACATCACCCTCGGCGACACCACGCTGACCAGCGGTCAGATCCTGGTTTCGTTAGCCGGAGACGACGCGGCGGTCGGTAACGCCCCCACGATTGTCACCGAGCGCTTCGACGTGTTCGCACTCGACGTGACCGCGACCGGCGACGGCACGGGTGCGGCCACCGCGACCCTGGTGTTCGACGGCTCCGACGTCAATCTCGACGACAATGGCACAGAGAATATCTCGGGTGTCTCCCTCTATCAGCCGGACTACGTACCGACTATCGATGATGCCAGCTTCAGCCTTGACGAGAACAGCGCCAACGGCAGCGTGGTCGGCAGCATAGCGGCGAGCGATTTCGACAGCGAGGATACCCTCAGCTACGTGATCACCGGCGGCAACAGCGCCGGTGCCTTCGTGATCGATGCCGCGTCCGGTCAGATCACCGTGGCCAACAGCGCAGCGCTCGACTTCGAGAGCACGCCGAGCTTTACACTGATCGTCGCGGCAATCGACAACTTCGGCGCCTACGACACCGCCACCGTCACGATTGATCTCAACAACCTCGACGAGCCTGGCACCAATGACGCGCCGGAGAATGCGGTCCCGTCTGACCAGACGATCGACAAGGACGGCATGCTGCTGTTCTCGTCGGCGACCAGCACCGCGATCTCGGTCAGCGACTTCGATGCGGGTAGCAACCCGGTCGAGGTCACGCTGACCGTGACCAATGGCACGCTCAACCTATCCGGCACCAAGGGCCTGACCTTTACACCACCCGCCGACGGCACCGCCGATGCGACCATGACCTTCACCGGTACGGTCACCGACGTCAATGCCGCCCTTGAGGGCGCGACCTTTGTCGCGACCCCGGGCTTCACCGGCACGGCGAGCGTTCAGATCATTACCAACGACCAGGGCAACACCGGCACCGGCGGCGCGTTGAGCGACACCGATCTGGTCAACATCACCGTGCAGGGGTTCAAGACCTCGCTGTGGCTGACCACTGTGGATGACGTGGGTTCACCGGGCGCCGTCGGACTCGACAGCTGGGCGGCCGGCCAGGTCATCAATTTCGCAGAGACCGGCGGCACCTTGTCTTTCGAACCGGGTACGACGACGGGGACCTTCTCGCTGGCCGCGTTCGACCTCGACGGCGTTTCCGGGACCGATACCCGCCTCGATGGTGTCCACTATGTCACTGCTGACATGACCGTTGGCACCATGGCGCTGCAGGCCGGCGATGTGCTCTTTTCCACCCAGGACAATGAGACCTTAGACACGGTCGCCTATGAAGCCGGTGACATCATCCTGTTCCGGCCGACCACGGCGGGCGACTACGGCACGGGCACCTTCTCACTGTTCTATGACAGGACCGACACCGGATCGGGTGTGACCGCCTTCACGCTGGTGGAACAGTCGGTGATGGTGGGCGACGCCCTGCTGAATGCCGGCGATTTGCTGTACTCCGTTGGTGGCAAGGGCGTGCTGCGCTTTCAGGCGACGCAACTCGGCGACACGACCAGCGGTACGGAATCGGTCCTGATCGACGGCGACGGCAATCTCGCTTTCGGCAAGAACATTACCGCCATCGAACTGGTCGAGCACACGAGTGTTATCGGCGACCGGACGTTACAGCCGGGCACGCTGATTCTCGCCGTGGACGGTGAAGATGCCGATGTCGGCAGCGGCACCCAGATCGGTGTCACCCGCTGGGACCTGTTCGCCTTGGACGTCAGTACGACCGGGGCTGGCAGCACCAGTGCTACCGCAGAACGCCTGTTTGAGGGCGCGGATGTCCAGTTCGACGATAACAAGGAGGCGATCAACGGCATCAGCCTGATGCCGAACCAGGCGCCGTCTTTCGGCGACCAGACCTTCAACGTGGCGGAAAACAGCGCCAATGGATCGGACGTCGGGACAATTTCAGCGACAGATCCCGAAGGCGCCACACCGCAATATGCCATCATCGGTGGGAACACCGACGGCGCCTTCGCGATCGATCCGACCACCGGTCAGATCACGGTGGCCAATACCACGGCGCTCGACTTCGAGACCACGCAGACCTTCAACCTGACCGTCGCCGCGATCGATGCCGAAGGGGCCTACGATACGGCTGACGTTACGATTGATCTCAACAATATCGCGCCGAGCATCACCGCTACCGGTGCCGCTACAGTCGACGTAGGTGAGAGCTATACCCTCAATCTAAGCGCGACCGAAGATGTGATCAACTGGACGATCGATTGGGGAGACGGCACGGTCGAGACAATCGCGGGCAATCCCAGCACCGCCACGCATGTCTACGCGGACGGTGGCTTCACCCAAAATATTCTCGCCGCCGCTTCGGACACCGAAGGGACATATTTACAGAGCGACCTCCTGGTCCCGAGCTACTCCACTAGCGACGGCTTGGTGCGCTACGAGCCTGCGACGGGTGCGTTCCTAGAGCAATTTGCCACCGGCGACGGCCTGGTAGACCCGTACGAGGTGATTACCGGACCCGACGGCAACATCTATGTCACAGGTTATGGGTCGGACAATGTGCTGCGCTACGACGCGAGCGGCAATTTCATCGATGAATTCGTAGTCGCGAACAGTGGCGGGCTTAATCAACCCGTGGGCCTGACCTTTGGCGCGGATGGGCACCTTTATGTTGGCAGCAATGGCACGGACAGCATATTGCGTTACGACGGTTCAACCGGCGCGTTCATGGGTACATTCGCCGCTGGCGGTGGCCTTTCCAACACCATGTCGGTTACCTTCGGTCCCGACGGCAACCTCTACGCCGTTGGATTCTCGTCCAACAACGTCGTCCGCTACGATGGCGATACGGGCGCATTCATCGACGTGTTCGTCACGGCCGGGAGCGGCGGACTTAACTCGCCGGAGGACATGGCCTTTGGACCCGATGGCAACCTCTACGTGACGTCGCCGACTAGCAATGAGGTCCTCCGTTACGACGGGACGAATGGAACCTTCATTGACGTATTCACGTCCGGCGGCAGTCTGAATGGCGCCACGGGTCTGGCTTTTGCTCCCGATGGCTATCTCTATGTCGCGAGCTACTATGGCGACAATGTGCTGCGTTTCGATGCGACCACAGGGGTCTATGTCGACGAGTATTTCACCGGCGGGTCAGGCGGTCTTGATGGTCCCACCTACCTGAACTTCGTGCCGAGCCACCAGGTCACCATCAACCCAGAAAACAGTGCGCCCGTAGTCGACAATAGCGGCGACATGGCACTGACGACCATCACCGAGGACCAGACGGCCAACGGCGGCAATACGGTGGCCGAGATCATCGCTAGCGCCGGTGGCGATCGGATCACCGACGCGGATGGCGGCGACCCCGAAGGTATAGCGCTCACCGGCCTGAACAGCAGTAACGGCACCTGGCAGTACTCGACTGATGGCGGCAGTATCTGGACTGATGTCGGCACGGTGTCCGATGCGTCCGCGCTGCTGCTGCGTGATACCGACAGGCTACGCTTCGTGCCCGACACGCTGAACGCCGATTCGGCCAGCATAACCTTCCGTGCCTGGGATCAGACCAGCGGCACGACTGGTTCCAAGGTCGATGCGAGCATCAACGGTGGCATTACAGCATTCAGTACGGCCACCGAGACAGCGTCCATCACGGTCACTGCGGTCAACGACGCACCTTCCGGTGCGGCCGCTTCGCTGTTCCCTGCGATCAACGAGGACGTCTTCAACAGTGCCGGCAAGCTGGTCTCGACCTTCACGACGACGACCAGCGACCCGGACAGCGGTGCGCTCGAAGGCATCGCGATCATCGAGGTCGACAACACCAACGGTGAGTGGCAGTACACCCTCGACGGCACCAACTGGTTCGCGGTCGGCAATGTCTCGGAATCCTCGGCCCGCCTGCTGGCGGCCGATGCCACCACGCGTGTCCGCTTCGTTCCCGATGCGGACTTCAACGGCACTGTCTACCCGTTCAAGATGGTTGCCTGGGACCAGACGACCGGCACGGCCGGTGACCTGGGCGACGCCAGCGTACGTGGCGGCACGACGGCATTCAGCAGCGCGGCCACCTCGGTCAGCATTGGTGTCGATGCGGTCAACGACGCGCCCACCGCGACGGCGGGAACGGTTAGCCTCGCTCCGATCAATGAAGACACCGCAGACCCGGCCGGCGCCACAGTGTCGTCGCTATTCGGATCGGTGTTCAGCGACGCCACGGATGAAGTGAGCGGAGGGTCCACGGCCGATGCCCTTGCCGGCGTGGCCATCGTCGCAAATACAGCCAATGGAGCCGGCGAGGGTGTCTGGCAGTGGCACAACGGCACGAGCTGGGTCGATGTCAGCACCTCGGTCTCGACGTCGAGCGCCCTGGTGCTGGAACCGACCACGCTGGTGCGCTTCCTGCCTAATGCGGACTACAACGGCAGTCCCGGCACACTGACCATCCGGCTGATCGAAGACTCGGCCGGCGCGGTTACCGAGGGCGGCACGATCGATATAACAAGCAGCGGCGGCACGACCGCCTACAGCGACGGCGGCAATGCGGTCACGCTCGGGACCAGTATCACACCGGCCAACGATGCACCTTCCGGATTGCCGGTTGTTACGGGTACAGTTACTGAAGACCAGACCCTGACGGCCGATACCTCGGGCATCAGCGATGTCGATGGCCTCGGCGCCTTCAGTTACCAGTGGTTGCGTGGTGGAGTTGCCATTGCCGGTGCAACCGCTTCAACCTACACACTCGGCGATAACGATGTCGGCGCGCTGATCAGCGTGCGCGTGGATTACACCGACGGTGACGGCACCGCAGAGAGCCTGACCTCCGCGCAGACGACTGCCGTGGTTAATATCAATGACGCACCGGTCGTGACTGTTGATCCGACAGATGTACTGTTTTTGACTGACCCGATCGATGTCGATCCCGCACTTACCATTACCGATGTCGATAGTGCAACGCTGGAGTCAGCCCAGGTCTGGTTTGACAAAGGTTTCCAGAAAGGCCAGGACCGCCTGCTGTTTACCGACCAGCTCGGCATCACGGGCAGTTACATTAACAATTCCGGGATTCTGACATTGACCGGTACGGCGACTGTTGCCGACTACCAGACCGCGCTGCGATCAATCCAGTACGATGATTCCAACCCTAATCCGTCCGAGGGGCAGCTCTTTGTTAATTTCACAGTTTTTGATGGTTCCGATACCAGCAATGTTGGCACACGCTCGGTTATCGTCGTTAGCAACCTGCCACCGCGTGCCGGCGATGATGCCGCCACCCTCGCTGAAGGCACGTCAACCATCATCGACCTGGCCGCCAATGACACCGATTATGAAAACAGTCTGGACCTGACCAGCATTGTCATCACCTCGGGCCCAGCCAACGGCAGTATTGTGAACAACTTCGATGGCACCGTGACCTACACCCATGACGGCAGCGAGACAATTGGTGATACCTTTACCTACACCATCAAGGACACTGACGGAAACGAGTCGAGCGAAGCGCCGGTTACGATCACAGTAACAGCGGTTAATGACAGCCCGGTTGTTGGTACCAATACCGGCATGACAGTTGCCGAAGGTGCAACCGGCACCGTGATCACCGGCACCATGCTCAACGAAGCCGATCCGGACGATGACGGGGCGGAGTTGACCTACACCATCACCACGGCAAACGCCAACGGCACCCTGCGCCTGAGCGGTGTCGCGCTCGGCGTGAATGATACCTTCACCCAGGCGGACATCGATGCTGGCCTTCTGACCTACGATCACGACGGCAGCGAGACTACGAGCGACAGCTTCGCATTCTCGTTGGCCGACGGCGGTGAAGACGGCTCCACGCCCGCGAGCGGCACTTTCAACTTAAACGTCACCGCGGTCAATGATGCGCCCACAGCGACAATCACCCCGGCCAGCTACAGTGCCACTGAACAGGTTGCGCTCACGCTCCAGGGGACCGGGCTGTCCATCGGTGACAACGATGACGGCGGTGCAGTCGTTGAGGCGACCCTGTCCGTCGTCTCCGGCGCGCTGAATGCCACCACAGGTACCAGCGGTGTCACCGTTGGCGGAGAAGGAACCTCCACGCTGACGCTGACCGGTACCATCGGCCAGATCAATACCCTGCTGGCCGGCAACCTGGGTGCGACGCTGAGCTATATCGACAGTTCCGATAATCCACCGGCCAGCGATACCCTCACCCTTCAAGTCGACGACCTGGGCAACACGGGCTCCGGTGGGGCATTGACGGGGTCGGATTCGGCAACCATCAATATTACAGCGGTCAATGATGCGCCGCTGATTAATAACGTAACGACTTCCGTTGCCGAGGACGCGGTCAACACTACGGCGATAGCCAACCTCAACGAGGCCAACACCGGCAACGACACCGACCTCGACGGCCAGGCCCTGACCTATTCGATCACCGCCGGCAACGCCGATGGGATCTTCAGCATCGATGCGGGCACCGGTGCCATCACGGTCACCGACAACACCAATCTGGATTACGAGACCACGCAGCAGTACATATTGACGGTTGAGGCCACCGACGGGACCAACTCCGACACCGCGGCGGTCACCATCGATGCGGGCCCTGACTCGACCACAAGCTCGACCTCTCCATCATCGGGACCAACCCACCGCGCCACCGCGAGGGTTGCCACACCCGGGCGCAAGCGTGCGATGAACCGATCCGCGGATCGGTAGAAGCGCCCTCCATCTGCCCAAACGCGATCGCTTGCTCCGCTGTTGACATCGTCGCCATTGTCGTCATCACCTGGGACCAGGTTGACGATCTCGTCGTCGTCACGACCCCCATCGACCAATCCACCCAAGACGAAGTCGGAGTCGACTTTGTTCGCGGGTCTCGCGACCGGCTCCGTGCTCGATTTCATAGGCGTGTTCGCTCTCGGATTCGAGGTCGGCAACATCGACTTCGTCGATGAGTTCGCCGTTGAGCGGTTGCTGGATGGTCGGGCACCGGAGCCGAGCAAGTCGACGCGAGCTTCGTAGACGATCATGGTTACGCCGCCGAGGATGGTCTGGTCGTAGACACTTGCCTCATGCAGACGTTTCCCAAGCACGGCTTCGCATTGCATCCACTGGGGGTAGACAATGAAGTGCGTGGGGAACTTCTGGGCGTAGCGGCATAGAGCCGTTCGTAGTGCTCGAACCTCGAGCCAGCGCCCGCGACCCAATAGCGTGCCTCTTGTTGGGTGGTGAGACCGATGACGTCGAAGGTGGCACGTTCAGAGAAGTAGGCGATGGCGCCAGTGTCGTTCACGCCGATGATGGCGCCCGTGGGGAGGTGCTCCCGTGCCCACCGGCCGAGTGTGACCTGCTGGAGGTCGATGGCAGACGAGCTCTTGCCCAAATCGCTCAAGGTCCACTTGAGGTTGGTTGTGAGCGCGCCGGCCACCACGCCACCCAACACGGGAGCGACAAAGGCCCAGCGGGGGCGGATGAAGGCGAGCACGTCACCGGTGAGTCTCGCGAAGCAGGCAGCGCCATGAACCACGCGGGGGCGAAGGGCAGAGGTAGCGCAGACGGTTCCAAAGAAACGTGTGGTACGTGCAAGGAACAAGAATCGACAACGCGACGATCAACACGAACAGCGCGCGCCAGGGCTTGTTGGCGCGCCAGCCCGCGATAGGAATGGCGGCGAGCGCCATGAGCGTAAGGGCAGCGCACCTTCCGGCAGGAACACGGCACTCCACTGCTGCCCGTCGAGCAGGGTTGAGAAGAACACGCCGAGGTTCTCTCCGACCTGGTTCCATGGGAGCCGAGGGTGAAGTAGGGATTGACGGCCAGCCACTTGACCGCGGTTGTATTTGACGCGGGCGAGCCGGTCATTGCGAGGTGAAGCGACGGCGTGAGGAGTGCCCCCCCTAGTGCGCTGGCACCGAACAGTCTTGCCTTCCACGTGGGGGCGGTCGACGGGCAGGGAAGGATGATTAAGGTTGCCGCGACCATGGCGGACGCCAGGGCCCCCTCCGGTCGGAGCAGTGGGGTGATGACCG
>CAWGCA010000019.1:0-56532 GCA_963820955.1 uncultured Gammaproteobacteria bacterium | reverse complement strand
CCCCATATCCGAATGGAGGAACAGGTGTTATGAACGAACTCATGGATTCAGATAAAAAATTCAATTACCTATTCGGACTCATAAATCTAATAGCAATTTTCTGTCTAGTCTGGTTGCTATGGTATGTGTTCATGAATCCGAATGCCGCTGGAGTGAAGCTGTATACGCCAATGTACGGATTTTCCCTGGTGGTTGCCTTTATAACCGTCATTGTTCTCATCCATCAGGTCGCCGATGATTATCCCTTTTCCAAAAGTGGATCTGTTCTCTGGCGGCACCTGGTTCAGTTCGGTCTTGCTGGCAACTACGGCCCGGATGACGATTCCAGTGTCAGCCCGGCCAACGACCCGGCCGTGCTCTCCGTTGGCGCGGTCAATTCTGGATCTACCGTGGAGACTTTGAGCAGCCGCGGCGCCAACGCCTGTACCGGTGGCGTCTTTCCGAGCCTTGTGGCCCCCGGCGACAGCGTGCTGACCACCGATCGGATGCCCGGGTTTTACAACATCGTCTCCGGCACCTCCTTCGCCGTGCCCCATCTGGCCGGCGGTATGGCGGTGCTGAAGAGTGCGTTCCCGGATGCCACGGTGTCTGAGATCGAGGCGTCCCTCATGAACACGGCCGCAGACCTTGGGGCCGGTGGCCCGGACGATGACTACGGCCATGGCCTGATGGATGTGGCGGCGGCCTATGACGTGCTTGCGGCCAGCCAGGGCGGAAGCAATCCGGGCAGCCTGCAATTGAGCGATACCGGCTACAGCGTGGACGAGAATGTGGCAAGCCTGACGGTGACCGTCACGCGCAGCGGTGGCAGTGCCGGCGACGTGTCTGTGGATTTTTCAACCGCTGACGATACCGCGCTGGCGGGCGACGACTACACTGCCGCCAGCGGCACCCTGGACTTTGCCGAGGGGGAGATGAGCAGAAGCTTCAACGTGACCATCCTCGACGACAGCGTGTATGAAGGCGACGAGGACTTCACCGTGACGCTCAGCAATGTGCAGGGCGGTGCCTCACTAGGCACGCCGGCGACGGCCGCAGTGACCCTGCTCGAGGATGACCAGGAGCCCGATGCGGACGGCGACGGGGTGAGCGATGTCCTGGATCAGTGCCCCGGCACCCCCGCCGGAGAGACCGTGGATGCCAATGGTTGCTCCACCAGTCAGCTTGACAGTGACGCCGACGGCGTGAGCGATGATCTGGATCAGTGCCCCAACACCCCAGCAGGCGAGAGCGCGGATGCCAACGGTTGCTCCACCAGCCAGCTGGACAGCGACAACGATGGAGTGAGCGATGCCCTGGATCAGTGCCCCAACACCCCAGCGGGCGAGACCGTGGATGCCAACGGTTGCACGGTGGTCACGGGTCCAGTGGATGGGGACGGTGACGGATTCACCGCCGATCTGGATTGCAGAGACGACAATGCCTCGATTCACCCGGGCGCCGAAGAAGTGAAGCACGACGGGATCGATCAGGATTGTAACGGTTACGACCTGACCATCGATATCACCCGGGCCAGATATCTCTCATCAACCGACAAGCTCGTGGTCCTGGTGACCAGTGACCTGGGTGGCTCGGCCGCTCTGAAAATGACTGTGGAATTGGCGAGCGGTGGTACTGTCACTAAGAATATGTACTGGAACGCCTCGAAGAATCGCTGGCAGAAGACCCTTAAGACCTTTGTCGCGAAATACGGGGCGATACCGGTTTCTGTGACAGTTTCGGGAATTGAGGGAGCGGAGACACTTGTGGTTGACCAACGCTAGGTAGGTTACAGGGAATAACTTGCCGGTCTTAAACGCTATAAATTGAGGAGATATGATTTAGTTTATCGTGTGCTCAGAAACTAAAGCCGCTGTCATCCCGGCGAAAGCCGGGATCCAGTAAATTCGGCAGATTCCTGGATTCCGGCTTTCGCCGGAATGACGAGAGTCTTAGTGGATTCCGGTCTCTGTTCCTATACGGGTTCGAGGGGTCTGCAGTTGAAGTGCGGTAGGTTACAGGGAATAACTTGCTGGTCTTAAACGCTATAAATTGAGGAGATGTGATTTAGTTTATTGTGTGCTAAGAAACGACAGCCGCTGCCATCCCGGCGAAAGCCGGGATCCAGTAAATTCAGCAGATACCTGGATTCCGGCTTTCGCCGGAATGACGAGACTCTTGATGGATACCGGCTTTTGCCGGAATGACGAGAGTCTTAGTGGATCCAGGCTTCCGCCGGAATGATGAGAGTCTTAGTGGATTCCGGTCTCTGTTCGCATACGGGTTCGAGAGGTCTGCAGTTGAAGTGCGGTAGGTTACAGGGAATAACTTGCTGGTCTTAAACGTTATAAACTGAGGAGATATGATTTAGTTTATTGTGTGCTTAGAAACGACAGCCGCTGTCATCCCGGCGAAAGCCGGGATCCAGTAAATTCGGCAGATTCCTGGATTCCGGCTTTCGCCGGAATGACGAGACTCTTGATGGATACCGGCTTTTGCCGGAATGACGAGAGTCTTAGTGGATCCAGGCTTCCGCCGGAATGATGAGAGTCTTAGTGGATTCCGGTCTCTGTTCGCATACGGGTTCGAGAGGTCTGCAGTTGAAGTGCGGTAGGTTACAGGGAATAACTTGCTGGTCTTAAACGTTATAAACTGAGGAGATATGATTTAGTTTATTGTGTGCTTAGAAACGACAGCCGCTGTCATCCCGGCGAAAGCCGGATCCAGTAAATTCGGCAGATTCCTGGATTCCGGCTTTCGCCGGAATGACGAGAGTCTTAGTGGATTCAGGCTTTCGCCGGAATGACGAGAGTCTTAATAGATCCAGGCTTCCGCCGGAATGATGAGAGTCTTGGTAGATCCAGGCTTCCGCCGGAATGATGAGAGTCTGGTAGGTTCCGGCATCTGCCGGAATGAGGAGAACATAATTCCTGTCATTCGCAGAATGACGTAAATGCGGAAAAACAGCGTTTCTGGTCGGCCCATAAACTAAATCCCATAAGGCAAATCTAAGGACGGTTAAGGACAAACTTGTTGCGTATATTCGTTTCACTCCATATTCTGGATTTCTGGAGAGGATAGACGTAGAAATGTAGTTAAAGTTAGAGAGAATAATTATGAAGACTAGAACAATTATTAAAAATGCATTGGGTACCCTGGCCCTGTTGGGCGCCGTCAATTCCCAGGCGGCCCTGGTGGAATATACGGATGCCACAGCATTCGCGACGGACCTGGCCAATCTCGGTTTTGCCGTGGAGACCCGATCGGAAGGTTTCGAACCAACGATTGGCGGAGCGGCCACTCCCTGGGAACCTGCCCTGAGCACCCCATTGCCGGTAGTAGACGTTCCCAATATGGGGGTCCGGTGGTTCCAGACTAACCCCATAAACCCTGGTTTCGGTATCGCTACCAACGGGGGAGATACCCAACAGGGGCTTTATGCGATGAATCTGCCTGGACTAATCACCGTTGTCGGCTCAACATGAGTTATGCAATGGAGACCAGCGGATTCAAGCTGGTTGCCTTCGGCGGTTGGTTTAAGGATAACGATGCCGGGGCGAAACCGGTTTTTACGCTCGACACTGGCTGCGTCATTGCCTCTGGTCCATTAGGTCAGGACTGGGAATTCCGAGGGTTTATTGATAATGATCCAAACGGGGGATTCACCCAGGTGTTTGTGACGGAAGCTGAGACCGACACCGAAATTGAGTGGTTTTTCACCGACGGTATTACCCTGGCGGCACAGCCTGGCCAGTTCCCCCCGCCGCCGATCCCGCTGCCGGCAGCATTGCCGCTGTTTGGCTCGGCATTGTTGGGGCTCGGGTTTATTGGTCGGCGCAGACAGAAGAAATTGAGTTGATCGGTTATGGCGGTTGCGGGGATTGAGAGATGAATACCGGATATACCAGAGAAAAGAATCTGGGTAGATTGAGGTGGTCCCTCGCATGCCTCTCTCTTCCCTGCCGCTGCTGCTGGCATCCGCCGCGGTGCCTGCGCTGGAAACCCTTGGCCTCCCTGAGCGCCTATGATCTGAGCACCGGCGACAAGCGGGAGAGCCTGGGCATAGTTCGGGCGTGGAGTGCAAGACGCCCGATACCGATGATCCCCGGGTGGAACGGCGTCGCCAGTTGTCCGAGAAGAAGGGCTATCGGCGTTCCGAGCAGGTTTACCGGCTGCCGGAGCGGGCGCTGGTGGCCATGGATGGGCAGGCGACTTCCCTCGCCCAGGAGTTGCAGACCGATCGTCCGGTGATGCTGAATTTTATCTTCACCACTTGTACCACTATCTGCCCTGTGCTGTCCGCCACCTTCAGCCAGGTTCAGGAACAGCTGGGGCCGGAGAGTGAGCAGGTCAAAATGATCTCCATCTCCATCGATCCAGAGTATGATTCACCGGAACAGCTGCAGGCCTATGCGGAACGTTTCAATGCCGGTCCCCAGTGGCAGTTTCTAACCGGTGAGATGGCCGATATCATCGCCATTGAAAAGGCGTTCGATGCCTACCGCGGCCAGAAGATGAGCCATGAGCCATTGACCCTCATACGAGCCAACCCGGACAGCCCCTGGGTTCGTCTGGATGGTATCGCCAGCGCAGAAGAAATAGTCAATGAGTACAGGCAGCTGGTGGCGCGGAATTGAACCGCGGTTACTGAGTTCTCACCACAGAGGACACAGAGAGTTTGCTTGGTGTTCGCTTAGAAGCTGCGTCGTGGCTGTCATACCGGCGAAAGCCGGAGCAGTGGTGCAGGGAAGCACCGTTCACGGACCTAAGGACGGAATCCATTTCCCCGTTTCCATTACCAAAGATGGATCCCGGCTTTCGCCGGGATGACGGAGTACGAATAACTCAGAAGTTCCTTAGTATCAGTCCAGAAACACAAGCTCGAAAAAAACCACGTCATCCTGGCGAAGCCTGTGCCGGACTTGATCCGGTAGCCAGGATCCAGGGAATTCAGCGACTTTCTGGATTCCAGCCTGCGCGGAATGACGCGTATAGGATTGCCGCATGAATCTATTAACCCGGTAGCCATATACACCTCTGTTTTGTCATTCTAGCGAAAGCCAGAATCCATTTTATATCTATGGAACCTGATTTATTCGTCATTCCGGACGAAGCGCAGCGTAGATCCGGAATCCAGGGAAAGTGACGGGAAGCGCAATGGAGAAGCAGCCTTGTGTGTATCTGTTAGCCAGCCAACGAAAAGGAACTCTTTACACCGGGGTGACTTCCTGTCTGGTAAAACGGGTTTGGGAACACAGGAATAATTTGGTTGACGGTTTTACCCGTCAATACGGTGTACATGCCCTGGTTTGGTATGAACTACATGACACCATGGTATCGGCGATCCAGCGTGAAAAAGCCATCAAGAACTGGAAGCGGGTATGGAAAATAGAAATGATTGAGGGGATGAATCCAGGGTGGCGTGATTTGTATCCTGATTTGTTGTGACGATGCAGAAGTGCTTCATGATGTTGCGTAGTGAATTAAGATCTGCAGTAAATGGATTCCGGCTTTCGCCGGAATGACGGAGTACGAATAGATCAGAGCTTCCTTAGGCCAAAATGGCCGGGAACAGGGTCTTTCCCGCGGAGCCTGTGCCGTACTTGATCCGGTAGTGTAAATCCAGAATGTGCGAAATATATGCAATCTGGATTCCGGCTTTTACTGGAATGGCGGGATTAAGGAAATCTACCCGCAAATTTTCCTGAAGATCCAAGATCCCTGGATATTGTATACTCGGTTCCACTGCTCTGGCGAAAGCGAACCAATATGCAGAAAGTTTGTTGTTTTAATTCCCTCATCTCATCCTCCGCCCCAGTGGAGAAGGAACCCTCCAGGTAATTACCTATGGTATTTAGTCGTCGAGTTAATAGCTTGCTCAGGGCCTGCACGCCCCTGTTGCTTTGTCTGGTTTTTCCCTCTCTGGAGGCCAATCCCTTAGAAACAACAGCCCCGGCCGGTACGGCAGCCGCATCCGACCAGCGGCTGGAACTGGGCCGGCGAATGTATATGGAAGGGTTGCTGCCTTCCGGAAAGTCGATGTCGGCCATTATTCAGGGGGATATCGCCGTAACCGGGGCGCAGGTCAGTTGCGGGGCCTGCCACCGGCGCAGCGGGCTGGGCTCCACCGAGGGGCAGCAGGTGGTCCCCGGGGTAACCGGTGGCCTGCTCTACAAACCGCTGCAAATGCCTACCACACGTCCGCCGGCACCGCCGGTGCAGCGTCCCGCCTATTCGGACGAGACGCTCAAACAGGCGATTCGTGAGGGCGTCGACGCCAACGGCCAACCACTGGATCCCTTCATGCCCAGGTATACCGACCTCAGCGATGAGGAACTGGATATCCTGCTGGCTTATCTCAATAGCCTCTCCACCACCATGTCCGCTGGGGTGACGGACACGGAGATGCACTTCGCCACTATCGTCGCCGATTCGGCGCCGGAGAAAGACCGCAAGGCGCTGCTGGATGTGATGCGTGTTTTCTTCGAACAGAAAAATATCGAGACCCGGGCTGAGAGCAGCCGTGCGGCGAACGCCCCCTGGCACAAGTCCTGGATCTTCGGGCCCTACCGCAAATGGGTGCTGCACCGCTGGGAACTGCATGGGCCGAGCGAGACCTGGAACGACCAGCTGCATGAGTATTACAGGCAGCAGCCGGTTTTTGCTGTATTGAGCGGAGTTGCCCCCGGGAGCTGGGAGCCGATGCACCGTTTTTGCGAGGATACCCAGGTTCCCTGTATTTTCCCGACCACCGATCTGCCGGTGGTTGACGAAGAGAGTTTTTATTCCATTTATTTCTCCAAGGGGATGACACTTGAGGCCCAGGTGATCGCAACCCATCTGCAGGCCGAGGGGTTTGGCGGAAAGCTGCTGCGGCAGGTACTCCGCGAGGGGGACCTGAAGGGGGAGACGGCCGCCCGGGCGCTGCGGGACCTCTGGGAGAAGAAAGGAGGAGAGGTCCAGGATTATGTGCTGGCTAGCGACCAGACCGCTGCGGTGGAGATGTGGCAGGAGCTTTCCAGTGCGGGGGATGCCCCTCTCATACTCTGGCTGACGGAAGATGACCTGCAAACCTATTGGTCCCAGCTTGGTAAGGAGCCAGCCCCGGAACGTATCTACCTGTCGACGACCTTGTATGGTGAAGATGGCGGGTCGGTCCCGATGGAAGCCCGTGACCGCGTCTATTTCGTGCATCCCAGCGAGTTGCCGAATCGGGTTTCAAGGCTGTTGGCACGTTCAACCGGATGGTTGCGGTTCAAGCGGATATACCAGCCGGAAGCCAGGGAGGTGCAGGCGAACGCCTATTTTGCCACCAAGGTGGCAGGCCAGTCGGTTCGCCACATCCGGGGCTATTTCTATAGCGATTACTTTATTGAACGCATAGAGAATATGCTGGACAACGCCCCCTATACTTCCATCTATCCCCGCGTCAGTCTGGCTCCGGGACAGAAATTCGTGGCCAAGGGCGGGTACATTGCCAAGGTCTCGAAAAAGGACCCGGCGAAACTGACGGCCGTGACCGGGTGGATCATTGCGCGTTAGCGGGCCAAGACGATTTGCTGTTGAGCACACAGAGTGCACAGGGAAAAGAGCTAACTGGGGAAACGAATAGTGTCCGTCCAGAAACACAGGCTCGAAAGTAACCACGTCATCCTGGCCCGCGTCGGGATGACGGAGTACGAATAAATCAGGTTCCTTGGGTATTTCTGTTGCAGCGGTGCGGTTGGCTTGGGTTTTTTAGTCAGATTGAAGATCAGGGAATAGATATGTCGCAAAGTTCAAGACTGAGTGTCTTCAGAATGATGCGCTACTATGGTTGGACAAGTCTGCTGGCGATTGTCCTGACCGCCGCGCTGATCGCCATGGTCTTCCGCCACCTGGCGATAGATACGCTCATAGAAACCGGCAACGAGAATGGTATTACCCTTGCCACGGCAGCGGTGAGTAGCTTCCGATCCCCGCTGCTGCGCTACCTGGAAGAGGTCTCTTTTCGGCGCTCAGAAGAGAGTCTGACCATACTCGGTCTGCCACCTGACCTGGTTCAGGGGATACACCGGCTTCTGGATGATACGTCGATCATCCGGGTTAAGATCTATGATGCCCAGGGGCGGGTGGTTTTCTCTACCAAGACTTTTCAGGTTGGCACTGTGCAGGCGGATAACCCCGGTTTTAAAAGCGCCATCGGCGGTGAGCCCGCGGCGAAAATAATTTACCGCGATACTCTCAATACCTTCGACAAAGAGGATGAAGACGCCAATTTGATGCAGGCCTATGTGCCGGTGCGCGACAGCCTGGGATCGCCGATAGCGGGTGTCTTCGAGGTCTATATGGACGTAAACGACCTGGTTGCAAAGACGACGCGCAACGGTCTCTTCATGACCTTCATTATGGTGTCCGTCCTGTCAGCCCTGTATGGCGTGCTGATGTTTATCGTCCGGCGTTCCGAGCGCATCATAGAGACTCAGTACCAGGCGGACGTCGAACGCCGCAAAGCAATGGAGATGCTGACCGGTAAAATGCTCACCGCCCAGGAGGATGAGAAGAAGCGCATTGCCAATCTGTTGCACGAGGAGATCATCCAGACCCTTGGCGGTGTCAAGATGTACCTGGAGCACAGCGTTGGGAGTCCGATTCAGAATGATGGCGGCGGGGACAGCGCGGCGGCTCGCGATCAGATGATTCCGGTATTGCAGCAGGCAATTCGAAAGTTGAGGATGGTGGCTATCGATCTGAGACCTTCCGTTCTCGATGAGTTCGGGCTCGAGGCCACGCTCAAGTCCATGATGTCCGAGTGCGACAATACCTATGACAGTAAGAAATTCCATCTCGACTTTAACGTCACAGAGGATGAGCTGCCGAAAGATAGAAAGGACATTATCTTCCGGATTGTGAAAGACGTGATAAACCGGTTCTGCCTGATGAATGTGGAGGGCAGGGTAAAAGTGGATCTGGATTCAGTCGATCAGCGTTTGATCCTCAGGCTCGAGCTGCAGGGTGACAAGTGGCGCTGGCAGGAGGCTGCCGCAGAGGAGGGATTCATGCAGCGGCACGGCTTTGAGTCGATACGCGAACACGCGATCATTTCCGGCGGGGAGTTTCTCGCGGCGAAAAGCCCATCCGGTCATATCAGTTATCAGGCCAGCTGGGGGTAATCAGGTGGTTGGTGGATTACGCTGCGCTTCGTCCGGAATAACGAATAAATAAGATGGTTCCTTAACTTTTGAAGCCCGCTTGTTTGTGGCTGCCGTCGCAGAATGGCTTGTTCGTGGATGCACCGCAGCGGCACAGGGCCGCCTGGGCACCCTGCCATGCGACACGACCACTGCCGGCGCGGATGGTCAGGTTGCCCTTGATCAGCAGGGGGCCGTCGGGCAGTGGCTGGACGGTGAGTTTACCGCCGATGGCGCTTAGTCCGGGGCCTTTATCCCCCACTGAGCCATAGTCCTCGAACCCGGCTTTCAGGTGGTTGTTGTCGCAGAAGGGTTTGTTATCAGATTTGCCGCAGCGGCACAGTGCGGCGCGAAAACTCACTCCTGGCATGTCTTGCGACACCCCCGCTATCTCCAGGTCGCCACTGGCGTAAAGCGGGCCGTTGTAAACCACCATCACGGTGTTTTCCGCAGGGGCTGTTTCCTCTGGTCCACCCTTGTCAAGATAGGTCAGAGCACCGCTCGGGCAGCGTTCGACGATTTCTCTGACCTCGGATCTGGAGGTTTTGTCCGGGACACACCAGGGATCTCGCCCACCTTCGAAAAGCTCGCCCTTGGCATTGCCGCATTCGCCAATATGAATGCAGAGTCGACCGTCCCACTGAACGTCTATTTCGCCGCCTGGAAATTCGTATACTTGTTTCTCGCTCATGGTGGGTCCTTCAGTTGGGGGCCGCAGCTGCTCTGTTTGGTCTTTCTAACCTGAAGCGAGCCGGATAGCTCAGTAGCTGCAGCCCCGCGCCGGCTTAACCTTCGGCGACGTAGTCTTCGCTGTCGTTGCCCTCGAGGATGAGGGGGTCATGTGCGGTGAGATCGATATATTCCTGTCGTGTCTCTTCCGATTCGAAGTAGATCCGCAGGCCATTCTCGCTGTCGCCTTCCAACAAAGTCGGTTGGTTTTCCGGAGAGGGGACATCATTCAGGGTCATGGGATCGGTGGTTGTGCGTATTAACATGGTTGTATCATCCTTAGGTTCATTCAGAAGTTGCAGATTCGGATCAAGCGGAGGGTGCAGCTCAGGTTCCCAGCACCGTAATGGTCCAGCCCACACCGCCCAGGTCCACTTCCGGGTGGTGACGTGATACCGACTGCTCGGTCTCTCGGACCCGGGTTCGGGGCACATCGATCATCAGCACCATCCTGCCCCGTCAAAAGCAAACAACCAAGTAATTTGGTATGTAATATCTAAATACTGGTACACAGACGTCCTTTTTACAAGACTGCTATCCCACCGGGTTTTTCCGGTAATACCCTGTGGGTTGGACTCACATTCAAACCACTGCTGTCGCACAAACCCCATCTCCCCTAGGAGGATGTTGCAAAAGCGCCCTCCGGTGAGAAGGCGGGGATGGGGGTCTATGCGGTTGGTATTGGGGATTCTTTCGGGTCTTGGATCCCCCTCCTAACTTCCCCCCCGCCAGGGGGGAGAAAAATAGAACTTAAGGATCAAGGATAAGGATACCTTTGTGCATTCGTTGCATCCATCGTCCCACCTGCAGTAGGGTAAGCAAATGGCCACCCCATGCGCGACCCTAGGTGAAACCCTTGAGCAGCAGCGCCTGCGCGCGCTCTATCTCACCGCGATGCGCAAGCGCTTCAAAGCGGAGATCAACCGCTTTACCTCCGGTGCCATGGCCGACCGCCTGAGCGGTCAGTCCGACGTGGCCGATCTCAACTTCCTGATGAGCTATGTGCATGGCTATCACTGGCTGCGTCACAATGTTCATGAGGACTACCGGGCCGAACTGCTGGAGCCCTTCGTCAAGACCAAGCAGGGCTTTTTGATGCGTCTGCTGCATCAGTCGCCTGCCATCGATGTGTTCCTGCGCGGCTATATCGAGCACTGGGTCGCCGCACCGGCTGAGGCCCCGATCCAGAGAAATCAATGCCTGGCGCTGCTGGCGTCGGCAGGTGGAGACCCTGATCGTCTGATTTCGCGGATCCTCGCCCTGTGGGGGCAGATAGATCCCTTCACAAGCAGCTATGCAGTTGCCTACCGGGACCTGGCACGGGATGAGCGCGCGCGCTACGCCGGCTTGCTCGGCCCGGAAGATCAGCAACGGCTCGCGTTGGTGGATGCCTTGCCGAACCCGCCGGAAGCAGTTGACGCATTTACCTTTCCCAAGCTGGGTTTGATTCCGGCGATGGGTTGTCCGCAAACCTGCCGTCACTGCATGTTCATCTGGCGTCCGCTGATGAAAGACACACCCGATCCACAGCCCCTGCTGGATCAGGTCAATAGGCTCACCCGCAGTGTGCTGTTCACCGGGGGGGATCTGAGCAGAAAGCTCGACAGCTTTTACCAGGCAATGGCGACAATGAGTGAGGTGTCCACCTTCGCCATACTGCTGAACGGGGATTTCGCTGATAATCCTGAGGTGACGCGGGCGACGCTGGATGCGATGGCGGCCGCACTGAATCGTCGCCCGCGGCATTGGGCGCCTGCCAGGGTGTTGCTGCAGATCAGTTTCGATGAGTTTCATCAGGAGGTGGTGATCGATAGGCACGGCCGACTGAAGGAGCGTATCCCGATATATAAAATCGCCAATATCGTGGAGGCCGCACCGCGCTACGGCGACAAGATTCAGCTCTGTCTGCTGCACAAGCAGAACGCATTGAATTTCTCCATGGATCTGTTCAAGCAAGGCGTGGTCGAGCGTCTGGTCAGTGAACTGGGTGAGCGAGGTCACCGGGTGGAGATCCTCAGCGCGGCGCCATCGAGTCGAACCAAGCGCAACCCGCTTAAGCCCGAGCAAACGGCAGCACCGGTGGTGAAGGACGCGAGCTTCGTGCTGAGCCGCTACCCAAATAGGCCCATCCTGTTCACCAGTTCCACCATAGATGCCTTCGGGCGCGCGCAACTGCTCGATGAGACCGAAGCGGTGCGCGAAAGAGACTTGTTGCAACAGTTGCTGAATGGCCACGGCGCTGGCGGTGAGACCTTCGATATCGATCTGATGTTCTGGTTCAACGGCTGGGCGACCCTGTTCTCGGCAGTGCATATCTGCCTTGGCAATGTGTACGATGACGGCATGGAGACGGTGCTGCGGCGCCAGCGAAAAGACCCGCTGTCGCGGGCCCTGCAGCGCTTTGACCTGCGCCTGCTGGATTTCTACCGCGAACGAGCCGACGATCTCGATGAGATTATTGCCCGCTCCACCGGGCCGCATCATCTGTTTCACACAATCACCGAACAGCCGGCGATGCGCCTGCATATGACTGAGCGGCTGCTCGCCGCCTGAGGCTGGCGGTGGCGGGAAGGTTAGGTGGGGAGAGAAAGGCGACAGTTCGACG
The DNA here is from genome assembly GCA_963820955.1 of uncultured Gammaproteobacteria bacterium. Lineage (GTDB taxonomy): Bacteria > Pseudomonadota > Gammaproteobacteria > Chromatiales > Chromatiaceae. The sequence continues at coordinate 44,049 of CAWGCA010000019.1, read as the reverse complement.
GATTCAGGTAGACTATAGGGCAGGTCGAACTATTCGAAGTACCCGATAAACACAGGAGTTGGCACAATGGGAAATTTCAGCAGGATTTTGTTTTTTCTGTTGATCATCACCGTTTGTGTTGTGTCGCCTTTTGCCACATTTGCCGATGAAAAAGGCGAAAAGGGCCCGAAAATTATTTATGTTGTAACCGACGACCAGAAGCTCTATGCCTGGGAGGGTAATAAACTGGTATACGAGTTCGATGTGGTTACCGGGCGCCCCGGTAAAGAGACGACACCCGGGGTATTTTCTGTGTTCAAAAAGCACGAAGACTACACGAGTAAGACCTATGGTTCTCCGATGCCCTATACCATGTTCTTCACAGAGGATGGCAAAGCGATTCATGGAACCGGGTGGGCGGCAGTGCGGTCCTATCTTCATGCCTATATCACCGAATCCGTGGGTTCCCAGGGTTGCGTCGGCCTCACCGAGGAAGAGGCCAAGACGATGTTCGAGTGGGCGCCGATGAATACACGTATCGTGATCCTGGAAGAGGAGCCGGATGAGTGAACGGCGGGACCTGGGTAATATGGCTAACAATCTGATTCTCTGAATGGCGTTGCAGCTGATGGGAAAAATCTTTATTTCTGCGCTGATTTTACTCTCCGGTGTGGTCACCGCACATGCCCAGCAGATGGCAGATCAGGTGCTGGTGGACAAAAGCGAAGCACGGCTGTACCTGCTAAAAGACTCAGAGATAATAACCAGTTATAAGGTCAGATTCGGGACGAATCCGAAAGGGCACAAACAACAGCAGGGGGACGGTCGAACACCGGAAGGGAGCTATATCCTCGATTATAAAAATATCAACAGCGCCTTTTATAAATCGATCCATGTCTCCTATCCAAACGCTGAAGACCGTAAGAGTGCGTGGGAGCTCGGTGTCGACCCTGGCGGAGATATCATGATCCATGGCCAGGCCAATGGATGGGGCTGGTTCGAGCCGGTCATGCAGTACTTCAACTGGACAGATGGATGTATTGCGTTGCGCGATGGTGACATGGAAGAGGTGTGGAAGGCCGTCAGAGTTGGAACCCCTATTGTCATTCGGCCTTAGGAAACCTCTAAGGAACCTTTGATTTATTCGTACTCCGTCATCCCGGCGAAAGCCGGGATCCAGTCTTCTGGGTGACTAAAAAGATGGATTCTGGCTTTCGCCAGAATGACGAAAAGTTGTTACAGGCGCACACCGAGATCCAGAAATTTATTGATTACTTTAAGATGGATTCCATCCTTTGGTTCGTGAACGGTGCGTCCCTGCACCACTGCTCTGGATCTCTAAATGGGTTTTCCGGTGGTCACATCGACAGTGGGGATAACTCTTTTGCCGCAGTGGCAAACTTCCGGCGTTCGCGCTCCTGCATCGGAACCAGGCCCAGTTTAGAGAGGTAACCACCTTCACCCCAGGCTTTTTTGCTGGTGAACTCCGCGAGAAATTCCCTGATACCCGGGTATGCGTCAACATGGGCCTTTTTGACGTAGAGGTACAGCGGCCGCGAAATGGTATAGCTGTCGTCAGCAACGTTCTCAAAGTCGGGTTTAATGCCTTCGATATCCAGGGCGCTGATTTTATCTCTGTTCTGATACAGGGTTCCGAAGCTCAGGATCGCGAGTAAACCGGGATCGGATGCCAGCTTCTGTACGGTCAGATCATCGCTCTCGTTTGCTTCGATGTATGCCCCGTCTTCACGCAGTGTCCGGCAGATCGATTTGTACCTGACGCTGTCGTCCCTTTTCAACGCCCTGATCCAGTCGATAGTCCGGCAACCTCCCTCCATCGCCAGCCTGGAAAAGATATAGTGCGTGCCGGAACTCCGGGCCGGTCCCAATACCTTAATCTTCTGGGCTGGTAGTGTGTCGTTGATGTCGCGCCAGGTCTTATAGGGATTCGGGATCAGTTCCTTCCCCCCCTTGGGGTCGGGCACCTCTTTGGCAAGGGCCAGGTAGATCTCTTTTCGACTGAGGCCCATCGGCGCGGCCTGTTCTGCGCTGGCAACAGCGATTCCGTCGTAACCGATCTTTACTTCGACGATCTCCTTTATCCCGTTTCTCTGGCAGCTATCGAACTCGGACTGCTTGATACGGCGCGAGGAGAGGGTGATGTCGGGGTCCAGTACATCAGTCCCGATGCAGAACAGCATCAGCCCCCCCCCGGATCCCGTGGTCTGCATTAACGGCCGCTTGAATTCGGAGGTCTCAACCAATTGATCGACAACCCTGGCGGCGAAGGGATACACGGTGGTAGAGCCGACGATAATGGGGTAATCCCGTCTCGACTCGGCGGCGAGGCTGCTGGCGACTGCAACCAACAGAGCAACCGATAGCAACACTTTAAATTTGTTCACGCATTTTTTCATTGCGATCATCTTCCTGTACGAGTTACTAGGGCCTAAGTTCGTAGTAGTCGAGGAGCCCCTGATCAATTCGCTCTATCCTCTGTTCACGAATTGCATTTTACGCAGGGGGGTATCCCAGGGGTAATTGCTGCGCGGCACTTTGCTTGAGCGACTGCGAATTTACCACGATTCGAGTTCGGATGCAGACCAACTGAAGCCATAGAAACCGTTACTTTCGGCTATCCTTGGGTCGTTTTTAGTATACTTCATCACTACCGATCCGTTACCGACATACGGACTCAATGGCCTGAGGACACACACCATGAAACGGTTTGCAGTTAATACGGTCAAACGCATTCTGAAAACCGCCGTCTACGGTGCTCTAGGCGTGTTCTTGGCGCTCCTGGCCGTTGCGGTGTATTACCTCGACAGTCGGCCTGATCTTCGGGTCTGGCACCAAGCAGCGCTTGATGCGGAATACACGGAGGCGCTGCCTGTCCCGGACTTTGCCGCCTATCTGGCGCTCGAGAAAGCGTTGTTCGCGCAGCTCGAGGAGCAGGTCTACGCGCGGGTTAAGCCGCAAGATCAGGGTCTTATCAACCGCTACCACCGTGGCAGCCTGTCAGACCCCGGGCGCTGGTCTTCCGACTGGAACCGCAGCTTCGAGTTCTCGGTAGATACGCCTGGCGCCGGTGTACTGCTGCTGCACGGCATGTCCGATTCACCCTATAGCCTGCTCAATCTGGGGAAGCGGCTGCACCAGGCGGGTTCCTGGGTGGTTGGACTGCGGCTCCCCGGGCACGGCACCGCCCCCTCGGGGCTCACGACGGTGCGCTGGCAGGATATGGCCGCCGCAGTGCGGCTTGCGATGCGCCATCTGCAAGAGAAGGTCGGTGACCGTCCGATCTATGTCGTCGGCTATTCGAACGGCGGTGCCCTGGCGGTGCACTACGCCCTTACCACGCTGGAAGAACCGATGCTGCCGCCGGTTTCCGGGCTGGTATTGATCTCGCCGGCGATCGGTGTGACGCCCTTGGCGGCCCTCGCGGTTTGGCAGGCGCGGCTCGGGCACCTGCTGGGACTCCCAAAGCTGGAGTGGAACGTCATACTGCCGGAGTACGACCCGTTTAAATACAACTCCTTCGCGGTCAATGCCGGCGACCAGACCTACCGCTTGACCCTGGAGATTCGATCCCGCCTGCAGGCGCTTCATGGCGCTGAGGAGCTGAAGCGATTTCCGCCGGTGCTGGCCTTTCAATCGGCAGTCGACGCAACCGTGTCGGCACCGGTGCTGGTGAAAGAGCTGTTTATGGGACTGCCTTCGGGGGCGCATGAGCTGGTCCTGTTTGACATCAACCGCTTCACCGATATAGAGCAAATACTCCAGAAAGATCCACGGCTGGAATTCGAGCCCATATTTGCCGCGCCAAACCGGCCCTTCACGCTGAGTATCGTTACCAACGAGAATGAGCAGAGCCGGAGTGTGCTGGTGCGTCGCAAGCCGTCCGGTGAAAGCCGGATATCAGAAACACCTCTGGGGCTGGAGTGGCCTTCGGGGCTCTACTCTCTGTCCCACGTGGCCGTGCCGTTTCCCGCAGACGATCCGCTGTATGGGGGTGGGGGCAGGGAAGACAGCCCGGGGATTCAGCTCGGGAATCTGGCCCTGCGCGGCGAGCGCGGCGTGTTACGGATATCGGCCTCGGATATGCTGCGGTTACGCTGGAATCCCTTCTACCCTTATCTCGAGCGACGGGTGCTCGATTTCCTGCAGTTGCCGGAAGCGGCGAATTAATGTCTGTCTTGAGGGCACCTCGAAAAATTCGAGCTGCCCGCGTGGTGCAGGGACGCATAGAGAAATCCCCATGGAAGGGATTTTTCAAAGTACCCTTGAGTTCTCTGTGTGCTCTGCGGTGCAGAGAGTTTTCAACCCGTTGCGGCCCTTTGGTTGTCTGTGACAAGGGATAGCTAGCCATGAGCACTGATCAGATAATACTTGCCTCTATTCTTTTATTTGTTTTCGTTTTCCTGATCTGGGGGCGGCTGCGTTACGATCTCGTTGCCTTTATTGCCCTGATTGCGGCATTGATTACCGGCGTTGTTCCGAAAGAGCAGGCCTTCTCCGGATTTGGTCATCCCGCCACCATCATCATTGCCTTTGTTCTGATCATCAGCCGCGGCCTGTCGAATTCGGGGGCGATCGAGATTGTCGCGCGGCAGGTGGGGCGTTTTTCTCAATCATTGCAAACACACATCGCAGCGATGGCGGGGATATCGGCCGCGCTTTCCGCGCTGATGAACAATGTGGCGGCGCTTGCCCTGTTGATGCCGGTGGATATCCATGCCGCGATCAAGGCCAAGCGCAGCCCCTCCTTGTCGCTGATGCCGCTCTCGTTCGCCTCCATTCTCGGTGGCATGATTACGATGATTGGAACACCACCCAATATCATTATCGCGGAGTTTCGCCAGCGATCTGTCGGAACCGGTTTCGGCATGTTTGATTTCACCCCTGTGGGATTGGTCTGCGCAGTGGCCGGAGTAATATTCATCACCCTGGTGGGATGGCGCTTGATACCAACTGACCGCCAAAAGCAGGACACGGCGAAGGAGTTGCTGGAGATCGGTGGTTATGTGGCAGAGTTGCATGTTCCGGAAGGATCCCCGGCCATCGGCCAACGGGTACGCGAACTCGATCAGATTGCGGATGAGAATGATGTCGTGGTGGCTGGCCTGGCGAGACGGGGCGTGCGGCTTCCCGGTCAGGCGAGATTGATCAGGATCGAGGCGGGAGATGTGCTGGTGGTTGAGTCGGAGCCAACGGCCCTGGACATATTCGTGGGAATACTCGGTCTCGATTACCGCTCTAAAAACCAGGATGCCAAGTTGCTGACCGGAGATGATATGTCACTGCTGGAAGGGGTCGTTCCGGTGGGTGCACGCATCGAGGGGCGGTCCGCCCTGTCGTTGAAGTTGCAGTATCGTCATGACGTAACCCTGCTTGGGGTCTCCCGCCAGGGGCGTCAATTCCGGGATCGTGTCCGAAAACTGGAGATCAGGGCAGGGGACCTCTTACTCCTTTTTGGCCCGCGGGGACCGCTGCAGGAGGTCGGTCTCTGGCTGGGGGTTTTACCCTTGGCCGAACGTGGCTTGGAACTCGTACAGCGAGAGAAGGCCTGGCTGGCGACCGCTTTTTTTGCCGCCGCTATCGTGCTGGCTACCACGGGTGTGCTCTACCTGCCCTTTGCACTGGGGGCGGTGGTCGCTCTGTACGCGCTTTTTAATATCATCCCGCCGCGACAGATTTACGATTCGGTGGAATGGCCTGTGATTGTCCTGCTGGGCTCGATGATTCCTATCGGAAGTGCGCTGGAAATCAGTGGCAGCACCGGGCTGATCGCGGACCTGCTCATCGGTTTTACCGACGGATATTCACCGTTTGTGGTGTTGACGCTGTTGATGGTGGTCACCATGACGCTGTCAGATGTGATGAACAATACGGCGACAGCCGTTATCGCAGCACCCATAGCCGTGGATATGGCCAGTCGGCTCCAAGTCAGCCCTGACCCCTTTCTGATGACGGTCGCGGTAGCCGCGTCCTGTGCTTTTCTAACCCCTATAGGGCACAAGAACAACACCCTGATACTAGGGCCCGGAGGTTATCGCTTCGGCGACTACTGGCGTATGGGATTACCATTGGAGATATTGGTTATCCTGGTATCCATACCTATGATCCTATGGGTATGGCCACTGTAACGCAGTGGCTGGCGTGCTGATTGTCGCTTAACTCTTTATCAGGGTACTTCGAAAAATCCCTTCCATGGGATTTTCCGATCGCCTTCATTTTCATGCGCTTACGCGGACGAAAATGGTGGCGCATCCCTGCACCATACGGGCACCTCAAATTTTTCGAGGTGCCCTTCAGCAAAAGGTCCCGGAATGACACAGGACTGGTGACAGGGTTGCCGGCTGCTAAAGTAACCTGTAGAGCAGTTGGAATTCGTAACAGATCAGTATCACATAGATCACGAACAGCCCCTGGATTACCAGCATCGCGTTCAATCGGCTCAATTGCGGGACGCTGGTGCAGGCCACCAGGGCCACTACGCTGGTACCGGTAATAATCCCTTTGGCGATCAGGAAGAGGCGGATATCATGCTCGATAAACGCCAGCATAATCGGGTTCAACTCCACCACGGCGCCGGTATTCAGCAGCAACAGGGTCATAAAGGCGTCCAGGATGCCCAGTGCGACGATCCCGGTGGCGAAGAACAACAGACCTGCACTGTAATGCTGTTTCAGTGCATACGACAGCCCCGGCTTTGTCACGGCTTCGGAGTGGAGCGATTGTGCCATTTGTTCTGTCCGCCGTTCGGGCTGTCGATCTGAAGTGAGCTTTTTAGTTTCCATTGTGATCTTTTTCTTATTTGAACTAATCCGGATAATAAAAAGTCCCTGTCAGCAAACGCCTCCTTACAAGGTTGAACAGCAAAAAAGAGACCAATCTGGATATATTCATAAAAAACATTGGGTTAAATATCTAGCCTGATTTTTGCGTGGTTAAACTGTAAATTTTTCCGACACACTCGAGGGAATTCTGTTCGGGGCATTGGTCGTCTCCCGGCTCTGTTTCCGTATAATCCCCGGGGCTTTGAAACCTGCGATATATCTGGGGCGATCACTTTTGAAATCAAGAGGCGTGAATTGGTTGTGGCGAAAACTGCTGTGGGTCGGGTTTGGCTTTGTCGCATTTACCCTGCTGCTGGTAATTGCGTTTGGTTCGGTAAACCCTCCGACCTGGATGTGGAAACTGCAGCGGCAGCTGGCCCCGCCAGCCGGCTATCCCGAGGCGATACGTCACTCCTGGGTTTCCCTGGAAAAAATAAGCCCCAATATGCAGCTGGCGGTGATTGCCGCGGAAGATCAGAACTTCCCCAGCCATTGGGGTTTTGACCTGGATTCCATCGTTAAGGCGATTGAGGCAAATCAGCAGGGCGCGGCGCTTCGAGGTGCCAGTACCCTGAGTCAGCAAACGGCCAAGAATCTGTTTCTATGGTCAGAAAAAAGCCTGCTGCGCAAGGGTGTGGAGGCCTACTTTACCGGGCTGATCGAGCTGTTCTGGAGCAAGCAGCGTATTCTGGAGGTGTACCTCAATATCGTGGAATTCGGCCCAGGGATATTCGGCGTAGAAGCAGCCAGCAGGCACTTTTACGGCAAGCCTGCCGGCCGGCTCACGGCCGACGAGGCGGCAAGACTGGCGGTTGTGCTACCCAATCCCTACCAGTTTCAGGTAAACCGGCCCTCGACCTACCAGTCGAAGCGTATCCGCTGGATAAAACGGCAGATGCGCCAGTTGGGGGTAGCGACCCTGGACAAGGTTGAATAACGGAACAATCCCTGACCTCTGCCCGAAACCCGAAGTGGGATTTGCCCAGCGATGGGGGATAGCACCGGGGGAGGTGATGGGGTTGACCGGGTTAACGGGCAGGGAAAAACGCCTGGAAAAATACCTAAGGTTTTCTTATGCTTGAACGCTGATTAAGGCACCAAATCCAAAGGGAGTATATCGATGAACTATTCTCATGCCCGGAGACTATCGCCGGCGCTGAATATCAAACCGTTTGCGATCGTTTTGCTGGCATCCATGTCGCTTACCCTTATCGGCTGTGAGACGACCAATCCGTATACGGGTGAAACAGAGGTCAGTAAAACAACCAAGGGGGCGGGTATCGGTGCCATTGGTGGCGCCATCGCCGGGGCACTCATCAGCGGTAAACGCAAGAACGTGCTGCTGGGGGCGGGCATAGGCGCCTTGGCAGGGGGGCTGGCCGGTAACTATATGGATCGGCAGGAGGCGAAACTGCGGGCCCAGTTGCAGGGGACAGGGGTCAGCGTCACCCGCGTCGGTGACCAGGTGATTCTGAATATGCCGGGGAATGTGACCTTTGCAACCGGCTCCGCAAATATCTCAGCGGACTTCTACGCCGTGCTGGACTCGGTTGCCCTGGTCATTAACGAGTTCGAGCAGACTTACGTGGACATCATCGGGCACACGGACAGCACGGGAAGCCTCGAGCTCAATCAGCGTCTGTCCCAGGAACGGGCCTACAGCGTGTCCCGCTACCTGGAGAGTCAACAGGTGCTGCCGCAGCGTCTGGTGACAAGCGGGATGGGGCCAAATTCCCCGATTGCCACTAACGACACCGCCGAGGGGCGTTCCCTCAACCGCCGTGTCGAGATTATCCTGTCGCCTATCACCTGAGGTACCGCTGATTTAGTGCTGCTGAGTCATCCCGGCGTAAGCCGGGATCCAGTTCAACCAAGGTGCTCTCCAGCACGGCAGCTCCAGGTCAGCGCTGCGCTTCGTTCGAAATCACGGATTAAACAGGGCTGCACTGCGCTTGTGAGGGGCAGGGGGAAGACGGTTGCCCTATTATGGTGCCGGTTTTCAGGGGGGTGCATGTGATTCGGTCGCAACCCAACTTGCCGGACCGCGACTCCTGGCCACTTTTCTTCGAGCATGAAAAAGGCCTGCCGCAGCCTCTGATCCGGCCGCTGCCCAATCCTGAATCCTTGCGATTCCATAGATGCAATAATTCGGGCACGGTAATTGCTAAAGGTTGCATGAACGTCAATAATTCAACGTTCGGTGGTGCCCATTTTCGTTCCTGTCGTCAGGGACCGGGGATAGCCTGGATCTTGAAATATTACAGTTTCTTTAAATAGTGATTTGGTCGGTTGATATATGGTGCATTGCTGGTATGCTGCGCCCACATTTGAGAACCCGAATCACATTGATCCGCAGTACAGGGACAATTTTTAGCTCATGCTGACCTCCACACGGCCGTTCATCAATCTCTGGATTACACTGATGGCGATCTGGCTCATCGCCAATGCATCGCTGGCTGCAGAGGTGGTGGTAACAGGTGCCCTGATAACCGGGATACTGGCTTATCTCTTTTCCTCCTTTGGCCGTGTCTGGGAACATATTCGCTGGTCACCCGTTGGGATGTACCACTATCTGCTCTATCTGGGGGTCTTCCTGGCCGAGCTGGTGAAGGCCAATCTGAACGTGGCACGCCTGGTCTTTTCGCCGAAAATCGATATACAGCCGGGCATCGTCGAGGTGAAGACCAACTTGAAAACACCCCTCGGCCGTCTGGCGCTCGCCAATTCCATCACCCTGACTCCCGGCACGCTGGTAGTGGATATCCGTGAGGATTCCCTGTTTGTGCATTGGATCAACGTCAGTTCGCAGGACCCGGAGGAGGCGACCCGGGCAATTGCCAGTCGTTTCGAGAAACACCTGGGGGTGGTCTTTGGCTGATTTAATCCTTCAGATCGCCATGGTGCTGATCTTTGCCAGCATCCTGATGGGCATGCTGCGTCTGATTCTGGGGAAGACCACCGTCGACCGGGTGATCGCCATTGATCTGCTCACGCTGATCGCCATCTCCCTGATTGCGCTGTTTGCCCACCTGTCCGGACGCTTCATCTATCTGGATGTGGCCCTGGTTTACGGTCTATTGAGTTTTCTTGGCGTGCTGGCTGTGGCGCGTTATCTGGAGAAGGGGTTGTAGCATCCATGATCGAGTTGTTAGCCATTCTTCTTGTAATCGGAATCCTGATCAGCGGCATCCTGGCGGTGCACCTCGATCATATCGTGGCCGCCGTGGTCAGTGCCGGCCTGGCCAGTTTGTTCGCTGCGGTAACTTACATCCTGCTTGCGGCACCGGATGTGGCGATGACCGAGGCCTCCATCGGCTCCGGACTGTCGACCGTGATTTTCCTCTACGCCATCCGCAAGACCAGCGACCGGGAGGAATGATCTGTGTCTGAGCTGATTGGCAGCCTGTTCGTTCTCGCCGGTTCCGTCTTTCTGTTTTCCGCCGGTCTCGGTGTGCTGCGCATGCCGGATAGTTACAACCGGATCCAGACCGGCACCAAGGCATCGACCCTGGGCACCATCCTGGTTCTGGTCGGCCTGGCGGTTTATCACCCCGGGTGGGTCTGGAAGCTGCTGATGCTGATCTATTTCGTGTTGACGACCAATCCGGTTTCCTCCCACGCCCTGGCGCGCGCGGCCCACAGTATGGGTATTCGGGTGTCCAGTTCCATGGTGACCGATCGGCTGCAGGAGTCTGAGGCTGGCAACAACGAGGAGGGCGCGCGATGATCCGCCGTTTCTTCGTTTTTCTGGCACTCGTCATGATCGGGCTGATCTTCAGTGACCTGGTGTTGAACTACACGGAGCGACAGGAGTTGTCGCCCCTTGCCCAGCACTATGCGGCAAACGGTCCCCAGGAGTTGGGCGCCGCCAACCTGGTGACGGCGGTGATCGTCACCTACCGTGGTCTCGATACACTCGGGGAAGTCACTGTCCTGTTCATCTCGGCGGCCGGTGTGGGTCTGTTGCTGCGGCGAAGCAGGGAGGAAGAGGAGGAAGCCGATGATGCCAAGGAGGAGAAAAAGGCCTCCAGCGAACTGGTCCAGACCGCAACCGAAGTGCTGCTTCCGATGGTATTTCTGTTCGGCATCTATGTGTTTATGAACGGCCATCTGACGCCCGGGGGTGGCTTCCAGGGCGGTGCCATCATCGCTTCCGGCACCATGCTGTTGCTGCTCGCCCTGCCGCGTGCCCGCATCAGCCGCCTGATGCTGGGCCTGACCGAGTCCCTGTCCGGATTCGCCTACCTGATGGTCGGTGTGCTCGGGGTGTTGCTGGCCGGTGGCTTTCTCGACAACCGGATCATGGGGCTGGGCACCTTCGGCTCCCTCTTCAGCGCCGGAGCCATCCCCCTGATTTATGCGTTCGTGGGTCTGAAAGTAGGTTCCGAACTCAGTGCCGTGATTGATCGTTTTCGCCAATAGATCTGGTGATACAGGAGTTTATTCGATGATCGACCTGCCTGTTTCCGCCATTGTGCTCGCGGCCGGCCTTGCCCTGATCCTGATCGGGCTCTGGGGTATGCTCAACCGCAAGAACATCATCCGCATGATCATTGGCTTTTCTCTCATCGATACCGGGATCCACATGGTGATGGTCGCCATCGGCTACCTGACGGGGCGCACCGCACCCATTATCGACGCTACGGTCGATGCCACCCGGGCGGCCTCGCTGGTGGTGGATCCGGTGCCGTCCGCGCTGGTGCTTACCGCTATTGTTATCGGCCTTGGGGTCACCGCGGTCATGCTCTCCTTTGCCGTGCGCCTTTATCAGGCGAAGAAAACCCTGTCCATCGACGCTTGCATGGAATCGAAATGGTAGACGGTCTCTTCCACCCGCTGAATATCTACATCCTGGCGCTGGGGGCCGGATTTCTGATTCCACTCCTTTTTCGGATTGGATGGGACTGGGCCCTGGCCGCCTTCTTTCTCGCGCTCACGGGCATGACCGCGGTGGCCGGTATTTCATTGCTTGGGATCCTCGACGGAGGGCCATCGATCGAGATCCTGACGGCGGGTATCGAACCACCCTTTGCCATCAATCTGCGGTTCGGGCTGTTCGAGGGTGTTTTCGCTTTTTGCGTCAATCTTGTCGCCTTGCTCGGGGCCTGGCACTTCCAGGAGCGGTTGCGTACCCACGCGGCGGCCATGCTGCTCTATGTCATTCTGGTCATGGGCATCAATGGCATGGTCATGACCCGCGACCTGTTCAACCTGTTCATCTTCATCGAAATCACCGCCATTGCCACCTACGGGTTGATCGGGTTCGAGCGGAAGGCGGCGGTCCTGGCCGCCGGTTTTAAATATATTATCGCGACGTCACTGGCCTCCGCGCTGTTTCTGCTGGGGACCATTTTCCTCTACTACGTCAGCGGTACCCTGAACATCGATGACATGCTGGCCCAGCGGGCGATGCTGGCCGGGCCCATTGGTGTTACCGCCGCCCTGCTGCTGTTGACCAGTCTGTTGATCGAGCTCAAACCCTACCCCGCCAATGGCTGGGGACTGGATGTCTACGAGACCGCGCCCAGCGGCATTGCGGCACTCATCTCGGTGGGTGTTTCGGCCGGGGTATTCTTTGCCCTGTTCAAGCTGTTACCGTTGTTTGATGCCTTTCTGCCCAGTATCGCGGTGGCCGGCGGACTGACCTTTCTGTTCTCGAACCTGATTGGCCTGAAACAGGATAACGCCAAGCGGCTGCTTGGCTATTCCTCCATTGGCCAGATTGGATTGCTGGCCCTGGCCCTGGCCGTGCTGCATCAACTCGGCGCCACCCAGCATCTACTGCTGGTGGTGGGCGGTCTGTTCGTGAATCACCTGCTGGCCAAGGCCGGTCTTTTCTGGCTTGCCGGGGTGGTGAATCGGGAGCGTATTGAACAGTGGTCGGCCATTGCGGGTCGCCCCCTGTTGCTGGTGGCCTTTGGCACCTTCGTCGCGGCGCTGGCCGGATTCCCGCCATTTCCCGGTTTCTGGGCGAAATGGGCGCTGGTTATGCAGATGGCCTCCGGCGAATTCTACGGCTGGATAGTCGTCGTCCTTATCGGCTCGCTGCTGGAGGCGGCCTATCTGTTCCGCTGGTTCGGCCGGGCCCTGCGGACAGACAGCGAAGTGCCGGCCTTACCCGCCGTGGTTTCTGGTCAGGCGCCGGTGCTTGCTGCTGCCCTGCTGTTGTTCGTCGCCGGTTATATTGCCGCCCGGGTTGCCGGCAGCGCCTCGCTGGCGCTGTTTCTTCCGCTCGGTGCGGGCGCCCTGCTGTTGCTGCTGGATGGCCTGCCGGGCCGTTTGAAATGGCTGATAATGCTGGCCACCGTCGCACTGGCGGGTTACTGGCTGGTTGCCGACCTCGCCGGCCTGAATATGCTGTTTGCCATTATCCTGGTCGGCGGCGGCCTGGTCGTCGCGGTGGGCGCCGGTTATCGCGGGGATGCGCGCCGGGGATTTTATCCCCTGCTGGCGGTGCTGCTGCTTTCTCTCGCCGGGTTGCTGCGGGCCTCCACCAGCCTCGAGTTCTTCTTCGGATGGGAGGTCATGACCCTGAGTTCCTATCTTCTGGTCTCCCTGGGACGGGATGCCAGCCGGCACATTCTTGGCTACCTGCTGTTCTCCCTGGGCTCGGCCTTCTTCATTCTGGCCGGGTTCGGCCTGGCCTACGCCGCCAGCGGCAGCATAGAACTGGCCGCCCTGGGCCAGGCAGGGTCCGCCGCGAATATGGTGTTTGCACTGCTGGTTATTGGCTTTCTTATCAAGGCCGGTGGCCTGGGTGTGCACATCTGGTTGCCGGGAACCTATGCCGAGTCGGACGACGATTTCTCCGCCGTGCTCTCCGCGGTGGTCAGCAAGGCCAGTGTATTCGGGCTGCTGATGATGGCTGCCCTGCTCGGGATCCGCTCGGAGATAGGTTTGAATCCGGCCTATATCCTCGGTTGGATCGGTATGTTGACTGCCGTTTTAGGCGCCATGATGGCGATGTATCAGGAAGACATCAAGCGGCTGCTCGCATACTCCAGCATGAGTCAGCTCGGCTATATTATTACCGCGTCCGCCCTCATGAGCCACCTGGGCTGGGTGACGGCCATGTACCTGGCGATGAACCATTTCCTGTTCAAGGCGATCCTGTTCCTGGCCGCCGCCGGCGTCATTCTGCGGACCGGCACCCGGCTGATGTATAAAACCGGTGGCCTGATCAAGAATATGCCCTTCACCTTTGTCGCCGTGATGATTGGTATCATCGCCATGTCCGGCGTGCCGCCGCTCACCGGTTTCGGTGGTAAGTGGCTGCTGTTCAATGCCCTGATGGACGAGGGCTGGCACTGGCTTGCTGCCCTGGCATTCTTCTCCAGCGCAGTGGCCTTTCTCTATCTTTTCCGACTGATCCACACCGTGTTTCTGGGCCAGCGTAAACTGGAGCACAGGAAGCTGCGCGAGGCCCCGGCCATCCTGCTGGTTCCCCAGTTTGTGTTGATCGCCGTGATCATGGTCCTCTCGGTCTATCCCAAGCTGTTGATCGATCCCATCTCGGCAGCGATCGACCCCTACATTGCCAACACCCTGGTGTGGGATGGGCTGGCACTGGAAACGGCTCTAGGCCATTGGGATCCGCTTCAGATCATGTTGATCGTCGGCGGCGTATGGGCGGCGCCCCTGCTGCTGCTGCTGTTTCTCTCCCGCTTTATCAAAATTCAACGGGTCGAGCAGTTCAACATCGTTTATGCGGCGGAACGGCCGGAGCGGCCGGAGACCACCCATTACGCCTATGATTTCTATGCCCCCTATGAAAAGGCGCTGGGCTTTCTGGTCAAGCCCAGGGCAACCGCATTCTGGGGTGCCATCACTGAATGGGCCCATACCCTGGCCGCATCCGCGCGTGTGCTCTATACCGGCAACGGTCAGACCTACGCGCTGTTCATCCTGTTTTATTTAGTGGCCTTGTATCTGGCCAACGGAGGGGTCGGATAGTCATGGAACAATGGCTCCTGAAGATCGGTTATTTTGTCATTACTCTGGCGATCGTCACCGCCTATGGCCTGCTGCTCGGGGCGATTATCGAGCGGACTATCGCCAAGGTGCAGGGGCGGATCGGCATCCCTTACAGCCAGCCGTTCATCAATATCCTCAAGAATCTGGGTAAGCGCACGGCAGTCAGTCACGGCATCATGTTTTACCTCGGTCCGGTGTTCCGGATCGCCGGTGGTATTGGCACCCTGGCTTTTATTCCAGTGATCTACGGCAGTGAACTGTTTGCCAACTTCAGTTTTGCCGGCGATCTCTTTCTGGTTATCTATTTCATCTTTTTCGGCCAACTTGGCATGGCCCTGGGCGCTGGCGAAGGAGGGCATCCCTACAGTGCCGTAGGTGTGGCCCGGGGATTGGGTCAGATGACCGCCTTTGAGGTCCCTTTCGCCCTGGCCGTAATATCGATCGTGATCCAGTACGATACCCTTTCCATCACCGAAATCGTCGCCGCCCAGCAGGGCGGCGTCTTGAACTGGACCCTGTTCACCAACCCGCTGGCCACTGTCGCCGCCGTCATCGCGCTACTGGGGATGTCTGGTTATTCGCCGTTCGACGTGGTGCTCGCCCCCAACGAGATCCCGGTGGGACCGCCCACTGAATACCACAGCTCTTTCCTGGCGTTGCTGGCGACCAACCGGGCGCTGTTCGGTGCGGCCAAATTGATTCTGTATATGAACCTCTTTTTTGGTGGTGCCACCGGACTGATCGAACTGATGATCAAGGTGTGGGCAATCTATATGGTGGCGGTGGCGGTGGGCGTGGCCTTTCCCCGTTTCCGGGTGGATCAGTCGATCCGTTTTTTCCTGAAGATACCAACCCTGATCGGTATCGCCGCCGTTGTCTTTGTGCAGATCTATTTCCCTTCCTGACCCCCAAGCCCCGAGCTTCGCGAGGAATCAGACTATGACCAAGAGCATCGAAATCCCCCTGCCGAACGCCGGTTTGAGCGAGGAGGAGCGGGAGCTATTCTGCGCTGCCCGCCCGGTTCCCTACAAACCCTATCCCATCAAGGTGGTGGAAGAGGTCGTCAACTGGGCCCGCGCCAACTCGCTGTGGATCCTGGCCTTCGGCACGGGTTGCGGCGCCATCGAACTCAATCCGCTGATGACCGCCCGCTTCGACGCCAACCGCTTCGGCGTTGCCATGCGCGCCACCCCGCGGCAATCTTCGGTCTTCATGATCGGCGGCTATGCCTCGGTGAAGACCCTGAAACGCATCGTGCGCAGCTACGAACAGATGCAGGGACCGAAATTCGTGGTGGCCCTGGGCATCTGCCCGGTCAATGGCGGCATGTACTGGGACAGCTACAACACCATCAACAAGCTGGATGAATACATCCCGGTGGATCTCTATATCACCGGCTGCATGCCGCGCCCCGAGCCCCTGATCGCGGGACTGGTCGAACTCAAGCGGCTGATTCGGGCGGGGGAATGTGACGGAGCGAACCGTTACGTGGAGAACCTGGACTGGTACAAGGCAAACCAGAAGCGGGTGATCAAGAACTGGAATATGCCGGACTACAACTGGTGAGAGCGGACAGCAGATGAAGAGTGAAATGAAGGCGTTGATCGAACGGCTTGAGCACGAATTCCAAGTGACGGACGTGGTGGATCAGAAACCGGGGCTCACCCTGTTGAAGGTGGATAAGGAGCGGGCCGAGACCCTGATCCGTGAGCTGCGCGACCGCCTGGGTTATACCCATCTGGCGTTCCTCACTGCCATCGACTACATCGAGGACGGTATCTTCCGGCTTATCTACATGCTGCATAACTACGACACCAAGACCACGCTTGGGGTGCATGTGGATATAGACCGGGAGTCGGCGGAGATGACCTCGATCCACGAGCTCTGGGCCCAGGCGGGCACCTACCAGCGTGAACTGCGGGAGATGTTCGGTATTCGTTTCCCGGGCAGTCCCCGGCTGGACGAGGATTTCTGCCTGGAGGGCTGGGACCAGATACCACCCATGCGGCGGGAGTTCGATACCATGAAATTCTCGGAAGAAAGATTCGGCAACAGGGAAGGCCGTGGCGGTGAAGACCCGAGAGCGCATATGCAGGCAGAGATGTATCCGACCCGAGGGGGTGACCGATGAGCCAGTGGTTGAACGAAGGCCAGGCAACGGCCGAGGCCGAACCTATCGACCTGAGTTCCGGAAAATACGTCAAGCTGTGGCAGGGGCCCCAGCACCCGGGAATCACCGGCAACATGTCGCTGGAACTCGTCACCCAGGGTGATACGGTGGTGGAGTGCAAGACCCACGTCGGCTATCTGCACCGGGGCTTCGAGAAGCTGATGGAGCGGCGCACCTTCATCCAGAATTTCACGGTGGTGTGCCGCATTGCGGTGCCGGAGCCTACCTTCAACGAATATCTCTACGCCGCCGCGGTGGAGGAACTGGCCGGCATCGAGGTGCCCGAGCGCGCCCTCTGGCTGCGCACCTTCAATCTGGAACTGATGCGGCTGGCCAGTTTCCTGATGTGGCTGGGGGGCAATGCCGCCTCTTTCGGCCTGTATACGGTGCCCCAGTGGACGGTGGCCAACCGCGATTTCGTGCTCGACCTGTTTGAGGAGATCACCGGCGCCCGGATCTACCACATGTACATAGTGCCGGGCGGTGTGCGCGCCGGTCTCCCCGAGGGTTTCGAGGCGCGGGCCCTGGATGTATTCAAGCGGGTGGAGAAGGTCCTCAAGGATGTGGAGCGGGTACTGTTCAACAACGCGGTGTTCAAGGCCCGTTCCAAGGGGCTGGGCGTGATCACCCCCGAGATGGTCGATCACTACGGTATCGTCGGACCCAACCAGCGGGCCTGCGGTTTCAAGCGCGACCTGCGCAAGGATGACCCTTACCTGGTTTATGACAAACTGGATTTTGAGGTAGTCACCGGCAGCGCCTCGGACGCCTATGAGCGGGCCTGGGTGCGCTACCAGGAGATGCATCAGTGTATCAGCCTGCTGCGGCAGATGCTGGAGCGGATGCCGATGGAGGGGCCCTTTCAGGCGGAGATGCCGAATGTGCTGCACTGGAAGATTCCGGCGGGCGAGACCTATGTCAAGGCGGAGTGCACCCGCGGCGAGTACGCCTACTATATGGTGACCGACGGTTCCCAGTATCTGCGCCGGGTCCATGTGCGCGGCCCCAGCTACACCCATGCCGTAGCGCTGATGGAGCACCTGGCGGTGGGTACCAATATCGCGGACATCGCCGGCCTGATGGTTTCCCTGCATACCTATCCCCCGGAGATCGAGAGATGAAACTGAAAGACCTTATCTCGCCCTTCTACGTTTGGCAGCGGGCCTTTGAAAAGCCCTACACCAGCATGCGGCCGGTGGAGGAGCGCCCCGGTGCCCCCCGCTACCGCGGCTTTCACGTCAACGACAGCGAGAAGTGTGTCGGTTGCGGCTCCTGCGAAAGCATCTGTCAGAACCGCGCCATCGATATGGTGGCGGTGGAGGGATTAGAGTCAAGGGACGGTGACAGCGGGCTGCGCCCCAGGTTCGATTACGGCCGCTGTTGCTGGTGCGCCCTGTGTGTCGATATCTGCACCACCAGTTCCCTGCGCATGAGCAACGAATACGCCTGGCTTACCACCGACCCGGACGATTACCATTTCACCGCCGGGATCGATCACACTGCCTGGCAGGGGCATGAACTGGGCTACCGGCGCGACCCCGGTTACCATCTGCTGGTCTCCCGCCGCTCCGAGATGGGGATGCTGCCAGCCGAGGAGGGTGTCAGCTCCTTTGAGGAGGTAGTCAAGGGGTACACCGCGGAGCAGGCCAAGCGGGAGGCTGACCGCTGCGTGGAGTGCGGCATCTGCGTGGCCACCTGTCCGGCCCATATGGACGTGCCTGATTATATCCGGGCCATCCGCGAGGGGGACATGGAGAAGGGGCTGCAGCTGATGTACCGGACCAATCCCTTCCCCGCCACCTGCGGCCGTATCTGCACCCATCGCTGCGAAGAAGTCTGCCCGGTGGGCGATCAGGGGGACCCGATCGCCATCCGCTGGCTAAAGCGCTATATTGTCGATCAGATCCCTGCGGAGGAGTATGGACGGATTCTGAACGACACGATGGCCTCCACCGGCAAGCGGATCGCGGTCATCGGCGCCGGTCCCGGAGGACTTAGTGCGGCCTATTATCTGCGCCGCAGCGGTCACGAGGTGATCGTATTCGAGGCCCAGAAAAGGGCCGGGGGCATGCTGCGGTATGGGGTTCCCTCCTATCGCCTACCGGACGATCAGCTGGACAAGGACATCGAGTATATCCGTTCCCTTGGAGTTGACATCCGTTTCAGCACCCGGGTCGGGCGGGACGTCGCGTTCGATGAGCTGTTGAAGGATTACGATGCGGTCTTTTTCTCCACCGGTCTCAGCAAACCATCCAAGATGCGGATCGAAGGGGAAGAGCACCCCCGGGTGCTCTCCGGGCTGCAGGTGCTGGAGGATGTGGCCGACGGCAAAGACCCGGGGGTCGGAGCCAAGGTGGCGGTGATCGGCGGTGGCAACGTGGCCATGGACGCGGCCCGGGTATCGCGCCGCATGGGTGCCGAGGTGGAGATCCTCTACCGTCGCCGCATCGAGGATATGCCGGCCGACCCCGAGGAGATCCATGAGTCCCAGCAGGAGGCGTGCCGTATCACCACCCAGGCCATACCGGTGGAGATCCGGGACTCGGAGGAGCCGGGGCGGGTGGTGATCAAGTGGGGCGAGGCCAAGATGGTGGACGACCCCAAGGGTGGGCGGCCGAGACCGGTGCTGCAGGAAGACCGGATCCACGAGGAGACCTACGACAGCATTATTTCCGCTATCGGCCAGGTGGGGGATTACGGCTTTTTTGCGCCCGGACAGTTGGAGCAGCTGGCCTCCAAATGGGGTAAATTCATCCCCGATGAGTACCAGCGGACGGCTCTGGAGAAGGTGTTCGTGGGAGGCGATATCGCCAACAATACCGCCGATGCCATCAGCGCCATCGAGGATGGTCATCATGCGGCCCGCGGTATCGATCGCTATCTCGCGACCGGTCAAAACGGCTGATCAGGGCGGGGCGACGAAAAGACGGAAAAAGGTAGAGTGACATGAACACAGTTGATGAGATTCTGGATTTTGCCATCAAGCGGGAGGCGGAAGCGGCTGCTTTCTATCTCAATCTGGCCGGACGCACCGAGAGCGCCAATATGAAGAGCGTGTTTCTCGAATTCTCCGAGGAGGAGCAGCAGCACAAGGCCCGGCTGGAGAACGTCAAGCAGGGGGAGCATGCCCTTTCCGCTCAGCAGGAGGTGGTGGACCTGAAGATGTCCGATTACCTGGTGGACGTCGAGGTCAATGACGATCTGGATTATCAGGATGCCTTGATCGTCGGTATGAAACGGGAACAGGCTGCCTTCCAGCTTTACTCAGACATGGCAGCCAACGTCGCCGACGAAACGATTCGGGATCTGTTTCAAGGGCTGGCCAAGGAGGAGGCAAAACACAAGCTATACTTCGAGAGTGAGTACGACGAGCGGGTGCTGACCGACAACTGAACCAGCCTCGACCCCGTCCGGGGGATCGCTCGTGACGGAGAGTGTTCCCGGCCGACCCGTGTGCGCAGCGTCGGAAAGGTCCGCTCTGGCGCGTTTATTAGGAGCTTATGACCATGAATCTGCTGAAGAACAACGTCGGTAAAATCGACCGTATCGTGCGTATCGTGCTGGGCGTCCTGCTCATCGGTAACGTATTCTATGCCCTGAAGAATCCGATCGGATGGGTTGGCGTGATCCTGCTGATCACCGGAATCGTGGGGATCTGTCCGCTCTATTCCCTGATCGGTGTCAACACCAAATCCAGCGGTGAGAAACTGGGGCTGAAATAATCCCTGATCCGTATACCTGCCCCTGGCTAAATGCTGGTCTCCGCCTTCTGGCCCAGCATGGTCGGAGTCACCAGGACGATGCCCTTGGGCGTTACCCGGAAGTGCTTCGCGTCTTCCTCCGGATCTTCGCCGATCACGGTGCCGTCCGGGAGATGGCAGCCGCGATCGATGATGGCGCCTTTTATTCTGCAGTGACGCCCCACATCCACTTCGGGTAACAGCACCGACTGGTCCACCTGGGTATAGGAGTGGACCTTGACGTTGGAGAACAAAAGAGAGTTCCGCAGCACGGCGCCGGAGAGGATACAGCCGCCGGAGACGATCGAGTCGAGCGCCATGCCCTGCCGCCCCTCGTCCTGGAATACGAACTTTGCCGACGGCAGTTGGCGCTGATAAGTCAGAATGGGCCAGTCTTCATCGTATAGATTGAGTTCGGGGGTGATCTCCACCAGTTCCATGTTGGCTTCCCAGAATGCATCCAAGGTTCCTACATCACGCCAGTAGGGCTGGCTGCCCGTGCGATGGTCGCGGAAGGGGTAGGCATAGACCGGATGGTTCTCGATCAACGAGGGGATGATGTCCTTGCCAAAATCATGGCTGGATTGGCGGTTGGCGGCATCCTCCTCCAACTGCTGGTAGAGGAAATCGGTATCGAAGACATAATTTCCCATGGAGGCCAGGGCCTGGTCTTCCGAGCCGTATCGCGGTTTCGGGTCGGACGGTTTCTCCTCGAAGGCAATCACCCGGTCATCCTTATCGACGCTCATGACACCGAAGCCCTTGGCATCGCTCAATGAAACATCGACGCAAGCCACGGTCATGGCCGCCTTTTTTTCCACGTGATGAGCCAGCAGCCTGCCGTAGTCCATCTTATAGACGTGGTCTCCAGATAGAATCAGGACATACTTGGGCCGCAGCGCCCGGATGATGTCCAGGTTCTGATAGACGGCATCGGCGGTGCCCGCATACCAGTTGTCGGTAATGCGCTGGGAGGCGGGAAGCACCTCAACGAATTCGCCCAACTCGCTCTGCAAGGAGCTCCAGCCTCGCACCAGATGGCGGATAAGGGAGTGAGCCTTGTACTGGGTCAGAACACTGATGCGCCGGATACCTGAGTTGACGCAGTTGGAGAGGGGGAAGTCGATGATGCGGAACTTGCCGCCAAAGAAAACCGCTGGTTTGGCGCGCCATTCGGTCAGCTCGTAGAGGCGCGATCCACGCCCCCCCGCCAGCACTAGGGCGAGGGTGTTGCGGTTGAGGCGGGAGATGGAACGGGAGCTGCTTATATTCATCTACTGCATCGCTTTGCTAGATAGCCGTCAGGGTTAGACTCAGGGTATGGGCGCCCCGGTTTGCGTCTTTCGGGCCGACAATCAAACTCGCGGCCAGTGGAGTTCCATATTTACGATTATACCTGAATTCCGGCAACTCCATCTGCCTTATGAGGGTAATCGGTAAAGGTATTAACGCTTGGAATAGGACCTGGGGAGCGTGTGGAGTCGCGGCCCTTGGTCGCCGGAGTCGGATTCGTGTTTCTCGGCCGGCGGCGCAGAGCAAAACGGGAAGCGTCCCTGCTGACCCGTTCTGCTCCAAGGCGGCGTAAGATCAGGGCACTCTAAGATGTATTACCTCTTCCGTGTGGCCCCTGAGGTCCTTGCGATCGAGGATCATCGGCTTGTAGTTCCAGCTGGCGTAGAGCTCAAGCTGGTCGTCGAAGTGAGGGTTGGATGGGTCGCCACTCTGTCCAGGCGCCACCACATTCTTGCCATACAGCTTATGACCTCTGCCCAAATGAACCAGTTGGTTATAGGTGCCTCGGTTCATCCAGGGCGTGTCCAATACTGCGACCGCACCAATAGCTGACCAGTTGATGTAGGCGACCGGCTGTAACCAGTTGGCCGGATCCGGGTCCGTTGATGAATAGTGATCAACGGTATCCTTGAACGTCCGGGTTACTGCCTGCTCAATCGTTTCACCGTCGAGATAATCGTGGAGCAGCGGAATGGCCGGGTCGTCGTCCAGCAGACGGGCCAGCAGGTTGCCGGCCACGTTGGGGTCGCCGGTGGTGCCCAGATCGTCGGCAAACACATGATCGACCAGTTTCTGCCACCAGGTATTGAAGACAGCTACGGCCGGTTGATCATAAAAGCCATCCTGGTCGGCGTCGATCTGCAGCCAGTCCCATTGTTTGAGCAGTGCTGCGATTTCACCGTATAGAGGGTCAGCAGTGGGGTCCAATTCGATGTGCGCAATCAGATCGTCCAGCAGGGTAGATACGAACACCGTGCTGGCACTGCCCGACGGAGTGTCCGTGGTCGATCCCGCAGTTTGATTGATATCCGCCAGGGTATCCAGGGTGGCGCTGCGCGGTGTCAGCTCCTGCAGCAGGTTAATCAGGGTGTTGACCCGGTGCACAGGCCCGAAGGTGCCGAATCCCGCGACTGAATTCTCCCAGCCGGCAACCGGCTTATTGTTCCATGACGCCAGCCAGCCCTGTGCTGGGTTGCGGGTATGGGGCATCTCCTTCCAGGGGACAAAGCCCTGCCACTCGGAGCCGCCGGTGCCGTCGTGGGGCAGCCAGGGGTTGTCGCCCTCGGCACGGATCGGGATCTTGCCGATGTGCCAGTATGCGATGTTGCCCCGGGCATCGGCGTACAGGACATTGAAGGTGTAAGCGATCGCTGAGAGGGTTTGCCCGAAATCACGGACGGACCTGGCTCGGGATAGAGTGGCCCACGCCTCCCAACTGGTCAACTCCAGGCCCTGCGTAGAATTCTTGAGGGTGTAAGCCAAGTCGTATGGCTCTTCCGGCAATTCCAGTTCGAAGATGATCGGGCCGTGTATCGATTCACAGACCGGCACCATAACCGGCACCATAGTGCTGTCCGCACCGAGAACGTTGACTGTCTCTTTGCGGCAGTCCAGGTCGCGATATTCACCATTGAACAGGTACTGGCCATTCGCGACGACCTCTTGGTAGATATCAGAGTTATCCGAAACCCCGGATGTCAAAGTCCAGGCAAACTTTTGGCTCACGCCTATCTGTACCCCGGGTACCCCTGCGATCTGAGTGCCGGTGACGTCGAAACCGGCGCCGTGGATACCGATTTCATGATTGATCTGGGGAGTTGAATAGCCCATCTGCGGCCCACCGAGCAACAGGGCCCGCCGATCCATGGTGAGTTTGGGCGCCAGCACCAAGGCGTTCGAAGCGGGACCCCTGCCGATGCCCGCCTTGCGCAGGTTCTTTTTCCACCCTCGCAGGGCCTTGTCAAACCCGGCTGCCGCCTTGTGGCGTGCCTTGGCGCGAACCAAGTCGGCGCGGTGTTTCTTTCCTTGGTGGACCGGTCTCTGCCCGCCCTCGTCGGGGATGGTGGTTGGGGCATCGGGATCATCGAGCCAATGGGTGTCGGCAAAGACTGCTGCCCCTTCGGCCGGCCCGTTAATAGCAATCAGTTTCTGCAGATGGTCTGCGTTCTCCAGCTCTTCACTGCCGAACCAGCCAAACTGACTGGCCAGCAGCATGAAGGTCGCCACCGAGTCATCCACTGTCCAGGGTCTTACCCCCAGCCCTTGTGGATACTCTATGGGGAGTTGCTCAGTGGCGGTCGCCTCCTGAATCCAGGCATTCATGCCGTCGGTAAAGGCCTGCAGGATGGTTCGGCCCTTCGGAGTGATGGTGTCGAGCAATGCGACACGCCGTTCGGTGGGCCCAAACATTGTTCGGGCGAATACATCTCCCTCCAGGGATTCCGGACCGAAAAACTCGGCCAGGGTACCCGTTGCCAGGCGGCGATGAATTTCAGCCTGCCACAGGCGATCCTGGGCCTGGGCATAACCAACCCCGTAGAACAGTGATTTGAGTGTTGCAGCGTAAACATGGGGGACGCCATAGTCGTCTCGATATATCTTTACCGAACCCTTGCCGTGAGTGGGCTCGTGCGGCGTTCCCACCGCCGTCGTGACGGTTGCCATAAAGAGCGTACAAAAAACAATGATCGATCGGCATTTCATCGTTGCTTGAAACCTCCGTGTGGTAAGAAATTGGGTGCTTTGGTTTCTATCGCTGCGGTTTCTGGCCTGCAATTTCGATTCAGACGGCCCCGCGAGGACCGGAAAACCTTATCATTATTCGACTAGTCTGTCCGAGAAGTTATCTGTCGGAAGGGTGCCTCGAAAAATCTCCTCCCTGGGATTTTTCGATACAGCGATCGAAGAGTACGATTTCCGATCGCGCTCATTTTCATGTGCTTACGCGCACGAAAATAGTGGTGCGTCCCTGCACCACATGGGCACTTCGAATTTTCGATGTGCCTGGAATTCCATTGATTTGGCAAAGTGGATCAAACTTCGTCAGGTCTTTAGGTCTTTTCTAGCTATGGCGGAGCGGTATCTGCGTTTATTCAACAGGGGTTCCGTAACCTCCCCCGCCCGGGGTCTGGATGACGAACACATCCCCTGGCTCCACCTCCACCTGTCCCTGAAAACCCAGCTCGGTAGTCCTTCCGTCCCAGTGTTCCACATAGTTGCGCCCGACCTTTCCCGGCAAGCCTCCCGCCAGCCCGTAGGGTGGAATCCGACGGTGGCCGGCAAGCATACTGGCCGTCATCTTTTCCAGAAAACGTATCCGGCGTTCAGTGCCGTCGCCACCTGAGAACAGTCCCTG
This sequence comes from uncultured Gammaproteobacteria bacterium, assembly GCA_963820955.1. Lineage (GTDB taxonomy): Bacteria > Pseudomonadota > Gammaproteobacteria > Chromatiales > Chromatiaceae. The sequence goes on along the minus strand of CAWGCA010000019.1, from coordinate 18,699 downwards.
GCCACCCGATCCCCGGCGGATGGAGAATGACTCCAGGCGCACCGGGAATCGCCATTCCAACACCTCCGGGTCGGTCAGCCGAGAGTTGGTCATGTGGGTATGGACGGCATCGGCCCCGTCCCGCCGGGCGGTCGCGCCGGCGCCGCCGCAGAGGGTTTCGTAGTACTGAAAGCGGTCGTTGCCCCAGGTGAAGTTGTTCATGGTGCCCTGAGATCCCGCCGCCACGCCAAGCGCCCCCAGCAGGGTATCCACGATCACCTGGGAGGTCTCGACGTTGCCGGCCACCACGGCGGCCGGATAGCTGGGATTGATCATGGAGCCCTCGGGAATGATGATCTCCAGGGGTTTCAGGCACCCCTCGTTCAGGGGAATCACGTCCGACACCAGGCAACGGAAAACATAGAGCACCGCTGCTCGGCAGACGGCCGAGGGTGCATTGTAGTTGCCGGGGTGCTGTGGACTGGTACCGCTGAAGTCGATGATTGCGCGGCGTGCCACCCGGTCCAGCGAAATCTTTACGCAGACCCGGCTGCCGTCGTCCATCTCATAGCAGAAGGCGCCTTCCTGCAGCAGCTCTAGTACCTGGCGGACCGATTCTTCCGCATTGTCCTGGACGTGGCCCATATAGGCGTGAACCACCTTCAGACCGAACTGGTTCACCATGCTCAGCAGTTCCTTCATTCCTTTTTCACAGGCCGCGAGCTGGGCTTGAAAATCGGCGATATTAGTGTCGATATTACGCGCAGGAAAAGGTCCCTGAGAGAGAAGGTCTCTGATCTCCCGTTCTAGAAATTCGCCTTGATCCACCAGTTTGATATTGTCGATCAGGATACCTTCCTCCTCTACCGTGACGGAGTCTGGGGGCATGGAGCCGGGCGTGATGCCGCCGATATCGGCGTGGTGGCCGCGGCTGGCGACGTAGAAGATGACATGGCGCCCTTCGGCATCGAACACCGGCTTGACGACGGTGACGTCGGGTAGATGTGTGCCGCCGTTGTAGGGGGCGTTGAGCAGATAGGCATCACCCGGCTGCATGCTCTTGGCCCTTTCTCTAATCACGGTCTTGATGCTTTCGCTCATGGAGCCCAGATGCACCGGAATATGGGGCGCATTGGCGATCAGGTTGCCATCCTGGTCAAATACGGCGCAGGAGAAATCAAGCCGTTCCTTGATATTGACTGACGCCGCCGTATTCTCCAGTACCACCCCCATCTGCTCGGCAATGGACATGAACAGGTTGTTGAAGATCTCCAGCATCACCGGGTCCACCTGGGTGCCAATGGCGATACGCTCCGGCAGTGGTAGATAGCGTTCCAGCACCAGGCCGTGACCGCCGACCCGTGTCGCCCGCCAGCCAGGTTCCAGCACAATAGTGCCGGTTGGCTCGATGATCACCGCCGGGCTCGGCAGCCGGTCTCCATCGGCCAGGTCATCCCTACTATAGAAAGGCGTTGCCCGTTGCTCACCGTTCATGACCACGGGACGGAGTGACAGGGGTTCCGGGGTTGCCCTCGCCTTGCTTCGGCCTGGCGACAGATCTATCGGATCCGCCATGCCAATTACCTCCACCTCAACCGCTTCCACGATCAGTGCCTTGTCCGGGGAGGAGAAGCCGAAACGCTGCCGGTGGGCCAGGCCGAAGGCATCGATCATCTGCTTCAAGCCGTCGAAATCTACAACCAGCGCAGTGTCCGACCCCAGATAGCGCAGGTGCAGCCTGAGCTGACAGCGGATGCGTTGCGCTGGAACGCCCTGTCGCCCCATCGCCGATACCGCTTCCCTGCTCAGATCCTCCAGTTCAGTGGTGAGCCGGGGAATCAGCTGTTCGCTCAGCATCGCCTCCACCGCCCGATCCCGTATCAGACGCTGGTCGGCGAGACCCATGCCGAGGGCTGAGAGCACTCCCGAATAGGGGTGCAGATAGACCCGTTTGATGCCCAACGAATCGGCCACCAGGCAGGCGTGCTGACCGCCCGCCCCGCCAAAGCAGCAGAGGGTATAGGCTGAAACATCGTAGCCGCGCTGCACCGAGATACGCTTGATGGCGTTGGCCATGTTTTGTACCGCGATGGCCAGAAATCCCTCTGCCACCTGTTCCGGGGTTCGCCACTCTCCCGTGGCAGTGGCTATCTCGGCGGCCATCCGGGTGAACTTCTCTACCACAGCCGCCTTGTCCAGCGGCTGGTCCGCATCGGGACCGAACACCTTGGGAAAATAGGCGGGTTGCAGCCTGCCCAACATGACGTTGCAGTCAGTGACGGTCAGCGGACCCCCGTTGCGATAACAGGCGGGGCCGGGGCTGGCTCCAGCGGAATCCGGTCCTACCCGGAAGCGCGATCCGTCGAACTGCACGATAGACCCTCCCCCGGCTGCCACCGTGTGGATCAGCATCATGGGCGCGCGCAGCCGTACGCCGGCCACCCGGGTCTCGAAGGTACGCTCGTACTCCCCCGCATAGTGGCTTACATCGGTGGAGGTGCCCCCCATGTCGAACCCGATCAGTCGATCGAAGCCGGCTGCCCGGGCGGTGCATACCATGCCGACTACCCCCGCCGCCGGTCCGGACAGGATCGCGTCTTTACCCCGGAAACCGTGAGCGTCGGTGAGGCCGCCGTTGGATTGCATGAACATCAGGCGGCAGTTCTGACTGTTCTTTCCTTGCAGTTCGGTGGCCACCTGATCCACGTAGCGGCGCAGAATAGGGGAGAGGTAGGCATCTGCCACGGTGGTGTCGCCCCGGCTCACCAGCTTCATCAACGGGCTGGCTTGTGAGCTGACCGAAACCTGGGTGAATCCAACTTCCAGCGCCATCTGCTCCAGCTTTTTCTCATGTTGTGGATAGCGGTAGCCGTGCAGCAACAGAATGGCCACGGAGCGCAGACCGCGATCAAAGGCCACTTGCAATCCGGTTCGACTTTGCTCCAGGTTGAGGGGTATCAGGGTCTCACCCCGGGCCCCGATCCGTTCGTCTATCTCCAGCACTTCTGAATAAAGCATTTCCGGTAGTTCGATATCGAGGGAGAACAGCTCCGGTCGGGTCTGATAGCCGATCCGCAGGGCGTCTCCAAACCCCCTGGTAACCGCCAGCAGCGTCGCTTCTCCCTTTCTCTCCAGCAGCGCATTGGTGGCTACCGTGGTGCCTATTTTTACGGCGGTGATCTGCTCTGGATACAGGGCTTCTTCTGCACTCGCACCCATCAGGTCACGAATGCCCTGAATTGCCGCATCTCGATATTGCGTCGGGTTCTCCGACAACAGTTTGTGGCTTACCAGGCGACCGTCGGGGCGTCTCGCGACCACATCGGTGAAGGTGCCGCCACGATCTATCCAGAATTGCCAGCCGTCGGTTGAGGGAGGGCCCTCCTGCTGCTGGTGGTTGGTCATGGGCAATATTTCCTGGAATGGGTGCGCGATCATGGGAGAATCACAGAGTACTGAGACAGTGCGATGTGGTCCAAATTCTAGCTTGAATTTATCGATAGGGTGTCTTGTCGCCGCTATTTTCATTGCCTGATTTCCCTTTAGCGGAATCCTGCGGATACCCGGGCCGGTCACAAAAAATTCGATCAGGTTCATAGTGTTGGTAAAGAAACAGCGGTATCATTCCCGAACGGGGTTTTCAGGTTTCATTTGGAATCAGCTAAAAGAGATCTGTTCAGATAAACAATAAAGGGGGTAAAAATGTCATTTTTTCATAAGGTTAGACGCTTTGGTCTGATGTTGGCCGCGCTCTCTCTGCTGGGGATTCAGATCGCTCCGGTGCAGGCCGCTATGGTAGGCAATCCGGAACTGCTGGCGCAGGGGCAGCAGCAGTTCGATCGGGCGCAGCTGGTCAATCTGGTGGAACGCGAGGATGTGCAGCAGCAGCTTATTACGCTGGGTGTAGACCCGGAGGCGGCGAAGGCGCGGGTGGCGGCGATGACCGAGGCTGAAATCGCCCAGCTCAACCAGTCTTTGGCCGATATGCCAGCCGGAGGCGTTAGTGTCCTTGGGGTCCTCCTGATCATCTTTCTCGTCTTCATTATTACCGATGTGTTGGGAGCCACGGATATCTTTCCGTTTATCAAGCCGATTCGCTGATTGAGTGTGCATGTCTGCAACTACGCCCGGCCCTGGCCGGGCGTTTTCATTCTGCTCATTGCGTTGACGGGCTGTAGCGGGATAGAGGTATCACGGTCGATAGCGGGGACGGATTCCAGGCAGCAGGAATTAGAGGCGGTACCTTTTTTCCCCCAGCAGGACTATCAATGCGGCCCGGCTGCCCTGGCGACTGTATTACAGGCCGAGGGCATAGATGTCGTGCCCGAAAAATTAACCGCCGCTGTCTACCTGCCGGAACGGAAAGGGAGTCTGCAGATCGAGTTGACTGCGGCGGCGCGCAGCTATGGCCTGGTTGCGTATCCGCTGTCCGCCGGGATCGAGGCACTGGTGGCTGAAATCGATGCTGGCAACCCGGTGCTGATACTGCAGAATCTGGGGCTGGATTGGTGGCCGCAGTGGCACTATGCTGTGGTCATCGGATACGACCTGGATGCGGGCAACCTGATCCTGCGTTCCGGTGTCACACGCAGGCATGTCATCCCGCTGGCAACTTTTGACCGTACCTGGCGGCGTGGCGGTCGATGGGCCCTCGTTATTCTGCCGCCCGGGAAGATTCCCGCAACCGCAGAGCCGCTGGCTTACAGCCGGGCGGTTCATGATCTGGCGCTGGCGGGACATTCGCATGCTGCGCTGAACGCCTTCCGGGCGTCGGCAGGTCGATGGCCGCGAGAGCGGATCAGTCTGATGGCCTGGGGCAACGCAGAGTACACTTCGGGCTCTCTGGAGCGGGCGGAGAAGGCGTTTCGCCAGGCGATTCTCTATCACCCTGAATCCGCAGATGCCTGGAACAATCTGGCTTACGCTCTGGCCGCCAGAAGTTGTCGCAGGGAGGCGCTGCAGGCCATAGCCTGCGGCCAGGAGATGGCGCCCACGGATGTGAATTTGCAGGCGAGTGCCGAGGAGTTGAATCAGCTGCCCGCCGGGCAGGGTGTAAACTGCCAGCCGGTGGCCTGCTCCGGAAACGGATGGAGACTACCATAGTCGAAAACAGTGTTGGGATCAGACCATGATGAAAAAAACTGTTCTATTTTTTCTCTCCTTGCTACCCCTGGCAGCAGCCGCGCAGGCAGACGATTGGGCCGTTGGCAGAGACAAGTTCAAGGCAATCTGTATGAGCTGCCACCAGTTCAGTGGTGGACCGCAGATGATTGCGCCGCCCGTATTCGCAGTCAAGAATCACTACCTTCGCGTGTATCCGGAAAAGGAAGAGTTCGTACGCAGCATAAAGGCGTGGGTACCGGCCCCGGACATCGAGAAATCTTTAATGCCCGGTGCGGTAAGACGTTTCAATCTAATGCCGCCGCTGCAGTTGCCGGAAGAGGACCTGGAGGCTATCGCAACCTTCCTTTACGAGGCCAACCTGCAGGAGCCCAGCTGGTATGAGGAGCACTACCGGCAGGAGCATGGTGAGGGAAACCCGATACCGCCCGGCGAAGGCGGGTAGAGGATAAACGCTGGGAATCCGCATTGTCTAGACCAGACCGAGTCCCAGGGGGTCATTCGGGTCTATATCCTCCATGAAGGGGAGTCTTCGGTCCCGGTGGGTGATTTGATAGACCAGGCCGATCCAGTTGGCAACTATGCCCTCCGCCGTATCATGCCAGGTATTGTCTAACCGAGTCGCAACCAGCCTCTCGGGGAACTCCGGCTGGACCTGACCCTCGCGCATTGCGGTCTGCAGCCGCAGCCGGTATTCGTCAAGTATCGCTTTCTCTCTTGCAAGAAACAGATTGTCGGGAAACGGTGGATAGAGCTGCCGTTTCCCGGCGGCATACAGCATCACTTCGCGTTTGTACTCTTTCAGCAGGCTGATGGTGTCGTACTCCGGATGTCCCTGGAAATAGACCATGCGAAAGCGGTCGCTGCTGGTTGCCAGATGCACGCCCGCCTCTTCACTCTCGATCAGTATGTGAAGACCCGCCTGTTCGAACTGGTGACGGAAGATTTCGTTGAATCGGGAGTGGGGCACGTTGAGGAGCGTATTCACATCGTGTACCAGCGGATGATGGCGATCCATGACCCGGTGTGGGAAAACACCCCATCGTTTGAAGCCAAGTGGGCGTCGTTTCTGACCATGGCGAGCCTGCAGCACGGCATGGGTGGCGAGACAGGAGCAGAGTGTGGACGTAACGTTCTCGAACGCCCAGGCCACCACCTGTTCCAGAGGTCCCCAGAAAGGCTCATCCGCCAGGTCGGGGTGGACCGGAGTGGCCCCAGTGATGATTAGCGCATCCAGGCCGGCTTGCTGTATCTGTTCGAAGGTCTCGTAGTACTTGCCGATGTGCTCGCTGGCCTTGTCGCCGCGTTCTAGTTCCCCCAGTGTGAAGGGGTGCATATAAAACTGGGCGATGGGGTTGCTCTCCCCCACCAGGCGATAAAACTGGCGCTCGGTTGCCTCCAAGGCCCCGTCCGGCATCATATTGAGCAGTCCGATATGGAGTTCGCGGATATGCTGGTGCAGTGCCCGCCCGGACTCCAGGATGGTCTGCCCGCTCTGGCGGAGGCGCTCGAAAGTCGGCAGTGCATTGTGTGATACCAATGGCATGGTGGGTTATTCCTCGTCGCTGTCGGGCTGGGTGGCGATGGCGCTTTCGACCAACTCGAGAAAATCGTTCTCGTCTCTCACCTCGCTTACCTGGTGGGATGTCACCGTGTAACCATGGGGTCTGGCAATGGCCTCATAACGGGGAATCCGGGAGCGGAACAGGCGTGGAAATATCCATCGGGTGAACTCGTTCGGATCCATCTGCGCCGCATATTCCAACTGAAACTCCGTAAGAAAGGCCTTTATCTGTTGGGTCAGGAAAGCGGGGCGGAAATAGAGCGGCTTGGGGTCGCTTTGGGCCCGTTGGATCAGAGCCTCCTCTTCTCCCGGCTCTGTCACCTGAATATAGAGAATCAGGGTGTGGCGTGCGAGTCGCTCAATAATGTCCGGCTCATCAAGATCACACAGGCTACCGGCGACGTCATTGACTAGATGGGAGTAGCCATATATCTCTTTTGCCTTGCGGATAAATGCGGGTATGTCCCGCACGGCTTTGATTTCCGCCTGCCGGTAGAGTGACTGCCGCCGCATGAACTCTTCCAGCGGCACGCCACCCAGTTCGGGGTTTCCCAGTTTGCCCACGAAGCTCAGAACCGGACCGAGATCATCCACCTTGATGTTATTGCGTATGTAGATCCAGTCCCTGCGCAGCAGATCACGCAGGAAAGGCACCTGCATCGCCTGCTGTTTGATGAGGTCCATAATGGGCTCATCCAGGTAACGGGTCCCTATCCGGTAATCGACAGAGTAGTGAAACCAGTTGTGTCGCCGCAGCAGTGAGGAGATATAGGTTTTTCCCACTCCGGACATCCCGAGCAGGGTGATGTTTTTGTGGTCCCAGTTTCTGAATTCTTCTCGGTTCAGTTTCACGTTGCTGGCCCTGGATTGAAAAAACGGGGGATCCGGATCGGGATACACTCGTTATGATGTTAGCGGCGGGGTATTTTATCAGAAGCTGTCCTAGTACTCCTTCAAGGTGATATTTTAGGATGCAGCCAGTCGGGAAGCGGTCAGATGCTAGGCGCGCGAGTGCAGGACTAGCCGATGCTAATTCAAACGAGCGCAACAACGCAGATGGCCGCTTCCCGGCTGGCCCGTAGGGAGCCGCCCCAATGGGCCAATGCTGTGTTGCAGTCCTTGAAAAGGGCATGCCATTCCCTTCGGACTGCGCCTTGTCTTGACCCATTGGGGTGGCTCTGAATCCTAAAATATCACCTTGAAGGAGTACTAGTGGACAGGCAGCTCCGGTTGCTTCAATCTTAGGCCTCAGTGCCAGATTAAATCTACCGCTCGTGTTTCGGTTCTTGTCCGGAGGATGCGGGAGCCTTATGGAAGCACCGACGAAAATACTCACCATTGATGATGATAGGGGGATTCGGTCCAGTATTCGAGCCTTCCTTGAAGACCTGGACTATCAGGTCCTGGAAGCGGTTGACGGACAGTTGGGGCTGGCGCTTTTCGAGCAGGAGCACCCAGATCTCGTCCTAGTCGACCTGCGTATGCCCGAATCGGATGGATTCGATGTCTTGGGAAAGATCAGGGTGGTTTCTCCCGATACGCCGGTAGTGGTGATCTCCGGGACCGGAGTGATCGGGGATGTGGTGCGGGCACTGCGCCTGGGGGCCTGGAACTATCTGCTCAAGCCGATCCAGGATTTAACGGTACTGAGGCATGCGGTGGAACAGGCCTTGGAGCGGGCCCGCCTGATCGACGAGCGTAGGCGTTACCAGCAGCAGTTGCAGGAGGAGGTCACCCAGCGCACGGAGGAATTGAGACATCACCAGGCACACCTGACAGAGCTGGTGGCGGAGCGTACCCGCGATCTGCAACGCGAGATAGTCGAGCGCAAGGCTGCCGAGGCATCCCTTAAAAGGAGTGAGCAGCGCTTTCGCGATATTGCCGAATCGGCCTCTGACTGGGTCTGGGAGTTGGATTCAGACCTGCGCTTCAGCTATGTTTCGGAACGGGCCCTGGTTATCTTTGGCTGTCAACGGGATGACCTTATCGGCAGGCGGCGGATCGAACTGGCATCTGCAGTGGACCTGGAGCGCGACCCCCGGAAGTGGCGGCATCACACCGAGCAGCTGGAACGGCATCAACCCTTTCGCGGTTTCGAGTATGAACTGGAAGTGGTGAAAGGGAAAAAGTTGACGATACAGCTTTCCGGCAATCCGGTGTTCAGTGAGGCGGGAGGGTTTGTCGGTTACCGGGGTACAGGTACGGATGTCACTGCACTGCGGGCCGCTCAGGGGAAACTGCTGCAGTCTGAGAAGATGGCTGCCCTGGGAGGGCTGGTGGCAGGCGTGGCACACGAAATCAACACCCCGGTTGGTATCGGGGTGACAGCATCCAGTCATCTGCGGGACATGGTTGTGCGCTTCGATCAACGCTATCGCCTGGATCAGGCCGGTCGCGAGGATCTGGAGGAGTTCCTGGAAGATGCGGGACAGGCAGTTGACATCATATCATCCAACCTTCAACGCGCGGTCGATCTGATTCGCAGCTTCAAGCAGGTGGCGGTGGACCAGTCGACCCAGGAGCGGCGACGGTTCAATCTTGGTGAGTATCTGGATGAGGTTCTGTTGAGCCTTCGTCCCCAGCTAAAGCGTCGCCAGCACCAGGTGACGGTGGATTGTCCGGCCAATATCGAGTTGAACAGCTATCCGGGCGCCCTTTCTCAGATTGTCACCAACCTGGTGATGAATTCCCTGGTCCATGGTTTCGAGGGAAAGGAGCGCGGAACTATCGCTATTAGGGCAGGAAGGCTAGAGCAAGGGATTCTGTTGGTATACCGGGATGATGGCGAGGGTATGGATCCGGTAAAGGCTGATCGGATATTCGAACCCTTTTACACCACTAAACGGGGTTCTGGCGGAAGTGGTCTCGGCTTGAGTATCGTATTCAATCTGGTCACCGAAAAACTCGGGGGATCCATTGAGTGTGTGACCTCGCCCGGTCAGGGCGTCGAATATCGGATCCTGCTCCCGGCATGAAGAAATTCAGGTTCGGCATGGAAGGAGGTCGATGCCGGAGCGACGGGTATCACGCGCACGCCCCGGTCGTCGTCGGCAAGCAACAGGCTCGGCATTCGTTGTTTGACGTCCCGGGTGCGAGTTGCTGTAATCGAGCGCCGGACACACATCCTCCCAGGAGAGCAAAATGCAGCTGCTTCCCGTGATTCTTTCCGGCGGTTCCGGTACCCGCCTCTGGCCCCTCTCGCGGGAGGCCTATCCCAAACAGTTTCTGCCCCTGGCCGGGGAAGAGACCCTGCTGCAGGCGACGGTGAAGCGCCTGGATGAGGTAGAGCGGGAGGCGACCGCCGAGGTCTCGGTGCTGGATCCGTTGATCGTCTGCAACGAGTCTCACCGTTTTCTGGTGGCGGAGCAGTTTCGGCTACTGGGGCGTGAACCGGGAGGGATACTGCTGGAGCCAGAGGGGCGGAACACGGCCCCCGCCCTGGCGCTGGCTGCCCTGAAGGGCGTTGCGGAAGGGAGTGATCCGGTGCTGATTGTGATGCCGGCGGATCATCTGATCCGACAAGGTGATACCTTTCGTCGGATTGTCGCTCAGGGGCTGGTGCTGGCAGCGGCGGACAAGGTAGTCACCTTCGGCATAGTCCCCTCGGGACCGGAAACGGGTTATGGCTATATTCGCAAGGGATCGCCTCTGGACGGGGTCGAAGATGTCTATGAACTGAACGCGTTCGTAGAGAAACCGGATGTGGAAACCGCCGGGCGCTATTTGCAGAGCGGTGAATACCTCTGGAATAGCGGTATCTTCATGTTCAAGGCCTCCCGTTGGCTGGAACTGCTGGGCCGTTTCCGCAGCGACATCGCAGCGGCCTGCCAGACCGCCTTCGAACTGGGTGTTGAAGATGGAGATTTTTTCCATACAGATGCCGCTGCCTTTCGTGCCTGCCCCTCAGATTCCATCGACTACGCTGTGATGGAGCGGCTCGCCGGCGCGGTAGGCAATGACTCCCAGGCGGTGGTGCTGCCCCTGGACGCCGGTTGGTCGGACGTTGGCGCCTGGCCCGCGCTGTGGGAGGTAAGTGAGAAGGATGCAGCCGGAAACGCGGTTGAGGGCGATGTTTTTCTGCACGATGCACGGGACAATCTGCTTATCGCTCAACATCGGATGGTGGCTGTTGTCGGGGTTGACGACCTGATCGTGGTCGAGACCCCGGATGCCGTTCTGGTGCTCGACAAGCAGAAGGCGCAGGACGTCAAGACAGTTACCGAGTTTCTGAAGAAGGCCCAGCGCGACGAGCATGTGTTTCATCGCCGGGTCCACCGGCCCTGGGGCAACTACGAGCCGATCGACTCCGGCTCCCGCTACCAGGTGAAACGGCTGACGGTAAATCCCGGCGCCGCCATCTCGCTGCAGATGCATCATCACCGGGCGGAACACTGGGTGGTGGTGCGCGGCACTGCGCGGGTAACCCGCGATGGAGAGACCCTTCTGCTGTCCGAAAACCAGTCTACCTATATCCCGATCGGGACAAATCACCGGTTGGAGAATCCTGGGCGGATACCGCTGGAGATCATCGAGGTGCAGTCTGGCGGTTATCTGGGAGAGGACGACATCGTCCGTTTCGAGGATCTCTATCACCGCAAGACCGGTGACTAGCAACTCAACCCCAATTCCCCTATGCTTCCCGCTTTTGCGTCGGGGCAGAGGATCATGGGTTTTAAATGCGGTATTGTCGGGCTTCCCAACGTGGGTAAGTCCACGCTGTTTAATGCGTTGACGCAGGCCACTATTGCCGCGGAAAACTACCCCTTCTGTACCATCGACCCCAATGTCGGGGTAGTGCCCCTGCCTGATGCGCGGCTGGACGTGATCGCCAAGATCGTAAAGCCGCAAAAATTCGTCCCTACCGTCATGCAGTTCGTTGATATCGCCGGACTGGTGGCGGGGGCATCCAAGGGGGAGGGGCTGGGCAACAAGTTTCTGGCCAATATCCGGGAGACCGATGCCATCTGCCACCTGGTGCGCTGCTTCGAGAACGACGACGTTGTTCATGTCTCGGGGCGGGTCGATCCCCTGTCCGATATCGAGGTGATCAACACCGAGCTGGCGCTGGCCGACATGGAGTCGGTGGAGAAGGCCCTGGACAAGGTGGCCCGCCAGGCCAAGACCGGCGACAAGAAGGTGCTTGCCCAAAAGGCGCTGCTGGAGTCGGTGCTGGCCCATCTGAACCGGGGAGAACCAGTCCGCTCCCTTGAGTTGGATGAAGATGTCCGTCTGGAACTGCGCGATCTGCACCTGTTGACCATCAAGCCGACCCTATACGTAGCCAACGTATCCGAGGATGGGTTCGACAATAATCCGGCCCTGGATTCAGTGCGGAAATTTGCCGAGTCCGAGGGCTCCGAAGTAGTGCCCATCTGCGCTGCCATCGAGGCGGAGATTGTGCAGCTCGATGAGGCGGAACGGGTCGAGTTTCTGGCCGACATGGGGTTGGACGAGCCGGGGTTGAATCGGGTGGTCCGTGCCGGCTACCGATTGCTGGGTCTGGAGACCTATTTCACCGCGGGCGAGAAAGAGGCCCGGGCCTGGACCATCCCCATCGGTGCTACAGCACCCCAGGCGGCAGCTGTCATTCACACTGATTTCGAACGCGGCTTCATTCGGGCGGAGGTGATCTCCTACGACGATTTCGTAGCCGGCAACGGGGAGCAGGGCGCGAAGGAGGCGGGTAAGCTGCGCCTGGAAGGAAAGGAGTATGTGGTCCGGGATGGGGATGTCATTCACTTCCGCTTCAATGTCTGAGTCGTGCCCTGTGTGAGTTGACACACCCCGGGGTGGCCGTTATATTCTTCCGGCTCTCCGGCTACGTAGCTCAGATGGTTAGAGCGACGGACTCATAACCCGTAGGTCGGTGGTTCAATTCCACCCGTAGCCACCAAGTTCCCCCGGGACTCCAACCGGAGCAGATAAGTCGGCAGGCATCGCCGACCATTGGTCCTGTACCCGTTCGTTCCCTCGATACGTCATTGTCTTGACGCCGCATTTCGCGACAGAAAGTCGCTCTTCGCCGGTCCGGGGGGGGGAGCGGTGTCCGCAATCTCTCCGGGTCGACGTCCGATTCCCTGGTGCCTGGGAATGGAAGACTTGGTCCCTGCTGCGTGTTGCTCCAGTATCCGGGAATAAAAATCTCTGACTATCATGAGGATAAGTATTCCCCGAGGCTTCTGCTTTTTTCGCAAATATACTGTTTGCTTTTTTCCGGCCATATCTCAAATCCGGTCCTTTAAAGTTGGGTGATATCACCTACGGATCCGCTTAAATCTCCTTTTTCTTCCGGTAACTGACCGAAGTCAGCGTTTGGTTGCAGTGCCGTGCCTTAATTTTCTTATTCTGTTTGGGAGCTTCATGGCATGGCATCTGAATGGGGGGCAAGGCTCGCCGTCAGGAACCCCGCCGCAAGGAATTTGAGTTCTGCCGCCGTCAGACCGGCGGTGGCGACGAGGGCAAAATCTTAGTCTTTGATGACAGGAGGTGAGGCGCAAAAGAACAGTTCGCAAGTAACCAGTAGGATTCCAAATAACACAAATCTGAAAATAAGGTGCGGATTAGGAGAGAAATCCCATCTTTAAGGAGTGATTTTCATGAAAACAAAAGTTCTAGGATCCCTATTTATCGCCGCCTCGACGGCGTTGCTGTTCCAGGGGGCCGTCCAGGCGCAAACGCCTGAGGAGCAACTGGGCGAGGCCCTCTATTTCGACCAGAACCTTTCGCTCAATAGCAATCAATCCTGCGCAAGCTGTCACGACCCGGCTGCGGGATTCGTAGATCCCAGACATACCACTCCGCTATGTCGGGCGATATAGGTTTCTTCCCGGTCTCCTTGGCTCGGAAGACGGTATTGCACCCAACGGTGGGCCACTGTTCGGTGGACTGAACGCCCAGCGGGCCTCCCGCCTTCACTTTTTCTTCTGGGACGGGGTGGAGGGGCTCTACGTCGGCGGTCAGTTCTGGAACGGCCGGGCCAACACCCTGGCCGAGCAGGCCGCGGGCCCCTTCCTGAATCCAGTGGAGATGGCCATCCCGACAAATGTTCTGTGGTGGACGGCCTGAGGACTATGCCGATCCGGTTACCAGACCATGGTCAAGGAGGTCTACTAACATCGAGCCGCATACGATCTGATCTTACTTTACACCGGCGCCTTTGAGCGGATCCGGACTATCCGGCCGGGTCAGCTCCAAATACGATGCCTATCTCCAGTCGTGCCTCGTATTGGATGGCGACTATGACGCTTGGCCAAGGCCATCGGGGAGTTCGAAAAGACCGAGCCCTTCACCAAGTTCGACTCCAAGTTCGACTCTATCTGGCGGGCCTGGCGACCTGACCAAGCAGGAGGAGAAGGGGCGCAAGTGTTCAACCAGCATGGGCAAGTGCGCCGCTCTGCCATCTGCCGGACCCGACCCTGGCCCCGGACGGTGTCAGCCAGATCCCGCCCCTGTTCACGGACTTCACCTATGACAACCTGGGGGTGCCCCAGAACGTGAATATCCCCGGCCAGCCCATCGACCCGGGGCTGGGTGGTCGTGCGGACATCGCGGCCAAGGATCCCCTGGGGCTGCAGATTGGCAAACACAAGGTGATGACCCTGCGTAATATCGAGTTGACCCCCCCTTATGCCCATAATGGGGTATTTGCGACTCTCGATCAGATCGTCCATTTTTATAACACCCGGGATGCCCTGGGGGTATGTATTGACAACACTGACCCGGGTTTCGGCGAGACCTGCTGGCCCGCCCCTGAGGTGCCCCAGAATGTGAATGTCGACGAGCTGGGCGACCTGAACCTGACCGCGGCCCAGGAGGCGGACATCGTCGCCTTCCTGAAGACCCTGACGGATGGTTGGGGCCCGGCAAACGACATGCCGGCCCTGCCACGGCCGCCGATGCCGCCCATGCCTTAGGCAAGGGTTGTATTCTTACCGCAAGGCCCGGCCCTGTGCCGGGCCTTTTTTATGTTCTGCCAAACCGAGTAAGTCCGGTTAGCGACTTCTTTGCGGTGAGTAGCCCGCGCTTTTACGTGGTGCCAGGCTGTCGATTCCAGTGCTTGAAAAGTATTAAACAGGTAATAGAAGATATCTCATTCCGCATGCCGGAATCTATTAACAATCTGATTACAAGATGGATTCTGGCTTTCGCCAGAATGACAAGAAATAGTTTATAAGGTTGCTGGGCTATTAGCTCACGTTCTGGTTACGGCTGAGTTCTTGAGTATTGCTGGGAATTTTTTTTTGTCAGCAGGGGCCGGAGTGTGAAACTTTTCTCCCAATTCCCGGTCTTTTTATACGTAGCTTCTGGGATCAAGGATCGGGGGCTACACCCAATTTGCGCTTTTTGCGCATTTAGGACTCCCCTCTAGACACTCAGTCTGGCTTTACCGGGATCACCGTAAGGGATCCCGGTTTTCTTTTGCACTACTTTTGCCTCTATCGTTTACTTATCGCACAAATATGGTGCAATTCCCCTTGGGTCTAATATCGTTCAATATTTAACTTATTGATTTAGAGAGGTAATAGCGCTGGGTATGTTTCGTGCATGTAATTAGCCCGATTTTTATTGCCGCCCTGTGGAGCGGCGGGCATCTTCCTCGATTGGGAGGTTGCTTTCCAATGCGTGTTTTTTCGGGTAGGAGAGATGGATATGAAAAAAGCGGTAGTTCTGGTGAGTCTGTTGACGCTGCTCCCTGGGTTCGCCCTGGCCCAAGAGGCCGCGCTCAACGGGGCCAATACGGCCTGGATTTTGACCTCCACGGCCTTGGTCCTGTTTATGACCCTGCCGGGTCTCGCCTTGTTTTATGGGGGGCTGGTACGCACCAAAAACGTGCTTTCGGTCCTGATGCAGTGTTTCGCCATTGCCGGTGTTGCCTCCATCCTCTGGCTGGTCGTTGGTTACAGTCTTGCTTTCGGGGAGGGTGGACCTTGGCTGGGAGATTTCAGCAAAGTGATGATGGCCGATATCGGGCGGGAAACCCTCTCCGGCGATATCCCCGAATCCCTTTTTATGCTGTTTCAAATGACCTTTGCCATCATTACGCCGGCGCTGATCGTCGGCAGCTTTGCCGAGCGCATGAAGTTCTCGGCCATGCTGCTGTTCAGCGCCCTCTGGCTGCTGCTGGTCTATGTCCCCATCGCCCACTGGGTTTGGGGTGGCGGCTGGCTCGGTGAGATGGGGCTCTATGATTTTGCCGGAGGGACCGTGGTGCATATCTCCGCCGGTGTTGCCGCGCTGGTGGCGGCGTTGGTAATGGGGAGTCGGCGGGGATTTCCCAAGACCGCCATGCCGCCCCACAACATGACCATGACCGTGACCGGCGCAGGCATGCTCTGGGTCGGCTGGTTTGGCTTCAACGGTGGCAGCGCGCTGGCGGCGGACGGCAATGCCGCTATGGCGATGCTGGTGACCCACATCTCCGCCGCAACGGGCGCCATGACCTGGATGCTCATCGAATGGAAGCGTTTCGGTAAACCCAGTGCCCTGGGTGCGGTCACCGGCATGGTGGCTGGCCTGGGCACCATTACCCCGGCCTCCGGTTTCGTCGGTCCCGGTGGAGCGCTGGTGATCGGCCTGCTCGCCGGCGGTGTCTGTTTCAGCGCCACCCAGTTTCTAAAACGGGTGCTGAAGATTGATGATTCCCTGGATGTGTTTCCGGTCCATGGCGTGGGCGGCATGCTGGGCACTTTGCTGGCCGGGGTCTTCGCCTCTACCGGACTGGGGGTCTTCAGCGGTTATGGCTTTGCCGACGGTATTGACTCCATGGGTGGGCAGGTCTACGTGCAGTTTGTCGGTGTGGCGGCAACCGTGGTCTTCACTGCGGTTATGACCTTCATCATCCTTAAAGTGGTCTCTATGCTTACCAGTGGGCTTAGGGTCGATGAGGAACAGGAGACCCAGGGTCTCGATATTATCTGCCACGAAGAGACTGGTTATAACCTCTAACTTTTTGGTGGCCGATTCCGGGTAATGTAGCGGCGGGTAACCGCCGCTTTTTTTGCTGTCATATGCATTGCTGGTGAATTTGGTTTCCGGGGAACTGGCTAGAAAATAGATCCATTCCGACAATTCGGTAATTTCCTTCTTGCTTCGTCAGAAATTGCCGGTTATAACTTGCGTCCAAAATGGCCTGGCTGTATGGATCGGTCGTTTCGCCGGCTTTGCTCAGGACGCCCTTTAGGAAAAACATTTGAATGTCTGCTGATCCTGCCCGAGAACCTGTTAGCACTCCCGCCTTCGAGTTGAAAGCGGGACCCTTGACCCTGCCGATACTGAAACTCCTGGCTGGCGACATGGATGAGTTGGCCCGGCAGTTGGCGCTCAAGGTGGAGCAGGCACCGGGTTTTTTCCGCAATGCCCCCGTTTTGATCGAATTACAGGCCGTCTCCGGGGCGGGCACCGCGGTTGACTTCGCCCTGTTGGTCGGCCTGCTGCGGGGCTATGGGATGATACCTTTCGGCGTGCGTGGTGGCAGCGAACAGCAGAACAGTATGGCGGAGATGATGGAACTGGCCGTGCTTTCGGGCGCGCCCGAACGCTCGTCTGCCCGTCGCCCGGCGACACAACCGGCAACTGAGGTGCCACGCCAGGCGGCCCCGGCGGCTACCCGGATGGTTACTCAGCCGGTACGTTCGGGCCAGCGGATCTATGCCGCCGGAGGGGATCTGATCGTCATCGCACCGGTGAGTTCCGGCGCGGAGCTGCTGGCCGACGGTAACATACATGTCTACGGCGCTCTGCGGGGGCGAGCCCTGGCAGGGGTCTCCGGTGATTCCAGTCGTCGCATCTTTTGCTACGATCTTCAGGCCGAACTGGTTGCGATTGCCGGGCGTTACCGCGTCAGTGAAGATATTGCCCCCTCGACCCGGGGCCGACCGGTGCAGATCCTGCTGCAGGATGGCACCTTCTGTATTGATGAACTTTAACTCCGGATATAATCGACAGCCGGTGGAGGAATAGTCTTGGCAAGAATCATTGTAGTTACCTCAGGCAAGGGTGGAGTTGGTAAGACCACCACCAGCGCGGCCGTGGCCATGGGGCTGGCACAGAAGGGAAATCGCACCGCCGTGATCGATTTCGATGTCGGGCTGCGCAATCTGGATCTGATCATGGGGTGCGAACGGCGGGTGGTCTACGATTTTGTCAATGTAATCAATGGGGAGGCGAACCTCAATCAGGCCCTGATTCGTGACAAACGTTGTGATGATCTCTATATCCTGCCGGCCTCCCAGACCCGCGATAAGGAGGCATTGACGGTGGAGGGAGTCGGAAGAGTACTGGATGAGTTGTCCCAGAGCTTCGACTACATAGTGTGCGATTCACCTGCCGGCATCGAACGGGGCGCCACTCTGGCCATGTACTTTGCCGACGACGCTATCGTTGTCACCAATCCGGAGGTCTCTTCGGTGCGTGATTCCGACCGCATGCTCGGTATTCTGGCCAGCAAGTCGCGTAGGGCAGAGAACAACCTGGAGCCCATCAAGGAGTTTTTGCTGCTCAGCCGATATTCGGCGGAACGGGTCAAGCTGGGTGAGATGCTGAGCGTGGAGGATGTGCAGGATATTCTGTCCCTCGAGCTGCTTGGAGTAATCCCAGAATCAACGGCCGTACTCAACGCCTCCAATTCCGGTATCCCAGTGATTCTGGACGAGAACAGCGATGCAGGCCAGGCCTATACCGATCTGGTGTCGCGTTATCTCGGCGAAGATCTTCCGTACCGTTTTCTTGAGGTACAGAAGAAAGGCCTGTTTGGCCGTCTATTCGGGGGCTGAATATGAGACTGCTGGATTACTTTCGCGCCTCCCGCAACAACAACAGCGCCTCGATCGCCAAGGAGCGGCTGCAGATACTGGTTGCCCATGAGCGTTCCGAGCGCAACAAACCCTCTTATCTTCCTCAGTTACAGAAAGAATTGCTCGCGGTAATTCGAAAGTACGTAACCGTGGATCGCGATGCGATTTCGGTCAATCTGGAGCGAATCGAGAACCAGGAGATCCTCGAACTCAACATCGTTCTGCCCGAAAACAGAGGAATGA
>CAWGCA010000018.1:0-70153 GCA_963820955.1 uncultured Gammaproteobacteria bacterium | reverse complement strand
GCTGCAGAGGTTGTGATCGCCGGGGGCTCGGTGCCCCGATGACGCTGCGCGGCAAGTACACCACCATTGACAAAGACACATACAAATGCATTAAACACAACGGCGATCATACTCTGTGACGTGGTCTAAGCCTGTCATCCGAAGCAATATGAAAGCTATTGTGTGTCCCCAGTAGCTGCACTTGATCTAATCGCACAGCTTCGCAGCATCCGAGTACGGCTAGTGTGACCGCCAACACCCAAGCATACGCGATGAGCATAATCTCCTAGACGAAAGTAATCGACTGTCCCTTTGACACAGCGGAGTGTGCTCTCTGCGCGGTGCTTCCGGACATAATGTCACTGAGGACACGGATCTGTGGCCTTAACCCGGTAACGAACCAGACTAAAACTAGCCAAGATGAGAAGTCTCAACTTGTGCCTGCAGCCAAAGCACCTGCTCAAGGACGGCGTCAAGCCGAAAGCTGAGGCCAGGACGCCTTGAAATTAGCGACCAGCTCCCTCGCACTGAAGCCCTTGAGCCCCTCGAAATCGATGATCATTGCGTTGACACTAGACTTTCCGGCCTCGACCCCGGACCGCATGGTCGAGGGTACAGACAAAGTCGGTTTCGTGGTGCCGGCTGGCGACAGTGCGAATAGATTGCTTTCACCCGGCCGGGTATAACCGACACCCATCTCGGACAGGGTCTTGGTGAACTGGACAAATGCGGTACGGATATCATCGTTGCCAATGCGGGACAATGGGTGGTTGGGCTCTTCATCGCGCAGGGCATCCAGCCCACTCCAGGGATTGTCCAACAGACAATGCCGGTGGCTGCCCAGTAGATCGAGATAGCCGGTGGTGTAGGCGATGGCACCGGTACTGCCCACCTGGGCGGTGGAGATACCACGCTCCAGGGCGAAGATGCTGGTGGCAAAACCCGCCAAACCTGAACCGATCACGGCCAGTTGGGTCTTATAGTGACGAGGCGCTTGAATCATGACGGCTCCTGGATGGAGCCGCTATCTTCTGAGGGGCCGTCATCATTAACATAGTCAAGCCCGAACAGGCTGCAGTGCAGTGCTTCGGCAAGTTCCATCTGCGGCATCTGCTCACCCCACAACACCGGCCGAATGCCTTTGAAGCGCTCACGCACAAAATCGCGCGTATGGATCAGCCCTTTGCTCGAGTCGTACACTCCGCGGTCATACAGATAGGAAGCAACACGGATACTGCAGAATGAACCCTGGCAAGAGCCTTTGCCGACCCGGCTGCGTATGCCGATGGCCTGCAGCGTCATCTGTTTTTCTGCACCTGGGGCCGATGCCACGATCGAGTCGATGGCTGACTGAGGCACCATCTCACATTCGCACAGGATCATATCCGCCGGGTCCTGTCGCCGGTACCAGAAGCGCGGCGCAAAACCTGGCTCGGTCCAGCGTACGGCATCCCCCGAAGGCAGAAGCTCGGTAGCCGTCCTGCAAGGCCTATCGTTACCCAGACGACTGGCGACCAGATCACCGGTCCTTTCTGCCATTAGGCGAAAGGTGGTGAGTTTTCCGCCAGTCACCGTGGCAAAATTAACCAGTCCCTGGTCCTTGTGGTCGAACAAGACGAAACCACGACTTGCCTTGCGCCCGTCCGCGCCGGCGCCGGCGGCCATCAACAGAGGACGAACGCCGGAAAAGGCACGAATGAAACGAGTATCCCTGAGGCAGGGCACCATCGCCATTCCCTCAATCAGGTTCCGCTCCACCTCTTCCACCGTGGGCCGAATGTCCCCCAGGTTATCGACATTGTCGGAGGTGGTGCCCAGCAGGGAGATAGTGCCGCCAGGAACAAGAATATCGCCGTCCCCCGGGGGACGTAGGCGATTGATGACCCCCCCGGCAACCCGGGTATTGCTGACAATCAGGGTGCCTTTGGAATAAAGAAGATGGACATCGGTGCAACCTGCGAGTCGCGCTATATCCATCGCCCAGGCCCCGGCAGCGTTGACAATTTGTTGCGCGAGAATACGCCGAGCGCCACCCGTGTGACTGTTTCGGCACAGCGTGCTGGTGATCACACCCTCTTTGATCTCGAAACCCGTCACCTCGGTGTGAGGCAGAAAGATGCTGTCGGTCAGTTGCTGCGCGTGATTGACGTTTTCCAGCGTAATTCGAAACGGATCCACTGTGGCATCGGGCACCACGTAGGCGGCAAACACCTTATCCGACAAACTCGGTTCCAGCCCTTTGGCCTCCGCCGGGGTCAGGGTAGTAGATTCGATTCCTGCCCGCTCACAGCACTCCGGAAAACGCCCGGCATAGTCGGCATCATCCCCCTCCACTGCCACGAAAAGACCGCCGCACTCATCGATACACTCGGCCGCGACACGCTTGAGGATATCTCCCTCCTGCCGACACTCGGCCGCAGTATCCGCGTCGGCGTAGACATAACGCCCGCCACTGTGCAGTAGACCGTGATTGCCACCGGAGGCACCGGCGTTTAGGTCCCGCCGATCAATCAACAGGCAATGTATACCCCGTAGCGCCAGATCACGCATAATGCCGGTGCCGGTGACACCGCCACCAACTATAAGCACCTCAGTTTCGAAAGTCTCAATTCCATTGGCATCAACTCGGTTCATGGCGCCGCTACCTCAGAGCCCAATCCCGGCAAGATCGGGTCCCAGGTACTTGCGTTCGTTTTTTCCAAGAATACCAAGGGAGAGGCAGATCAGGGTCCAATAATGGACGACTCGGTAACGGCCAGCGTAATACCCGCCGATATCCTCCATCTGTGAATGGCAGTTGTGGCAGGGTGTGAGTACATAGTCTGCCTCCGTTGCCATAATCTGATCGAATTTCCGCTTGCCATAGGCACGGCGCTGTTCAGTCATACCCGCCTGTAGAAACCCACCACCACCACCGCAACAGTAATTGGCGCTACGACAGGGTTGCATGTCGACAAAATTTTCTTCCCCCACCAGTTTTCTGGCCACGAAGCGCAGATCATCCGCTACCGGATCGCCGATGGATTTGCGCACCAGCTGACAGGGGTCCTGAAGGGTAAATTTAACGCCCATGGTATTCCAATCCGCATTGACCGGCAGTTTCCCTTCGCGAATCCACTGCGCGTAGTAACTCACCAGACTGGCTGCTTCGAAATTCGCTTTCAACCCGAACCGTTCTACTCCTTTCCAGAGGGTATAGAAGGAGTGACCGCACTCGGTATTGACCCAAACCTTGCAACCGAGTTCGTTAACCGCGTCTACCCGCTGCTCGACCATCTCTTTCCAGGCCTGGTCGTCGCCGGTAAACATGCAGAAATTCTCCGCCGCCCAACCCTTGGAGGAATAGGTCCAGTCGGCTCCCACATAGTGGAAAATCTTCCAGAGCGGCGCCAGTTCCTCCGGCTCTACCGCCGGTTCCCGGGAGTTCTGATTGATGAAAAAGTCCGCACCCTGCTTGTCAATGGGGGCATCGATACTTTTGAAGCGCTCATCTTCCTGCCGAATCTCATCTGCAGTTTCCTGAACAATCTCAACAAAATCCTCCGATCTCAATCCCATCGCGCTGGTACTGGAAAAAAGCAACTGGGCCTCGCAGGAGCGAACAATACCGCTCGGCCGTTTCTCCTTTGGCCAGGCACCGCGGGCGATCCCCACCAACAGAGAAACATCGATATTCATGGGGCATATGTACATACAGCGTTTGCACTGGGTACAGGTCCAGATCCAAGGGGTATTGGAAAGCTCCTCGTTCATGCCCAGCATCGCCATACGAATAAACCGACGGGGATCCATCCCCTCCAGACCGGAGGCAGGACAGCCGGAAGAGCAGAGCCCGCAGTTGAGACAGGAGTCATAGCTGGCGCCCACCGGCAACAGTTCATCCGCCTTTGCCTTGAAGTCGATGACGGGTGTACTCATTTCCGAGGTATCAGTCATATATTCCCCTTGCGCAGTGTGTTTATCAGAGGCCTCCAGCCCGATCGATGGATATCCGCATAGTGTTAGCAGGCACTAATATTACAGCTAGTTGGAAATATTAAATATAGGACACCTCAGAAATTTTAGAGGTGCCCATGTGGTACAGGGACGCACACTATATTCGTGCGTGTAAGCACAGAAAAATGAAGGCGATCGGAATTCGCACTTTTCGATCGTTGCAGCTCTCGATGAGGCTGAGGCTCCCCTATTTGCTCTCTCTTAAGCGAGATCGATCAGCATACCCATACCAGGCTCAAAATTAGGCAAACACTGGACCATGAGCTTTCTTTTGTATCAGGATCAGACCCCCAGGCGGCGTAACTCAAGGTCATGCTCGACCTCATCCACCTCAGCGCGGGTAAAAAGCTCTGTTCCCGGGTGTGAGGCGGTAGCACTGCCACAAATGATTCCGACACGCAGCATCTCTTCCGCAGTTCGTTTCTGTAGAATTGCCATAACCATGCCAGCCACCATGGCATCTCCGCTGCCTACAGTGGAGTAGACGCGGACTTTGGGCGCCGTACAATAGTAACTGTCCTGGTTGTCGACAAGCACCGCACCTTCCGAGCCCAGTGAAATGCAAACGAATTCAGTCCCACTGCGCTGTATTTCGCGGGCGGCTTGTGCAACCGCCTCGATGGTGTCAAGACGGTACTTGACCTTCATTTCCAGCACGTAGCGGTTGGTGCGAAGAAGATGGGGCTTTGCCTCAAGGGCCTTATCCAGCACGGCGCCGTGGGCGTCCAGCACAACTCTCCCACCAAGCGCACGAATCTCTTCGGTTAACTCGGCATAGGTGCTGGCCGGTACACCCGGAGGGGTCGATCCGCTGAGCACAGCCAAACCGCCGGCACAATTTTCCAGAAAACACTCGACGATACGCTCGAGCACCGGCCCTGGAATCTCAGGCCCGCCGCTGTCCACCTCGTACTGACTTGGGGGCTGTTTCTGCAACAGGGTCGCATTAATGCGTGTCTCCCCATCAACCTCGATATAGCGGTGGCCAGCACCCAGATCATCTCCAAGTAGACGCAAAAACAGCTCGCCGCCCTTACCGCCAACTACGCTGCAACAACGAACCTGGACACCCAGTACCGATAGCGAGCGTGCCACATTGATGCCGTTGCCGCCAGGATGGTAATAAGTTTTTGAGGCCCGCACTTTCTGGTCCGCCAACAGTTGCGGAATCTCGTAAGTGATATCTACCGCGGGGTTCAGTGCGAGAACGGCGACCGGATTAGTCTTCTCTGCAATCGACATATCTACCTCCTTGCTCATCGCAATCCCCCCTTCATGATGAGACTGCGCCCCGTCATAACCGGCGGTTGAGTCAGACCGAGCAGATCCAGAACCGTCGGGGCAATATCGGCCAGACCTCGGCCGATGCGTAGTCGAACAGGGCCTTCCCCCATAATCAGGAAGGGCACCGGATACTCGGTGTGCTGGGTGTGAGGCTCACCACTGTTTGGATCCACCATTTCATCGCAATTGCCGTGGTCGGCCGTAAGCAGGACGCGCCAGTTGTGTCGCAGTGCGCTGCGGAACACACGGTGGCTCTGCAGGTCGAGGGTTTCTACCGATTGGATGATGGCGTGGCGACGCGCGGTGTGACCGACCATGTCGCCATTGGCAAAGTTAGTCAGAATAAACGAGTACTTTTCACTCTCGATCGCTTCAATCAGCTTGTCGGCAACTATACTGGCACTCATCTCCGGCTGCAGGTCATAGGTCGCCACCCTGGGTGACGGCACAATGACCCGATCTTCCCCTGGATAAGGCGGCTCTCGCCCCCCATTGAAGAAGTAGGTGATGTGAGGATACTTCTCGGTCTCGGCGCAGTGAAACTGTTTGAGGCCTACGTCACTGATTATTTCCGACAGAACCTGTTCGGGTACCAGCGGCTCAAACAGCACATCGAAGGGATACTGCGCGTCATACTCAGTCATACAATACAGCCGCCGCGGGCCCAGGCCCTTCCGATCGAATGCGTCAAATTCATTCAGACCGACAGCGGCGGCCAGTTGACGGGCACGGTCGCTGCGAAAATTGAAGAACAGGATGGGCTCATCCTGCGGGATGCCATCATAGGCACCAATCACGGTAGGCTGTATAAACTCATCACCCTCACCCCGATCATAGGCGGACTCGATAGCTGCTCGAGGCGAATCGGCGGCCAATCCCTTGCCTTGTATGATGGTATCCCAGGCGCGCTGGGTTCGATCCCAGTTACTGGCCCGATCCATTGCACAGTACCGGCCGCTCAACGTCGCAATCTGGCCACGGTCGAAACGCGCCAGTGATTCCTCCAGGTTCTTCAAGTAGTTGAGTGCAGCTTTGGGCGGTGTATCCCTCCCATCGGTTATCATATGCACCACGGGTTCCACACCCTGCCTGCGCAGCAGATCCAGAATTCCAAGGAGGTGCTCTATGTGGGAGTGAACACCACCATCCGAAACCATACCCACCAGGTGGAGACGCGAGGTCCCCTGAAGCATCGACTGCCAGGCGGGCTGGTCAACCAGACTCCCATCGTAAATGGTGTCCGCGATGCGGACCAGGTCCTGTTCCAGCACCCGCCCGGCACCGAGCGTCAGGTGACCCACCTCCGAATTCCCAAACTGCGAATCGGGCAAACCGACAGCGCGCCCCGATGCCTGTAGCGCGGTGTGGGGATAGGAGGCGAAGTAGTAGTCGAGGTTCGGGGTCTTGGCGAGTGCCCAGGCGTTGTGGACCCGACTAGGATTAAGGCCGAAGCCATCAAAAACAGCGAGTAAAACGGGGCGAGGATTCACGGTATTCTCTCTGGTGCTACAACATGACCTAGTATCCACACCCTGAGGTATGCTGCAAGCGAAATGAGTCCCGTTTAAACAGGACAAAAACATGCTGCGACGGAAAACAGGCACCAGGAGTGGTATTGAGGGGTGCCAGCAACTTTTTTCGTCTGAAGGCGGGAGGTTCCACCACCTCCGACCGGGACACTAAGCTATTATTCTTGGTACTAGTATTCCTCCTCCGGATGGCATTACCGGAATACGGAGATTGAACTTGCAGTTCCAAAAGAGTCAGAATCACCGAGTCTTAACAATATGAAGATCACAAACTATACCTTTGGTCACATCGAAGTCGACGGTAAGAATTACAGCACCGATGTCGTCATCACACCGGAGGGGGTACAAAACGGCTGGTGGCGCGCAGAAGGGCATAATCTGGCCATTGGAGACCTTGATACGGCCATCGATGCCAAACCGCAAGTGGTCGTCATAGGTACCGGTTATTTCGGACGCATGCGGGTACCCGATGCCACCCGCTCTTTTTTGAACGACAAGGGGATCAAGGTTGAAGTGGTAAAAACACCAGAGGCGGTGGATGTTTTCAATCAACTTCAGCAGAACTGCGCCCGTATTGTAGCAGCGTTGCATTTAACCTGCTGACTACTGCCCGGGGGAGTATGCCGGGTCATGTATTCATGATTGGGAGTGCTCTCACTAGAGGCGCGGCGTTTTCTATTGCCATAGGATCCCAGTCCTCGCACTCAGAACAGCAGATTCATCATTACGATCATCACGATGAGAAACAGCACTGTCATAAGACTGCCCGCACGGATGAAATCCGGGACTCGATAGCCCGCTGGCCCCATAATCAGTGCGTTCACCTGGTGGGTGGGAATCAAGAAGGAATTGGATGTAGCGATAGCCACTGTCAACGCAAACACCGCCGGGTCCGCACCCACGCCGATTGCAATATTGACCGCCAGAGGCACCAACAGAACGGTGGCTCCTACGTTGGACATCACCAGGGTAAAAAACGTGGAAAGCGCCGCGACCGCCACCTGTATTACCCACACCGGCATATCGCCCATCAGCGACAGCGTCTGCTCGGCAATCCACTTTGCAGTGCCTGACTGTTCTACCGCCAGACCAAGGGGAATCAAGCTGGCCAATAGAAAGACAGTCTTCCAGGAGACCGCCTGATAGGCCTCATCGATCTTTAATACCCCGGAAAGAATCATGCCCGCTGCACCAGTCAACAGCGCGATTGAAAGACGAATCTCAGTGAACAGCACCAGATAAAGCGCAATGGAGAAAAACAGCGCGGCCCAGCCCACCTTCTGGGGACGCGATTCTTCATGGGGAAATTCGGTGGTGACTACCACGAAATTCCGATCGCTTTCCAACCGGGCCAGGTTCTCCCAGGTAGTGTGAACCACCAGGGCATCGCCCACTTGAAAAGGCATGCTTCGTATATTCTCCCCCTGGCGCAGCGTTTCGCCGCCACGGTGCAGGGCAATCATGCTAAGACCGTGGGTCTTACGCAGCCAGGCTTCACGCGCACTCTTGCCGATGAGATTAGAGCCTGGCGGAATAACCACCTCCGCGATACCAGCCTTGGTGGGTGACAGGGATTCGGAGAAACTCCGCATTTCCTTTCGCTTCTTCAACTCATACTTGTTGACAAAGGTGTCGATATGGACCTTTAAGGCGATAATCCCCAGCACCATACCAGCTTCTAACTCGGTATCGTAAGCCGCTGATCCCGGCCCTACCATACTGGCCTGACCGCTGCGTTTGAGGCCGATTACCCGGAGACTGTAGGTACCTTCTATCTCGCCCAACAAACGGCCGACAAGTTTGCTGCGATCAGGCACAACGATCTCACGCAGGGAAGGCTTCAGGCCATAGAGTTTATGAAAGTACTCCATGGCGTCAGATCCGCTGGTACTGCCGCTACCTTGGGTGGCGGGCAGAACGAAGCGCCCTGCCAGCAAAAAATAGACGATGCCGCTGGCGACTAAAACCAGACCGACCGGAGTAACCGAAAAAAGCCCCCATGGCTGCATCTGCTGATCCGACGGCAGCGCGGTATTTGAGGTCAAAATCAGATCATTCAACAGGATCAGGGGCGAGGAACCCACCATCGTCACCGTACCACCAAGAATGGCGCAGAAACCCATGGGCATCAGCAAACGGGACATGGGCAGCCCGGAGCGGGCCGAAATACGCGAGACGACCGGCAGAAACAACGCTGCGGCCCCCACATTCTGCATAAAAGAGGATATGATCGCCACGGTACTGGAAATGATCGGAACAATACGTCCTTCCGCAGAACCGCCAATCTTCAGAATGAAGGCGGCGACCTTGCTCATAATGCCCGTTTTGTCCAAACCGGCACCGATGATCATAACGGCAATGATCGAAATGACGGCATTGCTCGAAAAGCCATCGAAAAGGTGTTTGCTGTCGACCAATCCCTGTTCCAGCCCCATTGAGGGCGCGAACAGCCCGGTCAGACCCAGGATTACCATGATGGTGATCGCCGCCACGTCCACATCGACGACCTCGAACGCGAAGAGATAGATAGTGAGCAAAAGAATTGCTGTGACCCAGGCAACCTCGATGGTCGGCACTTCATAGGCTAGAAAAGCAGCCAGCATCACAAACAGGACGATGGACGCCAGCCGTTTTATTGCCCGCTTTATCGTCGTTTTGTTCTTCCCTTGTTCGGTCATGTTATTACCACATCTCAATGAATCGAATTCGATCCGGCACTGGTGTTGCCAATTCCGTAATCCGCTTTGGTGAAAAACTCGGGCCTGTTAACACTCCAATGACCAAGACCACCACCACGGAGCAATTTAGGGCTCCTCGAAAAATTCGAGGTGTGTGTGGTGCAGGGAGGCACCACTATTTTCGTGCGCGTAAGCACATGAAAATGTGGGCGATCGGAAAATCCCATGGAAGAAATTTTTCGAAGTACCCTTAAGTTGAGCAAAACCCTTCCCGTCCAGATAGCATCCTTACCATGGGCATGGAACCCCGGAAAGTTCTACAGGATAGCCACCAGATAGCGATTGTCTTCGTTCACGAGGAGGTACCCAGACTCTGTCTTCAATCAGCCCTGGCTGCAGGCCCGGCATGGCCCATGCTGATTTCAATTCGAGACCAGAGCGCTACACCCCGACACAGAAGATATCGGATTGCTCCCAAAGCAATCTGCATTGTTGCACCCAGAATGGCAACGCGTCCGGAAAATCATCACCCCGGCAAATCCCCAGGATTAGACCTGGTAATGGGGTAGATAGAAAGGTTTTAGTATACCTCTGGAGCAGGAGGGGAAACGACCACTTTTTTCAACCATTGTGATCGCTATCAAGGCCGAGTTCAGGGAGCGAGAAAACGCACCCGCCAACGCCTGACATAACGAATCGATACAAACCGGTTTCATGGAACGTTCGTATGGTTCCGGAGCCAGGCGCTCACTCTCATCGGATAACCTCACTCTATGATGTTGTAATTTATAGTAATTACTATATTTCTTCAAAGTTGGCACGGCATCTGCCCCATCTCGTGCCATGCATGAACGCCAAGGGGACAGGCAGTGATCCAAAGCGATCGAACATGCGTAACAACTACCAACATTAACTTTGAAACTGGAGAACGACCATGAAAACGAATATAGCTACCACCGCCACCCTGATCTCTTCGCTTCTGTATGCCGGCAGCAGCCTGGCCGGGGCCATACAGAGCGACTCCGAAGGCGATATGATTTACGGCAATGGCAAAGTAGCCGCCAGCCCCTCCCAGGTCTTCGTCTACACCGGACCGGTGCAGAGCGAAGGCGAGACGGATTTTCTTTACAATCGCGACGGGCAAACGGAATCAGCGATGTTCCGTTCACCGGAACGGGTAGCGGATGACCGAGATATGTCGACCGACCTGATTTACGGATCCTAAGTTATAGATGCATAGGTCTGAACAAGGGCCAGCAGGATTTATTCTGCTGGCCTTTTTGTTTAATTCGCAAAATCCCTTGTGTTGATCGATAGGGCGATCGAAAAGCGAGATTTCCGACCGCCTTCGTTTTAATACCCTTACGCGCATTGAAACAGTCCTGCGTCTCTGCACCACACAGTTACCCCAAATTTTTCGCGATGCCCTTGACCTGCCTACCCCTGAGACTCATTCGCCATTCAATTCCGCTGCGGGGTTCAATTATTTTCAGATAACAATTTGGCGAGTATGATCGTATCAGGGCCTGTTAACACTATGCGGATATCCATTGACGGGCATGAGGTTGTATAGCCGCTATACTTGCATATCGATCATCTATCAATCTCAATATAATTCTATTCTGCCCATGCCCCCCAACCCGCCACCTGTTCCATTGACCACGGACTTGGGCTGATGCGATGAAAAGCTATCTGGTGGGGGGAGCCGTGCGTGACACGCTGCTGGGCAGGCCAGTGAGCGAACGGGATTTTGTGGTGGTGGGTGCCACTGTGGAGGAGATGTTGACAGCGGGCTTCCTCCAGGTGGGGAAAGAATTCCCGGTCTTCCTGCACCCGGAAACCAAGGAAGAGTATGCGCTGGCCCGCACCGAGCGAAAAAACAGATCCAGCGATCAATGGTTTGTCGTACATGCCACTCCCGACGTGACGCTGGAGCAAGACCTGGGGCGGCGCGACCTTACTATCAACGCCATCGCTCAGGACCTAGACGGCCAACTGATCGACCCATTTGGTGGCCAGCGCGATCTGAAGGATCGGATATTGCGCCATATCTCGTCCTCGTTCGCGGAGGACCCGGTACGTATCCTGCGTGTCGCCCGGTTTGCCGCCCGCTACGCCAGTCTGCATTTTTGTGTGGCGCACGAAACCATGGCATTGATGCGACAGATGGTCGAAACAGGTGAGATCGATGCCCTGGTACCGGAACGGGTGTGGCAGGAGTTGGTCAAGGTACTAAGTGAAACAGACCCTGCCCCTTTTTTTCAGGTGCTGGAGCAGTGTGGAGCCAGGCAACAACTGTTCCCGGAGATAGATACCGGGGCCAAGGCGTGGGCGATACTTAACGCTGCAGCAGGGCTCTCATCTGAACCCGAGGTGCGTTTTGCTGCCCTGACCAATGCCAATGCTTTGGAAGCCCAGAGCGAGTCAGAGCAGCCACTGCTCATCGATAAAAATCTGATATCCATCGATGCCCTGTGCGAGAGACTGAAGGCCCCCCGGCGATTCCATGATCTGGCCCGACTCGTAGCCCGCTACCATACACAAGTGGAAAAGGTGACGGATCTGTCGGCGGCATCGATCCTTCAATTGTTGCTGGCAACAGACGCATTGCGCCGACCTGAACGCTTCGACCAGTTCCTGTCAGCCTGCGAAGCGATCTACCGGAGCCAGGAGGCCCCTTGCGCACAGGCTTATCCCTCAACCGAGCTTTTTCGCCAAGCCCTCCATGCCATTGGTTCATTCGATATCGAGACCCTGATAGCCGGGGAGAAGGACTCGGCGAGGATTCAAGAACTGATCCGCCAACAGCGCATCTGCGCCATCGAACAGGCCATGGGTAGCAGAGTCAGAAGCGACGACGCAGATAGCTCAGCGCCTGGCTGATGGTTAATTCTATGTTGGATGGCCCATTGCGGATATAGAAAGACTCCCCCTGTTTGTGGACCAGAAACACCGGTTCTCCAGCGCGTTCACATTCTATGGCAACCACCTCCCGCTCTTCCAGCCGATAGATCTCAAGGCGCACGTATTTTGAGAGTTCAGGCCCCAGGTGCTGATTGAAAAGATTCTTGAAATGAAGCCTGCACTTGTCCTCATTTTCGAAGCCATCCGCCTCTATTCCCAGGACAGTACCGTCGTCCTCCACCCCAATGAGCAGGATCCCTCCCTCGGTATTCATAAAGGCTGCCGCACCCTTGAGCCAGGCCAGCTCAATCTCCTTCCCGGGTTTGCCACTGCGCAGATTCATGCGCATAGTCGACTTGAACTCCAGGTGCATGCTTTCGCCACTGTGAATCAAGCTACGGATATCTTCCTGATAGCGCTTCCGCTCGATGCTCAGCCTGGGCAACTCTTTGATCTGACCACTGTATTTGCGCACCAGTAAAACGATTAATAACAGCGCCATACCGAGCACCGCCAAGGCAGCGATCAGTACCAACTGCCAGCGGCGCTGCAACACCGTCAACAGATCACCGAGGGGCAGCGCAACCCCCAGCCAAGCCGCCTCGTCGTCCGCGTAAAGGGCCATGAATCCGCCCCACCACAACCGTTCACCGCTGGTGAATTGAATCGGCTTATCGTCCGGCGCACCCTGCCGCTGCCAGGCAGCCACCGCATCGATCGACAAAGTGCCGCCGTGACTGCTGCTGGCCGAAAAAAAGTTTTCCGCCGCTCCAGGCAGCAACCGGTCAGTCTGGCCCACCGGCGGCACATAAACCCCACCATCCGAGCGAAAGAGAAAACCCTTTCCATCTTCGTCCAGGGACAAGGAGTCGATGGTTTCCAGAATAGTCGTCAGCTCCACATCGAGCGCCACGACGAACGTTTTTTCGCCATCACGCCAGGCCGCCGAGGCGGTCACCCCAGGCACCTGACGGGAGAAAAACAGATAGGGCCGGCTCCAGCTGATCTCTGCGCTGCTGGCCTTACCCAACGCCTCTTCGAACCAGGGTCTCTGACGGGGATCGTAACTCAGGGTCTCATCCCAGCTCTCTAACTCACCGCCCCCAGAACCCCAACGACGCCAGGTCACTCGTCCACTGTCACCAGCCATCCTTTCACGTACAAGCCACTGAGCTCCATCGCGCTGCAGGAAGTATTCAGCCCCCGAATCATCGACGATGATCAGGCTGGAAAGCTGGGGCAGATGGGTCAAGGTTGGCAGCATCTGCGCGGTCAAACGTGAAACATCGCCCCGATCCAGTTCTCCGGTTCGACCCAGGTCACGCAGGATAGCAAGCTGCTGCTCGACCGGTTCAAGCAAACGCCGCACCTCGTCCCGCACCCGCACCATAGATTGAGAAATCTGCCCCCAGGCCAGTTCCCGACGCACCTCCGAAATCAGCAGGTAGTTGACGGCCACCAGCGTAGCCACTGCGAACAGCACCACCAGCATCAGATCTCGGAAAAGGTGCACACGAATGCGTCCGGGGGAGTATTTCAAAAAGGCGCTCATAAACATGGCCCAATTATAACGGCAGCCAAGACTTCCGGTGCAAGACGATGTTTGTGTGCGTTGTCATGAACCGTCGTCCGCCGAGATGTGTACACTTCAGTCTAGGGTTTATTTTTCGCGTTACAGTGTTTTGAAATGGCATAATCAGCTTTTATCCATCTAGTGGTGCAGGGAGATGCCACTATTTTCGCGCAACTAAGCGCATGACAATTAAGGCGATCGGAAATCGCGCTTTTCGATCGCCGTATCTAAAAATCCCATGGAGGGATTTTTATAAGTATCCTATAGTCCCTTTTGAAAAGACGATCGATACAGGAGAGCAGTCCGGTGGGTAAGTCACTGCAGGATCAATTGCTGAAAGCTGGCCTCGTTGATGAGAAGCAGGCAAAAAAAATAAATGCTCAGAAGCGTAAAAAGAGCAAACAGAAACTACACAACCGATCTGCGACTGCAGACGAAAAGAGAAGCCAGGTGGAGAAACTCCTTGCTGAAAATACAGACAGGGATCGCCTGCTGAATCGTCAGCGAACGGCACAAGCCAAACAAAAGGCCATTGCTGCACAAATAAAGCAACTGATCGAGAGCAATCGTCAATCCAAAGGCGAGGAGGATGTCCCTTTTAACTTTACCGACAATGCTAAGGTGAAAAGAATCTGGATCTCAGAGCCGGTACGCAAGAAAATCTACTCAGGTAGACTGGCAATCGTGAATCTGAATGGAGAGTACGAACTCGTCCCCCCGGAAATTGCTGAAAAGATACGCCATCGCAGTGAAAAAACGGTCGTGTTGTACAATGACCCCAGTGACCCACAGCAAGACAAAGACAACGAAAGCGACCCCTACTACGCAGACTATGACATCCCTGACGATTTGATATGGTAATTAGGGCCGGTTAACACTATGCGGATACCCAGCGTTGGGACGAGGCCATTAATCCCCGTGACTGCGTTGCACTTTCACTTGTGTACGGCAGGTACACAGCGCTCAGTGCGCCTTGTCCTGCGAAAAAACGGCCTCCGTCGATGGATATCCACATCGTGTTAACAGCCTCCCATACTGCAACCTTCCGCCCGGTGGAATAGGGGACTTGGCCGATTGCGGCTCACTTTCAATAACCGCCCATTCGCACCGCCAACACATCGCATTTTGCCAGGTGAAGAACCCCGTTGGCAGTCGATCCGAGTAGGAATTGCATACCGTGGCGGCCATGACTGCCGATTATGATGAGATCTACCGTTTTCTCTTCGGCAATCCGCACGATCTCATGTTTCGGAACACCCAACTCAACATAGCGCTTAGCGTCTGGAAATCCATGGGTAATGGCGAGTTCCTTCAATTCTACTTCGGCGCTTTTTTTTAGACGATCATCCAGATCAAGCGCCACTGGCGGCGCTAAATCGGCTGGGTAGCTACTGCTACTATATTCTACGACATGAACCAGGCTGACTTTGGCCCCATTCTGTCCAGCCAGCTCCCTCCCTTTGCGGGTAACCATTCTCACCTCAGGCGTGAAATCGACCGCCAGCAGAATATGTTGATATGCCCCCACAATCTGTCTCCCGCTTTCCCCTGTTAGCTACAGTATTGACCTTACTGCCGCCCATTTCCAGTGTGGCATCCATACCGGGTTTCCGCCTGAGATTCGGTTGATCCAGTTCTGACCGCCGGGCGCCTGCCCTGCAGCATAATCCGCAGTTCCCCTCGCCCGCACCGTTCTTACGCTACTTACTGTAAGTAAAACACCTACCTACAGAGTGTAGAAATCTGAAAGAAATCAAAGACAGTCGGCAATTTTACTATGGTATCCAGTTCAAGATTCGCTTAAACTTTGAAAGACTGCAGATTGTGTATGTGGTTTTTTCGGTCAACTTTAGGTCCTTCCTTTCCATTGTATCGCCCGAACACCCCAGTACACGACCTGCACGTGGATTTATTGTTTGTTAATTTTTTAAGGTAATTGTGTAATGGCTACGGGCACTGTGAAGTGGTTTAACGAATCCAAGGGTTTTGGCTTTATTTCTCAGGACGATGGGGGCGACGATGTATTCGTGCATTTCAGCGCTATCCAAGGCAGTGGATTCAAGAGCTTAACAGAAGGTCAAAAGGTGAGCTTCGAGATTCAGAAAGGTCCTAAAGGACCTCAAGCAAGTAACGTTGTCGCTGAATAATTCAATCGAAGAATCTGGATTCAAATAAAGAAGCCCTTCCGCACTGGAAGGGTTTCGTTTTTTTGTGCAGGTCTCCCGCTCGACCCTAACGGACATTTCGGACTCTCTGCCGAAGAACTCCCCTGCTGTCTCGTACAGTTTCTCTCGACTGAGTGACGCACTGACACCCGCTGTCTGCTTCCGTTCCACAAGGAAATTCACAGGTGTACAGGATCAACTTTCCCTATTCTTTTTCCCTCAGCAAATCCTTCAGATTGGCGAATGGATTGTGGGTGGCAGCGGTTTCCTGCTGGCTGCCTTTTATAGTCTGAGCGTTCGCCTCATGCTCCAGATACCGTGAGTGCTCATTGTCATGACAGTAGAGGCACAACAGTTCCCAATTACTGCCATCGGGCGGATTGTTGTCGTGGTCGTGGTCTTTGTGATGGACGGTAAGCTCGTGAAGATTTTCACGACTGAATTCGCGGGCACAGCGTCCGCAGATCCAGGGATAGATTTTTAACGCCTGCTCCCGATAGCCTTTCTCACGCTGCACACGGTTCTGTCTCGCCTCGGCGACTATTCGATCCAGTCTGTCGCTAGCTGAGTCTGTTTTATTCGTCGACATGTCGAACTGCCCCCTGCTCAAGCAGGCCCATCTCTGAGATCAATTATTCTATAATCGATAGAATATATCAGGTTGGTTGTATTACGCTATCCAGATGGGCAGGAGTATCCGAACAGTACAGACGATCACTCTCCCCGACCACCTCGGAGCGCAGCCATCGTTCCCTTTCGCTTTAGGGCAGCTCGAAAAAATCGAGGGGCGTTCGGATCTTTAATGAGTTATCGCCGCAACCTCCCCTTCAAGAGGGAAAAACCCCAGCCACAAACACCCACATCCCTTCTCTTCGAGGACCTAGCGCCTGCAGTACTTAGGTCAATCCATGCCCAGAGGAGCAATCCTGCCTGTTAAATTAGTTCCCCCGCGCGGCAGACGAATCAGACACCACCGATCAATTCAGCATGCAGACCATCACTCTTGAGGTGTTGCAAAAGACTCCCTGCCTGAATGGTCCGGGGATCGTAATCTACCACCAGCAGGTGCGGGGTCTTCTCATGGGCGCAGGCACTCACTATCCCATTGATATCGGAAAGTCTCTGTTCCACATTGTGTATTTCACTGGGAGACAACTCCTCGTCTATATGCACTACTACATTAACATCGTAAGTATTCATAACTCCCTCTTTTCCAGTGGCCTGTTGAAATTATTCCCTACTTCGAATGCAACCCAGTAGTTACCTGATAATCTAGTCTAATTCCAGAGTAATTCAATAGGATATTATCCATATATTCTTTGAGGAATAATTCGAATCGAGAAATCAGACAAACCCGGATTTCCCCATGACCGCGTTGCACTTTCACTTGTGTACCGCAGGTACACGGCGCTCAGTGCGCCTTGTCCTGAGAAAAAATGGCCTCCGTCTATGGATATGCGCATAGTGTTAACAGGCCCTAATACACCAGATTAGGGAGTACAATTGCTGACTCGATCGAGAATCCCGGCCAGGTATTAAAAAAATACATACTCAGGTAGATTTAAAGCAGCCGTTCAATGAACAAGATATACGAAACAAAATCGGGAGTTCGCTATCCTTCGGGGGCTAAACCTGACCCCAACGGAGTCAATTTTTCCATCTTCAGCAGTCATGCAACCAGCGTGGAGTTGCTGCTGTATACCCGCTCCAACAGTACCAAACCTTTCCAAATCATCTCCCTGAACCCCAGCGTCAATCGCACTTTTTATTCCTGGCATGTCTATGTCGAAGGGCTGCCAGTCGGAACCTGGTATGCCTGGCGAATGGACGGCCCGAACGACACCCGGCTCTCCGGCCTGCGTTTCGACAAAGACAAGGTCCTTCTGGATCCATGGACCCGCGTGGTTGGTCACCAACTCTGGGAGCGGCAGGCGGCAAGACAACCCGGTGACAACAACCACCTTTCCATGCGAGGTATGGTGGCTGATAACAGCTATGACTGGGAGGAGGACAAACCCCTCAGCTTACCGGTCGAGAATGCCGTTATTTACGAACTTCATGTAGGTGGATTCACCCGCCACAACACATCGGAAGTAAAGCACCCGGGCACTTTTCGCGGGCTGATTGAAAAAATCCCCTACCTCCTGGAACTGGGCATCACCCATGTAGAATTAATGCCTATCATGGCCTTCGACGAACAGGACGTCCCCGATAAGACCAGAGAACTTGGGCTGAAAAACTATTGGGGCTACAGCACCCACAGTTTTTTCAGCCCTCATCCTGGCTACTGTGTATCTCCCGATCAAGGCACGCATCCCAAAGAGTTCCGGAATCTGGTAAAGGCCCTGCATAAGGTGGGTATAGGTGTCATTCTGGATGTGGTCTTCAACCACACCGCCGAGGGCGGTGCAGATGGCCCCACCATCAATTTCAAAGGGATGGGAAACGATATTTTCTATCATCTGGATCCGCTGGACAAAGGCCTCTATCGAGACTATACCGGTTGTGGCAACACCGTGAACTGCAACCACCCGATCGTGGCGATGTTTATCATCGGATGCCTCGAATACTGGGTCAAAGAGATGCATGTTGATGGATTTCGCTTCGACCTAGCCAGTGCCCTGGCACGAGACGAAAACGGAGAACCACTGCGTAATCCACCGGTACTCTGGGGCATCGAGCTCTCGGATCAACTGGCGGCGACGAGACTAATCGCCGAGGCGTGGGATGCCGCGGGCCTCTATCAGGTTGGCACCTTCCCCGGATACCGCTGGGCGGAATGGAACGGTAGATACCGCGATGTACTGCGTCGCTGTCTACGTGGTGAAAAAGGGCTGATTGGTGAACTGGCTACCCGCATGAGCGGGAGTAGCGATCTCTATAAATCCCAGGGACGTCTGCCCATCAACAGCATCAACTTTGTCACCTGCCACGACGGATTCACGCTGTACGACCTCTTCAGCTACGAAAAAAAACGGAACTGGGCCAACGGTGAGGAAAATCACGACGGGAGTGATGACAATCTCAGTTCCAATTGCGGTGTCGAGGGTGAGACGACCGATATCGGGGTGATGGCAACACGCAAGCGGCACGCAAAGAATGCCATCGCCATGCTCCTGGTGAGCCAGGGAGTTCCCATGATACTAGCCGGCGACGAGGTTCTGCACACCCAGAAAGGCAACAACAACAGTTACTGTCAGGACAACGAACTGAGCTGGTTCGATTGGTCACTGACTCGAAAAAATGCAGACATGCTGCGTTTTGTCCGGCTCATGATCGCCCTGCGTAGACGCCACCCCAGCCTCATGCGAAGGCGCTTCCTGAACGGTGATCGAAGCGATGAAAAAGTCATGCCTGACGTCTCCTGGCATGGGGTCCACCTCAATACCACCCGTTGGGATGATCCGGACAGTCAAATTCTCGCTTTCAGTCTGGCTGCCGTTGAAGAGAGAGAGGCGGATCTTCATATTATGATCAATCTGTCGGAATCTTCAGGGGAAATGGAACTGCCCGTGATTCAAGATCAAACCTGGCGCTTGTTAGTCGACACGGGCCTGCCGTCGCCGGAAGATATCGTCGATCCTGCACACAGCTTCCCAATCAGGGGTAACAGTTACCTGGTTCAGGCAGGCTCCGTAGTCGTTCTTGAGCGCATCGGGCCAGGGGAAAAACAGACGCAACCCGCATAACAGTTCGTATCCCCTCTGCGCGGCATGGGCATTTCTCTTCTGGTCTTAGTACTCCTGGCAAAGATCGAGCTATTCAATGCGGAGCGCGCCTTGCCTTGGCCGTTTGAGTGGGCTCTGAATAGGGCAATGTCATTTTGAGGGTGTACTTGTGTGATAACCATTTGAAAATACTGTTTGTTTCTCTTCTTATTGGGTAAACTTCACTAAATATAGTGAAATCAATACGGCACTGAATGGATGGCGCTAGCAGCAGATCGACCCTTTGACCCGGTTAACCGCTGATGAATCAGAGGCCTATCCGCACCAGAATTATATGTACCCAGAATATTTCGGTTTAAAAGAACCCAGCTTTTCGATCACGCCCGATCCTCACTATTTATATCTCAGCCGTGAACATCGGGAAGCCTTGGCTCATCTGCTCTATGGTGCTGGAGAGGGCGGCGGCTTTGTCCTGCTCACGGGAGAGGTAGGTACCGGCAAAACCACTATCTGTCGCGCCTTTCTGGAGCAACTGCCGGAACATGTCGATATCGCACTAATCCTCAATCCCGCCTTGACGGTACCGGAGCTGCTGCATTCGATCTGCCATGAATTCGGAGTCAAGGTTCCAGGCTACGTGACATCGAGCAAAGTACTGGTGGATCAGCTGAACAGATATCTGCTGCTCGCCCATGCCAAGCGCCGCCGCCCTGTGCTGATGATCGATGAAGCGCAGAATCTGCAGCCGGAGGTACTGGAGCAGATTCGTCTGCTCACCAACCTGGAGACCCACAGACACAAATTACTGCAAATTTTTCTGGTCGGACAACCTGAGCTGAGGGAACTCTTAGAACAGAAACGCCTGCGCCAACTAGCTCAGCGTATCACCGCGCGCTACCACCTTCTGCCTTTATCGCAGAAAGACACAAAAGAATATATTCGCCATCGACTGGCGATTGCCGGGGTGGAACGCCGCCTGTTTACACCGGCGGCGCTTCGGCGCATCTATCATCTTTCAGGTGGAATCCCACGCCTTATAAATATCCTCTGTGACCGCGCGTTGCTTGGCGCCTTTGCCACCCATCGCCATATCGTAGACAGCCGGATTCTGAACAAGGCTGCTCGGGAGTTGACGGGAAAGCTGGAGTTGTCTGGTTGGCAACGCTGGTATCGACCATTACGTACAACCATTCTGCTATCGATACTTTTAGCCGGCGCAGGCTGGCTTGCCTACACCTGGAAACAGCAGCAGCTGTTTACTGAAGAGTCCCCGAAAACCGCGGCCGAGATATCAGCCTATTCGCCCAATACTCAGAGCACGGGGTCTCAGTACTCTCCGGCGTCAACCGAGCTGGAGGCCGAGATAGAGGCTGAGATAGAGGCCGCCGAGCTAGAGGCCGCCGAGCTAGAGGCCGCCGAGCTAGAGGCCGCCGAGCCAGAGGCCGCCGAGCCA
This sequence comes from uncultured Gammaproteobacteria bacterium, assembly GCA_963820955.1. Classification (GTDB taxonomy): domain Bacteria; phylum Pseudomonadota; class Gammaproteobacteria; order Chromatiales; family Chromatiaceae. The sequence goes on along the minus strand of CAWGCA010000018.1, from coordinate 48,924 downwards.
GAGGCCACCGAGCCAGAGGCCGCCGAGCCAGAGGCCGCCGAGCCAGAGGCCGCCGAGCCAGAGGCTGCCGAGCCAGAGGCTGCCGAGCCAGAGGCCGCCGAGCCAGAGGCTGCCGAGCCAGAGGCTGCCGAGCCAGAGGCTGCCGAGCCAGAGGCCGCCGAGCCAGAGGCTGCCGAGCCAGAGGCCGCCGAGCCAGAGGCCGCCGAGCCAGAGGCCGCCGAGCCAGAGGCCGCCGAGCCAGAGGCTGCAGAGCCAGAGGCCACCGAGCCAGAGGCTGCCGAGCCAGAGGCCACCGAGCCAGAGGCCGAACTGCCAATAAAAATGGCGCCAGGGATACCAGCGCAGCAGCAGGAACCGCCCACACCAATACTTCGCATAGAACAACTGACCACAGACCGACGTTCAGCCATGGCCCTGCTGCTGAAGCGCTGGGGGCCAATCATCTACTCTAAGCTGGAACCTATGGAACCCTGTCGATTCGCGGAAACAAAGGGGCTACGCTGCCGCGAGGGAAAAGGAGGCTGGAACAAGCTTTACTCATACAATCGGCCTGCTTTGATTCGGTTGACGGACGGAAACGGAACAGATAGCGGATATGCGCTGGTAGAAGGGCTTAACTTCAATTTCGCACTGCTGAACCTGGGAACGGACAAGGTGCGGGTTCCCCTGACTCAGCTGGATCCATACTGGTCTGGGGACTATCTGCTGCTCTGGCAACCACCGTTGGAAGGCACCATGGTCATCAGTCCACGCGCCTCTAGCCAATCGATACAATGGCTACGGGAGACTATGTCCCGTTTACCCGGGTGGGTATCCAGCAATACCGGATCGACCGGATTTGACCCCGCGCTGAAACGAGAAGTTCAGCGTTTTCAGCGACATCGAGGATTGGTCCCGGATGGTATCGTAGGCCCTGAGACCCTGATCCACCTTAACACCGCGACTGGGGTGCCTGGTATTCCACATCTCGAGAGCATACCCTAACAACGCCATGTCCTATATCCTCGAAGCCCTGAAAAAATCCCAACAGGAAAGAGAGTTGGGCCAGATACCCACCCTGGCGACAGAATCCCCCGCGGAACTCGAGCCACCGTCCAAAACAAACCCCGTGGTTCTAAGCGCTCTCATATTGGCCCTTCTTGCGATAATCGTTGCCCTCTATGCGGTGTTTGGCAATCATTTTTTTACCCCCCAAGAACCGCCGACAAACGTTGAAGTGGTTCCGGCTGCACCACTGCGCGCACCAACACCCCCACTGCCGGATCCGGCTGTGGCACTGAAACCTGACCGCCATTCTGAATCCACCACTGTGCCACAGCCTGATACGGTCTTCTCCGGTGACAAGGAAGCCCCAGTGACTCCTCGTGTGAAACCCCCAGTGCAGAACCTTGATCAACAGGGCAGCCAAGAGAAGGTGGTGATCGTAGAGATAGAACAACCGGCTCCTGCACCAAAACGAACCCCGCTTCCTGAGGATCCAACAGACCAATCTGAGCCGGCACCCTCCGCAGAAAGTAATCTGCGTGCAGCGATAGATCAGCCTCCTCCCACACCTGAGCAACCCTCCATTGCCGAGGAGAAAGTAGCGCAACCAGTGACCGCTCGATCATCTGTTAAGCAGGAGTTACGCCAGGAGTTCCTTGATCTCCAAGAGCAGCTTCTAAAAAAGAACGCTGAGGGTACCGAGAAGACAGCGCAAGCGAAAACCAGAGAACCGGTCGAAACAACAGCCCCACCGCAGCCCCATACAGCACAAGATGACAAGGCTCAGGCCGCGGTTAAAATGCCGCAGCAGGAGGCTGCCACTCCGACAACCAAACCTCTTGCCAAGTCGGAAAACGACCTGCCGTATGATGTCTACAAACGCCTGCCGCAGAGAAAGGTGAGCGCCTTGGCCTACTCAAACGACCCAAAGAGGCGCTTTGTCCTCATCAACTCCCAGAAGCTCAAAGAGGGAGAGGGGACGAAAGACGGTCTTATGATCGAAGAAATTCTCCGACACGGGATCATTTTCAATTTCGAAGGCCACCGATTCTTCAACTCGCTATAAACGAATTCAGCGGATCCTGGCAGAGGCCCTCTGCGCCAGAATGCGGGAAATACACACCTGAAACGAGACATATTGAATATTATATAAGTTTATGCTAATATTATTAATAATAGATTGATGGTGTGGGAAAATGCCAATTATGACATGTCAAACAATGCGCGCCGCCGTTACCCTGGCCGCCGTTCTTTTTACCTCGGGCCTGATATTCCAGGCTCCGCCTTTATTCTTTCAGGGCAGTTCGATTTTTCCGTTGGTGATTATTTCCTTCCTGGGTTTGGCCGCGATGGCCCTTGGCCTAACCATCCTACTGCTTACGGCCTTTATAGCTCTGTTACCCAAAGTCAGTAAGCGGCTGGATACCTGCCAACACTAACGGGCCGAAAGAAACACGCAGGATCCGGAGACAAAAAAAACCCGGCGGGAGTGGCCGGGGGAAATCTCGTCGAAAATGTCGGTACAGTTCAAACTATAGCGTGGGAATCTTAATATTTTCTTAACGGGCGTCTTTGAGTTTGTGCGGTACTTCACGTTTTCAAAAAAACACCCATCACGAGACCCCATGTAACGGGTTGATCGACAAGCGTTGTCCGTGGAGCTATTCAAACTCCATAGCCCGAAACACCCGCCCGGCATTCTGCTTTGCCAGTTCTTCATAGGTATCGAGATGCCGGTAGGCAGACTGATCGATCTGGTAGGCGCTCTGCAGATCCCCTCCTTCGTCCAGGACAGCAGCTACTTTCGCCCGCAAAAAAACCAGATAATCCCGCGTGTATCTCGTCACCTCTTTCATGTTTGTCGGTTCGCCATGCCCGGGGATCAGATACTTCGCATTGAGTTCGGCAAACTTCTCCCAGGTCTCTATCCAGGCGGCTGTATCTGTGTCCTCAAACACCGGCAGCAGTCTTTGATGAAACGCCATGTCGCCTGAAATAACCAGCGACTTCCGAGGCAGCCAGACAATGATGTCGCCCGGACTGTGAGCAGGCCCCAGGTGAAGCAACACGATCCGCTCGGAACCCAACTGGATATCCAGCTTTTCGTCGAAGACCTGGTCTGGTCTGGCAAGTCTGGTGCCCATCGCCTTGTCACGGTTTCGCGCTCTCATTCGCTCGAGAATAGACACGCCATGCTCTTCGATCTCTCTTGCAGCGTCCACATGTGCAATCACCGGTACGCCCTGTTCCTGCCAGTAGTTCATGCCAAGCATGGCATGACCTTGCCCATTCTCAAGTACCACATAGCGCACTGGTTGGTCGGTGATTTTTTTGATTTCTTCGTGCAGGGCCCGGGCGAGTAGATAGTTATCACCTGCGTTGACGACCAGCACACCATCGTCTGTGACCACGAAGGAAAGATTGTTGTTATGCCCAGAGTTTGTGTAACTCGGGGGAGCCGTAGCACCTATGGCGGACCAGACATTCTCTACAACCTGTTCCGGTCTGCTGTAGAGCATGGAATCCAACGCCCTATCCATGCTTTCAACTGGCAGTCCAGCCGATTTCCAGCTAAAAATGCCGTCTGCATAATTCTTCACGTTACTATAGCCAAGCTGCAACAGGGTATCCGCAGCCAGGGGGCTGCGCTGATTGATACCGCAATAAACAACGATAGGATCGTCCTTTACGGGCACAATTTCCTGGACCCTGAACTCCAGCCATCCTCGGGGAATGTTGTAACTACGTGGCGCAGCGATCATACCGCCCATCAGAGTAACTTCACCCGGTGTTCGCACATCGATCAGGACAGCGTCCGGCTGCTCCTCAATGAGTACCTTCAGCTCCCTGGTGCCGATGTTTCCGATACGTGCGTTTACTCGTTCAAGAAGTGTACCTCCTTGTGTCAGCGTTTCATTGGCAGCCACGGGCCTGCTAAACAACAAAAGCAACCAGATAGCCGCCAAAACCAGGCACCCCCAACGAATCACCGGCCTTCCTATCCTCAAAGATAGCCGCTCAATCGCTAACCAGAAAAACACCATTCGAGTCCGATTCACGTTCCACACACCTTTGTATCAAATAGGTTTATGACAGAGGGCTTTTAAGCGAGAACTATCATCGACAGTTAAAGTACTTCAAAAAAATCCCTTCCATGGGATTATTCGATACGGCGCTCGAAAAGCGCGATTTCCGTTCGCTCTCATTTTCATGTGCTTACGCTTAAGAAAATATTGGAGCATCCCTGCACCACACGAGCACCTCGAATTTTTCGAGGTGCCCTTCAGAAAATCTGACGAAGTAGTTTGAGGGCCGAACTCAGGCGCAGAACCGTTTGCCGATCGCATCATAGTGGCTCTGTATTTAAAAGATATTCTACAAAATCGGGGGGGGGGCTGCCTAACTTCCTGTTGTCCTGCGAGGTAACTGAGGCAGCGCCCAATCAGGATACGATTCGCCGCTGTATTGCGTCACCTCCTCTTACCGAAATGTCGCCTCAATTTCCATTTTTTTAAACTGCTTAGCAGTCTATTTCAGCGAAGCAAGTCTTCGATTACAGCGCGTTCATCACGAAGTTCCTTCTCCGAAACCTGCAGTCTGGTTTGACTGAGTTGATCCAGTTCCAGGCCCTGCACAATCTCGTACTCACCGTTTTTGCAGGTTACAGGGTAGGAAAAAACAACTCCTTCCTCTATGCCGTAACTGCCGTCAGAGAGCACCCCCATGCTGACCCAGTCACCTTCCGGCGTGCCCAGCACCCAGTTGTGCACATGATCGACTACTGCATCCGCTGCCGATGCTGCGGAGGATAAGCCGCGCGCTTCTATGATTGCAGCGCCTCTTCGCTGAATCTTAGGAATGAAATGATCAATGGCCCAATCTCTGCTGACAAGATCCAAAGCTGATTTCCCGTTGACTCTGCAATGGCTGATATCGGGATACTGGGTCATAGAATGATTGCCCCATATGGTCATTCGGGTAATATCGGCGACCAGGCAATTACACTTGTTGGCCAGTTGGCCCAACGCTCGGTTGTGATCCAGGCGTGTCATCGCTGTAAACTGGTTAGGACTGAGATCCGGCGCATTTGAACCAGCTATCAAAGTGTTAGTATTTGACGGATTTCCAACGACCAGTACCCTGATTTTGCTGGATGCATGGTCGTTAATCGCCCTACCCTGTTCAGAGAAAATCTTTGCGTTTTCTGTAATGAGGTCCTTACGTTCCATGCCTTTGGTCCGAGGCTTGGCTCCTATAAGAATCGCGTAATCGGCCTCCCGAAAACCAATGGCTGGATCATCCGTCAACACAATGTCGTGCAATAATGGAAAGGCACAATCTTCGAGTTCCATACCCACACCGTTAACAGAAGACATGGCTTGCGGGATCTCCAACAACCTCAAGATTACCGGTTGTTCCTGTCCAAACATTTCTCCGGAAGCTACCCGGAATGCCAATGCATAACCGATATGACCAGCGGCACCGGTAATAGTGACTTTTACGGGGGCGTTCATCTTTATTATATTCCTGGCAAAGATTAGTTGTTTCGATTATTGAAACTCTGATTTATTCATCATTCCGGACAAAGCGTAGCGTAGATCCGGAATCCATCTTAAAGTAATCAAATTAAGTTACTGGATCCCGGCATACGCCGGGATGACGGATTAGGAACAAATCAGAAGTTTCTAAGTATAATGATTTATCAATCGGTGTGTCAGAATATTTTTGTTATCCCGAGCAATCCATTTAATCATAATAAATTTCTAATATTAAGGAACCTTTGATTCATTCGTCATTTCGGACGAAGCGCAGAATAGACCCGGAGGCCGTGGCGCAGGAACGCAACATTTACGAACCTAAGGACGGAGCAATGGTGCAGGGATGCACCGTTTATGGACCTAAGGACGGAATCCATCTTAAAGCAATCAACTAGTTACCGGATCCCAGCCTGCGCCGGGATGACGGAGCACGAATAAATCAGAGGTTCCTTAATGTATTTCGACACTCCTTGACTTAGACTGCAAACCCACACTGGTGCTTACGCGTCGACGAAGTTTTTTTTAGGGTACTTCGATCTTTCCCCCTTTCTCAGGACCCTCTGTTGTCACTTTATCCATGATTTGAGCCACACACTTGTCTATCTTGCTTTTCTCGGAATTTTCTATTTTTACTTTCCGGTTATTTGTCAGCACATTTTGTAATAACCTAATCAAAGCAAGCGAGTTGTCTGTTTCGTGATGATGTTGCAATGCCTGCAGCAATGATTGATCTGCATCCACATAATCCCCGATTTTGCAGTATACGCAGGCTAAACGAAGATGTGCCGCATAACGCTTTTTATCCTCATCTTTTAACCGAGTCGCCGCCATTGTATAGTGCTCTTTTGCAGCATAATAATCCCCCTCTTTATATAGCTCATCCCCTTCGGCAAATAAATAGTCATTGCATTTACTGATCGAGTCATTGATTTGATCCTGATAAATACTCTCTTTCTTATTACGGATCTGGGCTTTTAAAAGCCACTCTCTCGCTGCCTCATACTGACCCAGGCCCATAAGTTCATGGCCAATAACATAGGCACTTTGCAGATATCTTTTCCCATCTTTTTCAAAACTTGAGATTAAGATCTCTACAAGTTTCTGTTGATCCTTTCTTTCTATCGCCAACAACAGTTCGTCAATGACATTTCTGAATTTTCGGTAATGCTGCTTCATTTGCTCGAGCGCCTCCCTTGCAGACTCCCGAACAATGTCTTCCGCTTTGTCATCGTTAACAATATCGACCAGTACAAGCAGGGCGGCAGGATCTTTCGCACGACCCAAGGCTGATGCAGCCCTGCATTTTTCCCCGATATCTTTCGTATTAATAAAATATTTAATACAGAAAAATATCATGTTGTTCATCTCGTCCTGCTTTTTCCCCCACCAAACGAGCGCGCCGACAATAGTAAACCCGAGTCCTAAAACCCCGGCCAGAAAAATTAAAATGAATGACGCTGATGACATATCGTTGTTAATTCGATCCAAATACGATGGCAGTTTAAGACGTGACGAGTGTGCTAAACGAACTCAATACAAGAGGATAGAGTTACTGGCACCACAACAGATCGCATCTACCCCCCACCATTCAGTGTAACCAATCAATAGAATCCAAGTTTAACGAAATGTTAGTTCTAAGGGTAATACCAGCAACAGCAGACCGAGAGACGACCAAACATAACTATCTGTATTATAGTGCATTTTTATTGGTTCTCATAATCTGGCACGACATATGCTTTAAACGTTGGTAAGCATAACGGTTGCTGGAAAAACCCTCCAACTCCCATAGCAGCCGGAGGCGACCCACCTAAACTTTGACCTGGAGAACGATCATGAAAAAGAACATTCCAATTACAGCTGTCCTGCTCTTATCCCTGTTTACCGCTGGAAGCAGCTTAGCCGCAGGGCCCGTACAATCAGATGCCGAGGGCGATATGATTTACGGCCAGGGGATGGTTGCTGCAAGCCCATCTCAGCCTTTTGTATACTACGGCCCTGTTCAGAATGACGTCGATGGGTATCTGTTGTGGAATCTACATGAGGCACAACCCTCTCCGTCTTTTGGCCCTGTGAACCGAATAGCCGACGATAGGGATCTTTCTACAGATCTGATTTACGGATCTTGATCCACGGCTCTTTTGGCTGAAATCAAGGGGTCGGCAGCTATTCGTTCTGCTGGCCCCGTTTTATATTCTTTTTTACAGCTGCCGGTCAGGATTTTCGATGACCGCTGACGAACGCATGCAGTGGCTTTGTCTGCTCGAACTTCTTCATCTGCTCCGGAGTAGCATCAGCCTGATACGTAATCTTCCATTCCTCGTACGACATCCCGTAGATCGCCTCACAGGCTTCTGCATAGCCCATTTTAATACCTTTTTCCTGAGCTGCCGCATGGTACCATTTCGCAAGACAATTGCGGCAGAAACCTGCCAGGTTCATAAGGTCTATATTCTGCACATCGGAGCGTTGCTGCAAATGTTTTATTAATCCGCGAAACGCAGCGGCTTCTAACTCATTTCGACTCTTTTCATCCATTGATCAATCCTGGGTCCAAACCTTTAAAACTATGGATACCAATCATTATATCTCATGCCAGAATTCATTATACAGAGACAAAAAGACCTGAGCTGTTTTTAAGCCAATGCCTCAAGTAACAGAAACCGCTAGAGATTTAGTGATCCTGCAGATATTAAGCTAGAATAAGCAGTTGAGTACTACCGGAGGCAGTCCAGATGGTGGATGTATCTAATAATATCAAAATCAGCAATGACGAGGCCGTCTTAGAAAAACAGTTTCGCCGTGCAGTCAGTTCCTTTGAAGGCATCGTTCTGAGCCAGATCGATATCAAGAACAAACTGGCCGACCGCCTTAACTACAGCATCCGAACCGGCATTATTATCCTCGGATTCATTGCCATATCCATACTGATTTTACTCCTGACTCTCTCTTCCCAGCTCAATAGAATATCGAGAGTGGTAAACGACATGAATGCGCATTTTTCGTCCATATCGGAACAGATGATGATGATGAACGGCTATATCCAGTTTATTGAAAAAAGGGTTGCCTTGCTGGACAGTATCAATGGGCAGACCGAAGTAATGGATGGAGAGATGAGTTCTATAGCACAGGACATGGAGATCATGCGGTCCACAGTTGGCGGCATCAGCCGCAATGTATCTGTGGTTCGGGGCAATGTTGGAAACATCTCGGCCACCATCGATCACATGGGGATGGAAGTACTTCAGATGAGTCACGACATGGGGAGAATTTCGAAACCCTCCCGAAGTATGAACAAAATGTTTCCTTTCCCATAGACCAAAAGTATACGGACTTGACTCTATTTTTCGACGTATGTGGACTGGAAAAATAATCTGTTTGCCTTATCAGAAAGCTATAATTCAGTGCAACAAGGAGCACCAAGGTGGCTGAAGATCCTAGACGTGTAATGATCGAAGTGTTCGCCCGGCTCGGGCGTGAGACTCAGATACATCTTGACGAAAGGCATAGGCATTTCAAAATCACCGATGCCGTCATCATTGCGATCTCGGTACTGTTAACCATTGTCGCTGTGTTCAACGTCTATTACGTCCACATTCTCTATCAGGATCTTAGTGGTATCGTTTCAAGCATGGATTCGATGCACGGCAATCTACAGCAAGTCAAGGGGGATATGATTTCTATCACCCAAAGTGTTGGCAAATTCAATCAGCATATGGAGCACATGGACAGTATTAATAGGAATATGGCTAACATTGCAGCAACCATGCCCAGCGTGGGAAGCAATATGTCGTCGATCAGTGATTCAATTATATTGATTGAAACAGATATGGGCATGCTCAGCGGGGGAATGACTAATATCGAGCAGAGATTTGGACAGATGACAAACAGCGTCACGATTATGCGGGAAAATGTACGCCAGATTTCCGGGCCAATGGGATTCATGAACCCAATGATGCCCTGACGTGTCTTATGAAAACTTCAAGCATCTGCTCCGCGGCGCTGGGCTATGAACTGACATATCTAGAAAGTTATTTGTTGCTAAGAGCACTGCGTTACAGGCTTTCTCATCGGTCGCGCATATCCAGACTTTAAGATTAGAGACGTTAACATGCCCATCTTTCACTCCTTACCAGCTCTCTTTTTCAAGAAAACACAGGGATCCTTAGCCCTGATTTTTACCCTGTGTGTTCTGGCATCGGCAAGTTCGGCGCAAGCCGATCAGGTGATTCATAGCCAAAAAGTTTCTCTGAAAATCGAAGAGATCATCAAGGGTCTGGAACACCCCTGGGGTCTTGCCTTCCTTCCCGATGGCCGTATGCTGGTAACGGAGCGTGCAGGACGTTTGCGGATCATTGAGCGCAACGGCAAACTGGACCCTCGCCCCGTGCGTGGGCTGCCGCGGATCAGCGCCCAAGGGCAGGGGGGATTGCTGGACGTTGCCTTGCATCCTGAGTTTCCCGCAAACCAGTTTGTTTACCTTTCCTACTCGGGTCCCGGGACCAATGGTATCGGAACAGAGGTGGCCCGGGGTCGCTGGAACGGCACCGACCTAGAAAATATTCAGGTTATTTTTCGACTGCAACCCAAATCCCATACCGGACGGCACTTTGGATCCCGGCTGGTTTTCGATCGACAGAGTCGGCTCTATATCACATTGGGAGATCGTGGTGACCGTCCCAGAGCACAACGACTTGATGATCACGCGGGTTCGGTGATCAGACTAAATGCCGATGGGTCCGTACCGGAAGACAACCCTTTTGTGCAACAGGCAGGGACTTTCACAGAAATATTCAGTTATGGTAATCGCAACATACAGGGCGCTGCCCTGCATCCAGTATCTGGTGAACTCTGGGCTCATGAGCATGGACCGCAAGGCGGCGACGAACTGAACATTATCCGTGCCGGTGTCAACTACGGCTGGCCGATTATCACCTATGGGGTAAATTACGGCATCGGCACCTCCATTGGTGAAGGCACTCATAAACCAGGTATGGCACAACCTATCCACTACTGGGTGCCCTCTATCGCACCCTCGGGCATGACATTCTACACGTCTGACCGCATACCGCAGTGGCGGGGTAATCTTCTGCTTGGATCCCTTAAGTTCGGGCTGTTAGTGCGCCTGGAACTGAAGGGAGAACAAGTAACGCATGAGGAACGGCTGCTCTCCGGTGAACTCGGCCGTATTCGCGATGTCCGTCAGGGACCCGATGGCTTATTGTATCTGTTGACTGACAGCAGCAACGGTTCTCTCTACCGACTATCTCCCGTATCCGATTGAAGCGCCTGGCGGCCGAATACCCCCGTCCTTTCCAATTCATATCACAGGACAGCCCCCATCCCCTGCCACGACGCGATTGATACTTTCCTGGTATTCTAATGCTGGGAATCGGACCCGCGACATCTGTACCTTACTTGACACTTCCAAAAGATCTATCGATGGCGCCAGCCGGGACCGGCAGGCCGGCAAACCGACAGCCTTGCGCCACCGGACCTTTCGGTAATAACACGTACAGATACCGCATACCTCCCTTCAGGTGAAATTTTTCATCCAGTGCATCGTGCAGATCACGGGCGTTTGTCTCCGGCGTGCTTTGTTTGGAGAAATACTCCTGCAGGGCTCGCAACAGATCCCAATGATCCGGACCGAGTTCTATACCCTCGATCTGAGCGATTTTTGCCGCCTCATTCTCATTCCAGTCTTCCGGCGCATTGGGATAGCCGGGAATGCCACGGACAGGGTTTTCATAGATACCCGTCATCATCGGTATGCTCCTTTTTCATGATAATTCTTAACCGCTTATGTCCTCACTACTGAACAATCTATTTCCTACTAGTATACTTAGTTATATACACAATATAGCTGTTTTTCCAACAATTGCTTGTCATGGAGAAGCGAATTCAACCGATGTATCCTAAGGGTGAGGTGTAAAAGCAGTTTTCGCCTTAAATATCGGCGGTTACAGAGCGGCGCAAATAATTTTTCCGATGGGAAACCTGACCAGATTTCATTCACCCAACAGGCACGAGAGATGTTTCAGCCGCTTGAGCATAAACACTGTTGTCCGTTCATGATCGAGGAGTATAACCTTTGTCTAGAATACTCAATGATAGAAAGGGGTTTTCCGATTTCATACGATACAACCTGATGTGTGCAGTATATTTCACAGGTCCCGACTGTCATCTATGCAAAGCGCTAAAACCAAAACTGTATGAACTACTGGAGACCCACTTCAACGAAGTGGCGGTGGCCGAAGTGGATTGTCAGGCCAGCCCCGCGTTAGCGGCCCAGCAGACAGTATTCACAATCCCGACACTGATTACCTATATCGATGGAAAAGAGAGCCACCGAAAAGCGCGGGGGTTCAGCCTGGATGACATGGTTCGTGAAATCGAGCGCCCCTATTCGATGCTATTTCGTTAGCGGACGGGCTTTCGCCACCCCCTGCGAATAACAGCAATTTGGTGAATTGGGTTATACAAAGCGCCTCGAAAAAATTCGAGTTACCTTTGTGGCGCAGGGACACATCACTGTTTTCGTGCGCGTAACCGCATGAAAATAAAGGCGGTCGGAAATCGCGCTCTTAGATTGCCCTATCGAGTAATCCCATGGAGGAGATTTTTCGAAGTACCCCTCAGCTAAATTGCGCTGTCCCTTACCACTAACGTTTGGCAGCTTCTTCAGTTTACTGGTGACCTTGGACGGGTTGCCAACTCCACCATACGAGAGCAAGCTATAGTAATCGTCAATGCCAGTAAAATAGGGATTGGATCCCATGCCGAAACTGCTTTCTATCTCCCGCGCCGCCCGCCTGGCTGGTGTCACGCGAAGTGAGATTCAAAACAAGATCAGGGAAGAAGACGTAAATACCTTCGAGGGTAAACTCACAATGGATTTGCTGCTCGAAATTTATCCCCATATAGATATCGAAGCAGACTCGACGCTGGATCGAATACAGCACATCAAGGCCAATGCCCGACCGAAGAGCAGCTACAGCGACGGCTGGGTGCCCGACCCTGACATGCTGAAGCGTCGATTGAAAGAGCTGCATCGCGCCCTGGTACATACCAAGTCAACGCTCAACGCATCGGAAATACTGGTAGAGGACGCACTGGATGAACTGCTAAGGTCTGTGGAAGGACCTGAGGAGCGACGGCAGAATAGCGTGAAGCAGTGCATCATCCAATTGAAGAGGGTGTTGCAGCGCATGAAGGGAACCAGCAATGCCACTGTTACCCCCATAGCCAAAGAAACGCTACCGCAGCTCGTCTCCACCAGTGTGCGCATTCTCCCAAGTGGTCACGAGTTCTTGCTCGAAGGCAGCGACACCATTCTGGAAGCCGGACTGAAAGCCGGATTTTATCTTGACTATGGCTGCTCCAGCCACAACTGCGGTAAGTGCAAGTGCAAGGTGCTCTCCGGAGGCATTTACAAGATACACGATCATGACTATCTGCTCAGTGCAAGGGAACAGCAGGAGGGCTATATCCTCGCCTGTTGCTATACCGCTGACTCCGAGCTGGTGATTGAAGCCAGTGAGGCAGGCATGGAAGAGGATCTTCCTTACCAGGAGATTCGCGCCGTTGTCCGTAAAATCACGCGGGAGGGAGATAAACTGGCACTGTTGCATATCCAAACTCCTCGCAGCCAGACACTTCGTTTCAAGGCAGGCCAACAGGTAGAGTTCGTTACCGAAGACGGTATCGCTTCCGACCTTTACATCGCAAGTTGTCCCTGCGACGGACGCAACCTCCAGTTCCTGGTTACCCACAAACCCGGCGACATATTGAGTGACAATGTTTTCAACGCAATTCTGACTAAACAGACTGTGCTGCTTAAGGGTCCGGTAGGCCATTTCGTGCTGCAGAAGGATTCCACGGCTCCAGCGCTGTTCCTGGCCAATGGTAAGGGCTTTGCTCCGATCAAGAGTTTGCTTGAGCAGGCAATCAACATCGATAATTTCGAGGGACTGCATCTGATCCAGGTCGGCTGCTATCCGAGCGGTTCGTCCCTCGACAATCTCTGCCGCGCCTGGAACGACTCCCTGGAAAATTTTCTCTATACCGCCATCTCGGCCGACACCAGTATCGCCGATTTGACTGAGTTGCTGGCAGCTGCCCTTTCCGGTACGCCCCATGTAGACGTCTATATTGCCGGCCCTTCTGATTGGTTGCAGGAATTGCTCGAAACTGCACAATCGAAAAGTCTTTCTACAGAAAACTGGCACTGCCAAGCCGTTGACTGACTCTCTTTTGAGGGAAGCAGAAGTCACCCAAATTGATCTCTTCCAGTTGCATTTCTGCTTCCCGACAGAAGCTCGCGCAGCCGGTCTTCGCCCAACGAATTTCGATCGACACTACGATTGACGCAAAATAGAATTCGCGGGCAGCATTGCATCAATTTCTTGTCAGTCGCCGAAAGGATGTTCCCGAAAACTCCATCAGATCCTTTGCCTGCCCTCCACTTCAACCGTTTCATCTGTCTGAGTGCTTACGGGCAATGGCACTGACTTAAGACAAGAAAACCGTCATTCCGGGCGGAACGAAGTGGAGACCCAGAGCAGTGGTGCAGGGAAGCACCGTTCACGAACCTAAGGATGGAATCCAGTTTGCTCAAATTCCGCACATTCTGGATTCCCGCTACCGGATCAAGTCCGGCACAGGCTCCGCGGGAATAACACTATTACCAGTCATTTTGGCTTAAGTCAGTGCCATTGCGATTAAGGGTACTTCGAAAAATTTATTCCATGGGACTTTCGATACGGCGATCGAAACGCGCGATTTCTTATCGCTCTCATTTTCATGCGCTTACGCGCACGAAAATAGTGGCGCATCCCTGCACCACACGAGCACCTAAAATTTTCGAGGTGGCCTCAAATAAGTAACCATGTTTTAACGAGGGAAATTGCGAATTCGCAATGATGACTGAAGGAGAGAAGACATAGTATTTCGCTCAACAATGCCGCAAGTGGTCAGGGAAAGTATCGTGTCTTTGCATATAGTAAAACCGGCCTTTGATACCAGGGTGCAACTTCAATGGCCCAGCCAAAGGACAGATCGATATATTGCACGAAACCTGCCGCAGCAGGCGAAACAACAACGAATCTCCCTATACAAACGCCTTGCCAGGATTTTTTTGGCCTCGGCATGGCTCCTGGGCCCTGCCATATTGACCACGATAATACTGGCCATTTTTCTGTTTAGATTGTCCGGCCACAACGTCTGAATATTTTATTGAAATATTTGTATGTCTTCGACAACAGCAAGACATCCCGGTACACGAAGAGCGTCAGAGAAGAATCTGTTAAAAGCTCCTGGCGCCCCCATGTTTTGTTCGAGCAACACTTGAAAGAAAGGTATCAACATGAAAATTGGTGTGACCAGTCAGAATTTCCGTACCATTACTGGACATGCAGGTAAGACACGACGTTTTCTGATCTATGAATCTGACCAAGCATCCGATTTCAAAGAGGTTGAACGTCTGGATCTGCCCAAAGAGATGTCCATGCACGAATTCCGTGGTGATGGGCATCCACTGGATGATCTAGATGTGCTCATCACTGGCGGCTGCGGTGAGGGGTTTATCCGGCGTATGTCAGCAAAGAGTGTCCGCGTCATCGCGACTGGAGAAACCGATCCACCGACAGCCATCGCCAATTATCTTGCCGATCGCCCCCTTCCGCCACCAAAGCCGCACGAGCACTAAGCGGGGAAAGAGAACGCTCGATTTTGATATTTACTACCACTGCTGTCCCATTAACCTCCAACCGTCATGCCGGACTTGATCCGGCATCCAGTGAACGCATTGAAAAACCTGGATTCCGGACAAGTGCTTCGCACTTTCCGGAATGACGAACATCAGTGTTCAAATTCATGTCTATGCCGCAACTAATCACTATGAAAGAGCTGTCGTGTCAATGCGTTCCAGTTATATGTAACGCAACTTAATGGGACAGCACTGATTTACTACTGAATGTCCACGGACATTTCTGTAAAGGGCAACTTGAAAATCAAGGTACCCATACAGTGTAAAGACGTATCATCTTGAGGGCACCTCGAAAAATTCGAGTTGCCCTGGTGGCGCAGGGACGCACCGCTATTTCCGTGCGCGTAAGCGCATGAAATTGAAGGTGGTCGAAAATCGCGCTTTTCGATCACCGTATCGAAAAATCTCATGCAGGGATTTTTCGAAGTACCCTAGTAGATAGAAACGGAATAGTCGAGTCCAGACCTTCTGATTTCGCGGCGCGACAATACCCCAGATATTTTATTGTAGATATATTTTCGGGTGCTATCTATTGTCATCGGTAATGCCCTTACGCACTAACTTCTCGATTACCAAACCCGCTTCGATACCTTAGTCGATGTCAAATACCACTGCCAATGCATATGGTCTTTGGTGGCGAAAACCGGCCGTCATTGTCACCATAGGTTGCCTTGTCGCACTGACCGGGTTTGGTATTCGCTCGACCTTCGGGCTGTTCCTTGAACCGATGACGCTGGCGAACGGTTGGGGTCGCGAGACCTTCGCCCTTGCTATGGCAATCCAGAACCTGTTTTGGGGCATTGGCGTACCGGTCGCCGGGGCGATTGCAGACCGTCGGGGCGCCGCACCGGTGCTGGTAGTCGGTTCCATCGCTTATTGTGCCGGCATCTATGGCATGGCGATGGCGGAATCGGCCACGCTGCTGTATCTTTTCGGTGGCGTGCTGATCGGATTGGGAATCGCCTTTACCGGATTCGCCATAGCCCTCTCTGCCATCGCCAAAGTAGTGGGTCCCGACAAGCGCTCCCTGGCACTTGGCCTGGGCACCGCTGCGGGATCACTGGGGCAGGTGATCTTTTCACCCATCAGTCAGTCGTTCATCTCCTTCTACGGCTGGCACAGCGCGCTGCTCATACTGGCTGGCCTGGCGCTATTGATAATTCCCATGGCGACGCTGATTCCGCAGAGGACAGAGGCGATCGGAGAAGCCATGTCGGACCAGACACTGAGCGATGCATTGCGGGAAGCAATCGCACACCGAGGCTACCTGCTGCTGACATCCGGATTTTTCGTCTGTGGTTTCCATGTCGCATTCATCACTGTTCATTTCCCAGCCTATGTAACAGATCTTGGATTTTCCGGATCGGTAGGGGCCATTTCCCTGGCACTGATCGGTCTTTTCAATATCGCGGGCTCTTTTGGATCAGGCGCAATAGGTCAGCGCAAGAGTAAAAAGACCAGTTTGAGTTGGATCTACCTTTTGCGGGCCGCAGCGATCACCGGCCTAATGGTCTTCCCGAAAACCGAATGGACTATTTATATCTTCGCCGCCTGTATGGGCCTGCTCTGGTTATCAACAGTGCCCCTGACAACAGGAATCGTTGGTCAGGTGTTCGGCTTACGTTATCTGGCGACGCTTTTCGGCATCGTATTCTTCAGTCATCAAGTCGGTAGTTTTCTCGGTGTCTGGCTTGGCGGATATCTCTTCGATATCACAGGCACTTACGACGCCGTCTGGTGGGTAGGCGTCGCCCTCGGACTGCTCGCTGCACTGGTGCATATGCCTATTGATGAGCGCCCGCTGGCGCGATTGTCGCAACCTCTAGACCAGGCCAGCGCACACGGAGGAAGTTGAACAGCGCCAGAAAGAATCCGTTAAGACCCATGGATTGGTGCTGACGGCCACCGAAGAAGAAGAAACGGTCTAATTCTCCTGGTTGAAGGTCCCCTGCGCCTGCTGCTGCAGAGGCAATCCAAGCGATTGCTGCTGCTCCCAATCAAAGACCGGAAGACCCAAAAATGCGTTTCGTATGCCTGAATTCCAAGCCTGACGCAGTTGAATCAGATAGGGATCCTGAGCGTCGAAGGTACAGCGACAGGAGACAGCAAAACTTTCCTTTTTATAAAGCGACACCTCGAACGGTGGTCCTACGGTAATATTGGAGCGAGTGGTTGCGTCCAGCGAAACCAGACAGAGGCGGGCACCTTCGGTCAGAGACAGCGACGGACTGACGATCCGATCTAAGGCGGGCTTGCCGTACTTGCTTTCACCGATCTGTAGATAAGGCGTCTCCGGCGAGGCATTGATGTAATTACCCTGGGGATAAATCAGCATCAGACCGTGAGGCTGCCCGGCGATCTGCCCACCTATGATCAGCGTAGTCTCGCCACTCACACCGGACTGGGCAAGCGCATTATTGTGTTCCTGTTGCACCTGAAGACTGATTGCGCCCACATATTCCGCCGCCTCGAACAGGTAACGGACCGAGGCCAGGTTAGTGCCGTGGCCCGGGGGATAATCCAAATCCCGCTGGATATGATTCATCACCTCCTGGGTTGTGGCCAGATTGCCGGCAGAAAGGATGACGAACAACCGTTCAGGGGTCGGATTGAAAACGTGCATTTTGCTGTAGGTGGTCACGTAATCCACACCGGCGTTGGTGCGTGAATCCGAGGCGAATACCAACCCCTCTTCAAGACATAGACCAAGACAATAGGTCATGAAAATTCCTGCGTTTAATGTTCCAATTATAGTTCAAGCATGCTCCGATTAATGCCATCAAGGGGCTTTCTCAGGGCAGCGACAGATCCTGGGTCAGCTGGAAAGATCGAAACAAACCGTCCTCAGTATGGAGTCAACCCAAGGCATTGGTAAAGCCCCCTGAGCCATCAACTACTCAGTCCGACATTTTCCGGCACGAAAGTTGTCCAATTCGCTTATTTTACGAACCAAACGACCGGCGTATCCATAGGTGTCGCTCTGCCGCACGGAATCGGCTCAGGGTTCAATCGAGCGCTGGCGGATGTGATGGCAGCAACCTGGCCACCCCGATGTCCGATATATCTTGCTATCTGAACGCTAATTTCAGCGAATGACCCGGAATAATTCTGGCATGAAATCTGCGTGATATTGTAAGCTGAGGAGTTATACAGGGCATTCTGAGCCTTTTCGCACCACTTCAGGACGACTCACGCACCATGTCAGTTCGCGTTGCCATACATCATCGTACCGAATACCAGTACGACCGGTTGGTCAGTCTTTCCCCACACACGGTCCGGCTGCGCCCCGCGCCGCATACCCGCACGCCGCTGCATCATTTCTCCCTGAAGGTGGAGCCCGAGACTCACTACCTCAACTGGCAGCAGGACCCTTTCGGCAATTTCATCGCCCGGTATGTGTTTCCGGAAAAGACCAAGAAGCTGATCGTGGATGTAAACCTGGTCGCGGACATGGTTACCATCAATCCGTTCGATTTCTTTGTCGAGGAATCGGCTACCTATTACCCCTTCAGATACGAAGCGCAACTGCAAAAGGAGCTGAC
This sequence comes from uncultured Gammaproteobacteria bacterium, assembly GCA_963820955.1. Lineage (GTDB taxonomy): Bacteria > Pseudomonadota > Gammaproteobacteria > Chromatiales > Chromatiaceae. Next base: position 30,094 of record CAWGCA010000018.1, on the reverse strand, counting down.
GCCCTATTTCGAGATCAAGGAGTCTGGGCCGTTGCTGAACAAGCTGCTGAACAAGCTGAAAGAGGCAGACCTGGGCATGGCCATGACCCGGGCCGATCTCGAGCTGGAAAAATCCGACGGCAATAATGAAATCGGGATCAAGGGGCCTAACATCGTTTACTTCCTGGTGGAACTGAACCAGGAACTCGAGAAGCTGATCGGCTACACCATCCGCATGGAGCCCGGTATTCAGACCTGCGAGAAGACCCTGCAGAAAAAAACCGGCTCCTGCCGGGACACCGGCTGGCTGCTGGTTCAGATCCTGCGGCATCTGGGTCTGGCGGCACGTTTTGTCTCCGGCTACCTGATCCAGCTCACTGCCGATCAGAAATCCCTGGACGGCCCTTCAGGACCGGAGGCGGATTTCACTGATCTGCATGCCTGGGCGGAGGTCTTTGTCCCGGGTGCGGGCTGGGTCGGGCTGGATCCCACATCGGGTCTGTTCGCGGGGGAGGGACATATCCCCCTTGCCTGCACGCCCGATCCCACCAGCGCCTCCCCGATCGTAGGCGCCACAGACAAGTGCGAGGTCACCTTTAGATTCGAAAACAAGGTCAGCCGCATCCATGAAGACCCCCGGGTGACAAAACCTTACACTGAAGAGCAGTGGCGGGAGATTCTGGCCCTGGGCGACGAGGTGGATGAGGCATTGTTCGAAGGAGATGTGCGTCTCACTATGGGCGGTGAACCCACATTCGTCTCCATTGACGACATGGACAGCCCCCAATGGAGTACCGCCGCCCTGGGGGAGCACAAACTCGAGCGGGCCGGAGTTTTGCTGCGACGCCTGAAAGAGGCCTTTGCTAAAGGCGCGGTGCTCCACTACGGCCAGGGGAAATGGTATCCGGGCGAACAACTGCCGCGCTGGGCCATGACCTGTGCCTGGCGCAAAGATGATCAGCCGGCATGGAATCACCCGGAACTGCTCGATCACCCTGGCTCCGGTAAAAATTTCACCGACCAGCAGGCCCGTCGGTTGATTGAGCGCATCGCCACCCACCTGGAGTTGGCTAAGGATCATATTAGACCGGGATTCGAAGACGGCGCCTATTATCTGTGGAAAGAGGGCACCCTGCCGACCAATGTGGACGTTTCTGACAACAAGCTGAAAGATCCCATCGAACGTGCGAGGGTGCGCCGTATATTTGAACAGGGTCTTGACCGGGTTGCAGGCTACGCCCTGCCCATCGCCTGGGACTACGACCGTGAGGGCTGGACCTCCAGCCCGTGGATATTTCGCCGCGACAAGATGTTTCTGATTCCTGGCGACTCGCCCATGGGTTATCGTCTGCCTCTGGATTCCCTGCTCTGGCAATCCAAGAGTAAGCGCCAGGCCGTACTGCCCAAGGACCCTTTCGATCAACGCAAATTGGTGCCGGAGATCCGCGACCGCGCGCGCATGGTCCGCAAAGGCGAAATCAGTCCACTACCGGAACAACCACTCGCCGCAGACGATCGGAGCATCGACCGAAGTGGCTCACCACAAGGGGGGGCGACACTCATCCGCACAACCATGTGTGTCGAACAACGCGACGGGCACCTGCATGTCTTTCTGCCGCCCCTCGAGGAGTTGGAACACTATCTTGATCTGGTCAACGCAATCGAAGCCTCCGCGTTGGAGACGGATCTGCCGATCATCATGGAAGGGTACGAGCCTCCCCATGACCCACGCCTTCAACGTTTGATGGTGACCCCGGATCCAGGGGTCATCGAAGTCAACATCCATCCCGCCAAAGACTGGCGGGAACTGGTCAAGAATACGTCGGTCCTTTACGAAGAGGCCCGGCAATCGAGACTGAGCGCCGAGAAGTTCATGCTGGACGGGCGCCATTCGGGCACTGGGGGTGGCAACCATGTCACCATTGGTGCCGCTTGCGCTGCCGACAGCCCAATCCTGCGCCGCCCCCATCTGTTGCGCAGTCTGTTGACCTATTGGCAGAATCACCCTGCCCTCTCTTATCTTTTTTCCGGGTTATTCATCGGCCCCACCTCCCAGGCCCCTCGGGTGGACGAAGCCCGGGATGATGCACTTTATGAACTGGGCATCGCCTTCAACGAATTACCGGCCCATGAGATCCCTCAACCCTGGGTGGTAGACCGGGTGCTGCGTCACCTGCTGGTTGACCTGACTGGCAACACCCATCGATCGGAGTTCTGCATCGACAAGCTCTACTCACCGGACGGTCCCAACGGCCGCCTGGGACTGGTGGAATTCCGTGGCTTCGAGATGCCGCCCCATGCCCGAATGAGCAGCGTGCAGATGCTGCTGCTGCGCTCCCTGATCGCCCGTTTCTGGGACCATCCGTACGAACGGGAACCGGTGCGCTGGGGTACAGAACTGCACGACCGATTTATGCTGCCCCACCATGTACAGCGGGATCTCTCCGATGTCATCGCTGATCTGAACCGAGCCGGACACCGTTTCGACATAAGCTGGTTCGACCCTTTCGTCGAATTCCGTTTCCCCCGCTACGGCACTCTCAACGTGGATGACATCGAGTTGGAGTTGCGTTTCGCCATCGAGCCCTGGAACGTACTGGGAGAAGAGGTAACTGCTCTGGGTACCGCACGCTACGTGGATTCCTCGGTAGAGCGCCTTCAGGTAAAGGCCAGCGGGCTGACCCCGAACCGCTATGTGATTACCTGCAACGGCCGTCGGGTCCCCCTGCGCAATACCGGCACCCGAGGCGAATTCGTTGCCGGGGTCCGCTACAAGGCCTGGCAGCCACCTTCGGGGCTGCATCCGACAATTCCGGCTCAGACCCCCCTGGTATTCGATGTAGTGGACACCTGGAACCAACATTCCCTGGGCGGCTGTACCTACCATGTGGCCCATCCTGGCGGCCGCAATTCCGAGGTTTTTCCCGTCAATGCCTATGAGGCGGAAGCCAGACGTCTGGCCCGCTTCACCCAGCAGGGTCACACGGGCGGGCGCATTCTTGCACCGGAAGAACCGTTGAGTCCCGATTTCCCCTGGACCCTCGACCTGCGCACACCGCCAAGGGGGGGCACGTCATGAGTATCAACTGGGAGTCCTTTACAAACCATCCTTTCTACGATGAACTGATCACACCCAAGGGTCATGCCAGATCCTACGCGCGAAAACTGATCGGATATCTGAAGAATCTCGACCGAGAAGAGCTGGACGAGCGTCAACAGGCCGCAGATCTCGCCATCAAGCAGATGGGCATCACCTTTCGGGTCTACACCGAGGAGGAGGGCTCCATCGACCGGGCCTGGCCCTTCGACATCATTCCCCGCATGATCCCCAAAAAGGAGTGGGACCAGATCGAGCGGGGGCTGAAGCAGCGGGTGGAGGCCCTCAACCTCTTCATCGACGATCTCTACCACGACCAGAAAATCATCAAGGACCAGGTCTTTCCTGCCGTGGTGCTGGCCGCATCGGTAAACTTTCGCGAACAGTGCGCCGACGTCAATCCGCCCCTGGGTATCTGGGCCCACATCTGTGGCTCCGACCTGGTGCGCCACAGTGACGGCAAGATCTATGTGCTAGAGGACAATCTGCGGGTACCCTCCGGGGTCTCCTATATGCTGGAGAACCGGCAGGTGACAAAGCGTGTCTTCCCGGAACTGTTCGAGACCTACAGTCCACTGCCGGTAAACACCTATCCCGGCGCTCTCTTCGATACCCTGGCCGCCCTCTCTCCCCGGCCGGGTGATGACCCGGAGATCGTGGTCATGACCCCGGGCATCTATAACTCCGCCTATTTCGAACACGCCTATCTGGCGCAACAGATGGGCTGTGAGCTGGTGGAGGGACGAGACCTGATCGTCCAAGACGACGATTGCGTCTACATGCGCAACGTCGAGGGGCTCTCCCGGGTAGATGTGATCTACCGGCGTATCGACGACCTGTTCATGGATCCCGAGGCCTTCGATCGCGATTCCGTGCTTGGGGTTCCTGGCCTCATGAGGGCCTGGAAGGCAGGCAATGTTGCCCTGGCCAATGCCCCTGGTGCAGGGGTGGCAGATGACAAGGTTGTCTACTCCTATGTCCCGGACATCATCCGCTATTACCTGGATCAGGAGCCCTTGGTGCCAAATGTACCCACCTGGCGCTGCATGGACCCAGACTCGCTGACTTACATCCTTGAACATCTGCAGGAACTGGTGGTGAAACCGGCCAACGAGTCTGGTGGATACGGTATGCTGGTAGGACCAGCCTCCACTAGAGCGGAGCGCGAAACGTTCGCGAAACTAATCAAAGCCGACCCGCGCAACTATATCGCCCAACCGACGCTCGGCATCTCCACTGTCCCGACAATGGTCCGGGGGGGACAGCTCGAACCCCGCCATGTGGATCTTCGCCCGTTCATCCTGAGTGGCAAATCGATAAAGGTCACCACCGGTGGGCTCACCCGGGTGGCGTTGCGCAAAGGGTCACTGGTGGTCAACTCATCGCAGGGTGGCGGCAGCAAAGATACCTGGATCGTAGACAGCTAGTGCCTCAAAGAGGAGTATATAAAGATGCTTTCCCGAGTCGCTGAATCCATCTACTGGATCGGCCGTTATCTGGAGCGTGTGGAGAACACGGCACGGTTGATCAACGTCAACTCCAACCTGATGCTCGACCTGCCGAAAGGGATTACACTGGGCTGGGAGCCGATGATCCGCATCCTCGGCTGTGACAAGGACTACACCGAGCGACACGATGAAATCACCGAGCGACGTGTGGTCAATTTTCTGATCTCGGACGAAAGCAATCCCGGTTCCATTCTTTCGACACTCGCTTTCGCGCGGGAGAATGCACGTACCGTTCGCGACAGCCTGCCCCGGGAGGCCTGGGAAGAGTTTAACGCCTTCCATCAGAATGTGGTCGATACCAAACAAACCAGCTACGCGCGTCAGGGCCGGCACGACTATCTGAGCCTGATTATTCGCGGTCTCCAGCAGCACACCGGTCTACTGGCGGGCACTATGAATCACGATACCGCCTATCACTTCCTCAATATTGGTAGAAAACTGGAAAGAGCCGACATGACCAGCCGCATCATCGATGTGAAATCGGAAAACCCGATTCCGGATGATGCTCCCGAGCTTCGGCCTTATGAGGACATGCTTTGGATGAGCATGCTGGAGAGCCTGAGTGCCTATCAGATGTACCGGCAAAGCATGCAGGTACGGATAAATCGTATCGACGTCCTGACCTTTCTGTTTCGCAAGGCGGAGTTTCCGCGATCTTTTACCTACTGCACAGAGAACATCTCTACCAATCTATCCAAACTGCCAAACAACGCCGGCCCACTTGAAATGCTCCGTAACATTGAACAGGTTATGCAAAAAACATCCATGGCCAAAATGGACAACGATGTTCTGCATAAATTCGTGGACAAACTGCAGATCCATCTTGGTCATTTGCACGGTGCAATTGCAGAGACCTACTTTCCTTCACTTGCGGAAGAGGCTGCATAAAGATACAGCCCATGCTGCCGGAATTTAAACATAGCAGACAAAAATGCCGAAAACAGCTATGTCTTCAGCTGGCAACAGGCATCACTGACATCTTTTTTATTCATTCGATCAGGACGGGTTCGATGAGTCGAATCCATTTTATAGGCGGTGAAAAGGGTGGCATTGGCAAGTCCATTATGTCCCGCCTGCTCGCCCTATCCACCTGAAATAAAATAACACCTGATGGCCACTACCACTGCCAGACACTAATCGAGCCAATCCAGGAGACTCCGTATGCGTCGTATCGAAATCGAGCATATAACCAAGTATGTGTACCCGGAGTCAGTCCAGTTTCTGCCTCACAAGGTCTATGTAAGACCACGCGAGGGGCATGATATCCGCATTGAATCCTCTTCGCTCCAGATCACTCCCGCCTTCGATATCGAGTGGCAAAGAGATTTGTTCGGCAACTCCGTGTCGATGATCCACTTCCGTGAGAACAGCGATCTGCTGGAGATCGTCAGCCGTCTCGTGGTGCAGCACTACATCGAACAAAAATCCCCCTTTCAATTGGCGAAACAGGCCAGTCAATATCCCTTTCACTATGATCCTATCGAACAGATCGATCTGATACCCTATCAAATCTCTGTCTTTCCGCAGGACTACGCCGCTGTAGGAGAATGGCTGAAAGATATCCTGAATAGCGGGGAGTTGATCGATACGGTACTTCTGTTGAATCGAATTAACGAGAAGATCGCTGGAACGATCGAATATACGGTGCGTACCGAACCGGGTGTTCAGTCTCCCAACACCACCCTGTCCCTTGGCAAGGGCTCCTGCCGCGATGTTGCCACGCTATTCATCGAGGCCTGTCGTTACTGTGGCCTTGCAAGTCGTTTCGTCACTGGGTATCTGGTGTCGAATACAGCAGTCGAAGACCTTGCAACCACCCATGCCTGGTCGGAGGTCTATCTCCCGGGCACCGGCTGGTGGGGCTTCGACTCAACCAGTGGACAGATAGTGGGACGTGACCATATAGCGGTCGCAGTACATCGCCACCCCGAGGTCATCTCACCTGTTTCGGGGCGATTTCTTGGGCCGCCGGACTGCAAAGGCAGGATGGAGGTAGAAGTGCACGTGAGTATTCTTTAAATCAACGGGCGTTTCTCATCAGGAGGCTAACCGCAGATCCTATAACAGGGTCGATAACGACTCCCTGGAAGCTTCATACGCTGCCTGCTGACAAAAGAGGATAGCAACTCATCCAGTGGTTTCAGGATACCTGGTTCTCCTTTGATTTCGAATGGCCCATGCTGCTCTATCATACGGATACCATCCTCCTTGACATTGCCGGATACAATGCCGGAAAACGCCCGCCGTAATTGCGCGGCCAGAAGATGTGGCGGCTGATTTTGGTGTAGTTCAAGCACCGCCATGTTTTCATGAGTCGGGTGGAATGGAACCTGAAAATCAGCCTGAATTTTCAACAGCCAGTTAAAATGATAGGCGTCATTGTTGGCCGACCGGAATTCGCGGACTGTCTCCAGCCCCCGCTTCATGGCCTGGGCAACCTCGGCTGGATTGTTAATGATGATTTGGTACAGACCCCTCGCCCCATCACCCAGTGTCGCGGAGATAAATTCGTTTATCTGATGAAAGTAATCGGCGCTGTCGGCCGGCCCGGTGAAGATCAAAGGGAAAGGCAGTTCTGCGTTATCCGGATGCAGCAGAATTCCGATTAAATGGAGAATTTCTTCCGCTGTTCCCGCCCCACCTGGAAATACAATAATACCATGGCCAACGCGCACGAACGCTTCCAGGCGCTTCTCGATGTCCGGCATGATGGCCAGTTCATTAACAATCGGATTAGGCGATTCCGCTGCGATGATCCCTGGCTCGGTGATACCGATATAACGCCCGTCTCTGATACGCTGCTTGGCATGGCCGATTGCGGCCCCCTTCATCGGCCCTTTCATGGCGCCGGGTCCGCACCCAGTGCAAACGTTCAGACCGCGCAAGCCTAGTTCGTATCCAACCTCTTTTGTGTATTCATACTCTTCCCGGTTTATAGAGTGACCACCCCAGCAAACGACAAGTTCATGCGATCTTTGGGTTGAAAGGAGTTCGGCATTGCGAAGGATGTGAAATATGGCATTGGTGATATCAGCCGTTTGGGTCAAATCGAAGTTGGGATTACCAAAGATCTCATTGCTGGCATATACGATATCCCGTAGCACCGCAAACAGGTGCTCTTTGATACCCAGAATCATCTCACCATCGACAAAGGCACTGACCGGCGCATTTTTTAGCTCCAGCGTGACACCTCGTTCCTGCTGAACCACACGGATTGAGAAGTCCTTGAAATGCTCCATGATCGCCTTACTGTCATCGATCTGGCTGCCACAGTTGAGTACCGCCAGTGAACATCTCCGGTACAGGTCATACAATCCCCCGTGGCTGGTGTCGAGCAATTGGTTTACCTCTGCCTGGGAGAGCAGTTCCAGCCGACCCTTCGGTGTTACCTGGGAGTCGACGGTTCTACCATGCTCGATCTGAAAAACTTTCGGTTCTAAGTCTATTTGATTGTTTCCTTAGGTTCGTAAACGGTGCGTCCCTGGGCCACATGGGCACCTCGAGTTTCTCGAGCTGCCCATGTGTCTATGACCATCTGTTGGGTACTTTCCGCTGGCAGCAACAACACCGATTAATTTTCTTAGTTACGATTCAGACAGTTAAGATCCTCAAAAGCGACCATCAGACGATTCACCATAGCCACTTCGCCTGCCCGCAACCATTTACGCGGATCGTAGTATTTCTTATTGGGCTTGTCGTCACCATCCGGGTTGCCAATCTGACCCTGCAGGTAGTCGTGCTTCTCCGCTTCGTACGCCCGAACACCGTCCCAGGCAGCCCACTGGGTGTCGGTATCGATATTCATTTTGATCACACCGTAGGAAATTGCCTCTCGGATATCCTCACGGCTCGATCCGGAGCCGCCGTGGAATACAAAAAACACCGGTCGTTCAGCAGTACTGAACTTTTGTTGGATGTGGTTTTGAGAATTCGCGAGGATTTCAGGTGTAAGCTTGACATTACCTGGCTTGTAGACACCATGCACATTACCGAAGGATGCAGCCACCGTAAATCTGTCACTTATTTTTACTAGACGCTCATAAGCAAGGGCCACGTCCTCGGGTTGAGTGTAGAGCGCAGAGTTGTCTATTCCCGTATTGTCCACTCCGTCTTCCTCACCACCGGTCACCCCCAGTTCCAATTCCAGGGTCATGCCGATCTTGTGCATGCGCGCAAGATATTGTTCACAGGTAGCGATATTCTCTTCCAGTGGCTCGGCGGATAGATCCAACATATGTGAACTGAACAGAGGTTTCCCCGTTTTTTTGTGGTGTTCCTCACCGGCATCCAGCATACCGTCCACCCAGGGCAGGAGTTTACGCGCAGCGTGATCGGTATGGAGAATCACTGGAACTCCATAGGCCTCCGCCATGGAATGTACATGTTGTGCACCGGAGATTGCACCGAGAACCATGGCCTTATCTGACGGACAACCCTGTCCCGCATAGAAACCCGCTCCACCGCTCGAAAATTGAACGATAACCGGCGAACCGGCTGTCGCGGCGGCCTCCAGTACTGCGTTAACGGAACTCGTCCCCACAACGTTGACGGCAGGCAACGCGAAACCATTGTCCCCGGCATACTGCAGCAGTTTCTGCACGTTATCGCCTGTGACCACTCCCGGTCCAATCTCTTGTAATATACCAGTCACTTTTTCCTCCTTGCCGAAATTAAATGAAACAGTCTCACTGTAGAAAATGTGGTCGGTTATACTCTTATCGACCCTAAAGTCAATGACAAGCGTGGGTGCGATCAGAGCCGGCGATTAACCAACCGAATCATCCCGACAAAGCACCTGTCCTGGACTCTATCCCTTCGCTTCAGTTTGCTGATGGGCACGACGTTGACCACCCACCACTCGTCGTCAGCAGCGGTACCCTATGGCCTTTAATACTCTGTGAAATATCTCGCTGAATTGATCTGGCCTCTGCCGCCAGCGGTCAACCCCCCCCGCCCGTGGCTCGCTGTGAAAACAAGCACCAGGGAGCAAGGGGAAAAAATCAGAGGATTTGTGAAGAATGGGGATTGGCGGGCCAAGTGCCGTCGTAGTCAGAAACATGCCCTTCGCAAACAGCCTGACCTCATTCAATCCCCAGTGAGTATCGGAACTGGCCAGTTTACAGCTTTCGCCATAACCCGGAATGGGAGGGGGTGCCAAAGATATCCCGGCTTGGATAACTATCCTTACGCAGTTTAATCAGTTTACCCTCCTGTTTTTTCAACCGTTTTACCAGAGCGTGATGCAGATCCCTGAACGGCTTTCCCCCTTCTGCATAAGAGGCCAAACCCGCAACATATTCCCGCTGATAATCATAGGCAAGGCGCAATAGAAACTCATGGGTGGTAAAGCGAGTTCCCATTGCTCCGATAATTTCTTCAAAATGCTGTTCCAACTCGTCCAGTACAATTGAATCTTTTGGCATCGACTTTGCTCCAGTTACTGTCCAAATAAACTCTGTATGTGACGCACAGGATATCGGATTTTTAGTCAGATCTAAAACCCGAATCCGCTGGTCCCGAAATCAAGGCTGACAATGTGCCTGGGAACGCAAAGAGGAAAGACCTGAGAAGGCCTATCGATAGACGATGGAAAGATTCTTCGGGCAACGAAGAGGGCACCTCAAGCTATATTCCGAGGTACCCCCCTATATTATTGAAATCTAAAATTCCAGGAAGCTGACAAGCAACGGTCCAGATTTCAGTCCGTATCCTCTGAAGAGAAGAGGTCAGCGTCAACGTACAACTCCTTAGCCAACCCACTTGTTCCGAAAAAATCTTTGATTTTGTTGGCGGAGTCGCAGATGGTTACCTTGTGCTGCTCGTGTCCTCCCTTCCAGCTTTCGCAGCGAACCTGTTCGCACACGTAGCGACCATCCAAGGTACTATAGAGACGAAGTTCAGACCACTGATCCTCGTTGTCATCTTCCGGAAGATCAAAAGAATCGGCTGGTCCTAACGCCTCGCTGATCATCTCTCCATCGAAACGGAAGGATTTTGCCTCATCGAGTGGAACAAACATTCTGTTCATGACCTACTCCTGAATTATCCCGGCAGCGGATTAAGAACAAGATCAGTAAGAAAGTAACCCCTTCCTACCTTTAGATAGTTACTCACCGCTGATCCATTCAATGCAGCAGTTCAGCACAGAGTATTACTCGGCAGCATTGATAATTGTCAACAACCCAAAATGTTCGTCGAATCAGCAATTTTGCGGGTTATTTGACTCAGAATTTCAGATCCCTTGCAGCAGACCTGACGCTGTGTGACATACGTTGAATATCCCTTTTTTAAATGCCGTTTTTCTGAGCCAGTGTAATTTTGTAGTTAAAAATTCTGATTACTGTTGACTATCGGCGATTGTGGCAGGCAGACCATGTGCCTTAGTCAAATTTTCCATATAATTACCCCCCAATAAATAAGTAATAGTGCGTATTGATTTTGCACAAAGCTAGAGCGTCGCTGCGCGATAGCGGTGCCCTATTCAGCCATTATTGACCTGTGCTTTTAGCTAACTTACTGATTTACCGCGCCGCCGCATTTGGCATGAATGGTGCATTTGATTTGTGCGGAGACAGCATTATCTCCAGCGTGTATGACCTCCTCCTTATCCCGGCTTCCTCGCCGGGATTTTTTTGTCGCTTCCACGCACCTGAGGCAACTATCAGAAGACACTTATCCGCTGATCCGAAGCGCGGATCAGCTGCTGAGCCGTCGCATAACGACCCGCACTACTTAGATATATCGATATCCTCTCCGCTGCTGAGGATTTTATCCGTCTGAACATCAAGGTAGTCGAAAAAGCTGTTTGGATACTGCTCGTAGTGCCGCTCACCAACATAGCGGAGCAGTTCCTGGAAGTGATAGGTGTAGAGCAGCCCGTCGATCCGGGTGATCTCCCTGCCCCGGTCAAACAAAACAATTCCAGGACGGTAACTCAAACCCAGTTTTTCCACATATTCCCTGGGTGTGGTTGCGTTTCCTTCCACATCTATCAGGGGGGTGGTAGCGAGGGCGTCGAGTCGCACGAAAGTATAGTTTTCCAGGACTTTATTGATCTCTGGATTACTCAAATGGCCGTCATGCAGTGCGTCGCAAGCATCGTCGCAACGCTCATCCTCGAACAATACCGCTAGAGGCTGGTCCGCAACCGCCCGCAGATCAGTGATCTGTTTCAGTTGGGGATGGTCACGAAAGCGGTACTTCGGGGAATCCTGCCGTTCCTGCAGATAGCCGGTCAGAGAGGTTTTCTGATAGGCCTTCTCATGCACGTAATCCAGTGCCTGTTTAAATGCAGACACGGAGCGATAACCATTTAACCGTGCAACTGGCTTATTCTCGCTGTTCAGAAATACCACCGTCGGGGTTGCCCTCACCTTCAGCAGTTTTGCCAGTTCTTTCTCAGTGACGCTGGTTTCTTCATCGAAAGCGATCTCACGATCACCTTTTATGTTTATCCCAATCACATCAAAATTCTGCTGAATGAAGTCCCGGTAAGGCGCATGCTTGAAATCCTCTTCGATCATCTTGTAACAATAAGGGCAACCGTTGAGATGCATGAACAGGATGACATGTTTTCCGGCTGCTGTGGCTTCATCCACATCTTCGGAAATATCGAGAAAACTCTCCTTGAACCAGTCCGGGTGTTCGGAAACGATACCGCCGGTAAGCTTGCCCTGAGCGGCCAGCGAAATATTTCCGACAGCCATCAGAAAAACAAGCAATAAAAATACCCGGGTAGTGATCGACACAACATGTTTTTGCATAATTTTTGATCTCCGGAGCCTCTAGTACTCCTTCAAGATGATATTGGATTCCATACATCCGTCTAAACTGAACAAAAAGAGAAGGGATAGGAAACTCTGCGGGTTATTTATCATGATTAAGATACCAAACGAAAGACTTGGCACGCAACTCACTGATTTATCACGGACCCTCTGAATTATTCGTACTCCGTCATCAGCGCAGGCCGGGATCCAGTAGCCTATTGATTACTTTAGGATGGACTCCATCCATTGGTTCGTAAACAGTGCTTCCCTGCAGCACTGCTAACGGATCTACGCTGCGCTTCGTCGGGAATGACGAACAAATATAAAGATACCCTAAGTTTTTGCGATAATTTACGGTTTGTTTCGCAAGTGCAATTGGTATCGGGTTTTCAATACCACGCCAAGTATCATCATCCCGCCGACCACGGATAGAAGCACGAAGTTTAGGCTACCCTCCATAAAAAAGAGTGCAGCCTGAAAACTCACACTGAACCAGAAAAATACTACCACGATTACCCATAATTTTTTAAGGCGATCCCCTTCGCGCTCCCATGCCGCCATCCGCCCGGTATCGGCCCCTTTGTTCGTTGAATTTAGATTCAAATTGCATCGTGCGCATGTTTGCTGACCTGCAGTCAGGGGATGACCGCAACCAGGGCAGGAAAGCGCTTCAGTCTCTTTTTTACTCATCTCCAATCGGTGCCTACAAGTTATGCCCTTATTTCCCGGTATAGTTACCTAACCGCCTCACTTTCCCCTTGCCGAAATGCGATCATTTCTAAATAGTTTTTAATAGACATGGCAGTATGACGTATGGAATTCAACGAATCCTGCGTTTCCGCCAGCGGTCTCGCATCTAACAAGCGCTCTACCGTCTCAATGATCTCTCTACTGAGCAGCAGTATGTCTTTACTTTGGTTGGAATACAGTTCCGCTTTGTCCCTGAGTACCTTCCTCAATTCGATTCCCAAATCCTTAAGCTCGGTGGATATCTTGGCCTCCGCTCCGAGCTCAACCATCAGAGTATCTTGGAGTTTGTGGCAGACATCCGCTTCCTGCATCGATTGCTTCCACCAATTGATAAAACGCTTCTTATTGTCCGCCATCGTGTTCACGGACTCAGCCATGGCGTTGACTTCATCCCGGCCAGCGGTTACGAACGGCATACGCTCGACAGGCTCTTCGTAGGCCAGCTTATCCATCAGTTCCCGCATTTTTTTCAGTGGCCGCACTATACGCGTCGTAATCGAAATGGCAAAAAATATTCCCAGCAGCGTGGCCACAGCAACAATCCACAACATGAGGCGGGCGTTCTCCGTGGAAACTTGGTTGATACTCGCCGTGACCTGCCCCATTGCCTGATTGGCCTGCTCTACATTTTCACCGACCAGCAACGCAATCTCGCTAACCGCCTCACGCATGTCATCCGTGAGCATCTGGATATGTCGATTTTGTTCAACCAGGGACAGAAAATCTTTCTGATAATTGTCCAGCAGTAGTTTGAACTGATCTTTTTTATCTAATGAAATCTTGGATGCATCCACCTGAGCATGAATAGTCGCGAGTTCCTGGAGCGCCATCTCTACATATTTACTGTCTCCTCGCAATAGATAATCCTTCTCTCTCCTTCTAAGCTGCAGGATGTTCCGTTCAAGATCCGGCACATAATGTGCCTCGAGAATCGATTCTATCTTATGGGCAGCCTGGCGAAAGGGTCCCTTGCCGCCGTGTATGTCTTCGTTTGCCAGCACGCTGCTTGCGTAGGCCTCAAATGTTTCGCGATATACCTCTATCTTTTCAAGCAGCAGTTCTTTTGTTTTTTCTTCAAGCTCCGAGGCTAAAACCTGGCCCCTGAATTCCTCCGCCAGAGCAAGCACCTGGGTGCGGTAAAGCTCCTCACGTCTGAGCCCGAGATCCTTTTCTCCACGGCGTATCTGAAGAAGCTGAAGATATAAGCGACCGGCCTTGAGGTGTCCTGCCATCGACTCAAGCTCATGCACCGCGTTTCGAAAAGCACCCTGTAGCCCGGAGTTATGATCCAACCCTTTGTCCTGCCATGCGGTTACCAGGGCCTGAAAACGCTGATGATAGACTGTAGTGAGTTTTTCTATCCGGCTTGCTACCGTTTTTGCCTCGGCATCGATGCTACCGAACTGTTCGGTCTCCAAAAGAACTCGCCGTATAGAGTGATCCACCTCCTGCGAAAACTTTTCATCCCGATGGATAAGAAAATCCCTTTCAGATAACTGCCCCTGAAGCATATTGGATTCGATAAACAGCGCCCGATCCTTTTTCGCTCCGTAAACATTCTGCAGTTGTTGATAGTCGGCAAGTGACTGATTCAGGGTGTTATGGTATTGCCAGATCACTCCCAGAAAAAGCAGCCCGACCAGCCCGAAGCCGAAACCTATTTTCTCGCCTATACGGAGTTTGCTGGCCAACATACCCATATTGCATTCCCTAAGATTTTGATTAAATAACCGGTGTGCCCCGGCGAACGTTATCGATTGCAACCACTACATCATCCTTTACGATCCATCCAGAGGCAGCTTCTGTTTGAAGTCACGATCGATACCGTTTCCCGATTAAGCACAATGAAACACTTTCCGCATCTCCTGCTACCGATACTCTATCTGTCGAAGCTTATCCAATCGATCTGAAAGTCGCTCCCAAGCTTCAAAGAGTAGCCCGATAACAATTCGACAAGATTATTATTTCTTGTCTTTTTTCTTCTTTTTCTTTTTTTGCTTAGTCTCATACCCTGATTCTTTTTTGATCTTATCCTTCTTCTTTTTCTTTACAGGAACTGCGACAAAGCGTTCCCATTCCGTATCGTACCAACCCTTCCTTATTCTATCCCGAATCTCATCGTCGCTGACTTGCGACGGTGTGGCCTTCGAGCCCAGTGCTTTGACTGCACGTGCCGCTGAAGTGGAATCCCAAGGCGCTCCGGTGGTTGTGGCTATGGATTTTTTATTCAATTCGCGAGCAATACTCTCATTGGTATAGGGCTTTTGAAGCAACTCTTCCACCACCGCCCTGATCGATTCATAATAACTCCACTGCCGCAAAGGCGCGGTCTCCTTGAGGCCCTCTTCAGCTGGTTCCTTCATGCTTTGTTTGCTGATCGCCTCCTTTTTTGCTTTGACCCGACCGCCTGAGGTGATACTAGCAGAATCCTGAAAATCAAATTTTTTCAGGATTCGGCGCACGGAATATTTGCTCCACGATTTGCCTGACAGAGAGAGCACACCATCGGCATTCAATTGGTCCGCCATCGCCTGCTGGGTAAGCGGCTTATCTTCTTTGTCGCGATAGGCGACAAGCTTCGCAAACACTGCTCTGAGATTTTCAATATCGTCGATCACGTCACAACTCTCCTTCATCACCATCTTTGGATTATTCTTTACGGCCAATCTGATCTCTACAGATGAATCTACCTTTGGAAAAATTTTTTGCTGAGCTTCAGCCAGTCAGCGTCATGCCCATGACTACAGGGGCTGACATTTCTGTCCCGACTTGAGGCTCGCTATACTATCAATTCAGCAATAAATACAGACTTCATTCGCCCCAGGTCTGGTTCCACTACGAAATGATTAAAAATAGATCCTGGCTTCACCACAAAAGCAACACCACTATATGTGGTTACCTGGTGAGTACTATAACCCGCGAATGATTGATTTTGCACGTAAAATTCCCTATGCACGCCCCGTCAATCCGTATCAGTTTCTCTCCAGGGGAAACAAAATAAAGCCTGCCGTCTGATCTGACGACCCCGTCTTTAACGGTTTGACAAAAGATCAAAGAATTACCTACCGCTGCCGACCCAGCCATCCGGGACATAGCCGTCCGGCTGTCTCCCCGGAAAGGCGAATGATGGTAGATTCCTGTAATCCGGTAAGCCGGGGGGTTCCAAGTCTCTTCCCGTTGACGTTTCCCGCATGGCCCACTAGGCCATCTTCTGTGGCCCCCACCAAAACCACATATAAAAACCTCTTTCCGGGACTTTTTCATTGGCTGTAATGATACAAAAGGGATCGATCTGCAGACGACCGGGGCTTGAAGATAAACGATCAACGCAATCTTTCACCACCGGCTAATTTCACCCATGAACAACGATCTTGTATCTTATTGTTTTATTGGTAATTTTATTGCATTTTTAGCCCTTGAAAAAGGTCTGTTTCGGGACTATATAAAAGGTAGGACGAATGGAGAAAAGGAGAGCTGTCATGAAAACCAGAGATAAAGATATCATCACAAAAGAAGCGAAATCAGAACACGAAGTTATGCATCCATTTGAAGAGATGGATCGCATGTTTGATGCGCTGTTTCACCGGGGGTGGCTGCGGTCGTTCCCCGAGGTATTCCCTGATTGGAGACTGTTCGGAGAGCGGGATTTTGATCTGAGGGCGCCACGGGTCGATATGATCGACAGGGAAAAGGAGATTCTGTTACGCGCCGAGCTGCCCGGGGTGGAGAAGAAGGACCTTGAAGTCAATCTCAGGGGAAACACCGTGACGATTAAGGGAAAAACTCGTCACAAGGAAGAGGAGCGCAAGGACGACTATTACCGATCCGAAATCAGGCACGGTTCCTTCAGCCGAACGATCGACCTGCCGGAAGGGGTCGCCGAGGAAGATGTGAAGGCAGACTTCAAGGATGGCGTGCTTGAGGTGCGGCTGCCGAAGGCAGAGAAGTCAGCGCAGCGGAAAATCGCGGTTGAATGATGCGGCGTATCGACCGTGCGCAAGGTGAGTGTTCGGGGCAGGGCCACGAGGAGGGTGGTCCTGTCGTCGTGAGAGATAGAAGCGAAATACTTGTCCAGAAAAGGCAAAATGTGTTCGTTTGTCCGCAATCAGGCTTTTTGAGAGCCGGGTGTATATCCGTTCGTTGCGAATCAATAAATTGATAGCATTGAGATTCGGTAAAAGCTGCAATTGCCCCGGGAGAGGGAGTCTTAGCATCATGCCATACGGCTACCGCATTACCCTGGTATAACGGCGCAACAGCACCTTGGTAACCTCTATCGCGCTCATCACCATGAGGCCCATGGCGGAGATGAGCATCAGGTCTTGCAACGAGGGAATGGCAATACCGAAGGCCTCTCTGACCGCGGGAATTTGAACAAGGAGAGCGATCAATACCAGTTCCCAGACCAAGGCAATGACCAGCCACTTGTGTGGCGGGACCGCAAAGATACTGTATGTCAGTGACCGGCAGTTGAGGGCGATAACGAATTCGACGCCGATAAACATGAAAAACAGCATGGTCCGAGCATGCTCCCAATCGTCCAGATGGGAAAAGAAGATCCAATAGTAGACGGGCACCTGTATCGCCACCGCCAGTATCAGGAAGGATTTTACGTCCCAACTGAACGCACCCTCGCGCGGCGACCTGGGAGGGCGATCCATAATGTCGGGATCTGGCGGGGAGATACCGAGTGCCAACGCGGGCAACCCATCGGTAGCCAGGTTGAGGTAGAGAATTGCGGCGGGCAGCAGCGGGAGATAGTCAGGCCCCAGCATCAGCACGATACCGCCAATGACTATGACCTCGGCGATATTCGATTCCAGCAGGTACACCAGGTATTTTTTAATGTTATCGTAAATCCAGCGCCCCTGTTCGATGGCGGTTACAATGGTGGCGAAGTTATCGTCTGCGAGGATCATATCTGCCGCTTCCCGGGCAACGTCCGTCCCGGCAATCCCCATCGCCACTCCGATATCGGCCTGTTTCAGTGCAGGTGCATCGTTGATGCCGTCACCGGTCATGGCCACCACATGACCCCTCGCCTTCCATGCCCTGACTATCTTGAGTTTGTCCATCGGCGAGACGCGGGCATATACGGAGACACGCTCTACGACCTGTTCAAGCTCTGCCTCCGACATCCTCGACAGCTCCTCACCATCGACGACCTGATCTCCATCCCGGTAAATACCGATTTCACGAGCGATTGCCGTTGCCGTTAACCGGTGATCACCGGTAATCATCACGGTGCGAATCCCCACCTGAATACAGGTCTCCACCGCCTTCGAGGCCTCACTACGGGGTGGATCCATCATTCCGACGAGGCCCAGGAAAACCATGTCCGTCTCGAGAGTTTCTTCGTCACCCGGTATGAGATCGCCGGATTCGCGGTAGGCTAAAGCGAGTACTCGAAGCGCCTTGCCTGCCATCTGCTCATTGCGATCGAGGATGAACCTTCGGTCATCCGCTGTCAGTTCCCGTATCGCCTCACCCTCGGCAATCGAGGTACAGCGCGCCAACACGACCTCGGGGGCACCTTTCATAAAACTGATAACACCCCCTTCATCGGAAGGATGCTGTGTTGTCATACACTTGCGCTCGGAATCAAACGGGACTTCACCGACTCTTGGGTATTTCGCCCGGCTGTCGCCGACCTGGATTCCGGCTTTCGCGGCAACGACCAGCAAGGCACCCTCTGTAGGATCGCCTCGAATAATCCACTGATCCTCCTCATGGACCAGGTCCGAGTCATTGCAGAGCAGGCCTGCCTGAAGCAGTTGTCCCAAAGCACCGCCATTGCCTGCCCCCGAAGGTATCCGCAGTTCGCCTTCCGGCGCGTAACCGACGCCGGTTACCTCTACCTCCTGCCTCCCGCATAGAATGTGGCGAACCGTCATCTCACCCCGAGTGAGGGTACCCGTTTTATCGCAACAGATTACGGTGGTACAACCGAGGGTCTCCACTGCAGGCATTCGTTTTACCAGGGCATTTTTTTTTGCCATGGATCGCATGCCAATAGCGAGGGCGCCGGTCACGATAGCCGCCAGCGCCTCAGGTACCGCGGCGACGGCGAGAGCAACTGCGAACAGGGTCATGGTAAGCACGAAATCCAGGTCCAGCGTACCGGTGACGGCGCCCCGGATCACGCTGATCCCCGCCACAAGCCCGCATACGGAAAAGGCGATGACAGCCAGCCATTTACTGATCTCGGCGGTGCGTTTCTCCAGCGGCGTTTTCCCCAACTCCACGGTCGCCACTTCACCCGCAATGCGACCGAATTCGCTTTCCATACCCGTGCCCGTCACCACCCCCCTGCCCCTTCCGTAGGTGACAGTCGTTCCGCTGAAAACGGTGTTCGCGCGTTCAGGGAGCGGCGCATCCTCGGTAACAACCTCAGAGTGTTTGCCCACCGGCTCGGACTCGCCGGTCAATGGCGCCTCATCACAGCGCAAGGAACTGATTTCGAACAGCCGTATATCGGCACAGGCCCGATCTCCGGCCTCCAACAGCACTATGTCACCAGGCACAAGCTGAATAGAGGGTATCTCTATCTGGCAGCCGTCGCGCAGCACCCGTGTCGTGGGAGAGAGCATGCGCCGCAGCGCATCGACCGCGCGCTCTGCACGGTATTCCTGAACAAACCCCAGCAGCGCGGAAAACAGGACAATAACGAGGATGATTACAGCATCGAGAAACTCACCGACAACCCCTGACAGCGCGGCGGCGCCCAACAGCACGAGAATCATAACATTGCGAAACTGGCCGATCAGTAGCATCAGAGGTGAACTTTCCTCTGACTGGTCCAGTTCATTGAAGCCGTAAACCTCCAGTCGCTGCTGTATTTCGTTCTGGCTCAATCCGGTTGCAGCATCAACCCGGTGTTCCCGCAGGACCGTCTCCGCCTCCATACTGTGCCACGAGTTTTTCTCCATCACTGAGCGGCCTCTTCTTTCACTACCTTTTTGAACCCCAGGTGCTAGTACTCTGTCAAGGTAATAAATTAGGATTCAGAGCCACCCCAATGGGTCAAGACAAGGCGCAGTCCGAAGGGAATGGCATGCCCTTTTCAAGGACTGCAACGCAGGATTGGCGCATTTGGGCGGCTCCCTACGGGCCAGCCGGGAAGCGGCCATCTGCGTTGTTGCGCTCGTTTGAATTAGCATCGGCTAGTCCTGCACTCGCGCGCCTAGCATCTGACCGCTTCCCGACTGGCTGCAATCCTAAGTTATTACCTTGACGGAGTACTAGTTCCGCCTATCACTGTGAAAACACCCGTTTTGCGCGGATTTCTACTTCGACGGCTGAGAGTTTCGCCCTGGCTCATGCTTAGTATACAATTTTCATCTCATTTCTATAGTGGCTATTTTTTCCACCGTTGGCCCTGTCCGGGCGACAAACCTCCACAGCTGGTATGCGGAAACGAAAGCGATCGAAAACCATGTTTTTCCATCTCCGTATCGAAGATTTGGGCAAGGAGAGACATGAAAAAGCGCTGTTCCTGGTGCGGTACTGACCCCCTTTATATGGCATACCATGATGATGATTGGGGAGTACCCCTGCATGACGACCGAAAGCTTTTTGAAATGCTGGTGCTCGAAGGTGCGCAAGCTGGCCTGAGCTGGCTGACCGTTTTGAGGAAGAGAGAAAATTACCGTACTGCCTTCAATGCATTCGATGCCAAAAAGATCGCGGGTTACGGAAAGACAGAAACCGAGCGTCTGCTCGCCGACCCGGGAATTATCCGCAATCGACTCAAAATAGAATCGGCTATTCGCAACGCCCGGGGATTTCTCGCCGCCCAGGAGGAGTTTGGGACATTCAACCAGTTCATCTGGCGCTATGTGGATTATAGTCCCAGGCAGAATTCCTGGAAGTCGTTGGAAAATGTACCGACACATACCAGGGAATCTGACATGATGAGTAAAGACCTGAAGAAAAGGGGGTTCAGTTTTGTCGGAACCACCATCTGCTACGCATTCATGCAGGCCGTAGGCATGGTGAACGACCATACGGTCGACTGCTTCAGGCACGGGCCAATCAAAAAACTCGGCCCAACTGGAACGGGGAGATAGCGTTATTTGCTTCCTAATTCGACTTTCCCACTGGAATCCACCCTTCCAACCAAACAGTCTGATGGCTCGACTACCCGGCAGGATTGTGGTTTGATCCTGAGTTATCATTTTTATCGGACAGGACTCACGACATGGCGCATCCTTTGTTCCAACCCTTCACCCTGAAAAAGCTGCGGCTGAAAAATCGTCTGATCATGGCCCCCATGACCAGATGCCGGGCGGGGGACGGAGATGTTCCTACCTCCTTGATGGCTGAATACTACGCTCAGCGCGCTACTGCCGGCCTGATCGTAACCGAGGGAACTCCGGTATCGCCACAGGGCAGAGGCTACCTTTGGACACCTGGTATTTACACACCTGACCAGATCGAAGGATGGCGTGGTGTCACCGATGCCGTACATACGGCAGCCGGCTTGATTTTTGCCCAGATCTGGCATGTGGGACGTGTCTCTCATGTCTCCCTACAACCCGACGGAGCAAGCCCCCTAGGCCCAACTGACCAGCTTCCGAAAGAGACCCAGACCTTTGCCTATGACGATCAGGGCCATCCGGGCTATGTCCCTGCGAGCCAGCCTCATGCCCTCAGCGGTGATGAGATTCATACGATCGTTGCGCAGTTTGCGCAAGCCGCTGAAAACGCTGCCACGGCTGGATTTGACGGTGTTGAGGTGCACGGCGCCAACGGCTACCTGTTCGATCAGTTCCTCAATGCAGGCATAAACAACCGCCAGGACGATTACGGTGGCACCCCGGAAAATCGATGCCGCTTGCTTCTAGAGGCCGTCGACGCCGCTGCCGATAGTATCGGCGCAGACCGGGTCGGGGTGCGCATCTCCCCCAATGGGCGTTTCAACGGTATGCCGGAAGACCCGGAGATGACGGCGACCCTGCTCCATCTCGCCCGGGAGCTCGATCGGCGAGCCATCGCCTACCTGCACCTGAACGACCAGCGGACCTTCGGTGAGGCCATGATCCCGGATCAGTTCCTGGCTAAACTTCGCCACACCTTTTCCGGAGCAATCATCATCTGCGGCGGCTATGATGTCGACCGGGCACAACAGGTGATCGACTCTGGCCTGGTGGATCTGGTCGCCTTTGGCACACTTTACATCGCCAACCCGGACCTCCCCGCGCGTATGGCCCAAGGCTGGCCACTCAACGATGCGGACCAGAACACCTTCTACGGCGGCGGGGCCGAGGGCTATACCGACTACCCGCTCTATACTGAAAGCGACTAGGTTTTCGCGTTCGGAAAGCAACGATAGATTATACTGTTGGGGAGCATCCGCATGGAGTCCCCGCCTCATTCCGGATAGACGGCCCCCCATAATGATTCATGCGATCACCTTTGACGATATTCTGTTAGTGCCGGCTTACAATCACTGGGAATCACGGCGGGTTGTCGATATCTCAATGCGCGACAGAACCGGTAAGCTGGCACTCGAGCTGCCGATTATGAGTTCCAACATGGATACCATCACTGAGGTTTCGATGGCCAACTTCATGGGGGGGCATGGTGGCATAGGTGCAATACACCGCTTCATGCCTATCGATCGTAATCTGGCCATATGGCGGGAGTGCGAATATCCCACCTTCGTCTCCATCGGCTGTTCAACCGATGACCTACAGCGGGCCGAGGCGCTGCGGGATGCGGGAGCCATGCTGTTCTGCATCGATGTAGCTCATGCTCATGCCAAGTATGTTGGCCGAACCCTGAAGCATGTGCGGGAGATGCTGGGAAAAGAGGCCTGCATCATGGCCGGCAACGTTGCAACCTACGCCGGCGCCGATTACCTCGCCTCCTGCAGCGCGGATATTATAAAGGTCGGCATCGGCGGCGGCTCGGTCTGCACCACTCGAATAAAAACCGGCTTCGGTGTGCCCAATCTAACCGCCATCCGCGAGTGTGCGAAAACCGACCGATCGATCGTCGCGGATGGCGGCATGCGCACGCCGGGCGATCTGGTCAAGGCACTCGCCTTTGGCGCCGATTTTCTGATGCTCGGCAGTATGCTGGCCGGCTCAAAACCCACTCCCGGAGAGGTCCAGTCACGCCGCGATGAAACCGGGCTGGAAGTCAAATACAAGGTCTATCGCGGAATGGCCAGCAGCGAAGTCCAGGACGATTACCACGGCGGTATGGCCGAATGGAAGACCTCGGAGGGCGTATCCACCGAGGTCGCCTATCGCGAGGACGAAGAAGAGATCATCGCCGATATTATCGGAGGTCTGCGCAGCGGCCTGACCTACGGCGGAGCCAGTACTATCAAGGAACTGCAACGCAAACTGGACTATGTGCTGATAACCCCGGCGGGACGGACCGAAAGTCTGCCCCACCGAATCCTGTAGAGGGGGGTCAGGTCTTGAATCTTGAATTATTGGCAGATGCCAAGGTGGTTGGAATCAGGTTTTGATACCGATGATTCAAGATTCAAGACCTGACCCCAACTACCAACTACCAATCCTTGGTGTGCAACAGGCTCAACTTCGTTCATCGAGCCAGGCACCAATCGCCGGCGGGACCTGCGCCTGCGCCTTGCCACTGACATATATACCGATATGGCCGCCCGGAAAGGACAACTCTGTATAGTCTTTGGTACCCACCAGATTCCTTAACGGCCTTGAGGCGTCCGGTGGAACCAGGTGGTCCTGCTCGGCGAAAATATTCAGTACCGGCATATCGACGCTCTTCAGATCGACGCTGCGCTCACCAATCTTAATCGTCCCCTTCATCAATCCATTCTGCTGATAGAAATCCTTGATAAACTGCCGGAAAGTCTCTCCCGCCTGATCCGGACTGTCAAAGATCCACTTCTCCATACGCAGAAAGTTCTTTAATTTATCCGGATCACCCAAAACATCGACCATGTTGACGTATTTCTGGCCGGTCAGGCTGAATGGCTTAAGTGAGAGAAAGGTCCAGTTCAACAACTCCCCGGGGACATTACCCAATGTATCCACCAACAGGTCCACATCCATGTGCTGGACCCAGTTGCTCAGCATGTTGTCGGGGGTTTTAAAATCCACCGGCGTAACCATGGTGATCAGGTTTTTTACCTTCGAAGGATGAATGGCACTGTAACAAAGACTGAAGGTCCCGCCCTGGCAGATACCCAGTAGATTGATCTTGTCGATTTTGTGTCGTTTGAGGATGACATCGACACAGCGATTGAGGTAACCGTTAATGTAATCATCAAGCGTCAGGCTTCGATCAGCGCCGTCGGGATAACCCCAGTCGATGAGATAGACATCCTGCCCCGCCTCCAGCAGGTTTCTGACGGTGGAGCGATTTTCCTGCAGATCGGTCATGTAGGGACGGTTAACCAGGGCATAGACGATCAGAACCGGCGTTGGATTCTGTACCACCTTACCTGGTGCCTCATAGCGGTAAAGTGTCAGCTTGTCCTCGCGATAGATTTCGACCCTGGGGGTAACACCCGTGTCGATCTTATCGGCGTTCAGCAGATTTTCGATCCCCTGGCCAAGCTTCTGGCTGTAGTCGAGCATTTCCTGGGCAAGTCTATCCGGCCGGATATCGATTGGAATCACGTTCATCCTCCTAAAAAATTCTAACGCTACCGACCCCGAGGCACGGCAGCCATTGCAGAGCAGTCGGTGCTAGCCGCGGGTCTTGGTTCGAGCCGCGGTGGCGCCGGAGGCAGCACGGCGCGGTGCGGCCTTCTTTTTCACTGTCGCCTTCTTTTTCGGCGCGGCCTTTCTTTCCGTAGCAATCGAAGACGTTGATTTCGTAGCCAGTTTCTCTACCTGGTCCCGCAGGTTTTCCAGGTCTCCGCGCAACTGCTTGTTCTCGCGCCGGGTCTCCTGGAGACGATCCTGGAGGGTGCGGATCTCGGAGCGGGTGGGCATATTCATCGCCCCGAGGTTCTCGTCCACCATCTGACTCATCTGTTGCTTCAGGGCCATGAGTGTATTCACCAGGTGACCGTGAATTTCGGCGTATTCCGGTGTCATTACCTGCTCGCCGTACACCTCCTCGCATGACATGATCCAGAGGTCGTACAGGGCCCGCGCGGAATCGATATTCTTACCCGCTTCGCCCAGTTTTTCGGTTTTCTGCCGCATGCGCTCGACCGATTGTGAACCCAGATTGGAAAAAAACTGCATGTAGTCCTGCAGGCCACGCTGATAGTCCATCATCACGCGCACCATTTCCTGCTGCTGACTCTGCTCTTCGCGGGTATACCCCAGTCCGGGAGCGGAAAGAAAACGCTCGAAGTCGGCCCCATGGGGCATATTGCGCAACATATCCCCCGGCATGAGAGAAAGCGAGGAAACCATCCGCTGCCAGTTATCCAGCGGCATTTCCCAGAAGGCCATCATCTTGTGCAGCGAATCGGTACCCAGGCCCTTTGCATCACCGGTAAAGGCCGCCTGCAGGTCACTGAATACCTTGTTCAGCGACTCAGACCAATTTGCTGTCGGGGCCGAACCCTGGAGGCTGTTGGAAAATTGTTCGGCCATGCGGAAAAAGACCTTACCCTGCCCCAGCATCTTTTCCATGAACTCCTGGGCCGGATTAGATGCTGCCGGAGATATGGTCTGCCACCAATGATCCATCGCGCTTTCCCAGGGACTCTTGCTGGAGGCCTTCAGCCCCATCGCATTGCGACCCATTTCCGACAGGTTTTCCCAATATTTCTGCTGGATCTCGATCCAGTCCTGGTTCCATAAACCTTTTTCACTCATTGGAGGTGCCTGTGCCCGCCTCGCCCGTCACAAGGACCTCTGCCGAGGTCTGGGCAACAGCGCGAACCCGGTCACGCAGGTCCCGCGCCAATTGCGACTTTCCAAACAACAGCCGCGCCGCCGCGTCGCCGCGTTCGAGTTGCAGTTTCATCTGATGGTTTTCCAGCACCAGCGCGCGAATCCGCAGGGCCTTTTCGACAATCGCCAGAAAGTCTTTTGGTGCGCAGGGTTTCTCGAGAAAACCAAATGCACCCGCGGAAATTCCCCGCACGGCCATCGGTATATCGCCTTCCCCGGTCAACAGGATTACTGGCAGTTCGGGGTCGATTTTCTGCGCATGTTCCAGCAGCGCGAAACCGTCCTTGCCCGGCATCCGGATATCCGAGCCACCATACGGCTTAATCTGGCGCGATGTGGTCCTTTGCCTCGATGAAAGAGGCGGCCAAAACCGGCTGCAAATCCGCGAGCTCAAGCGACTGGCCCAAGGCTTCGCGCACCGCCGCATCATCGTCGACCAGAAGCACGCGCGCGATCATGCGGCACGCTCCAAGCCTGCGGCGGCGAGTTCGACGGTAAAGACCGCCCCGCCCCCCGGATCGTTACGGCCCTGAATTGCACCCCCAAACTTTACGATTCCATATGAAATCGAGAGGCCAAGACCCATCCCTTCGGACTGGCCAACCTCTTTGGTGGAGTAGAACGGGTCAAAATCTTGCCCGGATCAGCAATACCTGTACGCACCCCGTCGTGGATCACGAGGTGCACGGTCGAATGATCACCTTCGATCCGCAGAGAAAGGGCGCGACGCTCGACACTCGCCATGGTGTCAAGCGCGTTTGAAACAAGGTTCATCACGACTTGCTGCAACCGCACCTCACCGCCGAGTACGATGACCGAGTGTTCAGGATGCTCCCAAATGAGTCGCACCCCTTCGGCCATGATTTGAGTGGTGGCCAGTTCCAGAACGGCGTTCACCACGGCAACCAGATCCACATCCCCGATCGGTTCTCTCTGTTGCCGCGGCAAGAAGGCCCGCAAGTTCTTGATGATCCGTCCCATGCGGCGCGCA
Organism: uncultured Gammaproteobacteria bacterium; assembly: GCA_963820955.1. Taxonomy (GTDB): domain Bacteria; phylum Pseudomonadota; class Gammaproteobacteria; order Chromatiales; family Chromatiaceae. The sequence goes on along the minus strand of CAWGCA010000018.1, from coordinate 3,149 downwards.
AGTTCAGATATGCGGGACAGGTTTTCCGCCGCTGCCTGCGGCTTCCCCCGATCAAGAAGCAGCTCTGCGTTTTCGGCGAAGGATCTGATCGCCATCAGCGGCTGGTTCAGTTCATGGCTGATGCCTGCTGACATCTGGCCCAACGCCGAAAGCTTGCCAGCCTGAACCAAATCTGCCTGCGCCTTTCTTAACGCCGTCTCCGCATCCTCCCTTTCCCGAACTTCACGGCGAAGGCTCTTGTTGGCATCCGAAAGATCCTGCGTTCTCTTGTGCACACGGGCTTCCAGTTCGGAATTGGCAGCGGCCTCTATCGAAAGCCGGTCCGACAAGGCACGACGGCGTTCGGCGGCAAGAAACAGCATCGTCCCGAAGCCCAGACAAAGCGCGACCGCGACAGCTGATTGCAACATGGCGATACGCAACACCGGAGCCAGATCAACAAAGATCTCGCCCGTCATGTTGATCGCCGGAAGCGGCTGCGTTAGGTGCAGTGCCCGCTTCGGCACATAAGGCCCCGCGTCCCACGTCCAGACATCGTGGCTGCCAATCCGGTTTTCCTGAAAAACCGGGAACCGCGGCGCGCGCGCGTATGACGGATCGTTGGGGGTTTCGGTTCGATCCGTCAACGTCAGTTCCGAACGGTTCGAGACGAAGACCAGGCCATTTTCGTTGGTAAAGTAGACTGGCGACGGGTCGGTTGGCCAGTTCGATTTAATCGTGTTGATATCCACTGACACCATGACCGCGCCCATGGACGGCCCAGATGGCTTGAACACCGGCGACGCGAAGGTGAAGATCCGGCGGCCTTCGTCGTCAACGAAAAGAGCGGATCCCAAGGCACCGTCCAGCGCACGGTCAAAAGCCTCGGCCGCACCGGGGTTGAGCACCTCGTGACCGGACGTCGCCAACATCGTTTGATCAGAGTTCGAACAGTTGAATGTTCAGCGATCCGGTCTTGTCCGCAAGCGCAAGCAGCAGCTCGGAGGCGGCGATGCGACTTCCCCGCCGTTCTAGCACCAGGGGGACGAGTGTAGGATGGTCCGACAGGAACACCGACAGTTCCCCAACCTTTGCAGCTGGCTGTTCAACCGGTCAGAGGTCAGCGCCAGATCCGCGCGACCACGTTCGTCAAGCTGCGTCAACGCGGCGGTGAAGGTGAACCACCAGACGCCGCCGGCAATAAGTGCCACGGCGATCAGGAAAAGGGCACGCATGCAGCGCGCGGCGTGGGAAGGCCTTGGTCATGGGATTGCAGTCTAGAAAGCGTCGCTTGCAATGGCCAGAAGCATTTGGGAACACTCTGGTAGCACCACGAACGGAGACCTCTTGCTGCATCTTGCGCAACCCCCGACCGACGATGCGTTTGTTCAGAACCCCTATGCCTTCTACGAACGGGCGCGGGCGCAGGGCGGCGCGATGTTTCGCTGGGTGGATTACGATATGCCCTGCGCGTTGTCCTACGCTGCGGTTGGTGATTCTTCGGGACCTGGCTGAAGGTTCGGGCGTGAGGCTCCGGAAGATCAAAGCAAAGGAAGACCAGCGCATCAGGCGGCGTTCTGGTCAGTCGAGGATCACTCGCTGCTCGAACTGGAACCACCGCGGCACACCCGATTGCGCGCACTTGTGGTGCGGCCTTTACCTCACGCCGGATCGCGGCGCTGGGGCCCGAGATCACGGCGCTCTCGCATGACCTGATTGACCGGATCGAATGTGACCGGTTTGACCTGCTTGCGACCTTCGCGCAGAAACTACCGGTGATCGTGATTGCCCGCCTTCTGGGCATCCCGGAAAGCAGGGCGGACGACCTGCTTGCGTGGTCGAACGTCATGGTCGGCATGTATCAGGCTCGCCGTAAACATGCCGATGAAGTCGCGGCGGCCGATGCAGCGGCCCAATTCAGCCTGTTTATGCGACTATGTCTCGTTCCGGCGCAACCGGCCTGCAGATGACCTGATCTCTCACCTGATCGCCGCTGAGCAAGACGGAGCGCGGTTGACGACAGACGAGCTGATCTCGACCTGGCATACTGCTATTGAACGCCGGGCACGAAGCGACAGTGCACACGCTGGGAAATGGTGTGAAAGCTCTGTTGGAGGCGGGGCACGGCATCGAGGTGCTGACGGCAGAAAGGATCGAGGCAACGGTCGAAGAGATCCGTCCATGCGCCGCTGCACATGTTTGCGCGGTGGGCTTATGAGGATGTCGACGTCCCGGCCGGCACGTCATTCCGAAAGGCGGCCGGGTCGCCTGTCCCCCTGCTGGGCGCGGCCAATCGGGATCCGGGTCGATGGGACGCCCCCGCAACATTTCGACCCGGGGACGGCCTGATAGAAACCAATACGAGTTTTGGAGGCAGGCGTGCATTTTTGCCTCGGCGCCCCGCGGCAAGGCTGGAATTGCACACTTGCCCTGCCGGTGCTTTTCGAACGCTGCCCCACCCTGAGCCGATCGCCACCCCACCCCGCTACGCAGAACCTTTTATCATTTCCATGGCCTGCGAACCCCTGGAACTTGCACGCTGAGCCGCATTTTCTGCGGGTAGCATAAGAGGATTGGCTTCAGCGCGCCGCAATGCCTCCGCCGGGGATATTTCCAAACAGAAGATGTAAGGATCAGACCGGCAGCGATCGTGGTGAACTTGATCTCTTCCATCGACAGAAGCGCGGTGACGTTGAAGATCTTCACCTCCGAGATCAGCGCCTGGTAGAACGCGTCGTAGGCGCGGGCGTTCTTCACCCGGACTTTGAGGATGTAGTCGATCTCGCCCGCCAGCCGGTGCGCCTCCATCACCTCGGGGCGCGCCTTGCAGCGCCCGGAGGAATGCCTCCTGCCAGTCGGCCTCGTGCTCCGAGGTGCGGATCAGCACGAAGAAACAGGCCTCGAACCCGAGCTCTCTCGGCATCGACGATCACCGTCTGCGGCCCGATCACCCCGGCCTCGCGCATCTTGCGGATCCGGTTCCAGACCGGGGTCTTGGACGAGCCGACCTTGCCGGCGATGGCGTCGAGCGACTGGCCGGCGTCGGCCTGCAGCTCGGCGAGGATCTTGCGGTCGATCGCGTCGAGGCGTGCAGACATTCCTGTTTCTCCATCCTCTCTGGAACACTTATATCGTGCTATCGGCATCCGGCAATAATCATCCTTAATCGC
>CAWGCA010000017.1:0-21032 GCA_963820955.1 uncultured Gammaproteobacteria bacterium | reverse complement strand
TGGGCCCCCTATGAGGACATCAGCTGGGACCACTCGGCGGGAACCGCCGTAGAGGAAGAGCGACTGCTCAGGATTGCAGACCGACTGCTGCATCTGCCCAGCGGTTTCGAACTCCACCCCCGGGTGGCCAAGGTCCTGGCAGAAAGGCAAAAGATGGTCAACGGCGATCAACTGGTGGACTGGGGGCTTGGCGAGCTTCTCGCCTATGCCACCCTGCTGGAAGACGGCTACCCTGTCCGGCTCTCTGGACAGGACAGCGGCAGAGGGACCTTTTTTCATCGGCACGCCGCGCTGCACAACCAGGTCGATGGTTCCCGTTACATCCCTCTGCAGCATCTTTCGGAAAAACAGGCAAATTTCGTCGTCATCGACTCGCTGTTATCGGAAGAGGCGGTGCTCGGTTTCGAATACGGTTATTCTTCGGCAGAACCCAATGCACTGACCATCTGGGAGGCACAGTTTGGTGATTTTGCCAATGGCGCCCAGGTCGTAATCGACCAATTCATCAGTTCCGGCGGCGCCAAGTGGGGCATCTACTGCAATCTGGTGATGTTTCTTCCTCACGGCTATGAAGGGCAGGGCGCGGAACATTCATCTGCGCGTCTGGAGCGCTACCTCCAGCTCTGCGCGGAACACAACATTCAGGTCTGTGTTCCCACTACACCAGCCCAGGTGTTTCACATGTTGCGACGCCAGATGATCCGCCCACTGCGCAAGCCATTGATTGTAATGACCCCCAAGAGTCTGCTGCGGCACCGCCTGGCGACCTCATCATTGGATGATTTCATCCATGGGGAATTCCAGCCGGTGATAGGAGAGGCAGACGATTTAGACCCGCAGGAGGTCGAGTACATTGTTGTCTGTTCCGGCAAGGTTTATTACGAACTGGTCGAGGCCCGACGCGCCCGCGGCCTGCGGCATGTGGCCATCATCCGTCTTGAGCAGATATACCCCTTTCCACGCGAGCTCTTTGATAAGATCATCGATCAATACAGTCGGGTGAAACGGCTGATCTGGTGCCAGGAGGAACCTCAGAATCAGGGGGCGTGGGATCAGGTAAAACACCGCTTCCACACCCAGCTAGACAAAGGGAAAAAGCTCTTTTACGTGGGCCGCCCCGCCGCCGCTGCGCCCTCTGTCGGTTTCTACCCAATTCATCTCAAGCAGCAGGAAACCCTCATCGAAGAGGCACTGACCGGCCGAATCAATCCATCCATGAATCGCAGGACCCCACAATAATGAGCACTAAAGTCAACGTCCCTGCCCTCCCTGAATCTGTTGCAGATGCCACGGTGCTGTCCTGGCACAAACAGCCTGGCGACTCTGTACAACGAGATGAAAACCTGGTCGATCTGGAAACAGACAAGGTGGTACTCGAAGTGCCATCACCAGTTGACGGCGTGTTGGAGCAAATTGCCGCCAACGATGGAGAAACGGTGCAGGGCGGAGATCTTCTGGCCCTTGTCCAGGAGGGTAAAGCTGCCGCTGGACAAGCCAAAAGGGAGACCGTGGAAAAAAGCCCACCGGTCACCAAACAGGAACAATCGCCGACTGCCAAGCCGAATGAAACACCACCCGCAGAGAATGAGCCGATTCTGACACCGGCCGTCAGGCGTATGGTCAAAGAGATGGACATTGATCCAAAGCATATCAAGGGCAGCGGAAAAGACGGCCGTATTCTGAAATCTGATGTCATTGCTTACCTGGATGCCAGGGACGCGGAGGCCGCTGAACAGAAAGAGGCAGCGGCGGTGGTACCACCGGCTTTGGAGACTACCCCAGGCGCTGTTGCGGGTAACAGGCCCGAGCAGCGAGTGCCCATGACCCGGCTTAGAGCACGAATCGCCGAACGATTGTTGCAAGCCCAGCAGAACGCCGCCATATTGACCACCTTCAACGAAGTCAACCTGGAGGCGGTATCCAATCTCAGACAGCGCTATAAGGGTAAATTTGAGAAAGATCACGAAGTACGACTGGGTTTCATGTCGTTTTTCATTAAAGCGGCGATAGAGGCATTGAAGCAGTTTCCTGTGGTCAACGCCTCTGTTGACGGTCAGGACATCGTATATCACGGCTACTACGATATTGGGATCGCGGTGGGTTCACCGCGAGGTCTGGTCGTACCCATAATGCGCAACGTTGATCAACTTTCCTTCGCGGAGATCGAAAAAGCGATTGGCGAGTTCGGAAAAAAGGCCCAGGACGGATCACTCAGTTATGAGGAACTGACCGGAGGCACATTCACCATATCAAACGGCGGCGTGTATGGATCCATGCTCTCCACGCCGATCCTGAATCCCCCGCAGAGCGCTATCCTGGGAATGCACAATATCCTGCAACGTCCAGTAGTAGAGAACGGAGAAATCGTCATTCGGCCCATGATGTACCTGGCACTGTCTTATGATCACCGACTGATCGACGGCCGCGAGGCAGTGCAGTTTCTGGTCACTATCAAGAACGTGCTGGAAGACCCGGCTCGCCTTCTGTTGCAGATTTAACGCGTCAAATGTCCAGCGCCGACCGAGCATCCACCCGATAGATGGCTACCAACCGACCGGGCTGCAAATAGCCTGTCTCTTTCACAAGGGTTTGCGAGAAATGACTGTCATACAGCAAGAAGATTTCATTCAGAGTATCGCCGATGCCCTGCAGTTCATCTCGTATTACCACCCGCTGGATTTCATCCGATCCCTGGCCGAAGCCTGGGAAAAAGAGGAATCACCCGCCGCCAAGGATGCCATCGCCCAGATCCTGGTCAACTCCCGGATGTGTGCCCAGGGTCATCGCCCTATCTGTCAAGACACCGGTATGGTTGTGGTATTCATAGAGATCGGAATGAACGTACGATGGGAAAGCGACCTCGATCTTGAACAGATGGTAAATGAGGGGGTACGCCGCGCCTACTCGCTACCGGAAAATCTATTGCGCGCATCGATGGTTAGCGACCCCGCCGGGAAACGCACCAACACTGGAGACAACACACCGGCGATTATTCATAGCCGACTGGTAGCGGGTGACAAGGTAGAGATCAAACTGGCGGCAAAGGGCGGTGGATCTGAAAACAAGGCACGCTTCACCGTGCTCAATCCCTCAGCCAGTCTGGTGGACTGGGTACTGGAAGTGGTACCCAGCCTTGGTGCAGGATGGTGTCCGCCGGGCATGTTGGGCATAGGCATCGGCGGTTCGGCAGAGAAAGCAATGCTGCTGGCGAAAGAGGCCTTGATGGAACCCATAGACATACACGAACTAAAGGCGCAGGGCCCACAGAACCACAAGCAGGCACTCAGGCTCGAACTGTATGACAAAATTAATGCCCTCGGCATAGGTGCCCAAGGCCTGGGCGGTCTCACCACCGTACTGGATGTCAAAATCAACGACTATCCCACCCATGCCGCATCCCTGCCGGTAGCCCTGATCCCTAACTGTGCTGCCACCCGGCATATCGAATTCTTCCTGGACGGCAGCGGACCGGCCAATCTAACACCGCCCAAACTGGACGAATGGCCGAATATCACGTGGGAGGCAGCGGCGGATGCCCGGCACGCCAATCTCGATACCATCACCAAACAGGAGATCTCTAGCTGGAGACCTGGCGAGCGGATCCTCCTTTCAGGCAAGCTGCTCACCGGTCGAGATGCCGCCCACAAACGCATCCAGGATTTACTCGACAAAGGTGAGCCACTCCCCAACGGGGTCGATTTCCGTAACCGTTTTATCTACTACGTCGGTCCGGTCGATCCGGTCGGGGACGAAGTTGTTGGTCCGGCCGGACCCACCACCTCGACCCGCATGGACAGGTTTACCGACATGATGCTGGGCCAGACCGGCTTGATCGGTATGGTAGGCAAGGCGGAACGAGGCCCAGCTGCGGTGGAATCGATCAAGCAGCATGGTGCGGTATACCTGATGGCGGTAGGTGGAGCCGCCTATCTGGTCTCTAAAGCGATTCGTTCCGCAAAGGTCATCGCTTTTGCCGACCTGGGGATGGAAGCAATCCGGGAGTTTGAGGTAGTGGACATGCCAGTGACCGTGGCCGTGGACTGTCGGGGTGAATCCGTTCATCAAACCGGCCCCGCAGAATGGAGGGTCAGGATTGAGGAGATTAGCTGACCGCAAAACTCTCATGGCGGCGGCCCGCTGTTTTGTAAGGGAAAGGGACTAACTCATGCAGAGCGAAGACGCTGAATATCGATTTTCACAAATTCATATCGATGCCGCTCGCAACGCAACGGATGACTTTAATCCTTTTCATGATCCTTACAAATGGAAAGCGATTAAAGAAAACCCGTTTGGCTCGACTATCGTTCTGGGTTTTCAGCTTGAGGCCTTGATTGAATACCGATTAAGTCTTCATCGCGCTGCGTCTGGTGAATCAAAACTTGTTTCTCAAAACGGTCTGAATTTTTCCAACTACCAGTTTTCCTTTGCCGACATTGTCAGACCGGGCGAATCGATTAGAGTTGATATCAAAACCAGCGCGAAAAGTATTTCGCCTGCACTGCAATTGTCCAATCGTATCGTAGTAAGGAAAAACAAATCTCCTGTTGTAGTGGGCCGAGTGCTGGAAACAAAAGTTCCCGTCGTTTCTCCCGATAGCAATTTTGATGGCATGGGAAATATGCGTAAACTGAACGATAGATCGTTTATCGAAAATGGCAGATACTTCCTGAAACGAAAATTCATGAACACCAGCAACGCGAAAAATTTCCTGGCCGGCTCCCTGGTAGATCAACACCATTATTTCGATGAATTAGAGGACCGCGTGCAGTTCAGCGGTATATTTCCAGTATCGCTTCTATCCTGTGCGCTACTGGAAAAGGCAAAGCTGGAAGAATACGATTTTTTCAAGGATCCGATGGTTTATGTCAGTCACTCTATCTCTGTGGATCTACCCAGTCTGGATCGACTTAAAAGCAATGACTTTTTACATATATTGGTAGAAGAGCTTCAACACCCACGGAACACAAAAGGCCTGGGAGAAACAGACATCCCGCAAACTATTTATCGTTGTTTCGGACTGCTAGACAACAACAAAATACTGTTTCGAGCAAGGGTTTCCATGGCACGCCTCAAAGATATCGTGGCGACAAAGGCAAAGAAACAGAGTATGGCTGCGCAATAATCGATGTCGTTTCTACGGAGAACTTGGCGGCACCCCTATTCCGAATAGCAGTCATTCTTATCAAACACCGACCGCGCCCTCATCATTTTACTGCTGACCGAGCTATCTTTAGAGTTCGTCATCAAATATTCCGTAATAATACGCCCCTTCAATGACTCCACTCGTGTAGTATCCATTCAATTTTTTGAAATCTCCTTTCGCGAAATAAACCTTTAGATCGGGTTTATCATTCATTGCCTTTTTAACGTTTTCTACCAGTTGTTTGTCTGCATTTCTTACCAGAACACCGCAAAAACCCGCTGTTAAAGGAAATATGTCGTTACCGCTGTCCCCACAAAATACAACGTCTTCTTTTGCCGACTCATACTCCTCAGCCACATATTCCAACGCGGTCTTTTTGGTTGCGCTCGCTGGCAAAAAATCGAGAAGACCTTTTCCATCTTGTGAATCAAAACTGTAAATAATTACTTCATCGAACTTTCCTTCGACCAGTTCATTAACATGGCTCAACACTGCATCTTTCTTATCATGCTCAACATAGTAACTCTGCTTGAACTGGTTCAAATGCTCGCCCTCCTGCTCCCGCATGCCGTCGACTCCGGCAACTGCTTCTCTTATCGCGGCAGCATCCCACCGTGGACTTTCACCTTTGACATGAGCGACCCATCCATCATCAAATTTCCACTCACCATTCTCGTACTTACGTATCGAAGTACCAACATCTCCGCACAAAACATCTGGAAATCTGACCCCATACTCTTCTATCGCATTTTCAGTGAGATCTAAATTTCTTCCTGTCACATAGACGACAAGGACATCGTGTTTTTCTGTCAGCTCATTAAACAAGCGAATAGCTTCATCGTCACCTTTCCATTCGCCATTTGGAAGCAACGTCCTGTCCAAATCAGTAGCTAGTATTTTCATGCCAATCCTTCAAAAACGTTTTATTAAATTGTCCCGTGAACAAGTGCCACCTGGAGTCTTGCTTCGATTTCCGTGCACTCTTCACGACATTGACAGACTGGATCATTGTTATTTCAGTGTGGACACTGGCCTATCTTGGTATTCCGCCGGAAGAAGAGATGTAAGCCTTGGGAAACTACGATATAGCCACTGGCCTGTAACGCAATCGATGAAAAGCTCATAGCATTTCAATAGTCAGCGCCAGATACGCGTTACCTATCGTCCCTCGGTATCGTTTCGGCTTAGTTGTCTAACCATAGGCCATTAGACTGTCAACGCCGGCTTCATCATTAAGTTCGATAGTAAAGTTAAAGTCGCGTAAATCTGCCTTCAATGTTGCCGTGCATGTTTTATTTTTCCACGTCAACTCTAAAGAATTTTCATCTGTATTAACAATCTTCAGTTCACCATCAAAAGCAGGTGATGTATTTCTCAGTGTAATGAGTTGAAGTTGGTCTTGCACGATTGATTCATTCAGGCCTTGCTCAATATCACTGTTGGTGAGCATTGTACGATTTATTTCTTTATGTCCCGCGGCACCAGCATTGTCTGCCGCTGCATAGTTATTCTTTCCTGTAAAAAGGTCAAGATACCAGACTTGCGGGATACCCGGCATAAACATTTGAATCGCTCGAGAAAGTCTTAGTTTTTGTTCATCTTCGCCTAAGGCGCTGAAAAACGTCGCATTGACTTGATAGTACGATATTTTCTTACCATCTGGACCAAATAGGTTTTTTACCCTTCCACCCCTCTCCATTATTCTTTCTACAACAGCATCGATTTGCTCATCCGTTAACAATCCGGTTTTTGAGACCCCAACAACCTCTTCGCCTCTTAAGTCAAGTACAGGAATACCATCGTGGCACCCGAGCATGTTAACCGTTCTGATACCCTTCTCGCATATCTCCCTTATCCAGCGCAAAAGATGGGTGTTTGTTCCACGATCAAGCGCATCAATAACCAAACCTGGAAAGAAAAAGTCATAGACCGGAAAGCCTTTGTCTGCAACTTCCTCATGAAGACCGTAGCCATATTCGGAGTGTATCTCCGGGAGAAGAATCAAATCATACTTTTCTGCTATACCCTTCAGTCTTTCCAAATACTCCCATGTCCCGGGTTTATTGAAAAAGTTGATCATGCCAGGTTGCTTGTGCAGATAGGCAAATGCATCGAGCCTGATTAGCTTTGCACCATAGTCGCGCAGTTTTCTAAAGGTTTCCTCGTAAAAATCCCAAACTTCTTCAGATTCAGCGTTTAAATCCATTTGCCCCAAATAGTTGCGGTTGCGCTCAACGACAGATACTACATCTCCTTTGTAACGGGCATATGCACCCAATTCTATTTCACTAACGTCCTTTTTCGCCCTTAAGGCATCATTTACAATCGCTGCAACGGTCTCGGCCTCCTCTTGAGGGAACCCGTCGATTCCCGCCAAATCCTTGGGGCCGATTTCCTGGTAAGTCACCTCTTGATAAAACGTATTCCAGTAAGGTCTGTCGGAACCATCTGGAAACCGGACTTTTAGTATTGGAAGACCCGGCTTTCTCATGAAGAGCCTCTGAAGATAGTCTTCTTTTGGAATCACATAACCATCATCACCCATGCGCCCGTGCGAACGCCAAAAATCATTCCAATCGATAAAAAAGGATTTATATTCCGATTCATCTCCATGTCTCAATATATCCTGAAACTGAGGAGAGCCTGCGGAAAGATGATTTAATACAAGATCGAACTTCAACGTGATGTTGAGCTTATCCAGCTCCTCAATATCTTTCCGGGAAACAAGTTCCTCATTGAGATTGTAATCGATGATCGAAAATCCTCGATCCAAATCACTATTGAAAAAAGAAGGCAGAATGTAGAACAATGAAAATGCGTCTTTAAGTTCCGGCCTTTTAAGCATATCCACTGTATCAGCCAGGGTTCCCCCTATACTGTCAGGGTAGGCGTTCAATATTACCCCTTTCGGTAGTTTTTTTTTCATCCGTGGGACGTTCGTAGCCATAGCAACCCTTCTTAATTCTTTATTTGTTTATTCTTGTATCTGTGTGTGTAACCAATTTATCGGCACCACCCCCAGAGAGTGGAGCGACTATTTCGGAGAGCAAACCTAGACATGGAAGTTTTGCTCGGGGAGGGTGCTCCTACAGGATTAGTGGCGGGGTGCACTAGCTCAAAGCTGCGGGACACATCAAATGTAATAGCCGAATTTGATGGAAGTCAGTCGTTAGAAACCGAGGAATTAGTATTCCATAATAGAGTTAAATATTGATTATAAAGGAAATTTTCCCTTGCAAAACACTTGAGGCGTATTTACCCTTCAGCTGTACGAATTTATTTAACCAGCATACGTAGTGGATTTGAAGCTCATTGAGTTAGCAAAGGATTATTAGGATAGGAGGACAATATATGAGTGCAATCACCCAGAAAATTGGAAATGTGTGTGTTTGGTGTGCCGCCGCTGCCGTCGCTGTGTTGACTGTAGTAACAGCGGGAACCCTGCTATGGGTTGGCGTAATATAACTCGCCTGGCCAACAACATTCCTGAATTCGAAACTCGAAAAAGTTAGCGATCTATCGGATGAAAGCCGACATCGCGTCAACCCTACCCAAACCAACCCCGCCTCGGCGGGGTTTCTCTTTCCTTCCATCCAAGACGTCGTTATTCGGGACGTAGCGCCTAAAGCTGATAAAAGGCTGGGATTGAGAGTGAAACAGACTTACAACTAATTGTTTTAAATGAAATAATGGCGGAGAGGCAGGGATTCGAACCCTGGGAACCCATAGGGTTCACTTGATTTCGAGTCAAGCCCGTTCGGCCAGCTCCGGCACCTCTCCTGAAAACCAGTTCGGAGATGAATCTCCCGATTTCGGGAAGAAACTCTCAACCTGCTTTACAATGTGCCGATAATTCTACACAAATACCGGCATTGCAACTAACCCCTTTTCGGAAAGATTCTAACCCGCTGTCGATAATGCGTTCCGTCGCCTCCATTCTGCTGTTTTCTCTGCTGCTCGGTTGCAGCATACCCAAACCGCTGGTTGAACGTATCAAGGAGGAAGGAGAACTGCTCGTAATCACCCGCAACAGCCCCACCACATACTATGAGGGTAGGGAAGGACTGCAGGGACTGGAGTATGAACTGGTCACTCTTTTCGCTCGGGAGTTGGGGGTAAAAACAAGATTCATCATTCCGGATCGTTTCGAGGAGATCATTCCTAAAATTGTCGCGGGAGAGGCTCATTTCGCCGCCGCTGGACTCACTGTCACCAACAACAAGGAGACCGAGGTCCGGTTCGGACCTGGTTATCAGAATATCACCCAGCAACTGGTTTACCGGGCGGGCAGCAAACGCCCGAAAAAGATCACCGATACCATTGTCGGCAACCTGGAGATCGTAAGAGGCGGCAGTCACGAGGAGGTGTTGGAAAAACTGAAGACTCAGTACCCCAAACTAAGATGGGTGGCGCAAAGCGAACTCGACAGCGAGGAACTGCTCTACCTGGTGAAAGAACAGGTCATCGATTACACCGTTGCCGACTCCAATGTCGTGGCCCTGAGCCGTCGCTTTCATCCCGAGTTGAAGGTCGCCTTCGACCTGACAACACCACTACCACTGGCCTGGGCCTTTCCTCATGCGGAGGACAGCAGCCTGTACAACGCCGCCCGGGACTTCCTGGAAAAGATAAAAAATCAAGGCAAGCTGGATCAACTGATCGAACGTTATTACGGGCATGCCGAGAGGCTCGGATTCGTCGATACCCGCACTTTTCGACGACACTCAGCCAAGCGCCTGCCCTTGCTCATCCCCTATTTTAAACTGGCGGCGGAGGAAACCGGACTGGACTGGCAATTGCTGGCGGCAATCGGCTACCAGGAGTCCCATTGGAACCCGAAGGCCGTCTCTCCCACCGGTGTCAAAGGAATCATGATGCTGACGCAAGCAACGGCAAAACAGCTCGGCATCAAGGACCGGCAGGATCCCGAACAGAGCATACTCGGGGGGAGCCGCTATTTGCGGCTCATGGAGAAAAAAATCCCCGAAAGAATTCAGGAGCCAGACCGCCTGTGGCTGGCCCTGGCTGGGTACAACGTCGGCTTCGCCCACCTGGAAGACGCCCGTATCCTCACCCAACGGAGCGGCGGCGACCCAGACAAATGGGCCGATATAAAACAGTACCTGCCGCTGTTGAGCCAGGAGAAATACTACAGTACCTTGAAACACGGCTACGCTCGCGGCCGTGAGCCAGTAACCTACGTCGACAACATTCGAAGCTACTATGATCTGCTAGTATGGGACAACACACAGCGTCAGGAAAAGCCGAAAACAAAGACACAGGCGCTGTCAACAACACCCGCCGTGCTTTGAGTACCGATTTCTACGCATCGGCCGACTTCAGGACTCTCCAAACGCCGACCTGGACTGCTCTGCCGGTTAACGACGGGAAACAAAAAAAGCGCGCAGCTGTTCACCGCACTCCCGCTCCAGGATCCCGCCCTGCACCTCCACCCGATGGTTGAATCGATGGTCGGAAGGCAGAAAATCGAAGACACTGCCCGCCGCCCCACCCTTGGGATCTCTAGCGCCAAACACCACCCGGTTCACCCGGGCATGAATGATTGCCCCGGCACACATGGGACAGGGTTCCAACGTTACATAAAGGCTGGTGTCCGGCAGCCGGTAATTGCCCATTCGGCCACCTGCGTCACGCAGGGCCTGGATCTCAGCATGAGCGCTTGGATCATGATTGCCGATGGAACGGTTCCACCCTTCGCCGATGATGTCACCGTCCCGTACCAGCACCGCCCCAACCGGTACCTCTCCCTCTTGTTCGGCTTTTTCTGCGAGTGCCAGCGCCCGCCGCATGAACACCCGATCCTGATCTGCCAGTTCCCCGGTCATTATCGAATCCAGGCCTCTAACCCTATTCCCACTCGATTGTAAATAGCCCGCCAGAGTCCAATATTGGCGCAGGTTTTCCGGCGGACACAAATGTTGATAGCATGAAAAATGTCATTATCAATATGTTCTTGACTCAGCGGCTAAACCTGCTGAATTGAAAACCATTTAAATGAAGTAACGATGATTCAACCCCGTGGAGGCTCAAGCCTTCTCATCGCATCAAAACACAAGACTATCACAGAGCAGTGCTGTCCCATTAAGTTGCGTTACATATAACTGGAACGCATTGATACGACAGCTCTTTCATAGTGATTAGTTGCGGCATAGACATGAATTTGAACACTGATGTTCGTCATTCCGGAAAGTGCGAAGCACTTGTCCGGAATCCAGGTTTTTCAATGCGTTCACTGGATGCCGGATCAAGTCCGGCATGACGGTTGGAGGTTAATGGGACAGCACTGATCACAGAGCATCAAATATCACGAAATAGACTGTATAAACAGCGTCTTAACGCAAATACAGTTCAACCGTGTTTTAATCGTTCTGACCACAATACTGAAATGCTCAGAGCGTTTTCCCGTTTGCGAAATCGTTTTCCCCACAGGCCGATCATGACGCGTCCATAAGAGGCTTACATGCTCATCTCCGGAATTATGTAGCAACCGCACATTAGGGCGAATCAACAACTTAGCGCGGCATGGACTCACGGAATGAGCCAGTACCTGAGGTATCCTGAGGGCGAGTTGGGCACATCCGGAGACTGCCATGTCGCAACATTTCCTCCTCTCAGCCGAGGCCCGCTCGTTGTCGGTGCGGGAAATCTTTACGCTCAGCGACGATAATGCGTTCGAGCTTTTTCGGGAACTGCGTTGGGGCAAAGGTGAGCAAGTGGCCTGTCCGGTATGCGGGGTCGGAGAACGTCACTGGTTCCTGCCCAGTCGCCGGCAGTGGCGCTGCAAGGCGTGCGCACACACTTTCTCGGTGACCTCCGGGACGATCTTTGCCCACCACAAGTTGCCGCTTCGGGTTTATCTGGCCGCAGTGGCACTCTATACCAACGCGGCAAAAGGTCTCTCAGCCTTGCAGATCAGCCGTGATTTGGGGGTTCAATACAAGACTGCCTTCGTGCTGGTGCACAAGATCCGCGAGAGTCTCATGGTACAGCGCGATGAGACGCCGCTGTCCGGAGCGGTCGAGGTGGACGGTGCCTATGTGAACGGCCATATTCGCCCACAGAACAAGAAAGAAGAGCGGGTTGATCGACGGCTAGCACAGAACCAGGATCCGGATAAGCGTTGTATCCTGGTGATGCGTGAGAAGCATTGCGAGGAGAGCGGTGCGCGAGGGCCCGTTGGTGCGCGCAGGACCCTGAGCTTCGTGATTCGGCGGGAAAACCAAACCGATGTCGGCACCTTGGCCAAACACTTCATCGCCCCTGGAACCGTCATTTCTGCCGACGAGTCTGACGCCTACGACCTGCTGCATGCCCACTTCCCGATGCGGCGGGTCAATCATCAGCGTGAGTACTGGGCCGACGATGGCACGAACAACAACCAGGCGCAATCCTACTTCTCGCGTTTTCGGCGCATGGAGATCGGCCAGACCCACAAGTTCGGCAACCGCCACCTGGCCAACTATGCCAACGAGGCGGCCTACCGGGAAGACACCCGGCGCTGGAGCAACGGCAAGATCTTCCACGACATCCTAACCAAGTGCGCGCGCACCCTCACCCATCGGGACTGGTGCGGCTATTGGCAGGGCAACAAACGCCTGCAAGAGCGCTTGGCGAGTTGAGCCCCGAGCATCAACACGCTTTCCAGGTCTTAGCGCCCCCCTCCGTTCCTGCGTCCCGAATCACGCCGTTGCCGGCGAGCCGCCTCACTATGTTCCAGACATTCTTGCGCATCTGCTCAATCATCGCCGGGGTCGCCTCCAGTCCCTTACGATTCACCAAGGCCTCGGCCATTTGGCGTGTGGACAGGGGTTTTCGGCATCCCGGAAGATCTCCAGGACTAGGCGTTGGCATTCCCCCTGGCGAAAAAACTGATTGCGCTGGCGAGGGACCTTTGCACGGATACCCTCAAGCTTGTAGTCCGGCGCGAACAGTTTGATCGATCCATCCAGGTGGCCCACGTCTGCCACCAACCGCTCCAGTTCCCGGCGACACTGTTCGATCCGCCCCGCCAACTGCCCCCGCTGCGCGCCATGGAGAGCGAAGCGAAAGCGCGTAGTCCCCGGTAGCCGCGAGGCGAGACTGTTTACCCGACGTGCGCTTGCGCGCCAAAGGGGAAACAAAGATCGCATCCGAACGCGGCGTCCAGCCGTTTGCGGAAGTGCTGCGTAGCCAGCACCGAGCTTGCGATGGTGTGGCGAAGCGGCACGGACGCAGGGCGGCCGGGGCAATAAAGGCCGTCGAAGATCGAGTGCGAAAGAGGGACTTGGAAGTCCTGTTTCGCATCACGAGATCGAAGACACGCTTACGCTTGGCCACCAAGCCGGTCACAACATGTGATTCTGCCATGGAAATGCCCCGTGCTGTTTTCGTGCCCGGGATTGTGACTGCTGTACCGCCCGGAATCATGTGCAGTTGCTACATAATTCCGGAATATTCGGCCACAGCCCAAAGCTTTGCCTGTCCTTCCTTGTCACTGTCCTGATGCGACTCAACACGTTAGTGCAGCGTGGTTATTCGAATTTTCAAAACGGCATTGAGCTAAATCTCTTTAACGACCTGACCAGGACTGTAGACGGATACTTACACCACAAAACTTACATACCGGTAATGGCAGTTTTGCTTCCACTATTCAAAGGACATTATTATTGTGGGTAAGAAATCAAGAACCCAGAAACCTGATGGCCTTCAGCAACTGAAACCTTAAGGTACACCAGCCATGACCTTTGCGACCTGGGCCATTATCCTCGGTGTGTTACTGATCGCCATGGTGTTGTCAGGTACGCTGCTGAAAAGGTTACCCCTGAGTACCGCCATACTTTATTTGATGGCCGGATTCATCCTGGGCCCAGCCGGCTGGGGAATCTTGGCGCTCAACCCCCTGAACCACGCTGCTTTCCTGGAACGGGCGACCGAGGTAGCGGTGCTGATCTCTCTATTTTCAGTCGGCCTGAAGCTGGGTCTGCCTCTGTCGAACCGGCACTGGCTGTTACCGCTACGCCTTGCCTTTATCTCGATGACAATCACTGTTGCGCTGATCGCACTGACTGGCACGCTGCTACTGGACCTTCCACTGGGCGCGGCGGTTCTGCTAGGCGCAATTCTCGCGCCCACCGACCCGGTGCTGGCCTCGGCCGTCCAGGTCGAATCCTCGAGCGATCGCGACCGCCTGCGCTTCAGTCTGACCGGTGAGGGTGGACTCAACGACGGTACTGCATTTCCCTTTGTGATGCTGGGTTTGGGTTTGCTGGGCCTACACAACCTTGGAACCGGGGGTTGGCGTTGGCTGGCGATGGACGTGGTCTGGGCTACCACCGGTGGCCTGCTGATTGGTGGAATCCTCGGTGCATTGATCGGCAAGCTGGTGGTCTATCTGAGGACCCGTCACCAGGAGTCCGTCGGGCTGGACGAATTTCTGGCCCTGGGGCTCATCGCCCTCGCCTACGGGGTCTCCGTGCTTGCCCAGGCCTATGGTTTTCTAGCCGTATTCGCCGCGGGCCTAGCGCTGCAACGGGTGAAGGAGCAATCCGGGAGAATTCATATATTCACCGCCGAACCTCGACAAGGTCAGGCCGATAACGAGCCCATCGCTCATGCCATCCATGCCGATCACGCCAGCGCCTTTATGATGCAGGCAGTGTAGGGCTTCAACGAACAGATGGAGAGGGTCTGCGAATTGGCCGTGGTGCTGCTGGTAGGAGCGCTGCTACCATTTGTCCATCTTCCCGCCAGCGCATTAGGAGTGCTGGCGGTGCTGTTTCTGGTGATCCGCCCCACGTCGGTATGGCTAGGCCTGCTAGGTGCGCCGATCTCACGGGATCAGCGCTTGATAATGGCTTGGTTCGGCATCCGCGGTATCAGTTCGATCTACTATTTGATGTATGCCGTTAATCATGGCCTGCCCGACCCCCTGGCTGAACAGATCGTCTCCATCACGCTAGCAACAGTGACCATTTCCATCCTGCTCCACGGCATCTCTGTACGGCCTATCATGCACCTCTATTGGAAAAGGAAGCTGCCGCAAGACCCTTAACGACGGGGCATCACTATCGATGCGCTCTAAGTGGGACGCAATTTTCCGGAAAACTGAAGAATTCCGGGTTCGTTAACACCAACAGAGACCCCCTCCTTGTTAACTGGTTCGCCTAGTGGGCCATGCGGGAAGCTCGGTAACTCACAGCTTTGTCGGGCCTTGTATAGCTTCGCGACGCCATTAATTGCGAATATTTCTTCGCCTGTCAGTTGAAGGAATTGCGCTGGAACTCCGTCTTCGAACTGCAATGCAAGAATACCCATACAGACGATATTGGTACGGTGTATGCGTTCAAAACTCTCGGTGATTACGGCCCTGACGCCCAGCAACAGAGGCCCTTTTGGCTGCCTAGTCCCGCGACGACCCGATACCGTATTCACGACCGCCAATGACAATCAGAGGCACACCGTCGGCCAGTTACCGCATCGCCGCATCATAGATACTCAACACCGAACCGGTCGGATGGTGACAGGTGAAGCCGCCTTGCAGGTCCGTTAACATCAGATTGCGGATAAGGAGTTAGCAAAGGTTCCCCGCGTCATGAATTCGTGATTACCTCTGCCGGCCCCGTAGCTGTTGAAATCCGCCACTTCGAGACCCTTGGACCTCAGGTAGACACCGACCGGGGAATCCTGTTTGATAGACCCAGCAGGGGAAATGTGGTCCGTGGTCAAGCTGTCCCCGAAGATACCCAGAGCCCTGGCCTGTCGAATATCGTCGATCATCCGTGGCTCACGCGAAAGACTCTCGAACAAAGGCGGTTGCCGAACGTAGGTGGAGTGTTCATACCATTGACAGGTCTTTCCCAGGGTTATCTCAATGTTCTGCCGCGCAGGAGGGGGCCATTGAATACTTCCTGGTAGCGCTGCGCGAAGATTTCCGTCTTGACTGTATCCTGAACTATAGCGGAAACCTCGATATTCGATAGCCAGGTGTCTTTCAGATAAACCGGAGCGTACTCCTCGTCTGTTCCGATTGAATCGGATACAAAATCGATCTGCACGGTGCCGGCCAGTGCATAGGCCACCACCAGAGCGGGAGCAGCTAAATAGCTGGCTTAAAAATGCGGTGAGATGCGGCCTTCGAAACCTCGGTTTTTCGAAAGCACAGCAACAACCATCATCTTGTTGTCGTCGACAGCAGCGGCGATCTCCGGATTCAGCGGACCGAAATTACCGATACAGGTAGTACAACCAAACTCCGTAATAGTGAATCCCAGTGCATCGAGGTGAGTCTGCTGCCCGGCTGCTTCGAGATAGTCGACCACCACTTTCGAGCCCGGCGCAAGCGAAGTCTTGACCCAACGCATCGTCTGCAACCCCTTTCGCCGTGCATTCTGTGCCAACAAACCGGCGGCCATTAATGCATCGGGATTGGAGGAATTGGTACACGAGGTAATGGCGGCGATGACCAGGTCCCCTTCTCGCAGGCTATGGTCCTGTGCGGCAACAGGTACTGATCGGTCTTTGGTCGAGGCATGCTCGTCGAGGATCTGTTCCATGATGCCTTGGCAGCCGACAGTGCAACCCGATCCTGTGGATGTTTCGGTCCAGCGAGTGATGACTCAACGCTCGACAGGTCCAACTCAATCTCAGTGGAGAAAATCGGATTGGGGTTGTGGTCATCGTGCCAGAGCATATTGGCCCTGGCATATTGTTCGACCAAAGCACCGTTGCGATTGGTGAAGTTAAGATACCTGAGAGTCTCTGCATCGATTGGGAAGATGCCACAGGTGGCACCGTATTCCGGCGCCATGTTGGCAATGGCGGCCACGTCTGCGATCGCAGGCACGCCGGTGAAATCCTGCATCAGTACACACGCCGGCCGGAACGCGATCTCGTGACCGCTGCTTCGACAAGGCTGAAATATTCGCAGGAGATCCCATACTGTTTTAGGGCGCGTTTGGTTTGCAATGTAGCGACTGAATTGGACATCTCAGCTACCTCTGGTTTTTCACCGAAAAGGGCTTTTGCATGGAGCGAGGGTTCACCAACCGGTCGAATTCTTCGGTCCTCACAAATCCAAGTTTCAAGGCCGCTTGTTTCAAGGTGGTGCGATCCGCGTGAGCGGTGTGGGCGATCTTTGCAGCTTTTTCGTAACCAATCGCAGGCACCAGGGCTGTAACCAGCATCAGAGACTTTTTCTCCAGATCGGCAAGGCGGTCTCGATCCAGGTCTAGCCCTTTTACACAATGCATTCGAAAACTGTCACATACATCACCTAGTAGCTGAACAGAATTGAGCAAATTCACGATGATAACGGGTTTGAAGACATTGAGCTGGAGTTGCCCCTGGCTACCAGCCATGCTGATCGCATGATGGTTTCCCATTACCTGGCAGCACACCATGGCCAGGGCCTCTGCCTGGGTCGGGTTGACTTTGCCTGGCATGATTGATGATCCCGGTTCGTTCGCAGGAAGTATCAACTCGCCCAGCCCTCCCCTGGGACCGGATGCTAGTAGCTTGACATCAGCGCTTATTTTGAACAGCGCAACGGCCAGCCGATTCAAATCCCCTGATGCTGCCACCAGACCATCATGGGCTGCCAAGGCGGCAAATTTGTCATTCGATGTACGGAAGGGCAAGCCTGTCAATGCCGCGAGTTTCTCGCAGAACAGGCTATCGAATCCCTCTGGCGCATTGAGTCCCGTTCCCACGGCCGTTCCCCCTTGGGCAACGGGGTATATCTCCTGCAGACCAGATTCTAAACGGTCTCTCGCCTGTTCGATTTGCGTAGCCCAAGCACCGATCTCGTCACTAACGCTCAAAGGCGTTGCATCTTGCATATGGGTCCTGCCCATTTTCAGTAATTCCACGAAGGCTTGGCCTTTGTTCCGCAGTTCTTTGGCAAGTGCGTCGAGCCGGGGAAGCAGACTCGCGGTAGTCTCCTGTGCGTATGAGACATGCATGGCCGTTGGGAAAGCATCGTTTGAAGACTGACTCAGATTGACGTGATCGTTGGGGTGAATGGGGTTTTTGCCTCCTAACGGATAGTCCAGGTTCCGATTGGCGATATTGGCGATCACCTCATTCATGTTCATGTTGGTGTGGGTACCAGAGCCGGTCTGCCATGGAGTAAGCGGAAACTCATCGCGATATTCGGCGCGAATGATCATGTCGGCAGCTTTCTGTATCTGAATTGAGATTTCCGGGGATATAACCTCCAGAGATTCATTGGCTTGAGCAGCGGCTTTTTTCACCAGTGCAAGCGACCTAATAACTGCTTCCGGCATCCGCTCTGATCCGATCTTGAAGTATTCCAGACATCTCTGGGTCTGCGCGCCCCATAAACGGTCGCTGGGAACCATAACCTCACCCAATGCGTCCTTTTCCGCTCTTAGTTTGCTGGACATATCACATCCTTAGCCGCGCATACAATGCGCCGCAGTCACTATGTATCTAGTTAGACACCAACTCGCATCCATCTTATCAATTAAAGTGATTGGCTATTTTCCTAGTAAACGACTAAGTTATAAACAACCATCACCACACCCCTTCCGGAATTCGGAATCCTTTAAACGAACTGGGTGGAGTTTCCGCAGGAAGCGGCGCACAACGCGCAGCTTGACAAGCGGCGTTGATGAGTCACTGGAGATAACCATGTCATCATTACCACTTTTTCAGACAAAAGCTACCAAGAGATTCGATAAAATTGATTTGGTCGCTTCCAATTTTCTGCCTCGCGATCAGACTCAAAGCCATCGATTGCACGAACCGGAGTCTCTCATCAACACCATAGATCCCATGACCGGCGAGGATATTGCAGATGTCTTGAATCATCCATCCCTGGCCGATGGCAAGCTAACCATCTATTTTGCAACGGACGCGACCCGCAAGGCGTATCTTGATATGCCGCTCGACCATCCCAATCGGCGTTTGCCGTTCCCGGCATCAGATAACGATGACCGTGGAGGCTAGTACCCCGTCAAGGTAATAAGGGGCGACGAAACATTAACACCAGTGAATTGATCGCTATTGTGCCTAGACGCGGTCATACATCCTATAGCTGCGGCTGACGTTTTTTCGGTGAATTCGAGTATTTTCCGCAAATTCACACGATTGACACATAACTGTTATTATGGCACATTGACGCTTTTAGAATCGTCAAGATGCCATAATGAGGCCGACTCAATTTGCCCCCGATGCCGCCGCTGCGCTGCTGCGCAAGCAAAAAATTGCTACCTTGCCGGAATTGATGGCGGTGCTCGGCACCGATGCGCGGCGGACCGCTTTCCGAAAACTGAGGGAACTATCGTGCCTCACGAGCTACTCCCACTGTGGCCGGTATTACACACTCAATGACGTCGCCGAGTTCGATGAGCAGGGTCTGTGGTCCTACCGTGAGGTTTGGTTTTCGGTCTGCGGGACGCTACTCGAGACGATTATCGCGTTCATAGAAGCCGGCGAGATAGGCTACTTCGTCGACGAGCTCGATAATCTACTCCATGTAGTAACCAAGGACGCACTCCGAAAACTCGTTCACGCGGGGCGATTGTCTCGCCATGAGGTGACGGGGCGGTTCCTATACTGCGCAGCGGACTCGGGCCGGAAACGCCAACAACTCGTGGCGCGCCGAATGCTTCTTGCCGAGCCGGGGGTGGCCGGTCCCTTGCCCGAGCCGGCTATTCTCCCTGATGAGCTACGAGCGGCCGTCGTGCTCTTTTTCAGCGTCCTCGATGAGAAACAGCGACGTCTGTATGCCGGACTCGAAGCCCTGAAGAGCGGCCATGGCGGCGACACGCGCATTGCCGAGTTGCTGGGTCTCAATGTCGGCACCGTTGCACGAGGCAGGCGCGAGTTGCTCGAGCAAGACATCGAAGTCGAACGGGTACGCGCAACCGGCGGCGGGCGCAAACCGGTGGAAAAAAAACACCGGAAGTGATCGCCTGCATCAAAGAGCTGATGCAGCACGAGACAGCCGGCGACCCAATGACGGGATTGAAGTGGACCCACAGGACAACGGCCAAGATTGCCGGTCAGTTGCAGGCGCTTGGCATCAAGGTCAGCGACAGAACGGTGGCCAAGCTGCTCAAGCAGATGGACTACTCGTTGCGCGTCAATCACAAGAAGCTCTCCAGGGTCTCTCCCGAGGACCGCGACGCGCAGTTTTCCTGTATCGCCGAGTTGCGCGAACGTTGTGCTGCCGAAGGCTTGCCACTGATCAGCGTGGACACCAAGAAGAAAGAGCTCGTCGGACAGTTCAAGAACACCGGCGCAACCTGGGAGCACCAACCTGTGCTGGTCAACGATCACGACTTCCGATCTCAGGCCGAGGGCATCGCTATCCCGTACGGGGTCTATGACTTGCAGGCCAATCAAGGTACGGTGTTCGTCGGTACCTCCTACGACACACCGGAATTCGCGGTAGATTCCATCGAAAAGTGGTGGCGGTACGAAGGGCAAAGGCGCTACGGGCAAGCCGAGCAAATCGCCATCCTGGCTGACTGTGGCGGCAGCAACGGACCGAGCTGCCGAGCATGGAAATACGGCTTACATCGCAAGCTTTGCGAACGCCATGGGCTTAATGTCACAGTCGCTCACTACCCATCAGGCGCCTCGAAGTGGAATCCTATCGAGCATCGGCTGTTTAGTGAGATCAGCAAGAACTGGGCAGGCCGCCCCTTGGACAGCTATGAGACCATCCTCAATTATATCCGCAGAACTCGCACGACGACCGGATTGCGCTTGCGAGCGCATCTTGTCCGAAAGCAATACGAAAAAGGCATCAAGATACCAAAGTCGCTGATGAGCGAGTTGCCGATCAAGAAGGGCGCAGAACTCCCGAAGTGGAACTACACCCTCAGCCCCTCGTAAAATTGGAAGTTATTCTTTCGCGACC